>JANRIT010000014.1:0-66647 GCA_033764645.1 Hyphomicrobiaceae bacterium
GCCGACGATGTCGGTGTCGAACAGGGCCTGGAGGGCGCCCGAAAGGGTCTGGAGGCTGGCGATGATGCCAACGCCGATGATGGCGGCGATGAGGCCGTACTCGATGGCCGTGGCGCCCGACTCGTCCTTGAGGAACGAAACTGCGAACTTCGTCATGACTACTCTCCCAACTCGTTGTGCTCTTCACTCTCGAGTCCGGCGGCGACCCGCTCGGTGCCGTCTGGACTGAGGAGGAAGCTACGCCCGGCGAATTAAAGCGAAGTTAAACGGCGAAGATGTCGCCGGCTTACTACTCTGCTAATCATGAAGAGGATAAGCATTATTGCCTAAAATTGTCGGAGAAAGCCGATGTTTTACAGCATCCGGCAAGCAAAATCAGCACATCAGAGCAAGTCATACATCGACACAGGCGCAAGAACAGCGTTACTGGTCGATTACACCGCCGTCATGACTTGCCATTCCATCCGAACGCGCTTGGTGAAGTCAGTCGCATCAAGCCCCATTCACTGTCCGACCCAACGCCCGGACACCTGCCGAGACTGCCTCGAAAGCAGCGCGCGACCCGTGTCGACGAGGCGCCTCACCCGACAGCCCAATGGGCCGCGACCAGCCCCTGCCTCACGACGACGCGCGCGTTTGCAGTTCATTCACCAATTGCTGGCCTAATGCGGGCAAACGTGAGCGAGGAGACGTCCGCCATGCGCCCCGACCATTCGAAAGCTACCACCGGCCTGGCTGCCGCGCTGGCGCGCCAGATCGCCGGCATTATTCTACTGGCAGGCGTATGCGTCACGCCGGCGCCGACAGCGGCTGTCGCGGCCGATCTCATTGTTCGCTACGACCAATCGCAGCTCCTGCGCATGCCGCGCCCCGTGAGCGAGGTCATTATCGGCAATCCCTCGATCGCCGATGTCACCGTCCAGGGCAACAATCTGCTCGTCGTCACCGGCAAGACGTTTGGCGTGACGAACATCATCGCGCTCGACGCCGACAAAAACGTCATTCAGGACCAGCGCGTCATCGTCCAGCGCGACGATGCGCGCGTCGTCAATCTGCACAAGGGCAGCCAGCGCCAGTCCTACACCTGCTCGCCCAACTGCACGCCGACGATCACCATCGGCGACGAGTCGGGTTACTTCGAGCTCATCTCCAAGCACGCGCGCGCCAAGACGAGCTTCTCCGACAGCACCTCCGACCCGGCCGGCGCCAACGCCCAGTAAGCGACAGTCCCGCACGGTGCGGCGCGGCGCGCCCCAGCGCGCCCCACAAGCTCGGCCGATGCGAGATAGTTTGCATTTGAACGAAAACTAGAACGACTTTTTTCTCGGCATTTTACCAGGGCCGCTGTTTACTTTTCAAAGCAAGGTTCGATTCACTTTCCCGACCCAAGATCGGCGCTAGCTAAAGTGCATCATCAGGGGTTGGCGTCATGTCGGATCAGTTGCAATCGAGCCGGAACCGGCCGGTCGGCGCTTTCATCGGCCTCGCGCGCCGTTGGCGCGGCGACCGTCGCGGCACGACCGCCATCGAGTTCGGCCTCGTTGCGTTGCCGTTCTTCATGTTCGTGTTCGGCATCATCATGGCGAGCCTTCATCACTTCACGACGAACTCGCTCGAGAACGCCGTCGACGTCGCCGGCCGCAAGATCCGCACCTGCCAGGTGCAGAAGAACAACGTCACGGTCGCGCAGTTCAAGGACATGGTGCACGCCGAGGCGAGCGGCATGATCGACAAAGCGAAGCTGCGCATCCTCGTACAGAAGTCGGCCGACTGGAGCACCATCTCGCCACAGGGCTGCGTCAACGGCAGCGGCGTCATGACGACGAGCACCGGCTCTGACGGGGAACTGATGTCGAACTACGCCGGCGGCGCGGGCGAGGTCGTCATTCTGACTGCCTGCTACGAGTGGGACATGCCGCAGGCCTTCAGCGTCTTCAACATGGGCGACCTGCCGAATGGGTCCTCCGTGCTCCAGGCCGCAACCACCTTCCGCACCGAGCCGTGCCAGTAAAAGCCGCGCGAAAGGCCGGGCAATCAGCCCTTCCGTCAGGGTGACAGTCCGGTCCGAGTTCAACCACGCCCGAAAGGCCCGACCATGACGCTACGTGTTTCGCCTCCGCTGTCCCGCCGGCTTTCCGCATTCAAGGCGTGTGTCCGCGGCATCGCCGCCGTCGAGTTCGCGCTCATCGCGCCGGTCATTCTTCTGATGCTGGTCGGCGCCATCGAAATGTCGCGGGCCATCAACATGGATCGCCGCCTCAGCACGGTCTCTTCGATGATCGGCGATCTCATCTCGCGCGAGAAGAACCTCGGCAGCAATCCCGCAACGACCATCGCCGGCATGACGCGCGCCATCGAGCATGTCATGGCCCCCTACGACCCCTCTTCGCTCCGTCTCGAGATTTTCCCCGTGATGGGCTTCGGCACCGACGGGACGCAGACCAAGCTCTACGCCCCGTCCTACACTTACGATAACGGATCAGTGTCACAGGACCGCGCGCGCTGCACGACCTACAGCCTGCCCGCCGGTCTCGTCGGCCAGGGTGGCAGCGTCATCGTCGTCAAGGCGACCTATCAGTACGAGGTGCTGTCATTCGCAAGCTGGGCCTTCTCGGATGCGACGTGGCACGACGGCTCGACACACAGCCCGCGCCACGCCTGCGTCGACTTCGAGGGCAACAACTGCGTCGTGACCTGCAACTGATCGCAAGCTGCCGATGCACGGGGGAGTGGCGGGAAGGCCGCTCCCCCAATTAAATGCTGCGCACACGAATTGATTTACAACGTTCAGAATGGCTTGGAATGGGCGAAAACAGGCATTCTGGCCCACGAGATCTTTTGGCATTCCGCGTACCTTGCCTATATCCCGGCAATGAGCCTATGCTTTCCTGACAGGTGGCGCCAGGAAACGGGGGCAATTGGATTGGAATGGGCAGGCGGTCGGAGCACACTGCCGAAGAGTTGCGTGAACTGATCCTGACAGCGGCGACCGAACTCGTACTCGAGGGCGGTTTTGCGGCTGTCTCGGCGCGCGAGATTGCCCGCAAGATCGAATATTCTCCGGGCACGCTCTATAATGCGTTCCGCAACCTCGACGACGTCCTGCTGACCCTGGAGGGCAGGCTCCTCGATGCGCTCGACGAGCGCTTGCGGGCCGTGCCGCCATCGGTCGAGCCGCGCCAGAACGTCCACGATCTGGCCAAAGCGTACCTCGCCTTCACCCACGAGAACCCTCGGCTCTGGAACCTGCTGTTCGAGCACCACCTGGCGCCGGACACACCAATTCCCGAATGGTTCATGACCAAGCTCGATGGGCTGATGGGCCGACTCGAAGCCGCGCTGCGGCCGATCGTGCGCGGCCACGACCCTGGCGTATGCGCGAAGGCGGCGCGGGTCTTGTGGGCGAGTGTGCACGGCATCGCGTCGCTCTCGACCGCCGACAAACTGGCCAATGTCACGCCAGACGCGGCCGGCAGCCTCGTCCACGATCTCATCGAGACGTATCTGGACGGGCTTGCCCTCACGCCGCAGCCCGGCGCGTGACGTCCGCGGCAGGATCTGCCGTCATCGCCAGCGCTTCCAGGGTTCGCGAGGCGCCGCCGAACTGGCGATCGAAAGGCCGATCCGAGGCGCACGCCCCGCTATTGATCTCGTCCGACCGCCGGTATCGACCCGGTGATGATGCCCTGCGCTGCCCCGTCATCGGCAGACGTCGGCAACACCGCGCGCTCCGGGTCGAGGGCACCGGCCGAGTCGGCGGCCAGTCCGCCGAACCATTTGTCGCGCGGCAGAAGCCGCTGATTGATTCCGGCCCACAGATCGCGCGAGCCGATCCCGTCGATGAACGCCTGCGGCGAGGGCAGCAGCAGGAACAGTGCGACGGTCGCACCCATCATGGCCCCGCTCGTCGCCGGCCGCGCCCCGTCGTAGAGCTTCAGCGCCGTCCCGAACGACGACTTGATCCGGTTGCCGAGGAAATCGACCGAGTAGACCTCGTCGAGGACAAGGTGCACGACGTAGCCGATCAGCATGAAAGCCCCGCCCAGCCAGGCGACACCGTCCTCGAGGCGGAGCACCACTTTGAAGGTGAGCACGGTGAGCGCGGCGACGAACAGGCCCGCCAGAACCGAATGCCACACGCCGCGATGCACGGCGAACCTGTGGAAGATGGCGTGCAGGCCGTAGCGGAAAAAGACGAGCGCGCCGAGCCACAGGATCCACAGCTCGACGATGGAGAAGTGCGGGGCGCACAGGAACAGCACACAGAAAGAGGCGAACACGCCGATGCCCGAGAACAGGACGCTGCTGGCGCGTGAATCCTTCAGATCGATGTCGGGCAGCACGGAGCCGAGCACGCCGGCCAGCGTCACTGCGACAAGGCTTTGCGGACCGATCACGTCTGCGGCCATGGTCAGCGTCGCGAGTGCGCCCGAGACGACGGTGCCGGCGGCGATGTGTGTCGCATAGTTGGCCATGATACCTCCCGCGGATTGACCGTGTCCGAGGCCGCCTTCGCAGCCAGCCGGTGAGCCGGCGGCAGCACGCCCGGCAGTCACGGCACACAGGAGGTTATGTTCAGATTCGCCCGCCTGCCGGCAGCCGAGCGCCATGCGGCATCCACCGGATTCCGGCGTGCCGGCCACTGATGTGGAGTGTCATCACGAGTGGCAGGCGTCGGGTCTCGCCTTGCGCAGTCAGCGCGCCGCCAGCTTGGCCTTCGACGCCGCTAGCTCACGCAGCACGCTGGCGAGTTGGCCAGCAGGATCGAACGGCGCTCCGGGCGCCGCATCCCCCGCCATCGGCGCGTCCCGCCCTTCCGGCAGCCTCGACAGCGCACCGAGCGACAGGCGCGCGAGGCGGTGCACCGCCCGCTCGACCCGCCGCGCGCGGCGCTGCGCCACCGCCACCACGATGCGGTCGAAGCGCGCGAGCAGCTCCGCGCGGCCCACGAATGCGAGATCGGCGGGCTCTGCCTCCGGCATCACGGGATCGCCGCCGGCGACGCCCAGAACGTCCTGCGGCTCACGCGCATCGACGACGACGATCCCTGCGAACCGCCCGCCGGCCTCGCGCTGCAACCGCTCCTGCACGCGCTGCCGCTCGCCCGGCGTCAACAGATCGGCATGCGTCGCCACGAGCAGGGCCTGCCCGGCGAAACGGCTCGGCAATTCGGCGACCGTCCGCCGCTCACCTTCCGTCCATGCTCGCGTGGCGAGTGTCGTGAACACGAGCGCATCGGCACGCCGGACGAGCACATCCGAATCCCGGCTCGCCGGCAGGTCGAAGATGTCGAAGGCATCGAGCCGGGGCGCGGGCAACTCGACGTCGATGCCACGCAGTGACCTGAGGTCGGGACTTCCGGGATGCGGCAGCACGACGGGTGCCGCACCGTGGCGCAGGCGCACAGGAACGGCCGTCGTGGCGATGACCCCGGTCGGCAGAACGGAAAGCCCGGCAAGCAGGTTGACGACGGTCGTCTTGCCCGAGTTGATCTCGCCCATGACGGCGACGACCGGGCGCTTCGTCAGATATGTCGTCAGGTTGTCGAGCCCGGCGGCTGCGAGCGCCGCCGCCTCCTCGACCCCGCCGATGGCAGCAATCGCACGCCGGGCCTCGCCCAGGCGCTCGAGGCCCTGGTGGCGCAGCTCGGCGGCCAATTGGACGTGTGAGCCCGTCCCATCCGGCTGCGGCGGCGGCGTGCCACCGCTGCCGGCTGGGGCTGCGGTCATTGCGTCCTCGACTTACCGACCGTGGTGAGGTGCGTCTGGGCGACCGCGACGAGGCGGCTTGCGGCGACGGCGCGGCCGAGCCGGTCGGACAGCCGCGCGATTTCCGCGGACTGGCGTTCGAGCGTACTGTGATCGGCCGTGCCATCGACCGAGGCGAGCAATTCCTGGCGCAGGCTGGTGAGGCTCGCCCGGCGCCGCTCGATCGCATCGATGATCGCCCGGCAGATGGCCGACGACCAGGCCGACACGGTGCCGGCGTATTCGCCGAGCGCCTGCTCGCCGGCGGCGACGAGCTGATCGGCGACCGCGTCGAACTCCTGGCGGATGAGCGCCTCGACCTCAGCGCCGCGCTCCTCTGCCGTCGGCCGTCGCGACCAGAAGCCGGCCCACCAGTTGGAGCCGAGATCGAGCGCGACGTAGGTGGCAAGCGCGCCGAGCTGCGGCGAGGGCGGCTCGGGCCGCTGGCGCGCCTGCGGGGCATTCGGCCGCTCGCCGGGCGCGATCATGCCGATGAGCTGGTTCAGCTCCGGCGTTACGCGCGCCCTGAGGTCCGTCAGCCGTGCGGCCGCGCGGCCGTAGGCACCCGTGTATCGTTCTGCGAGGCGAGACCGCAGTTCGAGGCCCTCGCACGTCCATTCCTTGGGCGCGCGCCCGCGCTGCAGGGTGTCGACGAGAACGGCGCGCTCCTCGGCGGCATGCCGGTCGATCTCGCCGTAGAGCTGCTCGCTGAGCCGGCCCATCTCCTCGGCGATGATCTCGCGCATCTGCGCTTCGATCGACTGGCTGGAGCGCTCGATGATGGTCGCGGCCTGCTCGAGCTCGGTCAGCTCCTTGTCGAACGTCTCGAGCTGCCGCACGGCGCTGTCGGCGGTCGAGCGGGCGGCCGCGTGCAGGCGCTCGAGCGAGGCGAGTTCGCCGCGCGCGCCCGCTTCGCTGGCCGCCGCCATCTCGCCGTAGCAGGAGGCGACTTGCCGGATGACGAGGGCCGGATGGCTCGTCGCCATGATGCGGCTGACGGCGGCATGCACCTCCGGCAAGCCGGAGGCGGCGAGCAGGGCCTTGCCGATCTCCTCCGATCCGAGGCCCGCGCCGGCGGCTCTGACGAGGCTTTCGCGCCGCAGATAGCCTTTGTCGACGAGGTGATTGAGTGTGCGCGGGTCGGGCGCTCGCATGAGCTTGCCGTCGGGCCCCGGCATCGCCTCGACCGCCCAGCGGGCACTGCCGGCGATGATCGGAATTTCCGTGTCGGGGAACTCGCGGGCAATGCGCCGACGCACGAAGCCCGTCACCTCCTCGAGGTCGGTCGCGATATCGGCGAGATCGTCGATGCGGTTGATGAAGACGATGATGCGCTCTTTGTGCAGGCCCTTGAGTATGCGCAGGAGGGCCACGTCGGCCTCGCCCAGCGGCTGGCGGGCGGTGAGCACGACGATATAGAGGTCGGCAGACTCGAGGCTGCGCCGTGTGATCTCGTCGCGCAGCAGGAACGGGTCGTTCGTGCCGGGCGTGTCGATCAGGCTGACCGGAAAGGCGAACGGCCCACCGTCGAGATGGATATCGGCCGCTCGCGTGATGTCGGCGAAGCGCCCGATGTCGCTGCGCGGCAGACCGCTGGCGGCATCGCCGTCGCCCTCTCCGGCGCATACGTAGCGCGACAGGATTTCGGAGGAGATTTCCTCGAAGGCGTGGCTGCGCCCGATCAGGTCGCGGTACTGCGGACCAAGCCGTGCTTCCGCGCGGTGGCGCAGCGCGGCGACGTGCTGGCGCAGAAGCTCCGGCTCGAAGCCCGGCACCAGCCGCTCGGTCAGTTCACGCAGGAGGCCGCCGCCTTCCGCCAGACGCCGCCACTCCGCCTCGTCGAAGAAGCGGAACATAGCGACCGGATCGCCGCCACGGCGTTGCAGGAAATGCAGATTGGTGATCGCCGTCGTCCACGGATTGACGTCGGTCGGCAGCAGCGAGCGCGACTGGGCGCAGGCGTTGACGAACGTGCTCTTGCCGGACTTGATCTGGCCGACCACGCCGATGCGGCAGGCCTGTTTCTCGAGGAGGCGCGCGGCCTCCGTGACGAGCATCCTGGCGCTCGGCTCGACGATGTCGGCCAGCGGGCCGACAGCCTCGAGCAGAGCGTCGCGGGCCGCTTTCAGCTCCCGGCCGATCTCACCTTGCGGTTGAGTAATCGCCGGTGCCGCTGCTGCGTCGGACCGCTCGCGCCTCGCCAGCGCGTGCTCCGCGAACACAACTCCCCCCATACGCACAACCCCACAGAAGTTAACGCACTTCCATCCCACCCGATACCTGAGAGCTTAGAATCAATTGCGGCAAAAATACACCTGTTAAGTGAAAATTGGAAAGCTGGGGCCGGATTCAACAGCGGATTTGTCGCGTCCTCGCCACGACTTGGCCGCAGTCCACCGTGCCGCGTCCGATCAGCACACGCAGAATTGCCGCCTCGCCTCAGGGGCCGAGCCGCTCCAGCGCCAGCTTGGCCGAGGCGATGCCGAGATCGCTCGCCCGGCGGTACCACACCCTGGCGCGCGCCGGATCGGCCGCGTCGGCGCTGCCCTGGAACGCCGCGATGTGGGCTGGATCGAGGCTGCGCGCGAGCATCAGGACGGCGACCCGCGACCCGGCCGCCACGGCACGTTCATAGAGGACGCGCGCTCCGATCAGGTTGCCGTTGTCCACGAAGCGCTCCGCACTCGCCATCAGCTGCCGCGCGACCTCGCTGTCGCCGGCTTCCAGAGCAAGGCCGTCCGCGCCGATGAGGCCCGTCGCCGTGCCCTGAAGCTGCAAGACGAGATCTCGGCGCGCCGTGATGGTACCGTCCCCCCGCGCCAGCGCGAGCGTTGTGTTGAGCCGGCGTGCAAAGCCTTGCGGCACGACGATGCGGACGCGCGCCGCATCGCGCGCGGAAAGCTGCCACAGCCCGTTGCCGTCGCCCTGGCCCGGCTCGACCTTGGCGCTGTGCGACAGCCCCGCGATCACCAGCACGTCGTCGACGAATGCCGCATCGATGCTGATTCCGGGGTCGACCGGCTGGCCCGGCGGGACGTCGAGTGAGCCCGGCGCCCGGATCGCCGCCGAGGGCGCCTGCGCCGTCTCCGGCGGCATGGCGATCGCCCGCGAAAGCACCGTCGCATCGATGGGCGCGAACGCGCGCTGCGGGCCGGCCACCGTCTTGGGCCCCGGCGCGGGCGGTTCCAGGGCTGCCGTGCGCACGGGCGCGCCACCCGTCGGCTCTGCCGCAGGCGGCAGCGACGCGGCTGCCACCGCCGCTGGCGCGGAGGCTGGGCTCGATGGCGCTGCTGCCGGCAGTGACACGGTCGCAGATGACGCTGGTGGGGCTGTCGCAGCAGGTGCTGCCGGTGCCACTGGCTTCTCGGTCGCTGCACCTGCGACGGCAATTGCCATGCGCTCGGGCGCAGCGGGCGAAACGACGGCTGGAGCGGCTGCGCTGGCGCTCGCCGTGGAGGTCTCCCGTGCCGGCACTCCGGGCCCGTCCTGACGGTTCAGCACGAAGAAGGTCACGGCCACCGCCCCGACCGCCGTGACGAGGGCCGTTGCCGCGATGATGCCCGCCGGGTTGAGGCGCGGCGCCGGCATGGCGTCGATATCGTCGTCGACCGAGCGCACCACGACGGCCAGCGGAAGCGGGCGCGCTGCGGTTTTGGCCACGGGCGGCGCCAGCCGCGCGAGCCCGTCACCGGCCGGCGCCATCCCGGCGCCCGGCCGGTGCGCACCCGCCACCTCGAGCCGCGTAATGGGTGAATTCGCTCGCGCCGATGCCCCTTCGGCCTCCAGCCGGTCGGCCTCGAGCTTCTGCAGACGCCGCAGCATGCGCCGCAGGTCGTCGATGCCACGTTCCTCGGCGCTGCGCGGCACGCTGCCGTTTGTCGCCGGCTTCGTCTTATCGTCCGACTCGACCATGTCGGGCTGTCCTTTCGACACCGGAGTGACACGCTTCACACGCAGGCATGATGGCAGACACGCACGCCGGCACACCAACTGCGCCCCGGCGCCGGCCCCGTGACGACAGCGGCGTTGTGGGCGAGGCTGGCGGCGATACGATGGCCGACCGCCGGGATAGCCCCGCGCGGCGCCGGCTCGTGCTCCGGCCCCGGCATTCGCTTCCCCTCACCGGCCCCTCGCGAGCAAATGTCGGGGCCAAGTGAAGCACCACTAACTCTATGGTTCTCCCGTTGCTCGTGTATCTGACGCTTGGTTCTGCGCCTGGCAGCACCTGGGGACCAAGCGTCCGATAAGCAGCACCAGGCGACGACAGGAGATCATGACCATGCGCATCGGCGTGCCGAAGGAAACGAAGAACCACGAGTATCGCGTCGGCCTTCTGCCGGCGAGCGTGCGTGAACTGACGGCGCGCGGCCATCAGGTCATCGTCCAATCTGGCGCCGCGCTGCGCATCGGCTTCAACGACGAGCACTATTCCGCCGCCGGCGCGCGCATCGAGCAGGATCGCGCGGCGATTTTCGCTGCGGCCGACCTCATCGTGAAGGTGAAGGAGCCACAGCCCGACGAGATCGCCCTGCTGCGCGATGGCCAGGCGCTCTTCACCTACCTGCACCTGGCCCCCGACCCTGCCCAGACCAAGGGCCTCGTCGACAGCGGCGTCACGGCGATCGCCTACGAGACCGTGACCAACGCGCGCGGCCGCCTGCCCCTGCTTGCGCCCATGAGCGAGGTGGCCGGCCGCATGTCCATCCAGGTCGGCGCCAACTGCCTCGAGATGGAGCGCGGCGGACGCGGCATGTTGCTCGGCGGCGCCGCCGGTGTTCCCCCCGCCGAGGTCGTCGTGCTCGGCGGCGGCGTCGCCGGCACCAACGCCGTTCGCATGGCGATCGGCCTCGAGGCGCACGTCACCTGCATCGACGTCGATCCCGAGCGGCTCTACGACCTCGATCAGCGCTTCGGGGCATCCATCAACACGATCTTCGCCACCACCAGCGCGATCGAGGATGCGGTCGCCGCAGCCGACCTCGTCGTCGGCGCCGCTCTCGTGCCGGGAGCTGCCGCTCCCCGCCTCGTCAGCCGCTCCATGGTCGCATCCATGCAGCGCGGTTCCGTCATCGTCGACGTGTCGATCGACCAGGGCGGCACGTCCGAAACCTCGCGCCCGACGACGCACGCCGAGCCGACCTACGTCGCCGAGGGCGTGGTGCATTACTGCGTGACCAACATGCCCGGCGCCGTCGCGAGGACCTCCACGCAGGCATTGAACAATGCCACGCTGCCCTTCGTGCTGGCGCTCGCAGATCGCGGCATCGCCGGTGCCCTGAACGCCGACGTCCACCTCAGAAACGGGCTCAACGTGCATGCCGGCCAAGTCACCCACCGTCAGGTCGCGGATGCCCTGGGCCTGCCCTATCGGCCGGCCGAGCATGCGCTGTCGAGTTAGCTCCCCACTCCAAGGTGGCAAAGTCAGTGCACGTCTGTCACGACCCTCGTTGGATGAATCCTTCGCAGGACTCGACCGCGACTACTGCGCGGCGGCTCGCGCGGCCGGCGCAGGTGCGGGCGGCACGATCTCGGCGGCAATGGCCGCCGCCGATGGCGATGGCCCTGCGGCCAGCACTTCGCGACACGCCTCGGGAAGCTCGGCGAGCGTCAGCGGCGGCTTGGGCGGCACGGGCTTCACCGGCTTGGCTGCGGCCTGGCGCTTGCGCTTCTCCTCGGCGGGCAGCTCGATCCAGGCTTTCGTGTTCGCATACCAGATCTCGGCCGCGGCACAGCTCGTCCCCGTCGGCTCACCCTGATTGACGCAGCCGACACTGCCAGCCGGACACTTCATGCGGATATGCATGTGAAAGTGGTGTCCCGGCCAGCTCTGCACCTTGGCGAGCCACGGCTGATCGCCGCCGGCGGCCCGGCACAGCGCGACCTTGATCGCCGGATTGACGCCGACCCGGTCGACCTCGGGCATCGAGGCCGCCCGCTTGATGAGCGCGACCGTCTTGGCGGTGAAGACCTTGGGATCGACGTCGAGCGCGCTGGCCAGCATCGAGGTCGCCGACAGGTCCTCGCGCTCGCGCTCGGTGAGCCGGCGGTCGGGCATCGGTGTCAGCCAGATGTCGGCATCCAGGCCTACCTGATGGCTGGCGTGCCCGGACGTCATCGGCCCGCCGCGCGGCTGCGTAAGGTCGCCGACGAGCAGGCCCGGCCAGTCGCCGGCCTCCTTGGCCTCGACCGCGAGCCTCTCGACGAGCGCGATGAGTGCCGGATGGCCCCAGTTGCGATTGCGCGACAGCCGCATCGCCTGCCAGGCTGGTCCGTCGATGGGTAGCGCCTTGGCGCCCGCAAGACACCCGCGCGAGTAGAAGCCGATGGCGCGCGGGGCGAGCGCGGCTGCCTCCTGCTTGGCGCCGAACAGGTCCTTGGCCGGCACGGGCTTTTCGGCCGCCGTCTTCTTGGCTCCAGCCGCTGGCTTGGCCTTGGGCTCGGAGGCCGGCGCAACGGTGCTCGCAGAGGCAGCCGGCTCGGCGACGGGAGCCGCAAACCGGCCGACCGCCGGGGCCTCGGCCGCAGGCTCGCCGGTGGCCGGGGCTTTATCAGTGGAAGTTTCGTCATCACCCGCCACCGGCTCGCTGGCCGCCGGATGGGGCGCCGCCGCCGTAGCGACAGGCGGCACCGGCGTCTCCGCCTGCGCAGAGCCGGCACCCACGATCATCGCCAGCACAGCAGGCATGATCACACCGGACATCAGGAGAGACAGGTTTCGCCGCACCGCGCACATGCCGTATCCCTCCGCCACACGTGACCGCACGGCGCCAAGCCGCCGTGTCCCACCTCTGTCCTCAGCATTCACCCGAAGCCCGCTGGATGCTACCCCCTCCTGCGACCAAAATGAGGCCATCGCTTGCGTTTAGCCCCGCCGCGCGCAGCTGCCCGAGCCGCCGAGCCACCGGACAATCACCATGCCTGAGCTGCTGACCTCCCGCCCGGCAACCGATACCGGCCTGCCTCACCTCCTGCTGGCTCACGGCGCGAGCCAACCCATGACGAGCCCGTTCTTCGAGACGCTCGTCGCCATGCTGAGCGAGCGAGGCCTCGTCGTCACGCGCTTCGAGTTCGCCTACATGGCCGCCCGCCGCACCGGGGCGAAGCGCCGTCCGCCGCCACCCGTCGAAACCCTGTTCCCCGAGTTCCACGCCGCCATCTCGGCGACACGCGCCGCGATCGGCGCGACGCGGCCACTGATCATCGGCGGCAAGTCGATGGGCGGGCGCATCGCGAGCCTCATCGCCGACGACCTGACGCGCGATCGTGCCATCGCCGGCCTCGTCTGCCTCGGCTATCCCTTTCACCCGCCCAAGGAACCCGGCACCCTGCGCACCGCCCACCTTGCGGGCCTTGCCACGCCGACGCTCATCGCCCAGGGCGAACGCGATCCCTTCGGCACACGCGAGGACGTCGCCGGCTACGACCTGTCGCCGGCCATCGCCGTGCACTGGGTCGGCGACGGGGACCACGACTTCGGGCCGCGCGGACGCTCGGGCTTTACCCGCAAGGGCAACCTCGCGGCCGCATCCGATGCCATCGTCGCCTTCGCCGCAAACCTGAGTATTTGACCGCGCCGCATCGATCGAAGTCCGATCCGACGAACCCTGTTGCGACGTAAGCAACGCGCTGGAAACGAATGCCGGCACCGCACCCGCGCCACCGTGTTCACTCTGCGCCACCAACAGACCGCTAGGCTCCATGCGCCGCATACTCAAACTGCTCCACACCATTGGTGCGATCGGGCTGACCGGCTCCATGGCAGCCCTCCTGGTGATGACCGTCTACGCCCCTGCGCCGGGCGCGGGCGAGCCGTCGGCGCTCGCCGAGTACGCCCGCTACCGCGCCGCCATGAGTGGTGTCGCCACCTACCTCTTCTTCCCCTCCCTCGGCCTGACCATCCTGTCCGGCCTCGTCTCGCTCTCGCTCAATCGCGCGTGGGTCGATCAGGGCTGGGCGCTCGGCAAGCTCGGCGTCGGCCTCCTGATGTTCGAGGGCGGCCTGATCGCCATTGCAGGCGCCATGCGCAAGGAGGCCGAGCTCAGCGCCCAGGCCGTGCGCGGCGACGTCGGCGCTGGCGAGCTCGGAGCCTGGCTCGACAAGGAGCCGATGGTGCTCGTCTTCCTGATCGCGATATCGTTGATCGCCGTCGCGCTTGGCATCTGGCGCCCGCGCGCCTTCTGGAAGTGATCGGCATCGTCTCGGTGCGGCCGGTACCACGTTGCCATGCCTCGCTCCACTTGCCTTGCCACGGCTTGCGGATGCTTGCATAGACCTTCTGCCCGCAGCGCGCATGCCATCACCCCGCGCGCCGCCGCCACGCCGAACGGACGCTCCGATGACGCCCAACCCCCACGATTCCGCGACGCTCCTCGCCATATCGGCCGACGCCAAGTCCTGGCCGTTCGAGGAGGCCCGCCGCCTACTCAAGCGGCTCGAGCGTATGCCTGGCGGCGCCGACAAGACGGTCGTCTTCGAGACAGGGTATGGTCCCTCCGGGCTGCCGCATATCGGCACGTTCGGCGAGGTCGCGCGCACGAGCATGGTCCGCCACGCCTTCGAGGTGCTGACGGCCGGCCGCCGTCCGACGCGGCTCATCTGCTTCTCGGATGACATGGACGGGCTCCGGAAGGTGCCGACCAACGTACCAAACCAAGCGGCGATGGCGGCTTATCTCGACAAGCCGCTCACCGCCGTCCCCGATCCGTTCGGCACGCACGAGAGCTTTGCCCACCACAACAACGCCCGCCTGCGCGCCTTCCTCGACCGCTTCGGCTTCACCTACGAGTTCTTTTCGGCGACCGAGCGCTACCGCTCGGGTGCCATGGACGCGACGCTCCTGCGCATGCTGGAGGTCTATGACGCGGTGATGGACATCATCCTGCCGACGCTGGGCCCGGACCGCCGCGCCACCTACTCGCCGTTCCTGCCGGTCTGTCCGCGCACGGGGCGCGTGCTGCAGGTGCCGATGATCGAGCGCAACCCGTCGGCCGGCACCGTCATCTACCTAGACCCCGAAACCAGTGAGAAGGTCGAGACGAAGGTCACGGGCGGTGCCGTCAAGTGCCAGTGGAAGGCGGACTGGGCCATGCGCTGGACCGCCCTCGGCGTCGATTACGAGATGGCTGGCAAGGACCTTATCGACTCCGTCACGCTGTCCTCGAAGATCTGCAAGGCGCTCGGCGGCACCCCGCCCGAGGGCTTCAATTACGAGTTGTTCCTCGACGACAAGGGTGAGAAGATCTCGAAGTCCAAGGGCAACGGCCTGACGATCGAGGAATGGCTGCGCTACGCGAGCCCGGCCAGCCTGTCGCTGTTCATGTTCCAGAAGCCGAAAACGGCCAAGCGTCTCTTCTTCGACGTCATCCCGCGCGCCGTCGACGAGTACCTGCAGTTCCTCGCCGCCTATCCGGGCCAGGATGCCAGGCAGCAGATCGACAATCCCGTCTGGCACATCCACGACGGCGCTCCGCCGGCCGCAGAATTGCCCATCACGTTCGCGCTGCTGCTCAACCTCGTCGCCGCCTCGAACGCCGAGGACACCGCCGTGCTGTGGGGCTTCATCCGCCGCCTCGCGCCTGACGCGACGCCATCGAGCCACCCCCTGCTCGACGAGCTCGCCGGCTACGCTGTCGCCTACTACGCCGACTTCGTCGCCCCGACGAAGCGCTTCCGCGCGCCGACGGATGCGGAACGTGCCGCGCTACGCGCGCTCGACGCAGCACTGGCCGCCGCCGACCCGAAGGCGGGTGCGAGCGAGTTGCAGAACCTCGTCTATGAGGCCGGCAAGGCGAACGGCTACGACAAGGACACGCTGCGCGCCTGGTTCCAGGCCATCTACGAGGTCTTGCTCGGCTCCTCCCAGGGTCCGCGCTTCGGCTCCTTCGTCGAGCTCTACGGCATCGACAATACGCGCCGTCTGATCGCCAAGGGGCTCGACGGCTCGCTCCTCGCCTCCGCCGAGGTCGCCGATGCCTCATCGAGTCGCTGACGACGGCCGTGCGCTCGCCGCTTTCGCGTCAGTGGTCGATGTGGTCTGCCCCGCCTGCCACCGCCGCGCGCGCATCGTCGCGGCGGCTCGCCCGGTGCTGGCGGCACGCCCGGGCCCCGGACGGCCGCCCGCCTCACCGGCGCGGCTCACGTGCGCGAACTGCGCCCTGACCCGCAGCCAGGATCTGCCGCCCGGCGTCATGGCCATGGCGGCACTGCGCGTGGACGGCACCGACCCCTATTTCGGCCTCGATCTCTGGCTCGTCGAAGCAACGCGCCACGGCATCGTCTTCGCCTATAACGCAGAGCACCTCGACGCGCTCGCAGCCTTCGTCGGCGCGGACCTGCGCGAGCGCCATCGCCTCGCCCCAACCACATTACGCAATCGCACGTTTCAGGCGCGCCTGCCGCGCTGGATGAAGCTCGCGAGGAACCGCCAGCACGTTCTCGCCGCACTTGCCCGCCTGCGCCAGCGCCTCGCGGAGACTTGACCGCGGCACGCAGAAGCGTCAGGCCGCAGAAACGCCAGGCCGTCGCGCCTCACGCCTCGGCCGATTGATCCCCGCCCGGAGTCGGCTCGCTGTCGGCCTCCGGCTCGGGATGCCAGTGCAGCGAACGCACGTGCGCCTCGATGTCGGCGATAATCGTGCGCGCCGCCACCTCGGCGGTGAGCGACGGGAATGCGCTCAGGAGCGGCACCGCCGATACGGCAACGACGCTCGACCGCCCGCTGATGCGCTGCACATCGACCGCCGCGAGCCGCAGGCGCAGCGCGCGCGCGGCCCGGATGGCAAGCCGCCGTTCGCGCACGAGCAGCGCATCGCTGCGGTCGATCTGGTTCCCGCCGTGAAGCTCGACGGCGGCCACGACGCTGCGCCCGGCGATCATGCACCTGATGCGCGCCAGTGCCTCGTCGGCCGCGCACAGGGTCGGCATGTCACCCTCGCGGATCAGCGGCGGCAGGCGCGCTGCGACCTTGCGCGCGGCGAGCGCCTGCAAGCGGGCGACCGGATCGCCGAGCCGCACCAGCGCATCCGCGCCGTTGAGACTGTAGGAGCCCATCATCTGCAGTTGCCGCAACGCAGCGACGGCGAACGCCGGACTGCCGGCCCCGAGGCGCGGGATGATGGCATCGAAATGCGGCAGGGCCGACCCGTCGATGCGGCACCCCGGCACGCCGCCATCGAAAACGAGCGCCAGCCGGTCGGCATCGATCACCTCCAGCACATGTCCGCGCAGTTCGGCCGCCGCCCGCAGGAGCCCGTTCGAGGCCGCCCCGACCTTGCGGGTCAGCACGCCGAGGCGCAGCGGTCGGCGGATCGCCGGCCGGATCGGAAAACCGCGATAGAGCCGGAATGACAGGCGCGGCTGGCGGAACGACGTCGTCGCATCGACGAACATGTCCTCCTGGATCGCCTGCCGTCCGATCAGCATGCGGTAGGCCATCGTCTCGCGGTTGGTCAGCGTCACCTCGATGGGCCAGCAGCGCTCGCCGATCTCGATGGGCGTCACGATCACGTAGCGCTTTTCGGTATCGCCGTTGGAGCTCGTCACCTCGCGCCGGTCGAGGATCGGCGCCGAGCACGTCACCTCGATGTCGGTGCGGCGCGGGATGGGGTGCACGCTGAAGCGGACCATTGGGGTGTGCGCCGGCCCGAACGGTTCGATCAGGTGGGCGTGCAGCGCCGACGTTCGCGCGCCTGTGTCGACTTTGGCCTTGATCGCAGGCAGGCCGAGCCCGGGCAGCGCCACCCATTCCTCCCAGCCGAGTAGAAAGCGCTGCGCCACGGCCAAGGCCATCCTTCAATCCGCCCGACTCCCGCCTATCTTATTCAGGCATCAGCCGCAATTGCGAGCCAGCTGGCTTCGTCCCGGCGGCCGCACGCGGCGATCTCGAAGACTGGTACCCTTAGGGCAGGACGGCATCAGCCAGACAGGACATGCATGCTGCACGACAAGACTGTCGGCGTCGTCATTCCAGCGCGCAACGAGGCGCGCGCCATCCGGTCCGTCGTCGAGGCCATCCCGCCGTGGGTCGACCACATCATCGTCGCCGACAACGGCTCGACCGATCGCACGGCGGAGATCGCGCGCTCGGCCGGCGCGACCGTCATTCATGAGCCGCGCGCCGGCTACGGGTCCGCCTGCCTCGCCGGCCTCGCCGAACTCGCCGCGCGCGGCCCGGTCGACATCATCGTCTTCCTCGACGGCGACAACTCCGACCATCCCGAGGACATGGCCGACATCCTTGCGCCGATCCTCGCCGAAGCCGCCGACCTCGTGATCGGCTCGCGCACACTCGGCGCCGTCGAGGCCGGCGCACTGACCATACCCCAGCGCCTCGGCAACTGGCTTGCGACGCGCCTCATCGCCCTGCGCTTCGGCGTGCGCTTCACCGACCTCGGACCGTTCCGCGCCATCACACGCGAGGCCCTGGCCGCGCTCGCCATGTCGGATCGCGATTACGGCTGGACCGTCGAGATGCAGGTGAAGGCCGCCCGGCTGGGGCTCGTCTGCCGCGAGGTGCCCGTGCGCTACCGGCGGCGCATCGGCACGTCGAAAATCTCCGGCACGCTCAGGGGAACCGTCCTGGCCGGCAGCAAGATCCTGCTCGTCATCGCCCGCCACGGCCTCGCCGGCCCGCTGCCACCAGCCGCCGCCGCACGGCGCCGTCAGCAGGCGGCCGGCACCGAGCCGACGCAGCGCGCCGAGGCGACCGATTGACCACCCGATGGCGCCAGCCTATGTGACCGGCCATGGCCAAACTTGCGATCATCACCATTCCCGATCCGCTGCTGCGGCAGCCCTCGGCGCCGGTCGAGCGCGTCGACGACGACGTGCGCCGGCTGATCGATGACATGTTCGAGACCATGTACGCCGCGCCCGGCATCGGGCTCGCTGGTGTTCAGGTGGCAGTCCCCCGCCGCCTCGTCGTGCTCGACGTGGCAGGCGATGGTGAGGAGAAGCGGCCCATCGCGCTCGTCAATCCCGAGATCGTGACCCACGGCGAGGCGCGCCGCGTCTACGAGGAAGGCTGCCTGTCGATTCCCGACGTTCACGTCGAGATCGAGCGCCCGGCGAGCGTTACCGTTCGCTACCTCGATCGCGACGGCCAGCAGCGGGAGCTTGCCGCCGAGGGCCTGCTGGCGACCGCCATCCAGCACGAGATCGACCACCTCGACGGCCGCCTGATCATCGACTTCATGTCCAAGCTGCGCCGCGACATGGTGATCCGCAAATTCAAGAAGATCGCGCGCGCCTGAGGGCACGCGGCGGGCGCGTGGCAGGCCCGCGGCTGACACGTGGGGAGGGTCGATGCGCATCGTCTTCATGGGAACGCCCGATTTTTCCGTTCCGGTCCTCGCCGAGCTGATCGCCGCCGGCCACGATGTTGCGGCCGTCTACTCCCAGCCCCCGCGGCCCGCTGGCCGCGGCATGGAGCTGCGCCCCTCGCCTGTCCACGCCTTCGCCGAGCAGTCGCGCATACCCGTCGCCACGCCCAAGACGCTGCGTGACCCGGCCGAGCAACAACGCTTTGCCGCGCTTAGCGCCGACGCCGCCGTCGTCGTCGCTTACGGCCTCCTGCTGCCGCGCCCCGTCCTCGATGCCCCGCGCCACGGCTGCTTGAACATCCATGCCTCCGCCCTGCCGCGCTGGCGCGGCGCAGCACCCATCCAGCGCGCCATCATGGCCGGCGACCGCGAGACTGCCGTCATGATCATGCGCATGGAGGAAGGTCTCGACACCGGACCGGTCTGCCTCGCCGAGCGCGTGCCCATAGGCCCCATGACAACGGCGGGCGAACTTCATGACACGCTGAGCCGCATCGGGGCGAGCCTGATGGTGCGCGCACTCGCCGCCCTCGAGCGCGGAACTCTTTCGAGCACGCCGCAGTCCGAAGTAGGCGTCTGCTACGCCGCCAAGATCGACAAGGCGGAGGCGCGCATCGATTTCACCCGCCCGGCGCACGCGGTGCATGACCACATTCGCGGGCTCTCGCCTTTTCCCGGCGCCTTCTTCGAGGTCGGCCCCGAAGGAAGCGTCGAGCGCGTCAAGGCGCTGGCCTCCGAGCCGGTCGCCGCTGCCCGGGCCGGGGCCGCCGGCGAGGTTCTCGATGATCAACTTACTGTTGCCTGCGGCGAGGGCGCTGTGCGTCTCCTCACCATCCAGCGTGCCGGCCGGAAGCCAGCGGCGGCTGCAGAGGTGCTGCGCGGGTTTGCCATCACGCCCGGCACGCGCCTGCGCTGAACGGCTGTCGCGCAGACCCCCGTTAAGCATGTCCGCAGCCCCCTCGACGCCATACAGATGGCCCTGCTAATGTCGGGCAATTCAATAGTTTGTCGTGGAGTGCTAAGTTCATGTCGAAGCGTATCGGCGCCCGCGCCTCAGCCACCGCCGCGAGCCTGCTGGCCGGCTCCCTGCTCGCCGCCTCGGCGCTCGCCGGTGACGGCAGCACCACCCGCATCGAGCCGCGCCCGTACTATGGCGCCGTCGTCACCATCGAGGAGGGTGTGCGCGTGTTCCGTCCGCTGCCGCCGACGAAACACGTCATCATCAATCCGGGCGGGTCGACGCCCCTCTCGCTCGGCTTTAGCGAGACGCGGGTTTACGAGCACCGCAGCTCGACGCACTATGGCCGCCATCACCATGAGCACTATGGCGCCCGCCGCGGCTCGCGCTGCCATCCGGCTGTCGGCTCGTCCTGCTGAGCACGCGCGGTCACGTTTACGGCGGCACATGCCTCGGGTTGCGCTCGAGGGATCATGCCGCGCTACCGCCTGACCATCGAATATGACGGAACGCCTTTCGCCGGCTGGCAGTCCCAGGCCGGCGGCAATGGCGTACAGGACGTCGTGGAAGCCGCCGTTCTCAGGATGTCGGGCGAGGCGGTGCGCCTGCGCGCCGCCGGACGAACGGATGCCGGCGTGCACGCGACGGGACAGGTCGTCCACGTCGATCTTGTCAAGGCGTGGGACACGTTCCGCCTGCGCGAGGCGCTCAACCATCTCGTGCGTCCGCACCCGGTCGCCGTCGTCGAGGCCGCCGAGGTGCCCGCCACCTTCGACGCCCGCTTCAGCGCCGTCCGCCGCCATTATGTCTATCGCATCCTCAACCGCCGCGCCCCTCCCGCCCTCGACCGCCATCGCGTCTGGTGGCAGCCCTTCGCGCTCGATGCCGATGCCATGCGCGCGGCCGCCCGGTCCCTGATCGGCCATCACGACTTCACGACGTTCCGTGCCGCCGCGTGCCAGTCGGCTTCCCCGGTCAAGACGCTCGATCGCTTCGACGTCGAACGCCACGGCGACGAGATCGTCTGCCGCCTCTCGGCGCGCTCGTTCCTGCACAATCAGGTGCGCTCGATGGTCGGCAGCTTGAAGCTCGTCGGCGCCGGGCGCTGGCGCGTCGAGGATATCGCCGCCGCCCTCGCCGCCCGCGACCGCCGCGCCTGCGGTCCCGTCGCCCCGCCGACGGGGTTGTATCTCGTCGCGGTCGACTATCCGCCCGACGGTGATATGGGCAGCGATCGCCGCACCGGCGAGGCCGGCTGATCAGCCGAGCGGCCACAGCGGCAGGCCGGCGCGCGCCTGGGCGAGCGCGGCGAATGTTGCAGCCACGCCGAGGGCAGCCCCCGCGATCACCACAGGCACCTGCGCCGAAGCCGGCAGCGCCACCCGCGCGATGATCGCCAGCAGCGGCAGTGCCTGCATGAGATGCAGCCCGATGAAATGCGCGACGCGGAGGTCGCCCGCCGTGCGCGACCAGCCGACGATGGGGAGCGTATCGGCACCCGGCACCGGCGTGCCGACGAGATAGGAGCCGTTGCCGCCGAGTTGCAGCCCCGTCACGCCGCCGAGCAGGCCGCCGAGCGCCAGGCCAAGCCCGACCGCCAGCGTGAGCGGCTCGGCCAGGCTCGCGTGGCGCAGGACGATGAGCCCGATCGCCGCCGTCGCTGCCACCAGCACCATGGCGCCGATGCCCATCGCCGCGAACATGAGGCGCGTGAAGGCGCTCGCCGTATTGTAGTGCGAGCCCTGCCCGCGCGCTGCCTGCATGGCGATGTAGGCGATCTCGAACAGCGATACCGCCACGATTGCCGCGACGAGCACCTTGACGAGCCCGCTGCCGCGCTCCGCCTCAGGGAGGAGCGTCAGCGCCAGCGCCACCGTGATGAGATGGACGGCGAGCGAGGCCTCGAACTTGAGGGGCTTTACCCACACGTTGACGCCGCCGAGCGTGCGCCCATCGAGGAGGAGCGCCGCCACCGTCGGGATCATCATCAGCGCCATGACGAGGCCGATCATGGCGAGCAGCGGATCGCCCTTGTGGGCCATGGCGAACGGGTCGGCGAAGCGAGGCAATACGTGGGCGGTCGGGCTGGCGGGCGGCATGGGCGAGGCTCCATCTTTACATCGTCACAATCAACCCTGACAGCGCGTCTGGACACTGTCAAGATTATTGTTACGCTGGAAAGATCGTGCCAGATTGCCGCAAGATTGGTTCGAGCGGAGGCAAAGGCGAGATGACAGGTGATGACTGAAAAGGGGCCTCTGGCCGCCCGCGCCTACCACCACGGCAACCTGCCCGAGGCGCTCGCCATGGCAGCCGAGGACCTGGTCCGCGAGCGTGGCGTGCACGCCTTCACGCTGCGCGAGTGTGCCCGCCGAGCCGGCGTTGCCCACAGCGCGCCCGGCCACCATTTCGGCGATGTCACGGGCCTGTTGACCGAGGTCGCCGCGCGCGGCTTCGAGCGGCTCACTCAACGCATGCTGACCGAGCGCGCCGACGCCACCGGCCCCGCTGCGCTGTCGGCGATCGGCCGAGGCTATGTCGGCTTCGCGCTCGACGATCCGGCGATCTTCGTCCTCATGTTCCACTCCGATCGCGTCGATCATGGCGTCGAGCGGCTCAGAACGGCTGGCCTCGCCTCCTATGGCGTTCTGCGCGAGACGGTCGCGGCGATCGAGCACGCTCAGGACGCCGACCCCGGCACGCTCGATTTCGCCTGGTCGGCAATTCATGGCCTTGCCATGCTGCTGATCGACGAGGCCTTGCCGGTCCATGCTGCCGCGCCCGCCGGCGATCGCACCGCGGCGGCGGAAGCGACGATCGCACGCATCGTGGCGGCCGTTACGGTCCACCCGCGATGAAGCGCTCAGGTGAGCATCTGGCACGGGTGCATGTCGCGTCGCAGAGCGAATGGCGCGCTTGGCTCGAGGCCCACCACACGCAGCCTGAAAGCATCTGGCTCGTCACTTACAAGAAGACGAGCACTGGGCCCCACGTCCCCTATGCCGCCATCGTCGAGGAGGCTCTGTGCTTCGGCTGGATCGATAGCCTGCCGCGCAAGCTCGACCAGGAACGCACCATGCTGCTGCTGTCCCCGCGCAAGCGCGGCAGCGGCTGGTCGAAGTTGAACAAGGCCCGTGCCGAACGGCTCATCGCCGAGGGGCGCATGACAGAACCCGGCCTTGCCGCGATTGCTGCCGCGCGCGCTGACGGCTCATGGGACCGCCTCGACGCGGTCGATCGGCTCGCTATCCCTGAGGACCTCGCCGCAGCGCTGGCGCAGTTGCCCGGCGCGCGCGAAACCTTCGACTGCTTCCCGCCCTCGACCAGGCGCGGCATTCTCGAATGGATCGCCCAGGCCCGCCGTGCGCAAACGCGCGCGGCACGCATCACCGATACCGCTCGCAAGGCCGCACTCGGCATCAGGGCCAACACGCCGCGTCAGCCCCGGCGCGGACAACGAACCTGAGAACCGCCGAGCATTGGGGGGGGAGCGCACACTTTGCGCTCAGTCGCCGATCATCGCCAGAAACTCCTGGCGCGTGATGGAGCTGTCGCGAAAGCAGCCGAGCATGCGGCTCGTCACGAGATCGGTGCCCGGCTTGTGAATGCCGCGCGTCGTCATGCAGTGATGCTCGGCCTTGATGACGACGCCCACGCCCTGGGGCTGCAGGGTGGCCTCGATCGCATTGGCGATCTGCGCCGTCATCTTCTCCTGGATCTGCAGGCGCTTCGCATACACGTCGACGACGCGGGCGAGCTTCGAGATGCCCACCACGCGGCCGTTCGGTATGTAGGCGACCCACGCCCGGCCGATGATCGGCGCCATGTGATGTTCGCAATGGCTTTCGAAGCGGATGCCACGCAGCGCGATCATCTCGTCGTAACCTTCGATCTCCTCGAAGGTCTTCTGCAGGATGTCCTCGGGGTCCTCGGCGTAACCGCGAAAGTGCTCGCGGAAAGCCTTCGCCACGCGGCTCGGCGTCTCGATGAGGCCGTCGCGCTGCGGGTCGTCGCCAGCCCAGCGGATGATCGTGCGGATGGCGTTCTCGACCTCGGCCTGGTCGGGTCGTGCGTCGGCGGGCAGTGAGGCGGCCTTCGCCTCCGTTGTCTTCGGCATGCGCAAATCAGGTGTATCCATTCTTGGCGGGTTCCGTCTGTCGCTGTGCCAAGGCATACGCCCGGCGCTCCGGTGCGGATCGATCGGCCACGCTCCGAGCCACGTGTTTAGGCCATCGCGACCTGACTGCCTAGGCTGGCACTGGCCACGCAGCCTGCCGCCGGCCCGGCGCGCCCCGCCACGCACCGCCTCATCAATCTTGATGATGCGGTCCGATAACCTGCGCTGATAGCGTCCAAGCGACCCATCTCGCGGGCATTTTCGGCGGAGCGGCATCATGGCGAACATACGCGGCACCAACGCGCGCAACTCACTGCGCGGCACCGACTCCAACGACCGCATTTTCGGGCTCGGCAATGCCGATTCACTTTTCGGCCTCAACGGCAACGACCTGCTCGACGGCGGCACCGGCGTCGACACCATGCGCGGCGGCCGCGGCAACGACACCTACGTCGTCGACGCCGCCGGCGACCGCTGCATCGAGGCCGCCAACCAGGGCACCGATACCGTCCGCGCTAGCGTGACCCATACCCTCGGCGCCAATGTCGAGCGGCTGCTGCTGCTCGGCACCTCGTCGATCAACGGGAACGGCAGCGCCGGATCCAACTATATCCTCGGCAACGGCGAAACGAACATCCTGCGCGGCGGCGATGGCGCCGACCGCCTCGACGGCGGGGCTGGCGAGAAGATCGACTTCGCCTCCTATTCGGACAGCCCCACGGGCCTCGTCGCCTCGCTGCTCGATCCAGCCGACAACACGGGCTTCGCCACAGGCGATAGCTACAGCCGGATCGAGGGTCTGATCGGATCGACCGAGGCCGACACGCTGGTCGCCAGCGATTTGTTCAACACCGAGTTGCGCGGTGGCGGCGGCAATGACGTCCTGTTCGGCCGCGATGGCGAGGACGTCCTCTATGGCGAGGGCGGCGACGACGAAATCTACGGCGGTGGCGGCGTCGACAGCAACGACCTCCTCGACGGCGGCGAGGGTAACGACGACCTCTACGGCGAGGGTGGTAACGACACGATCCGCGGCCGTAGCGGCCTCGACACCATCGTCGGCGGCTTCGGCAACGACATCATCGAGGGCGGCGCCGATGCCGACACCATGGACGGCGGGTTCGGCAACGACACCTTCCTCGGCGTCTTCACGGGCGACGTCGTCGACGGCGGTGGCGACACCGACACCATCAGCTTCGAATTGGAGACCGGCAGCATCTCGTTCGGGCTCGGCAACGTCGGCATCACCAACGTCGAGAACCTCGTAGGTGGCCAGGGCTCCGATTTACTCGCTGGCGACGGCGCCGCCAATGTCATCGACGGCGGCGCATCGGGCAACGATCAGCTCACAGGAAACGGCGGCAACGACGCCTTCGTCCTGCACACGCCGGATGCCGACGAGGACGTGATCAATGATTTCACGCAGGGCACCGACGTGCTGCAGTTTGCGCAGAGCGAATTCTCGATCTCGTCCCTCACCCTCGGCGTCAACCTGCACAACATCGCCGTGTTCCAGGCCAACGGCATCGGCGCCGGGCCGGAGCTCCTGTTCCAGCAGAACCTCTTGACGCTGTGGTACGATGCCGACGGCGTGGGCACGAACTTCGGACTCGAGTCGGTCGCCGTCGTCCTCGGCGGGGCATTCTCGCTCAACCCGGGCGATTTCGACATCATCTGAGCAGCACACGGGCCACCGGTCAGTCGAGCCTCGTGGGTGCTCACTGCAGCGGCACGTTGAGCCGCACGCGGCTCGTCACGTTGGCGGGCGTATCTGCCCGGCCATGCTCGACGTCGGCGCCGACGCTGAGGCTCGCGCCGTCGCGCTCCTTGAGAACGAGGCCCGCCCCGGCCGCGCGAGCGGACCCGACGTCGCCGGTCTCCTCACCAAGCGAATACGTGTTGCGCAAGACGACGAAGGGCTCGAGCGTGCCACCCTCGTCAAGCTCGAACGTGCGGCTGACCCGAGGTTCGACGGCGACCGCCTGCGTCGCTTCATGGCTCGCGCCCGCCGCGTCGTGCATGGTCTCCCGTCCGCGCGTGAGCGAAATGGCCGGCGCCACGCGCACGCCGGCGGGACCGGCGAAATCCGAGCGCAGTGTTGTCGCGATGGTCGTGTCGCGGCTGCGCTCGGCACTGTCGGATGCGGAGGATGCCGTGGCCTCGGCGCGGCCGGCGCTCAGCCCTATCGTCGTCCCCGGCAGGAGCTTCAGGTCCGCGCCGACTCTCTGCTTGCGGGCTGCGGCCGTGTTGCGGTCGATGCCGTCGAGATCGAGCGACGTCCACACGTCGAGCGGCGTCGCTGCCGGCGCGACCGGCTTGGGCAGCATGAGGCCCATGGGCGCCATTGCTTTCGCCGCCTCGGCCTTCTGCTGGGCGCGCGCGGTGGCGTAGGCGCCCCATTGCCCGAGGCTGGACTTGAAGTGCGCAGACGTCTCGGTTTCCGCCCCCGGCGTCACGACGACGGGCAGCGTGCTGGCGGGCGGAGTGGCAGATGCTGAAGAGCCTGGCGTCTGTAGTCCGCGGTTCGCCGCTGGCGTCGACGCCGCACCAGCAGGAGCTGGCACCTCGACGCTGTCGGCATCAAGCAGCCGCAGCATCTCCTCGTCCGTGAACGTCGTCGCGTCACAGGCGACACCGACCCCGGCCTCGCCGGCCGGGCAGGACGTGGCAGCAGACGGCGGAGCCGAGCCCATGAGAAGACAGGAGACGAGCCCGCTGGTGACGCAGAGCCGGTGAAGGCGGCGACCACCGCGCTGCGAAGCGTAGAGCCCCGATGGGCCGGAGAGGTTCTCGATCATGCTCCGCGTGATGCCGCGACAATGCGGACATCATAAGGCAAAACAAAGCGAATTATCGTGCTCGAATAACAGCTTACTGAGCACCTGCCTCAGCGCCCAAGCGCGCCGGGTCGGCCACTTCGAGCTCGGCCGCCTCGGCGTCGGTGAACACCCGCGAGCGCGTCAGGAAGCGCACGCCCTCCGGAGCTTCGAGCGAAAAGCCCGAGCCGCGCCCCGGCACGACGTCGATGATGAGATGCGTGTGCTGCCAGTACTCGAACTGGGAGCGGCTCATATAGAACGGCTGCCTGCCGATGGCCCCCATCTGCACATCCTGCCCGCCGATGCGGAATTCCCCGCGCGGATAGCACATGGGCGCCGAGCCGTCGCAGCATCCACCCGACTGGTGGAACAGCAGCGGGCCGTGCTGCGCGATCAGCTTCTCGATGAGTGCGAGTGCTGGCGGCGTCGCGCTGACACGTTCGACCATGACGTACCTCGAGGGCCTGCCCGCATCACGAAGCGAAAATGGCTGCGGCGGGCGTTTCGGCACCGCCGCAGCCTCAGTTTCCGGATGTCGCTAGGAGGTCCCTGCTCGACAACGGGCGTTGAACTGGAACGTCACACATCCGGGTTCGTGGCCCAAGCCGATGGCGCGGCTCGGGAGAGAGCCGATCAGAAGAAGCCGAGCGCCTTCGGGCTGTAGCTGACGAGCATGTTCTTCGTCTGCTGATAGTGGTCGAGCATCATCTTGTGCGTCTCGCGCCCGATGCCCGACTGCTTGTAGCCACCGAACGCGGCGTGCGCCGGATAGAGGTGGTAGCAGTTGGTCCACACACGGCCCGCCTGGATGGCCCGGCCGAAGCGGTAGGCGCGCGTGCCATTGCGGCTCCACACGCCGGCGCCGAGGCCGTAGAGCGTGTCGTTGGCGATGGCGAGCGCCTCCTCGTCGGTCTTGAACTTCGTCACCGCCACGACCGGGCCGAAGATCTCCTCCTGGAACACACGCATCTTGTTGTGGCCTTCGAGGATGGTCGGCTTGACGTAGTAGCCGGACGACAGCTCGCCATCGAGCGCGTTGCGCGCCCCGCCCGTCAGCACCTGCGCGCCTTCCTGCCGGCCGATGTCGATGTAGGACAGGATCTTCTCGAGCTGATCGTTCGACGCCTGCGCGCCGATCATGGTCGATGGTTCGAGCGGATGGCCGGCGCGAATGGCTTCGACCCGCTTGATGGCCCGGTCCATGAAGCGCTCGTAGATCGATTCATGCACGAGCGCGCGCGATGGACACGTGCACACCTCGCCCTGGTTCAGCGCGAACATGGCAAAACCTTCGAGCGCCTTGTCGAAGAACGCGTCGTCGGCCTCGGCCACATCGGCAAAGAAGATGTTCGGCGACTTGCCGCCGAGCTCGAGCGTCACCGGAATGATGTTTTCCGACGCGTACTGCATGATGAGCCGGCCCGTCGTCGTCTCGCCAGTGAAGGCGACCTTGGCGATGCGGCGGTTGCTGGCGAGCGGCTTGCCGGCCTCGATGCCGAAGCCGTTGACGACGTTGAGCACACCCGGCGGGATGAGATCGCCGACGAGGTCCATCATGGCCATGATGCTCATCGGCGTCTGCTCGGCCGGCTTCAGCACGACGCAGTTGCCCGCCGCCAGCGCCGGCGCGAGCTTCCAGCAGGCCATCAGGATCGGGAAGTTCCACGGGATGATCTGGCCGACGACGCCGAGCGGTTCGTGGAAGTGGTAGGCGACGGTGTCCTCGTCGATCTCGGAGAGCGAACCTTCCTGGGCGCGCAGGCAGCCGGCGAAATAGCGGAAGTGATCGATGGCGAGCGGCAGGTCCGCCGCCATCGTCTCGCGGATGGGCTTGCCGTTGTCGAGCGTCTCGATGGTGGCGAGCAGCTTGAGGCTCGCCTCCATGCGGTCGGCGATTTTCAAGAGCATCGCCGCGCGCTGTGCCGGCGCTGTCTTGCCCCACGCGTCCTTGGCCTTGTGCGCGGCATCGAGCGCCAGTTCGATGTCCTCGGCCGTCGAGCGCGCGATCTCGCAGATCGGCTTGCCGGTGACGGGAGTGATGTTGGCGAAGTACTGGCCCTTGACGGGCGGCACCCACGTGCCGCCGATGTAGTTGTCATACCGCGTGCGCAGCCGGACTTGGCTCTGCAATTCGCTGAGCGTCTTCTCGATCATGGAGTCCTCCTCCCGGAGTCGGGGCTTGCTGCCGTTCTTGCCGGCGATGAATTGGGCGATTTGCGCCAGGATGGTCATGGTTGGCGGTCCTACCGGTACGGCTGCGGCCCACCCCGCCCGGCTCGGCGCCTGCCGAGGGGGGCGGCAGACCGCACCTACCACCGGCTATGTCGAACACGACATAGCATGGCTATGTTTGGTTGGACATAGGCAGGCGCGATATTGCCAATAGGTGCAAAGGCTGGCGGCAGCGCACGTATGCCTCGCAGCGTTCGATAGGGCAGGCTCAGCGCGGCACGCGCTCAACCAGTCCGCGCTCCAGCAGAAAGTCGGTGAACGGCATGACCATCAGGCGCGCGCCTTCGCCGCTCAGGTGATGGACGTCGCGAAAGGCATCGATACCGCCGACCTGCCGCCAGCAGCGGTCGCCGGCAGGACAGGTGACCGGCAGCGGATCGAACACATGGACGTTCGCGGCTGCGGCGGCGCGGGCATCGATGGCCGCGAGCCAGCGCACGGGAAAGCGCTGATCGAGGGCCTTACGGGCGACCGAGACCCGGCAGGCCGGCGCCACGATGCGATACCACTGCTCCGAGCACACCTCCTGCGGAAGGCCCGACAGCGGCGTATCGAACTCGACGTTCGGCCGCATGAAGACGATGTCGACTCCGCGCGCGGCGGCGCGCGCGACGAGATCGTCGAACTCGGCGAGCCAGATATCGACCGCCCGCTGCCGGTGCGCCACCTGAGCCTCGTCGATCGGGCCGAGCCACGTTTCCCCGCGGCCGTCGAGGTAAGGCACCTGATAGAGAAGGTTGTAGCGGCTCGACAGGATGAGGATGCCCCCGGCGCCGATATCGGCGAGCGCACGCTCGGCAAGTGCCCCATCGACGCCCTGGCCGCGCGGATAGTCGATCTCGCTGCCCGGCCGGTTGTGCAAGAGCCGAAATCCGCACGCCCGCGCGATCGGCTCCAGCATTGGCAGGATGTGCAAGGCATGCGAGTTGCCGATGGTGCGCATCGTCCGCAGCCGGCCATCGTGCGGGCGCGCGCAGGGAAGGTCGGCGAATTGCCCATCCGCGTTGGCCGGCCGCGTCCCCACGAACAGCGATGGTCCACCCTTCGCCCCCTGCTGCCACAGGCCCACGCCGAGCACGGGCAGCCACAGCGCAGCCAGTGCCGCGAGCACGCCGAGTGCGGCTGGACGCCCCGCCCACCGTGCGTGCCGCAGCGGTCGCTCGATACCGTGATAGGAGGCTGCCGCGAGCACGCCGATCAGCAGCGCCTGCCAGGGCCAAGACCACCACTCGATGCCAATGGTCCAGACACTGAGCACGATGACGGGCCAGTGCCAGAGGTAGAGCGAATACGAGATGCGGCCGATGTAGAGCATCGGCGCCGTCGTCAGGAGCCGCAGCCGATCGCCACGCTCGACGCCCTGCAGAATGGCGAGCGCGGTCAGCGCCGTGATGCCGATGTTGGTCCAAGGATCCCAGCCGTCAGGCGTCAGCAGCAGACCGACGATACCGATCAGCGTCACGGCCTGAGCGACACGACCCGTCAGCGAGGATGGCAGTGCGTGACCGCCTGCGACCGCCAGCGCGGCGAGCGCGCCAAGGCCCAGTTGCCAGAAGCGGAAGGCGGGCAGGTAGAACGTCGCCATGGGCGCCACAAGCCCCACCGCGATATAGGCCGCCAGCGACACGACGACGATCGCGCCGCACGCGAAGATGAGCCTTTCGCGGTCCCCAGGTCCGCCACCGCCGCGCACCGCGAGCCACCACACGAGCGCCGGGAACAGGAGGTAGAACTGCTCCTCGACGCCCAGCGACCACGTGTGCGTGAACGGATCGAGCCGCGCCGCCTCACCCCAGTAGTCCGTGGCGCGCCGGTAGAGCGCGATATTCGATACGCCAGCGAGCGCATAAAGCCCGGTCGCCAGGTAGCTGCGCGGCTCCGGCACGACGAGCGACAGGGCGATACCGGTCACGGCAACGCACGCGAAGAGCGCCGGCAGCAGCCGCTTGACGCGCCGCCCGTAGAAGTCGCGGAGGAACGTGCCGAGCGAACGCGCCCGCTGTGCCATGAGCGAGGCCGTGATCACGAAGCCTGAGATGACGAAGAAGATGTCGACGCCGAGATGGCCGCTGGCGATGAGGCTCGCCTCGAAATGATGCACGATGACGGCAACGACCGCCAGCGCGCGCAGTCCGTCGATGAACGGGAAGTACGTCGTGCCCACAGCCCAGCGCCCCGCTCAACTTCCCGCCAAGCCGGCCCGCGCCGCGACGACCCGCTCGAGCGTGCCGATCGTCGAAGGGTCGGCAAGGCCATCGACCCGCGCCGGCCGGAAATGGCGCTGGAAGGCGCGCAGCACCGTGCGCGTTTGCGCGTCGAAGGCTCCCGTGGTGGCAATACCGTAGCCGTACCCGGCAAGCAGGCCTTGCACATGCGCCATGGTGTTGGCGTCGGGCTGCCGCGACACGCCCCCGATCAGTGGCCCGACCGGCTCCGGCGTCACCCACAGGCCGACCCCCTCGCCAGCCAGCCATGCCCAGTCGAACTTCTCACCGGGATCGATCTTGCGTGCTGGTGCGACGTCCGAATGCGCCAGCACATGCCAGGGCGCGATGGCGTTGCGCGTCACGATATCGAGCCCCAGCCGCGCCACGGCGGCCATCTGCGCCTGCGGAAAATCGGGATAGCCGCCCTCATGACCCGGATTGTGGATCTCGATGCCGATCGATCGGGAGTTGATGTCGACGACACCCTCCCACACCGAGACACCCGCGTGCCAGGCCCGCGCCCGCTCGGCCACCATCTGCGTGATGGTCCCGTCGCAATCGACGACATAGTGGCAGGAGACCTTGCTCTCAGGCCGCGCCAGCCAGTCGATCGCCTTGGCGCAGTCCGTCATGCCCGTGTAGTGCAGGATGAGCAGGCTGGCGGAGGCATCGCGCCTCGGCTCGATGTTGGGCGAAGGGTGCAGCGCGTCGACGTGGCGGCTGTCGGCGTTGCCCAGCATCAGGTCCGCGCTCATGTCGCCCCGCTGCTGGTCCGCCCGCTGCGCACAGACGGCCGGCGCATCCTCTGTATCTCGTCGTGCGCCGCGTTGATGGCGGCGAGCTTGCGGTCGGCGAGCACCAGGAACTCGGCCGGCACGCCGTCGGCGGCGAGCTTGTCGGGATGGCAGTCGCGCACGAGTTGGCGGTAGTGCGCCTTGAGCGCCTCGTCGCTGATATCCGGTTCGATACCGAGCACATCGTAGGGATTACCCGCTTCGCGCACGAACATCGCCCGCGCCAGCGCATAGTCGCGCTCACCGAGCGCGAACTTCTCCGCCACCGTGCGCAGGAAGCGCTCCTCCGCATCGTGCAGGACGCCGTCGGCCGCAGCTATATTGAACAGGCACTCGAAGACATCGCGCAGGAGCGCCCGGTCGGAATCGAGCGCGCGTGCGATGCGCTCGGCATAGACCTCGTAGCCGGCGACGTCCTGGGCGGCGAGGCGGAACACGCGCAGCACACCGGCCCGCTCGCCTTCTGGGACATGGAAGCTGCGCTCGAAGGCCTCCCGCTCGACCTGCACGGCCACCCCGTCGGCCTTGGCCATCTTGGCGGCGAGCCCGACGAAGGCGATGGTGAAGGCGAGCTGCTTGCTTGCCGGCGTCGGCTCGAACCATCGGGCGAGGCGGCGTGTCAGAGGCAAGCGGGCCAGGAGGCGCCGTGCCGCGCCGGCAAGCCCGCCAGCCTCGGCAGCCGCCGCAGCACTCTCCGGCCTGCCGCCGCTATCGATGATGGCGCGCCCGTCTTCCTTCATTCGTGCAGCGATACCCCGAAAGGAAGCACGCGGCAAAGCGCAATCGGTGCCCGCGGCTAAGGCTCTGCGATGCCCGGCGCCGCAACCTCGCAAGGTCTCGTCCCGTCGGCGCGGGAGTGTGGTGCCGATCATGTCGTGCGCGAGCAAAAAACCTGTGGGCCGATCACCGCGCTGACATCGTTGGTGCCGCAACGTGAGTTGACGTCACGTCCCGCTTACAGGAACAATAGTGCTCAGGTTGGGCACTGGGGCAATCACGAGGGTCGGGGGAGGAGGAGCACACAATGCGAGGAGTACTGCTGGCCATCGCCGCCGCCGCCGCCATCGCCGTCTGGACGAACGCCGCGCGCTCCGAGGTCATTGTCCAGGAGGCGACGCCAGCCGTCGTCGCCTCACCGCAAGCCGCCGACCCGGCACCCATCTGCGCCGCCTGACCAGCAACGCGTCCCGGTGGGTTGCTCGCCCCCGCCTGCGTTGACGTTCGCGCGCACCTCCAGTCTACTTCGGCGACAGCGTCGCGGGTGAGGAGGCGGATAGGCAATCGTGAGCAACAGCGAGCGCGCGGGTCCCTCGCAAGGCGGCCCGCCGGCCGATCGGCGCGACGCCAATATCGACCGGTGGCACTTCTTCATCGATCGCGGCGGCACGTTCACCGACATCGTCGCCCGAGGCCCCGGCGGCCGCATCGAGACGCTGAAGGTGCTGTCGGAGAACCCCGGCGCCTACGACGATGCAGCGCTCGAGGGCATGCGCCGCATCCTCGGCGTGACACCCGGCGCGCCGCTGCCAGCCGAGCGCATCGCCGGCATCAAGATGGGCACGACGGTCGCCACCAACGCGCTGCTCGAGCGCGCCGGTGAGCCGACCGTGCTCGTCATGACGAACGGCTTCGAGGACGCCCTCGAGATCGGCACCCAGGCGCGCCCCGACATTTTCGCGCTGCGCATCGAGAAGCCGAGCCTGCTTCATGCGCACGTCATCGGCGCGCGCGAGCGCCTTGCCGCCGACGGCACGATCCTCGCGCCCCTCGACGAGGAGCACCTCGCAGCTCGCCTTGCCGAAGCGCATTCCGCCGGCTTCCGCGCCGTGGCGATCGCCTTTCTGCACGGATATGCCCACCCGCTGCACGAGAGTTCCGCCGCCCGCCTCGCCCGCTCGGCCGGCTTCACACAGGTCTCCGTCAGCCACGAGGTCTCCCCGCTGCTCCGGCTCGTCTGGCGCGGCGATACGACCGTCGCCGACGCCTACCTGTCGCCGGTGCTGCGCCGCTATGTCGACCGCCTCGCCAAGGCCCTCGCCGCGGGTGGCGCGAGCCCGCGCCTCGAGTTCATGACCTCGGGCGGCGGCCTGACGGCGGCCCATCTGTTCCAGGGCCGGGACGCCATCCTGTCAGGCCCGGCCGGCGGCATCGTTGCCATGGCCGAGACCGCCCGCCGCGCCGGCTTCGGGGCCGTGGTGGGCTTCGACATGGGCGGCACCTCGACCGACGTCTCGCACTTTGCAGGCGCCTACGAGCGCGTCTTCGAGACCGAGGTAGCCGGCGTGCGGCTCAGGGCGCCGATGCTGGCGATCCACACCGTCGCGTCGGGTGGCGGATCGATCCTCGGCTTCGACGGCGAGCGCTTCCGCGTCGGCCCTGAGAGCGCCGGCGCCGATCCGGGCCCGGCCGCCTACCGGCGCGGTGGCCCGCTCACCGTGACAGACGCCAACATCATGGTCGGCAAGCTGCCGGCGGCGCACTTCCCGGCGATCTTCGGGCCCGGCGGCGATGCTCCGCTCGACACCGACGCCGTCGCGCAGGGCTTCGCGCGTCTCGCCGACGCGGTCGGCGACGGCCGCTCGGCGGCCGAGGTCGCCGACGGCTTCCTGACCATCGCCATCGACAACATGGCCAACGCCATCAAGAAGGTGTCGATCGAGCGCGGCCATGATATCTCCGGTCACGTGCTCAACGCGTTCGGCGCGGCCGCCGGCCAGCACGCTTGCCGCATCGCCGACCGCCTCGGCATCACGACGGTGCTCGTCACGCCGCTGTCGGGCCTGCTGTCGGCGTACGGCATGGGGCTCGCGCCGCTGCGGGCAAGCCGCGAGCGCTCGATCGAGTTGCCGCTCGCCGAGGCCACCCTCGCGGCGATCGAGGAACTTGCCTGGCGGCTCGGCAATGACGTCACCGACGAGGTGCTCGACCAGGGCGCCGAGCACGACGCCATCGCCCTTTCGACCCGCCTGCACCTGCGCTACGAGGCGACCGAGACGAGCTTTCCGATTGATCTCTCCGAGCCGGCCATCATGCGCTCCGGCTTCGCCGCCGAGCACCAGCGCCGCTTCGGCTTCCTCTATCCCGATCGCGCGCTGATCGTGGCCGCCATCGAGGTCGAGGCCGTCGCAACGCCGCAGGCCGCCGACAGCGCGCCTGTCCATGCGACGTCGACGGCGCCACCCGAGGCGATCGGATCGGCGCGTGTCTACACCGATCGAGCCTGGCATGACGTTCCGGTATACGCCCGCGAGCGGCTCGCCCTCGGCAATCCCATCGCCGGCCCCGCGCTCATCGTCGAGCCGCATCAGACCATCATGGTCGAGCCGGGCTGGCAGGCCGCCAAGCGCCCGAGTGGCGACCTCGTCATGACGCGCGGTTCGGTCCCTGTCGCAACACTCCGCTCCCCCGTCGCCAGCAGTCCGGCAGGCCGCCCGGACCCGGTGCTGCTCGAAGTGTTCAACAACCTCTTCATGGCCATCGCCGAGGAGATGGGCGAGGTGCTCCGGCAGACGGCGCAATCGGTCAACATCCGTGAGCGGCTCGACTTCTCCTGCGCCGTGTTCGATGGGCAAGCGCGCCTCATCGCCAATGCGCCGCACGTGCCGGTGCATCTGGGCTCGATGGATAGCTCCGTCACCGCCGTCATCGCCGCCGCCCGTGCCAGCGGCGGCATGGCGCGCGGCGACGTCTGGGTGCTCAACGCGCCCTACGAAGGTGGCACGCACCTGCCGGACATTACAGTAATCACCCCCGTCTTCGCCGCCGACGCCGCCGCCGGTGCTCCGCTGTTCTATGTCGCGAGCCGTGGCCATCACGAGGACATCGGCGGCCGCGCCCCGGGCTCCATGACCCCTGACGCGACCACCATTGAGGAGGAAGGCGTCCTCATAGCGCCGATGCGCCTTGTCGCCGGCGGCCGGCTGTGCGAAGCCGACATGCGCCGTGTGCTCGCCTCGGGTCCCTATCCCGCCCGCCGGCCGGACAAGAACATGGGCGACCTCGAAGCCCAGATCGCCGCCAATGCGCGCGGCGCGGCCGAACTCCTGCGCATGACGGAGAGCTACGGCCAGGCCCTCGTCGAAGCCTACATGGGCCATGTGCTCGACAATGCCGAGGCGAGCGTCCGCCGCCTTATCGACCGCCTGTCCGACGGCGCCTTCACGGTCCGGACCGACACCGGCGCGGAGGTCTCGGTCAGCATTGCGATCGACCGGCAGGCGCGCCGGGCCCGCATCGACTTTAGCGGAACCTCGCCGGCCCGCGACGACAACTTCAACGCCCCCGAACCGGTGACGCGAGCCGCCGTGCTCTACGTCTTCCGCGTCTTGACGGGCGAGCCGATACCCCTCAACGCCGGCTGCCTGCGCCCCCTCGACATCGTCATACCCGAAGGCTCCATGCTGAGCCCGCGCCACCCGCGCGCTGTCGCCGCCGGCAACGTCGAGACGAGCCAGATCGTCACCAATGCGCTGTTTGCAGCCCTCAGCGCGCTTAGCTCCTCGCAGGGAACGATGAACAACCTGACGTTCGGCGACGGCCGCCGCCAGTATTACGAGACGATCGCCTCCGGCGCTCCGGCGGGTCCCGGCTTCGACGGCGCGGCCGCCGTGCAGGTGCACATGACCAACACCCGCATGACCGACCCGGAGGTGCTGGAGTTGCGCTATCCCGTGCGCGTCACCGAGCATGCGATCATGCGCGGCACGGGCGGGCGCGGCGCCAGTCGTGCCGGCGACGGCGTGCGCCGCCATCTCACCTTCCTCGAGCCGATGCGGGCAGCCCTCCTGACCGGCTACCGGCGCGAGCGCCCGCACGGGCTCAGCGGTGGTGAGCCCGGCCGGCCCGGCCGCAACATCCTTCTGCGCGCCGACGGCAGGGAGGAGACGCTTGCCGCGTCCGCCGAGATTGCCCTCGAGCCGGGCGACAGCCTGATCATCGAGACGCCGACGGGTGGCGGCTTCGGCGCGCCGGACCATGATCCGACGTCGTCTTAGTAAATCTATCGTAAATAGTTGTCTTGACGTCGACTTTACCAATCGGGGAGACACTGCGGCGCTGATGGCATTATCGCTTCGGCGGCAGCTTTGCCCGTTCGGGCATCGCTGCGCCCCATGACAGGTCGCCGGTGATCCAGTTCCGTCCTATACTGTTCGCGCTCGGGCTCATCCTGTGCACGATCGCCGCGGCCATGCTGCTGCCGGCGATGATCGACGTCGCCGACGGACACGACGACTGGCAGGTGTTCCTCGCTTCGGCGACCGCGACCTTCTTCTTCGGCGGCCTCTTGGTCCTCGTTACCTACGACGATGCTCCGCCCCGCGTCGGCATCAAGGAGGCGTTCCTTTTGACGACCCTGAGCTGGGTCGTCGTCACCGGCTTCGCCGCGCTGCCGTTCCTCGGCCTGGGGCTGTCCTTCACGGATGCCTACTTCGAGACCATGTCGGGGTTGACCACGACCGGCTCCACCGTTCTCGTTGGTCTCGACAAGCTGCCGCGCGGCGTACTGCTGTGGCGGGCCCTGCTCAACGGCCTCGGCGGTCTCGGCATCATCGTCATCGCCATCATCCTGCTGCCGTTCCTCAGGGTGGGCGGCATGCAGTTGTTCCAGGCAGAGAACTCGGACCGGTCCGAGAAGGTCTTGCCGCGCGCCGTCGAGTTGTCGATGGCGATCGCCGGCATCTACGTCGGTCTGATCGTGCTCGCCGCAATCGTCTTCGCGCTGCTCGGCATGACGCCGTTCGACGCTATCTGCCATGCCCTTGCCGCCGTCGCCACCGGGGGCTTCTCGACCCACGACGCCAGCTTCGGCTTTTTCCGCTCGGCGCCCATCGAGTGGGCGGCCGTCGTGTTCATGCTGCTCGGCGCCTTGCCTTTCGTGATTTTCATCAAGGCTCTGCGTGGCAGCCCCTCGAGCCTTGTGAAGGACGAGCAGATCCGCGGCTTCCTGCTGTTCGTCGCCGCCGTCAGCGTGATCATGGCCATCTGGCTGACCACCGTGCGCGGTATCCCTTTCGCTGAAGCGCTGCGGCTGTCGGCTTTCAACGTCACCTCGATCGTCACCACGACGGGCTTCGTCAGCGCCGATTACACCACGTGGGGGCCATTCGCGGTCGGCGTGTTCTTCCTGTTGACGTTCGTTGGCGGCTGCGCAGGCTCCACCGCGGGCGGCATCAAGGTTTATCGACTTCAAGTCGCGGGCCTCCTGACGCGCAGCCACTTCGTCCATCTGATGAGCCCGAACCGCATCGTCACGCTCGTCTACAACGGGCGCCGGCTGCCCGCCGATGTGCCGTTCTCGGTCGTCGCCTTCCTGGCGATCTACATGGCGACCGTCGGCATCTTCACCGTGATCTTGACCGCCATGGGCCTCGATCTCGTCACCTCGCTGTCGTCCGCCGCCCAGGCGGTCGGCAACGTCGGCCCCGGCCTCGGCGACATCGTTGGCCCCGCCGGCAACTTCTCGACCTTGCCGGCCGGCGCCAAGTGGGTCCTGTCCTTCGCCATGATGCTCGGCCGGCTGGAACTGTTCACCGTGCTCGTGCTGTTCCGCGTCGAGTTCTGGCGAAGCTGATCACCCCTCACGCCGGCGGCCGCCAGCCGTACAGCCAATCGTAGGCGGCCATCAGCCGCTCGCCTCCGGCGAGCGCCATGGCAGCATTGCGCGCCGCCCCGAGCGCCCCGCCGAGGTGATAGGCCGCCCCGTTGCGCCGCGCGGCCCGCGCGACGGCCTCCACCCGCTCCCGCCGCGCCGAGGCATATGCGCCGAGCACGCACTCGACGGGGCCCGTGTTCGTGTGCAGAAGCCCTGCCAGCACCACGGCATCCTCGATGGCGAGAACCGCACCCTGGGCCAGGAACGGCAGGATGGGGTGGGCCGCGTCGCCGAGCAGGGCCACGCGCCCGCGCGCCATCGGCACGGGTCGCCCGAGGTCCATGAGTGACCAGGCGCGAAAGCGATCGCCGGCCGCCTCGACGAGGTCGCGCACCGGGCGGGCAAGCCGCGCCACCCCCTGCATCATGACGTCGGCGGCAACCGGCGCGCCCCACGCCTCGCTGTGCTCGCGCGCGCTCGTCACCACGACCAGGGCGATCTGCCGGCCGGCGTCGACGGGATAGTGCACGACGTGCGCGGCCGGAGCGAGCCACAGCCCGACGACGTCGGCAGCGACACTCGACACCGCAGCGGCGGGCAGCACCGATCGAGCGGCCGTCTTGCCGGCGAACCGCAAGTCGGCGCCGGCCGCCACATCGGACCGCAGCCGCGAGCCGCGCCCATCGGCGGCGATGACGAGTTCGCCACGGGCACGCGGACCTTCCGCCCCGACGGCCGCGACCTGGGGCCCGGCCGCATCGAGACCCGTGACGGTCACGCCGCGCACGACTTCGACGCCGGGCATGGCCGCCGCCGTTGCCGCGAGCGCGCCATGCAGATGGGCGCGATGCGCCGTCCAGTAGGGCGCGCCGTGTCGCGCTGCGATCCACGCGCCCAGCGGCAGGCTGACGATGTGCCGCCCCGATAGCCCGTCGCGCACCTCGACGGCGCGGGGGCTCGCTGCAAGCGGCGCGAGTACATCTGCGACGCCGAGGCTCACCAGCAGCCGCGTGCCGTTGGGGCCGATCTGAATGCCGGCGCCCTCTTCGCTAGCGGCCCCTTCACTAGGGGCTATGCGTCGCTCGAGGATGGTGACGCCGTGGCCGCCGCGAGCCAGCGCGATCGCCGCTGCGAGCCCGCCGATGCCGCCACCGACGACGACCGCCGCTGCCCGCCGCGACAACCTCAGCCCGCCGCGACGTCGGCCGCCGCGACACGGCAGCCGGCGGGATCGGTCTCGGTCGCCGCGAGGCGCTGATCGTGCACGTAGAGCGTCGAGCAATACGGGCACAAGATCTGCCCGTCGGCGCCCATGTCGAGGAACACGTGCGGATGGTCGTAGGGCGCGCGCGCGCCCATGCACTGGAATTCCTTGACGCCGATGAAGATCTTCTCCGCGCCGTCGTCGTTGGCGAAGTGGGGTACGATGGAGCCTGCCATGTCGTGCCTTTCCAGCGCGCCCGCCAGTGGGCCGTCCGCGCGCCTCTACGATAGCCGTCGATAGCATGCAATGATAGATCGCCGGGGCTGCCAACGAGGGAGCAAAGATGCAGACGTTCCAATCCGATGGCGTCGAGATCGCCTACAGCGACGCGGGCGCGGGCAGCCCCGTACTCCTCATTCACGGCTTCGCCTCGAACACGGCGACCAACTGGCAGGCGACCGGCTGGATCGACGCGCTGCTGCGCGCCGGCCATCGCGTCATCGCTTTCGACAATCGCGGCCACGGTCGCTCTGAGAAGCTGCACGATCCGACCCGCTACGGGGCACCGATCATGGCTGAGGATGCCCGCCGGCTGCTCGACCATCTCGCCGTGCCCCGCGCCCACGTCGTCGGCTACTCGATGGGCGCGCGCATCGCAGCCTTCCTGGCGCTGCGTCACCCGGAGCGTGTGAGGACGCTGGTGTTCGGCGGGCTCGGCTACAACATGGTCCGTGGCATGGCCGGTACCGGGCCCATCGCGCACGCACTCGAGGCGCCGAGCATAGACGATGTGGCAAACCCGACGGCGCGCACGTTCCGTGCTTTCGCCGAGCAGACGAAAAGCGATCTGAAGGCGCTGGCGGCTTGCATCCGCTCGAGCCGCGATCCGATTTCGGCTGAGGATGTGGCGCGCATCGCCTGCCCGGTGCTCGTCGCCGTCGGCAGCGAGGACGTGGTCGGAGGCTCGGCTGAGGGATTGGCGGAATTGATCCCGGGAGCGACCGCGCTGGAGCTTGCTGGCCGCGATCACATGAAGGCCGTCGGCGATGGCACGTTCAAGCGCGCGGCGATCGCGTTCTTCGCCGCTCATCCCATGTGACGGGCCCCGCCTCGGCGCAGCGTCGACCCGGTGCCAGCGTCAGGGGAAGCGCACATTCGCCTGGCGAGGTTGAGGTCCTCCGCACGGGATTAACGCTCTGGTCGATTTGAAACACAACGAGTTGAGCCACAACCAGTTAAAACAGAACGGGCAAGGAGGAGGAAGCACCGTTCACGACGGCCATGCCAATCAGGTGATCGCTGGCCTAGGCAGGCGTGTGCGGACGCAAGAAAGCCCTGGCCACGTCCTCGCTGGCTATCTGCACAAGACAAAGCGGGTTGTCAGCAGAGCCGCGACGACAAACGACCAGGGCTATTCCTACGCAAACACGACGCTACGCGTGTCCGAAAGCGACAGGCATTGAGAAACACGATCGAAGACGCGGACACGAGAACTCGAAGGTGCAGAGGACGCTCTTTCAGACCGGACAAGAACTAACATAATTTCGCCGCAGAGTCCCGGAGGAGCCGATTCGAAGTTCGCTCTCTTGTGGATATCGTCGTTTGCAGGACGCGTGGACACAATCGCTTTCTGAAGACGCCGAATCGCCACCGTGCGGCCATCGCTCCGTCGCCGCCGTGCCGTCGCACTCTGCGAGCGTGTCGCAACTTGCTCGAACTCAGCGGGCCTTCGTTCACCCGCCCTTCACCACGTCCCGTTTACCATCCACGGCCATGTCGTCGTTGCGTGTGCTGTCAGTCTCGAGTTGCGTGGTCGTGGCGTCCCAACTGCTCGTCAGTTGCGGCACCTCGGGCCCGTCGCTGAGCGCGCGCCAGCAGCAGATGGCTCCCATCGTCGCCGCCGAGGAGCGGCGCTGCCTGTCCTCGGGCGCTGTGGTCGAGACGGCCTTCATCCGGCAACGGTCCGCGCTCGGCGGGCCGGAGGTGTGCGGAGCGCTGTCGCCCTTCGAGATGTCGGCGGCCGACCAGGGCCGTATCGCCATGAAGCCAGCCGCCCTGCTGCGCTGCCCGATGATCGGCCCGGTCGACGATTGGCTCGCCCGCACCGTTTCTCCCGCCGCCGTCTACTACCTCGGGGAGCCGGTCATCGAGATCAGGGTCGCCGCCTCCTACTCCTGCCGCACCCGCAACGGCCTTTCGGGAACGAACCTGTCCGAGCACGGGCTTGCCAATGCCCTCGACGTCTCGGGCTTCCGGCTCGCCGACGGCCGCGTCGTCACCGTCAAGCAGGGCTGGCACGGCGATCCGGCCGAAGCTGCGTTCCTGCGCGCCGTGCACGAGGCCGCCTGCCGCCGCTTCACGACGGTGCTCGGACCCGACGCCGACCGCTTCCATCACGATCACTTCCACGTCGACCTCGCCCGCCATGACGCGGACGGCCGTCGCCGCGTCTGCAAGTGAGCGCTGCATTCCGATGAGGCCGGGCGGCCTGATGCCAACACCGCGCGGCTCGGCTACAACGGCACCATGAGCGCACGTTCGGACGGCCCAGGGCCCAAGCGGGGCTATCATCACGGCAATCTGCGCGAAGCCCTGATCGAGGCGGCCGTTCGGCTGATCAACGAGAAGGGCCCGGGCGGCTTGACCTTCGCCGACGCGGCCCGCGCCGCGGGCGTGTCGAGCGCCGCCCCCTACCGCCACTTCCGAGACCGCGACGCACTGATGGCCGATGTCGCGCTGCGTGGCTTCACCGCGTTCGGCGCGGCGCTGGCCTCCGCCTGGAACGGGGGCCGGCCCGAGCCGCGCGCCGCCTTCGAGCGGCTGGGCCGCGCCTATCTCAGCTTCGCGCGCACGGAGCCTGCGCTGTTTGCCGCCATGTTCGAGGGCGGCCTTGCCATCGGCGACTATCCCGAGGTGCGCCAAGCCGCCGACGCCGCCTACGAGGTGCTGCGCGCAGCCTGCGTCGAAATCGCCGCCCTGTGCCCGGAAGGCCACCGGCCGCCGGCGGCCATGATGGCGCTTCACATCTGGTCGCTCTCGCACGGCATCGCCGCGCTGTTCGCGCGCGGCGACAACGCGCGCCGCCCGATCCCGATGGCGCCCGAGGACCTGCTCGAGGCCGCCGTTCTCGTCTACCTCGACGGGCTCGGCGTACCGCGCGTCTGAGACGGCGAGAACCACCCCGACGCGACCATCGTACCGATTAGTACCCCGGTCGGCTGGTCTCAACCGCCGCGCCCAACATCCAGAGCGAACCCATGCCCTCGCCCGCCGCGCCAGCACAGCACATCATGTCGTGGCCGTTCGTGCTCCTCGCCGTTCTCCTCCCCGCCATCCTCACCTCGCCCGCGAAGGCTCAGGAGGACCCGCTGATCGCCGCACAACTCGCTCAGGCCGAAGGCGATCTGGAGGGCTGCGCTGCCAAGGCCGACGTCGCCCGCCGCGCGCCGTTCAACACCTATCACGCGCACCGCCTGTTTGCGTCCTGCACCGCCTTCGCCGCCGACGTCGCCCTCAAGGAGGGCCGTTTGACGCGCGACGCTTATGCCGAGCGCCTCGGCACGGCCATCGCCGCCCTCGACACCGTCCTGCATACCCCCGGCGCGCAGCACCAGCCGGGCGCGACCGGCATCATCGCCCTGACGATCGAGCAACTCCGCGCCAAGGTTGCCGCCGCTCGCCAGTAGCAGGCGCAGGACCGCGCCATCCTCCGCGTCAGCCATTTGCGGAGTTGCCGGCGGCATCGCACCGGGCTATCTCGCGCGCTTGCCTGCCGCCTGACCGTGCCCACACAGCGCATGTGTCCGCCGGCTGCCGCGTGTCATTCCCGGAGACGACGCCATGAGCCCCGCCAGCAGAGACGACAGCGAAGTGAGCCCACAGTCGCGGTCGAGCTTCGGACCCGAGGCGCTGATCGAGCGCCTTTTGCTCGCCAGCCGCTGGCTGCTCGTCGTCTTCTACCTGGGCCTCGCCGCCGCGCTCGCCGTCTACGCCGTCTCGTTCCTCAACAAGTGCCTCAAGATCGCGACCAAGATTTTCACCTACACGGACAACGAGGTCATCCTTGCCATGCTGGCGCTGATCGACGCCTGCCTGGTGGCGAGCCTGATGGTGATGGTCATGCTGTCGGGCTACGAGAACTTCGTCTCGCGTCTCGACAAGGGTGACGCGAGTGAGCTCGGCTGGCTCGGCAAGATCGACACCGGCAGCCTCAAGGTGAAGATCGCCTCGGCCATCGTCGCCATCTCCTCGATCCACCTGCTCCAGGTCTTCCTCAACGCCCCTCAGTACGACAACGAGAAGATCATGTGGTCGACGCTGATCCACCTCGCCTTCGTTGCGAGCGCGGTGTTCCTCGCCATCGTCGATCGCATCTCGGAGGGCGCCACGGCGAAGAAGAAGGCAACCCCCATCTCCTACCGCCCGGACGACAAGCAATCGGTATGACGCGCGCCTGTCGCCGGCCCGCTATCGCCTTGCACGAGAGGCGGCTTGCGCATTATGTGAGCGCGCCAGTCGGCCGGACGGTCGCTGCCGGGTACTTTGGGCGTTATGGCCCTGCGAAGGTGCCGGTGGAGGAAAGTCCGGGCTCCATGGAGACACGGTGGCGGCTAACGGCCGCCGGGGGCGACCCCAGGGACAGTGCCACAGAGATGAGACCGCCAGCGGCCTCGGCCGCCGGTAAGGGTGAAACGGTGCGGTAAGAGCGCACCGCGGCGCTGGCAACAGCGGCGGCACGGCAAACCCCACCGGGAGCAAGACCAAATAGGGGTGGCCGGGCGCGTGCGGGCAACCGTGCGGCGCCAAGCCCGTTTCCAGGCCCGCCGCCCGGGTTGGTTGCTAGAGGCGTCCGGCAACGGACGTCCCAGATGAATGACCGTCGCGGGGGCGACCCCAGACAGAACCCGGCTTACAGGCCGGCTGGCACGCTTCTGACGGCGCAGACGGATCAGAAGCCCGTCATCGAGGAGCCGAGCAGGACGAACGACCAGATCGAGGTGCCGACGAACAGGGCCGCGGCGAGCGTCACGATGCCGACGGCGCAAGCGGTCTCGGCCGTGTCGGTGGCGGAAGGGGCGGTCTGGCGGGTCATGGCGGTCTCCTGAGGTTGTGTTGCCATGACCTTAGGGCGGCCCCGGTTCCACCGCTGTCCCGGCCGTAACAGAGACCGCGAGCTTCCCCTCCCGAACGGCTACCTCACGAACCCGCGCAACAGGCGGTTGACCGCATCGGGCCGCTCGTCCTGCGGCACATGCGTGCAGCCCTCCAGCACCTCGAGGCGGGCGCGCTTGAGTGTCCGGGCGAGCTTCTGGCCCGTCGCCAGTGGCACGGTAGGGTCGTCCCGGCACCAGATGATCAGCGTCCGCTGCGGGATCGTCGCATAGGCCGCCGTGATGCTGGCAAAGTCCGGCGGCTCGATCTGCCGGGTCGTCGCGATCAGCGCATGGCGCGCGCCGGCATCGCGGAACGGCGCGGCGTAGGAGAGCACGTCGCGCGGGCTCATCAGCCGCGCCTGATCCTCGTCGAGCGCGAGCCAGGTGGCGAGTTCCGGCGGCACGAGTGTCAGCAGCGCGTAGGGCAGCACGGGCATGCGCATCAGGTCGACGAAGTTTGTCGACGGCTGCCGGTAGGCAGGCGCATCGATCAGCACGAGATCGCGCACGCGGCCCGGTGCGGAACGGTTGAGCTCGAGCGTGACCAGGAGCGCGATGGCCCCGCCGAACGAGTGGCCGACGAGCGTCACGTCGTCGAGCCCCCTGCGGCGGATGAACTCGACGATGGTGCGCGCGTGGTCGGCAGGGCTGTAGGCGAGATCGAACGGCTTGTCGGACCGGCCGAAGCCCTTGAGGTCGACCGCGATGACGCGACCGCGGCGGGCGAGTTCGGGAACCACGTTGCGCCACGTGTAGGTCGAAGCGCCGAGGCCGTGAATGAGCAGGATGGGCCGGCCGCTGCCCGTCTCCTCGGCGTAGAGCCGCACGGGCTCGCGTGCTCCAGCCGCGATGGTCGCCCCGCCGGTCATGCCGACGTAGGTCAGCGAGGCGCGCGGCGCGCGCTCTCCCGCCGTCGCGCCGGCCGCCACTGCGACCAGCGCCACGATGACGAGCAGCAGCGGTCCAAGGACGGTGCGGCTCCACGACATTGAGAACTCCACGACGCGACGATCACCCGAAAGACGATCCGCAATAACCCGGCCATGGCTGCCGAAGGCTTAACGGGCGTGTCGAAAACGATGGGCCGGGAGCCGGCACGCGCCCGACCCCGCGTGCCGCAGCGCCCGCCGAAGGCACCCGTCACCGGTAGCACGGTCGAGACCTATACCGCCGGGAAAGATCCCGGATTGCCGCGCCAGGGCGCGGCCATCGGGAAAGCGGAGAAGCGGGACTCCGTGGCGCATCGCTTGGCCGCTGCGCCACAGCCGCACTGCCCACTGCCTCACTGCCCACCCGCCCCACCGTTATTCCTTAACACTCCATTGACACCCATAAAAAACCATGAGATCCCATGATTGCCCGTCCGCACCGGGCAGAGGACCGTGGTCGTGGCGCCTGGATTGAGAGAGGGCCAAGACAGTGCGACCGCCACGGTCCGCCTCTGCAGGCACCCCAGTCGGCGATGACCGGCGCGGGCGAAGAGCAAGAGGACGAATGCGGGAGTGAAGCGTCGGAGGAGTGAGGTCGGCTGGGGGAGATGGACCGCTTTGTCTCGACATTCATCAACAAGATCGACGCCAAGGGCCGCGTTTCAATTCCAGCGCCGTTCCGCGCCGTGCTCGAGCGCGACGGCTACGCCGGCGGCATCTACTGCTACCCCTCGCTCGGTGCTCCAGCACTCGATGCAGGCGGCGAAAGACTTGCAAAAAAGATCGATGGGCTTCTCGCGGGCCTGCCGGACTATTCGGACGAGCGCGACGAGCTGTCTGTCGCGCTCTATGGCGACGTCCAGGTTCTCGGGATCGATGGCGATGGCCGCATCGTCCTTCCTGAGAGCCTGCGCGCGCACGCCGGCATTTCAGGCCAGGTCGCTTTTGTCGGCCTTGGCGACAAGTTTCAAATCTGGTCGCCCGACGCCTTCGAGGAGCGTCGCCGCCGAGCCCGCGAGAAAGTAAGGGATCACAAGAAGCTGCTGGGCGCGGCCGACCGTGACGAGTAACGGCCGGTCGCAGCGGGTTGGCCGAAGCGCCCCGCTCCCGGCACACGTTACCGGCGCTTACTTCTTGCGGAACTTGTCGAGGCTGACGATTTCCGCGCCCGTGGTGGCGCGCGGCCGCTCGTTCTGATGATCCGTCGCCGCCTGCAGCAAACGGGCTGCCTCGCTCTGTGCAGCATCGGCAGCCCCGTCGGCGGGCGCCGCTTCGGTTCCCGGCTTGTCGGCCTCGCCTTTGGCCTTGGCCGCGTCGCGACGGCCTGGGGCATCGTCGGACTTCGCCAGCCGCGCCGCCGGTGCGGCGGACTTGCGCTCGCCGCCCGCTGCCGGTTTACGCGGCAGCCGGGCTGGCGGAGAGGGCCGGCGCTGCTGCGGCCGGCTCTCGTTGTCGGCCCCCTCGCCCTTGCCGCCGTCGAGCAGGTTGAGCGACTGCTCGACGCTTTCTGCGTTGAACTCGGGATCGTCGAACTGCAAGCCGTAGCGCACCGAGGGGTCGAGAAAGACCTTGATCGCCTTGAACGGCACAACGAGACGCTCGGGGATGCCGTCGAAGGTGAGTTTCACCTCGAAGCGCTCCTCGGAGACCGCGAGATCCCAGAATCGGTGCTGCAGGACGATCGTCATCTCGGCGGGATACTTCTCCTTCAGCCGCTTGGACAGCATGACGCCAGGCGCCTGCGTATCGAAGGAGATGTAGAAGTGATGGTCGCCGGGCAGGCCCGACTTCGCCGTCTTCGTCAGCACGGCACGGACGATCCCGCGAAAGGCATCCTGGGCCAGAGCTTCGTAATCGATCATCGACTCTGTCGTCATCTCGGCTCTGGTTCGAGGCTATCGTTGACCGGCGTGAGCGTGGGTGGGCGCCGGCGGTCATCGACGTCGGTCGCCTAACCGAACTGCAATGCCGAAACCTCGAGCCACCTCCCCTCTTACCCAAACGCAGCGCGCGCGGGAAGAGGAGTGGAGGGCTTCTGTTGCCCGGTGCCCTCCGGACCGCGCCTCACCCGGCTAAGGGCAAGGGCTTCAGTTCAGGCATTTGGCGCTGCATTACGCAGCGACAGCAGCCTCAGCATAGTTGTCGTTGGCAACTATTCTGGATGGCCCGATGACGGCGGAACCATGCCGAGCGAAAGCAGCACCCTTTACACCCTCGTCGATCCTATTTCGCCCCCATCAGCAGCCCGCCCCGCCGCGGCTGGCGCAGGATCGGCGACGGGCTGGTGGTGGAGGCGCCGGGTACCGCCCCCGGGTCCGAATGGCTTATTACGGTCGCGTTTATCGCCATAGTCGGATTGCTCCGACGCTGCGCAATATATGCTGACGACGAGGGAAAAAAAAGTGTCGTCGGCCAGCGCAGGTGCTTGCCACCCCGCGCATCGCGACGCACCCCGCTGTGAGCGCGGCCCGGCGGGCCGCGCGTGTCGCCCGACAGCACTTGCCTCGCCCGCTCCATCCGCCTACGCCACGTCGTCGGCTGCGTGCCGCGCCACCCGCGTCCACCTCGATCGCAGGATCAGCCCATCATGTCCGATACGACGCTCTTCTCGGGACCCCCAGCCTACGTCGCACGCACCGGCTGGCCCCCGCTCGCAGCAGTAGTCGCGACCGTGGTCATCATGCTCGGCACGCTGATCCTCGGCGTCTACGTCCTGTCGCTCGTCGATGCCAGTGAAGAGCCGTCGAACGCGGCAACGCTCGCTCTCCAGCTCGGCGTTCAGCTCGCCGTCACCGTACTCGTCATCGGCGCCGCCACGCTCTACGGCAGCACGCCGCGCAAGGCGCTCGCCCTCGTCCCGCCCGCCGGCGGCAGGGCCTCCATCGTGGGGGGCCTCTTCGTCATCGCGGTCGTCTCGGGCGCGTTCAGCGTCATCGCCCTGATGACGCGGCGGCAGGACATCATCGACGATCTCACTCCGCTGTGGAGCATCCTGCATACGAGCGATGCCTGGCTGTTGTTCCTCGTCGCCGCCATCGGCGCGCCCTTGTCGGAGGAACTCGTCTTTCGCGGCTTCCTGCAGAGCGCGCTCGCTCGCTCGCCGCTCGGCTTCTGGGGCGCGGCCCTGATCACCAACACGACCTGGACTGCTCTGCACGCCGGCTACAGCCTTACGGGGCTCGCCGACGTGTTCGTGTTCGGCCTCGTCGCGACCTGGCTCGTCTGGCGCACCGGCAGCCTGTGGCCGGCGCTGATCGGCCACGCCGTCTACAACGGCGCGCTGATGATCGCCCTGTCGCAAATCCCGCTCCCCGCGTCGGCCTGACGGGCTTCAAGGCGCTCCGGGAATCGCGCTACATGGCGGTATGCGCGCCTATCTCGACCTCATGGAACGCGTGCTCGCCGAGGGCACGCCGAAGACCGACCGCACCGGCACGGGCACGCTCAGCGTGTTCGGTCACCAGATGCGCTTCGATCTCGCCGAGGGTTTCCCGCTCGTCACCACGAAGAAACTGCACACGCGCTCGATCATCCACGAGTTGCTGTGGTTCCTAGGTGGCGACACCAACATCGCCTACCTCAATGAACACGGCGTCTCCATCTGGGACGACTGGGCCGATGCACGCGGCGACCTCGGCCCCGTCTACGGCAAGCAGTGGCGGTCCTGGGCCTGCCCGGACGGTCGAACCATCGACCAGATATCCGAGGTCGTCGCCACGCTGCGGTCGAACCCCGACAGCCGCCGCATGATCGTCACGGCCTGGAACCCGGCCGACATCCCCGACATGGCGCTGGCTCCCTGCCACTGTCTGTTCCAGTTCTACGTCGACGGTCCTGCCGAAGGCGGGCAGCGCGAGCGCCGGCTGTCCTGCCAGCTCTATCAGCGCTCGGCCGACGTGTTCCTCGGCGTGCCGTTCAACATCGCCTCCTACGCGCTCCTGACGATGATGATGGCGCAGGTGACGGGCCTCAAGCCCGGCCACTTCGTGCACACGCTCGGCGACGCTCACCTCTACATGAACCACCTCGACCAGGCCCGCCTGCAACTGACGCGCGCGCCGCGTCCGCTGCCGAGGATGCACATCAATCCCCTCGTCAATTCGATCTTCGACTTCCAGTTCGGCGATTTCGGCCTCGAAGGCTACGACCCGCACCCGCACATCCCAGCCCCCGTGGCGGTTTGAGCCATCGATGGCCCGCCATCCATTGCCCAATTGACTTGCACCCATGACCTGTCGAAAAACTGTCACGCCGCGCGCTGTTCAATTTCTACTGGTGTCCGTTGCCCCCCACACCTGATGTCGTCCCGCCTCCGCCACGTCATGAAGGTCGTATTCCCGACCTCGTCCTCGTCGTCGCAGCCGGCGAGAACGGCGTCATCGGACGCGACGGGACGCTGCCGTGGCGCATGTCTTCCGATCTCAAGCTGTTTCGTCGCCTGACGCTCGGCAAGCCTATCCTCATGGGGCGCCGCACCTGGCAGGCGCTGCCCAAGCGCCCGCTCGACGGCCGGACGAACATCGTCGTCTCGCGCGATCCGGCCTTCGAGGCGCCGGGAGCCTTGGTCGCGACCTCGATCGAAGCCGGCCTCGCGCTCGCCCGCGACGCGGCGGTGCGCACCGGGGCGAGCGAGATCGCCGTCATCGGCGGGGCGGAAATCTACCGGGTCTGCCTGCCGCACACCGATCGCATCTATCTCACCGTGGTGCACGCCGAGCCGGAGGGCGACGCAACGTTCCCGCCACTGTCCGCCTCGCTGTGGCGGGTCGTTGGCCGCGAGCCGCTGCCGCGCACCGATAAGGACGACCATGCCGCTACGCTGACCACGCTCGAGAGGCGCCAGGTCGCCTGAAGCCGTCAGCCCAAAAGGGCCATACCTCGCGTCCCTGCCACCGATCGTTGCCGCCCGATCTGGCGTAACCGTAATGCTCGTCGGTGCTTGAACATCGCAGTGACATGACCACATGCGGGAGTGGGGTGAGCCGGTCGGTCGGTGGGTCTCTGGTCCCACGACATGATTTGCGCGCCGCAACATCGTTGTCCTATAAGCACACGTCGAACGAGAGGGCGCCTGAAGCACGGCTGCCCGCGACGCGACCGAGCCGCATGAAATCGGCCAGCGACTTCCTCCGCCAGCGTTCCGGCCGTGCCGGGACGCACCCCAGCAACAGACGAGGCCTCACGGAATGCCCTGGAACAATCAAAACGGTGGCGGTTGGAAAAGCGGCGGCGGTGGCGGTGGTGGCGGGGGCGGCCCATGGGGTCAGGGCCCGTGGGGGCAGGGTCCTGGCGGTCCGCAGGGCGGCGGCCAGCAGCCCGACCTCGAGGAACTGTTCAAGCGGTCCCAGGACCGCATGAAACAGGTCATGCACGGTGGCGGCGTACCAGGACCGCTGCTCTTTCTCGCTGCGATCGCGGCCGCCGGCGTGCTCGCCTTCTATGCCTTCACGTTCACGGTGAAGCCTGACGAACTCGGCGTCGTCCTGCGCTTTGGTCAGTTCGAGCGGCAGGAGGGCCCTGGCCTGCACTTCCGCCTGCCGTATCCCGTCGAGGAGGTCCTGCTGCCGCGCGTGACCCGCGAGAACTCCCTCGAGGTCGGCATGCGCTCGATCGGCGGCGTCGGCGGCAACGCCAAGCGCGACGTCACCGAGGAAAGCCTCATGCTGACCGGCGACGAGAACATCGTCGACGTCGATTTCGTGGTGTTCTGGCGCATCAAGGCAGAGGAATCCGACCCGCGCACCGGCGAGGCCGGCGCCGAGCAGTTCCTGTTCAACATTCAGAACCCTGAGACGACCGTGAAGGAAGTCGCCGAGAGCGCCATGCGCGAAATCGTCGGCAAGAGCCAGATCCAGTCCATCCTGACCGGCGGCCGTCAGAAGCTGGAGCAGGACGTGCAACTCCTCATGCAGCGCACGCTCGACGGCTACGGCTCCGGCATCCGCGTGACGCGCGTGCAGCTCCAGAAGGTCGACCCGCCGAGCAAGGTCGTCGACGCCTTCCGCGACGTGCAGGCCGCCCGCGCCGACCAGGAGCGCTTCCAGAACGAGGCCCAGCGCTACGCCAACGAGATCGTGCCCAAGGCGCGCGGCGAGGCCGAGCGTATCCTGCAGGAGGCCGAGGCCTACAAGCAGCAGACCGTGCAGGAAGCGACGGGTCAGGCAGCGCGCTTCGAGAAGATCTACGAAGAGTACAGCAAGGCGCCCGAGGTCACGCGCAAGCGCATGTTCATCGAGACCATGGAGCGCGTGTTCGGCGGCACCGACAAGATCATCCTCGACCACAGCGGCAGCGGCCAGGGCGTCGTGCCCTACCTGCCGCTCAACGAACTCGGCAATCGCGGCGCGGCCGCCCGTCAGGGAGCCCAGTGAGCCATGCGCGCATTCCTCGCGTTTCTCGTCATCCTTCTCGGGTTGGGCGCCGCCGGCGTCTACCTTACGGCGTTCATCGTCCGCCAGACCGAGCAGGCCATCGTCCTGCAATTCGGCAAGCCCGTCGATGTCATCAACGAGTATCAGCTCGGCAGTGACGGCAAGCCCGTCAACGCGGCGGGCCTCTACTGGAAGATCCCCGTCGTGCAGACGGTCGAATACTACGACAAGCGCATTCTCGACCTCGACAGCCAGCCGCTCGAGGTCATCGCCTCCGACCAGAAGCGTCTCGTCGTCGATGCGTTCGCCCGTTTCCGCATCGTCAATCCGCTCTTGTTCTATCAGACGGTGCGAGACGAGCGCATCGCCCGCCAGCGCCTGTCGAACGTGCTCGAATCCGCGCTGCGCAGCGCGCTCGGCGCGGCAACCTTCCAGGACGTCGTGCGTGACCGGCGCGAGGAGCTGATGCGCCAGATCCTCGATCAGGTGAACCGCGAGGCGAAGGATCTCGGCATCGCCATCGTCGACGTCCGCATCAAGCGCGCCGATCTTCCCGAGGCGAACTCCGAGGCCATCTACCTGCGCATGCAGACCGAGCGCCAGCGCGAGGCGACCGAGTTGCGCGCTGAAGGTAATGCGTCCGCCAACCGCATCCGCGCCACGGCGGACCGCGAGGCCATCATCATCCGCGCCGAGGCGACCAAGAAGTCCGAACTCCTGCGCGGCGAGGGCGATGCGGAGCGTAACCGCATCTTCGCCGACGCCTTCGGCAAGGACCCGGACTTCTTCGCCTTCTACCGGTCGATGCAGGCCTACGAGAAGGGCTTTACCTCGAAGGATACGCGGCTCGTGATCTCGCCCGACAGCGAGTTCTTCCGCTACTTCTCCGACGCCCAGGGCAAGAACCCGGCCCCGGCCACGCCGCCCAAGCCGTGACCGCGGGCGGCCTCGTGCTCGCGCTCAGAACCCCAGGTGGCGCCGCCGAGGCTGGTCGGCGCCACCTAGCGGCGGTTCGGCCGTCGCCAACACGTACAGCGCATTCCAGGCTGCCAGGCCACGCTCCGGCATGAACGATCTCGTCGTCGCCATCGGCCTCGTCCTCGTTATCGAGGGTCTGCTGTGGGCAATCGCCCCCGGCACGGTGCTGCGCATGATGGTGCTGGCCGCGCAGACCCCGGAGAACCAGTTGAAGCTGGCTGGCTGGGCCGCCGTCGCCACGGGTGTCTTCCTCGTCTGGGCGGTGCGCGGCTGACGCTGCCGATGCAGGCCGCTCTTTGCCTTGCGATTGACAGGCGCGCCACCTTGGCCAAACGTCCTGCGCCAGCGGTGCCCCGCCACAGGTCCGCGGCCTCAGTTGGAGTACCACATGCGTGCTGTCCCGCGCTTTCCCGCCCGGACCCTGACCCGCTCTCTCGCCACGCTCGGCGCCGGGCTCCTGTCGCTTGCTGCCTGCGGGCTCGCACTGGCACCGGTCGCCATGGCTCAGCGCCCGTGGACGAACGGGCCGCAATCGGTTGCCCCTGTCGCGAGCCGCCTCGTCGACGCCGTCGTCAACATCTCGACGAGCCAGGTCGCACGCGGCCCGCGCGGCGTTCCCCTACCGAACGTTCCGAAAGGCTCGCCGTTCGAGGAATACTTCGATGACTTCTTCGATCGCGAGGGTCGCGGCGAGGGGCCCGGCCGCAAGGTGGCATCCCTCGGCTCCGGCTTCGTGATCGACGGCCGCGAGGGCCTCGTCGTCACCAACAATCACGTCATCGCCGACGCCGACGAAATCATCATCAACTTCGCCAACGGCTCCAAGCTGAAGGTGGACAAGGTGCTCGGGCGCGACCCCAAGACCGACCTCGCCCTGTTGAAGGTGACCCCCGTCAAGCCACTGCCGGAGGTCCGCTTCGGCTCGTCGGCGCGCTTGCAGGTCGGCGACTGGGTGATGGCCATCGGCAATCCCTTCGGCCTCGGCGGCTCGGTCACCGTCGGCATCATCTCGGCCAAGGAGCGCGACATCAACTCGGGCCCCTACGACGACTATCTGCAGACCGACGCGGCCATCAACAAAGGTAACTCCGGCGGCCCGCTGTTCGACATGGACGGCAACGTGATCGGCGTGAACACCGCCATCATATCGCCGACCGGCGGCTCGATCGGCATCGGCTTCGCCGTCCCCTCCGATACCGCCGTCAACGTCATCGAGCAGTTGAAGCTCTACGGCGAGACGCGGCGCGGCTGGCTCGGCGTCCGCATCCAGTCGGTGACCGAGGATCTCGCCGGCTCGTTCGGCGTCGAGCCGGGACGCGGCGCCGTCGTATCGGGAATCGAGCCCGACAGCCCGGCAGCGAAAGCCGGTATCAGGGAGCGCGACGTCATCATTACCTTCGACGGCAAGGACGTCACCTCCATGCGCGGCCTGCCGCGCCTCGTGGCTCAGACGCCGATCGGCAAGGAGGTCGAGGTCGGCGTCCTGCGCGACAAGAAGCCCGAGACGGTCAAGGTCGTCGTCGGCCGCCTGCAGGAGGCCCCCGCCAGTGAGGCGGATGCCGGCGACGACGCGGACGAGGGCCCGCTGCCAGCGCCGCGTGGCGATCGTCCGGCGCCACCGGGCGGCGGCGAGGCTCCCGCACCACGCGGCGCCGCGCCGCAAGGCCAGGGGCAAGCCGCGCTCGAAGCGAGCCTCGGCTTCACCTTCGCCCCACTCGACGAGGCCGCCCGCCAGCGCTTCGGGCTCGGCGCCAAGGTCGAAGGTCTCGTCGTGTTGTCTGTGAAGGCGGATGGGGCGGCCGGCAAGAAGGGCTTCAAGGAGGGCGATGTCGTCGTCGAGGCCGCCGGCGCAGAGGTGCGCACCGCCGGTGATCTGGAGGCTGCCATGGCCAAGGTCCGCAAGGCCGGCCGCAAGGCCATCCTGCTGCGCCTCGAGGACGCCAAGGGCGACCTGCGCTTCGTGGCGCTGCCGCTCGGCGACGAGCGCTGACCTAGTGCTCCGGCCCCGACATGTGCTTCCCCTCACCGAGCCCTCACGAGCAAATTTCGAGGCCAAGTGGAGCACTCGTAACGCTATGGATCTAGTGTTGCTTGTGTATCTGACGGTTGGTTCCGCGCCTGGCAGCAACTGGGGACCAAGCGTCAGACACGCAACACGAGCGAGGACCTCGACATGAGCCGCGACCTGCCGACGCTGCTGGAGACCGCCACGTCCCTGGTGCCGCCGGTCAATGCCGACGGCCACAAGTTCATCGCCGCCGGCGCCGCCGCCACTGTTCTGCTCGGGCTGTTGTGGGGCACGCTCGGCTGGATCGCCGCCCTCGTCACCGTGCTTCTCGTCGCCTTCTTCCGCGATCCCCCGCGTGTGACGCCTTTGCGCGCCGGTCTCGTCACCGCGGCCGCCGACGGCATCGTCACCGCCGTCGAGACCTTGGCACCCCCCATGGAGCTCGGTCTCGGCAGCGATCCGCGCTGCCGCATCGTCACGCGCCTCGCTCTCACCGACGTGCACGTCAACCGCGCACCCGTGGCCGGCCGCGTTGCGCGCTCGATCTACGTTCCCGGCGCTTTCGTCAGCGTCACCAGCGACAAGGCGAGCGAGGACAACGAGCGCCGCGCGACCGTCATCGAGCAGCCCTCGGGCGACGAGATCGCCGTGGTGCAGATCGCCGGCATGCTCGCCCGCCGCATCGTGACGTTCGTGCACGAGGGCGATAGCGTCGGCATTGGCCAGCGCCTGGGGCTCATCCGCTTCGGCAGTCGCGTCGACGTCTATCTGCCGGTCGGCGCAACAGCGCTCGTCGCGGTCGGCCAGCGCATGGTGGCCGGCGAGACCGTGCTTGCCGACCTCGTGTCCAGCGAGGCCGAGCGTGAGGCGCGGCGCACGTGACCCTGCCGCACGGGCCAGCCGCGCTGCCAGCCCCGGACCCTTCCGAAAGCGCTGATGTCTGCCGCGCCTGTGGCGCTTGCTGCGCCTATGCTGCGGACTGGCCGCGCTTCTCGCTCGAAGCCGACGCATGGCTCGACGCGATCCCTGCCGGGCTGGTGGCACCCGATCTGTCGGGCATGCGCTTCACCGAGGCGGGACGCTGTGCTGCCCTTGCCGGCACGATCGGCGAGGCGGTCGCCTGCACCATCTATGCGCTGCGCCCGCAGGTGTGCCGCGATTGCCTGCCCGACGACGACGCCTGCCGCATGGCCCGCGCCCGCCACGGCATGCCGCCGCTGGCGTGACGGTCGTTCGCGCGGTACGCCCTGCTGCCCCAATCTCAATGTCATCCCGGGCTTGCCCGCCCCGGCACGTGTGGCCGGGGGCCCGGGACCCCGTCAGGCTAGCGTCGAGCGTCTCCGGCTGTCCTGCGCGACCATCGCACCCTCGGCCACGTGTCGCAGCGACGGGCCGCGCCGTCAGCGGCTGGGCCGCTGCATGAGCTTGTCGCGCAGCGAGCGGATACCCGCAGCACCGCCCGAAGGCTCACTGATGGCCGGCTGGCCGACCGGCGCTTCGCGGCGCAGGGAGGCCGCAGCGGGCCGTGCGAGGCCGGCACCACCCGGTGCCGCACCCGCCGGCACGATGGCGCTGTCCTTGCGCAGCGACGGAACGGCGCGCGCGCCACCGGCGTAATGGCCGTTCGCGGCACCGGAGTGAGCCGTCGCGGCATGGCCGGCACCGGCCGGACGCGCCGCGCCGTGCGCCGGTGCGCCATAGCCATCCTGCCCATGCTCGAACGGCTCGCCCTCGGCATCGTTGAACTTGAGGCTATCGGCCAGCATGGCCACGCCCGACTGCTCGTTCTGGCCGAGGCCGGAGTAGCGCCAGCGCTCCACGATCTGCTCGAGAAAGCCCTCGTCGCCGACCGACATCTGCCAGCGCTCGGAGAAGCGCGCCGTCGAGGAGCGCGGCAGGGCCGCCTTTGGCAACTCATCGAACTTGATGCGCACCGGCAGCGACACCCCGTCGCCGAACGCGATCGCCTCGCGCTGGCCGAGCGCCGGCAGGAACTCGAGGAGACCCGAGCCCGTGTCGGAGACGGCCGACTGCACGATGTTCTGATCCTTGTCGTTCGACATGCGCAGCGCGAACACGGTGTTGCACTGGGACAGGATGGTGGGATCGATCTCGGCCGGGCGCTGTGTGACGATGCACAGCGAGGCGCCGTACTTGCGGCCTTCCTTGGCGATCTTGGCGATCGCCCTCTTGCACGGCTCGAAGCCGGTGTTGGGGTTGGCCGGCACGTAGCGGTGCGCTTCCTCGCACACGAGCGTCACCGGCACCTCGCCTTCCGCCCACACGGCGAAGTCGAACGTCATGCGGCACAACACCGAGACGACGACGTTGATGATCTCGGTCGGCAGTCCCGTGAGTTCGAGGATGGTGATCGGCTTGCCGGCCACCGGCACGCGGAAGATGCGGCCCAGCACCTGCGCCATGCCGTCGTAGACGGTGAGCTGGCCGAACATGAAGGCATATCGCGCGTCCTGGGAGATCTGGTCGATGCGGCCCTTGAGGTTGCGATAGGGGGCGAGATCGCGCTTGTTCTCGAGCTTGCCCATGCGCTCGTCGATGAGGCCCGTGAGGTCGGAGATGCGGTACGGCACCGGCGTATCGACCGAGAAGCGGCTGTTGTCGCCGCCGCCGCGCCGCAGGCGCGAGTTGGCGTCCTGGCCGCGGCCCGAGGAGTACTTCGCCTTGGCGATCGGGATGAGCTCTTGCAGGATCTCGATCTCGGCCTTGCGATTCATGTCCCCGATCAGGACCTCGACGATCTCTTCGAACGTCAGGAGCCAGAACGGCAGTTGCATGTTGCGCGGGCTGATGACCTCGCCCCACTCCTTGAAGGCGGTTGCGTACTCGTTATGCGGGTCGAGCAGCACGATGTGCGCGTTCGGGTTCTCCTGCAGGATCGAGCGCAGGATCAGCGCCGTGGTGCACGATTTGCCGGTGCCGGTGGTGCCGAGGATGGCGAAATGCTTGCCGAGCAGGTCGTCGACGCGGACGAGCGCGGGGATCGAGCTGTCCTGGCGCAGCGTGCCGACGCGCACCGATTTCTGGTCGGTGCCGCAGAAGGCGAGTTTCAGCTCCGGCTTGCCGGCGACGCGGACCCGGTCGCCGAGCGCGGGATAGACGGTGACGCCGCGATTGAACGTCGCCCCGCCGCCGGGCTGGCGCCACAGCTCACCCACGAGGCCGAGCTCGGCGATCCAGATCTCCCCCTCGCTGCCGTTCTGCGCCGGCACCGGAACGCTCAGCGCCGACACGATGGCGAGCACGACGGTGTTGGTCGTATCGATGGCGAGCAGCGTGCCCATCTCGGGCCGGTCCGCCGCATCGACCTTGGCGTGCGTGCCTTCGACCGGCACATCGAGCAGCACGATCGCCTTGGAGCCGGTGACCGACACGATGCGCCCGATCGAAGCATCGCTCGACAGCATCCGCAAGGTTTCCGAAGTCGACAGTTCAGTCATTTGCCCAGGCCCCATCTGCGCCACCACAGCGCGTTCGTCTCAGTGCTTCCGCGTTTCAGCGGACGTGCGTCATGGCCGCGACGCGGCCCTGTGCCAAGCTCACGCGATGGCGCGACGGCAGAACGACGGCGACATCGGTGCCGACGCCCTTCTGGCTGCGGATTTCAAGGCGTCCGCCGTGCAGTTCGATCAGCGATTTGGCGATCGGCAGGCCGAGGCCGGTGCCTTCCCGCCAGCGCGTGCGCGATCCGTCGACCTGCCCGAACGGCTCGAGGGCAAGTCCGAGTTCCTCGGCTCCCATGCCGACGCCGGTGTCGCGGATCAGGACGGCCGTTCCTTCGTCGGGGAGCCGCGTTGCCTCGATGACGACTCGGCCGCCGGGCGGCGTGAACTTGATGGCGTTCGACAGGAGGTTGGTGAACACCTGGCTGAGCTTGCCTTCATCGCCGCGCACCGGCGGCAGCTCTGCCGGGATCGTCGTGGCGATCTCCACCTGCACGGAGGAGGCTTCGAAGGCGAGCGCTGCCACGACCGCCCGCAGAACGTCGCTGACGTCTACCTCATGGGCATCGAGTGTGTAGCGCCCGCTGCGCATCTTGGAGATGTCGAGAATGTCGTTGATGACCGACAGGAGGTGCGCGGCCGCATCGTGGATCAGGCTCGCATATTCCACGATCGAGGCATCATCGATGGGCCGGCGGCCGTGCTCGGTCAGGATCTTGGAAAAGCCGATGACGGTGTTGAGCGGCGTCCTGAGCTCATGGCTCATGTTGGAGATGAACTCGGACTTCACGCGGTTGGCGAGTTCGGTCTCGATGCGGGCCGCCTGCTCGGCGGTGTAGGCCCGGTTGCGCAGCACGGCCGTACCGAGCATGGACGCATACTCGCTCATCAGCGAGGCCGTGTTCTTGTTGCTGGCCGATTGACCGATCATGCGTTGCGCTGTCCGATACTCACAAGACCTCGCGGCCACCACTCGGGGTTCGCACGCTGCGGCCGCTGGTGACCGCTCGGCGTTAGCAACCCGTTGACGGAAACCCGCGAGATGGCCGCGGTCGAAGCCGCCACTCGCTAACCAACCGTCAGCCTCCGAACAGTAGAGGCCAACCCATAAATTGGGGTTAAAGCGCTGCCTGACAGTCGACCGACCCGCCGCCCGCCCGCCGTGCCGTGACCGATCAGGCACACGGCGCGCGAGGCCAGGTCCCCGTCTCGCGTTAGCCGTTGACCACGTGCAGCTCACGGGAAAAGGTGGTGAAAAATGTGTACCCGTTTGCCTGCGGCAATGCCGGAGAAGGCGCAGCACACCGGGAAAAAGTGACTTCGGCCGCCCCCGGCCATCGGGGGCGAGGCCGTCGCATTGGGGGGATGGGGGCTCATGCGTCACCGGTGCCGCGCCGGCCGGCTGGTCGACTTGTTCACGGCGCTCGTCGCGGTGCTGGTGGCCTCGCACGGTGCCGAGGCTGGCCCGGCGGTCGGCCAATTCGAACTGAAGGACCTCGACAACGACCCGGGGCGCGTCGAGTTGCAGAGCCAGAACGCGCACTCCTGGGGACAGCCCCGGCGCCGCTCGGCGCTCGATGACGGCGGTGAGCGCCTCTATGACGACAACTCGATCGCCCGCCAGCGCCACGCGCTCGAGGTCGAGATGACGCTCACGCATTTCTTCCGCATGCGCATCGGCATCGAGTACGAGAAGGAGCGCATCGAGGAGCCGGGCGCACTGGCGGAGGCCAATGCCTTCGGCGAACTCTCCCTCGACGAGGTCGCGCTGGAAGGCGTCTTCATCCTGCTGCCGGTACCCAAGGCGGGCGGGGCCGGAATCGGCTTCGTCGCCGAGTTCGAGCACCCGCTCGAGGGCGGCGACCTCAATTCCATCGTGCTCGGCCCGCTCTTCGAGGTCCGCTCTGGCCGCTGGTCGGGTATCGCCAACATCACCGCCGTCAAGGCCTTCGGCAACGGCGAATGGGAGGCTGGCGCGTTCGAGCGCGACCAGAAGTGGGACCTCGCGTACGCGCTGCAGGCCAAATACGAGTTCGACGACACCTGGGCGCTGGCCGCCGAGGGCTATGGCACCTTCGACCGCGTGTGGGACAGCGGCACGCCGGGCGAGTCCGCGCGCCGGTTCGGCGATCACGACCAGCACCGGGCCGGCCCCATCCTCTACTACGCGCGCCGGCTCGACGCTGGCCGGACCGTATCGCCAGCCGGCGAAAGCGCGGAGGCCGAGGAGGCCGCAGACATCGCCGACGACGGCGAGGAGGACGAGGGCACCGTGCTCACCATCGGCACGGGTCTGCTGTTCGGCCTCAACGGCAACACGCCCGACGCTACCTTGAAGTGGAGCCTCGAACTCGAGTTCTGAGCAGGTTCTGGCAACTCGCGCCGGCCCAAGAGCACGGGCGACGCCGGGGCGCTTCTCGTCTAGATTAGCGGTATGCTGACATCAGCACGCCGGGCCGATCGAACGGGGGGCGCATGGCACACGGATCCGCAACGCCTTATCTCTTCGCCTCGTTCTCCTCCTCCGACATCGAGGTCGTCGACAGCTTCATTGCCGAGCTCTCGAGCCTCGACATCGCCGTGTGGGCGGCGCACCGCAATCTGCAACCCGGCCAGGCGTGGTCGGAAGCGATCGCGGACGCCGTCGCGGCCGCCTCCGGCGCCATCGCCTTCGTCTCGGCGAGCACGCTGCAATCGGGGTTCGCCCGGCGCGAATTGCAGACGGTCCTCGCCCAAGGCAAGCGCGTTCATCTGGTTACTATTGGCGACGTCGACAAGGCGGCGCTGACGGCGGTCGTCGGCCCGCGCACCATGCTGGCCGCGCCCGAACGGCCATCGTCGATCGACGTCCATCGCATCTGTCTCGCCGTGGCGTCGGCCCTGCACGCCGACCCGGATTGGCAGGCCGGCGGCCGCCTGTTCGACGCCGCCACCAGCGAGCATGTGGCGACCAGCATGGCCGCCGACCTCGAAGGCGCACCCGATCAGGTCGCCCAGCCCGGCAGCGAGACGAACGCCGTGTTCATCGTGCACGGCCACGACTACGCCTTCCTCGACGAGGTCATGGCGTTCCTCGCGACGACCGGCGTCGAGGCCGTCGTTCTGACCCGGCTGGGCCGTGACGACCAGTCCCTGTTCCAGCGCTTTTTCCGCTACGGCCAGAAGGCACGCTTCGCCCTGACGCTGATCAGCGCCGACGACATGGGCGCATCGTGCGCTCAATACGGCGCCGACGGGGTCGGCGAGCGCGCGCTGCAGTATCGCGCACGCCAGAACGTCATCCTGGAACTCGGCTTCTTCTTCGGCAGGCTCGGCTGGCAGAACGTCTTCGTTCTGCAGAAGCCACCGCCGAAGGTCTTCCCCAACTTCGAGCGCCCATCCGACCTCGACGGCGTCGTCTTCAACGTCATGGACGGCAGCGGCAGCTGGAAGGGGGAACTCGTCGAGCGGCTAAAGAAAGCTGGCTTCACGCTCGCGTCGTGAGCAGGCCGCACGCATGGCCGCCGCGTGTGGTGCGACAGCCGGGCGTCAGGCTCGCGGCCGGGCCCACATCCGCACGGCGCGCGCGTTCAGCCAGTTGGCGATGATGACCGCCACGACGATCGTCCCGGCGATCCACCAGTTCTCGACGGTCACCGACTCCGGCCCGATGGGCAGGTCGTGCCTCGCGTCGTAGAGAATAAACGCCTGCACCGAGTACAGCATGACGCCAGGCACCAGCAGCCACTCGATCAACAGGAAGGCGAGCCGCTGGACGCGCGTCGTCGGAGCGCCGCCGCCGACTGGCCCCTTCATCCAATTGAGGAACAGGACGGCGGCGAGGAAAGACATCGCAATGGCCACACCGCTGGCATCGCCAGACGTCAGATAATCCCGCCCCATGAGCGATGCGATGACGCCGCTTAGGCCCGTCGCGTCGAACAGGGGCTTGACCTGTTCCTCGACTCCGATGGCCAGAAACACATAAGCGAGCAGACCGGCGATGGTCAGGACGAGCCCGAGCAGCGCTTCGGCGACGCCACGCAAGCGGATCAGCCGGAAGCCGTGGGCGAAAAAGCCGGCGACGAGCGCGTAGATCAGGATGAAAATGCCAGCCCAGATATGGTCGTTCGATCGCAGGTTTCCGAACATCGCGAACACGCCGCCGTGGATCTTCGTGTACGCGATGTTGGCAAACAGAAACGGACCGAGATTGATCCACAGGAGCCCGGCCCAGATGACGGGCAGGCTCGGCCAGTGCGCCGAAAAGCGCTGCGCGCCGATCTCTCCGTTGCGGAACACCATGATTAGCCAATAGACCGAGACGACGAGCGTCGCCGCGAGCAGGATGAAGAAGGCAGTGGCATTTGCGTTGTCGAGCGAAGTCAGGGTCGGATAGGGCTGCGTCGTGTCGTGCTGCGGCAGTGCGTTCGCCAGTAGCGTCAGCACGAGGCTGATTGCGCCGCCCGCGAATAGTGCGAAATCGATGCGGTGGTGGAACACGAACGGCCGCCGCGCGGCGAGCCCCTCTGCAAAACGGGTCGAGAAGACCCTGCGCGAGGTGCGGTCGTCCATCGCTGCTTCAGCCGACATAGGCACCTCCACCACCACGCCCCTGACCGGCACGCGATCCGTGATGACGCAGCGTAGCACGGCAGGAAGCGGTCGTCAGATGGCGCTCCAGGAGCCGCGCCGCGCCGGCAAGTGGTGAGCCGGGCGGGATGAAACAATGAACACGTATGTACTTGAGATTGCAATCTGAAAAATATGCGACAAAGGTCAAGACCGCTGCAGGGTCGGTACGGGCGTGACGCGCTTGAGTGTGCGCCGGCGTGCAATTGCCCCCTGTTCGGGGGTGATCGGCGTGCAATTTTGACCGGCGGCCGTACGGGCGCTTCGATGGCGTGGAGACAGCAAGTGGCGTCAAATGATAGCGTGTGGCACGCCTCTGTCGTATCCGGCAGCATGCAGCAAGCAATGAACTAGGCACGACTTCTTGTGCCGGTCGGTAGCGAGGGACCTTGGCAACAGGACATGATCATGGCACCGGCCGGGCGGCGAATGCACGCTCTTTGAGTTGGGCGCTGGCGTTGACGGGGTCGTTCCTGGTCGCGGAGGTCATCGGCGGCATCGTCACGGGCAGTCTGGCGCTGATATCCGATGCGGCGCACATGATGACCGACACGATCGGTCTCGCGATCGCGCTGGCGGCAATCAAAATCGCCGCGCGTCCGGCCGACAGCCGACGCACGTTCGGCTACCAGCGTTTCGAAATCCTCGCCGCCGCGTTCAACGCTATCCTGCTGTTCGGCGTGGCGGCCTATATCCTCTACGAGGGCGTCAAACGTTTCATCGAGCCACCGCAGGTGCAGACGTTCGGCATGCTGGTGATCGCGACGCTCGGTTTGCTGGTCAATCTGGTCGCCATGCGCCTGTTGAATGCCGGCAAGGACAGCAGCCTCAACATCAAGGGTGCCTATCTCGAAGTCTGGAGCGACCTGCTCGGTTCGATCGGCGTCATCGGCGCGGCAATTGCGATCTGGCTGACGGGGTGGACGTGGATCGACGCTGTGGTCGCCATCGGCATCGGATTATGGGTGTTGCCGCGCACATGGACCCTGCTCAAGGAGACCACCAACGTGCTGCTCGAAGGTGTGCCTGACGGCATCGACCTCGATGCGGTCGCCGTCGCCCTGAAAGCCGTCCCAGGCGTACGCGATCTGCATGATCTCCATATCTGGGCGCTGACCAGCGACAGTCCTTCGCTGTCGGTGCATCTGGTGATTGCCAAGGACGCGACTGCCGGATCGGTGCGTGCGCAGGCCGCTGACATGTTGGAAAAGCAGTTTCACATCGCGCATGTGACGCTGCAGATTGAGGACGAGGATTGCCGAGCCAATGGCGAAACCGGTGCCGCGCATTGACGGTGCGTGAGATCACGGCGTGTATAGCTACCGTTCATCTTCGGCTTGCCTCTTCCGCTCGTCCGGTATCCCGGCTCTCTTGAGCAACTTTTCCTCGAATTCCCGCAGAAGGAAGAGACTGACGTCGTCCATCGAGCCGTGCCCTTTGCGAAAGGGCTCCTCGAGAACGCTAACCAGGTGCAGGGCATAGACGAACATGTAAGCGACAAAGCCAAAGATCATTGCGGATTCGGGCGAGCCTTCCGTCTTGAGAAAGAGCAGCAGAAACAGTACTGCACCGACGAGCGTCTGCACCAGGATGTGGATCGAGGGGACAAATTCGATCGCCTGAATGTAGTAGATGCGCAGCGCGCCGCGGCGCAAATTGTCCCGGAGGCCGCGCAGGCGAACAACGAAGTTTGCCGGCATTCCCAGACGCTCCAAGGAGTGGAACCTGGGTGAGAGGTCGTCAATCGCTGCCAATGCTGGCCTCAGATCGGAATGTCCGCCCTCATGATCCAGGCCGCGGCGTATAGCCTTCAAAATTTCGAGGAGAACGACGCGGAGGCTGGCGACTTCGTCGCCATGCTGCTCAGCAGAAAAGCTGGCGGCGTCATCGTAGATTGCTTCGAGCGCGACGCGAAGTTCCGTCGGAATGCGCTCGGCTTCCTTGTAGTCGGACAAAACGCCCGAGAGCATGAAGCCGATGATGAAGATCGCCCCGGCAATGGCGCGCAATCGATTCGGCGAGTGTACAGAGTGGCGGCCCTTGCGGCGTCGGGTTATGCTGTCACTTCATAGATTTGGATCAAAGGAGCGGTTGCCATGACCCGAATCGCTGGACTTTCCGCCGCGGCCATTCTGCTGAGCGTGCTCGCTTTGGATGCTCCCGCGCAAGCCTTGCCTGGAACCGGCTTGCAGACCGCCGAGCAGGGCGAACTGATCCATCAGGTGCGTTCACGCCACGGCCATCGTCACCACCACGCGTATCGGCACCGGGGACGGCATGTGACGAGCTATCGGAGCTATCGCGCACCCTATTATTACGGCGCTCCCTATGCCTATGCGCCGCCGATCGGCCTCTATTTTGGCGGTGTCCATGGCGGTTTCCACCACAGGCGTCATCACGGTCATCATTAATACAAAAGGCGGCCGGAGCAGAAGCCCCGGCCGCCTCGCATCGACCGGCCGTGCGGTTCAATGCTTGTGATCGTGCTTGACGCCGACCATCTTCTTGGCGTCGAGGAGTATTTTTTCGCAGTCGGCCTCTTTACCGCCTTTGTGCAGCGCATCCGCGTCCGCGAGCGCCTTGGTCACGGCCGCGGTGTCGGTCGGGTTGAGCTTGGCCTTCTCCAGCGCAGTCTTCACGGCCGTGATGTCGTCGTGGCAATGCCCAGGACCGGCGGCAGCGGCGGGACCCGCGATGGCGACAAAAGCGGCGAAGGCGAGCAAGGTGGATTTCATGCGTGAGTCCTTTGTTCGTTTGCAGGAGATTGAGTGAGATGAGGCTGGACGTTCAGGTGCTTCGTTTGACTTCAGTGACCGTGCCGGCGTTGATGTCCATGCCGCACAGCATGCCCCGAGCGATGACCGTGGCGAACGACGCGATGGTGATGATGGTGACGGCGCCCCGCGACTGTCGTGACGAGTGACGAGGCGTCCGTCATGACCGTGCTGGGAGCAGTCCTGAACGGCGCGGCTTGAGCCGGCATTGCGAGCAGCGCCGCTGCGATCGATGCGACAGCGGCCGAGAGCAGGATCTTGGATGACATAGAGAAACTCCGTTTATGTGGTTCTGACCTGTTCAACGTGCGTGAGACGCGCGATTGCGCCTTCCTCCTCCACAGTCTGCATTCTGCGCCTTGGGGCATGTACC
>JANRIT010000027.1:0-178018 GCA_033764645.1 Hyphomicrobiaceae bacterium
ATCGGCGTGCAGGTTGGTGGCGACGATGGTGTCGAGCGTGGCCGCGCGCAGCACCATGCGCATGGTCATGGCATCGACCAGCATCTTGTCCCAGGTCACATCGGGGAATTCGCCGGCAATCTCGGCGGCGATCTCGTCCCACATCACCATGGCGTGGCGCGGCGCATTGGACTTCGTGACGACCGTGAGCAGCTTGCGCGGGCGCGACTGTGCCAGTTTGAAGGCAAAACGCATGATGCGCGCCACGCCGGCCCGCGTGAACATGGAGACGTCCGTCGCCGCTTCCTCCGGCAATCCGCGATGTACGCGGCCGCCGACGCCAGCGTACTCGCCTTCCGAATTCTCGCGCACGATCACCCAGTCGAGCTCTGGCCCGGTCACGGCACGCAGCGGGCTGGTGATGCCCGGCAGGATGCGGGTGGGGCGCACATTCGCGTACTGGTCGAAGGGCTGGCAGATGGCGAGCCGCAGCCCCCACAGCGTGATGTGATCGGGCACGTCGGGCGCGCCGGCCGAGCCGAACAGGATGGCATCGTGCTTGGCGATCAGGGCGCGGCCGTTCTCGGGCATGAAGGCGCCGGTCTTCTTGTAGCGCTCGCTGCCCCAGTCGAAATGGTCGACCTGGAAAGTGAAGTTCCCCTCGCGCTTAGCCAGCGCCTGCAGCACCTCGACGCCGGCTGAAATCACCTCGGTGCCGATGCCGTCGCCGGGAATGGCTGCAATCTTGTATGTGCGCATGGAGCCCTCGCTTTTTATCTCGCGTTGTTTCCCGCTCCTCCCACGCGGGCGGGTCCCAGTCCAGAGCCGAGCCGCAAATGTCCGAGGGACAATGAGAAACGATTTAGAACATTATGAGAACATTTCTTGACGTGGAGGCAGAGAACGCTTATTTTTCAAGGAGACTTGGAGGCGGCAGAGCCTTAGGCGTGAGGTGAGTGCGTGGGTAGCGTCGGCATCCCGATCGGGCAGGAGATCTGGAACCTGAAGTACCGTCTGAAGGACGGTGCCGGGGTGCCGGTCGACGCCACGATGGCAGACACCTTTGCGCGTGTCGCGGGCGCAGCCGCGTCAGCCGAGAAGGCGCGCAACCGCGCGCGCTGGGCGGCCGCATTCGAAGCCGCCATGACGGATCTCGCCTTCCTTCCGGCCGGGCGCATCCTCGCTGGCGCCGGCAGCGGCCGCGCGGTGACGCTCTTCAACTGCTTTGTCATGGGCCGCATCGACGACGACCTGACGTCCATCTTCGAGAATGTGAAGCAGGCCGCGCTGACTATGCAGCAGGGCGGCGGCATCGGGCACGACTTCTCTACGCTTCGTCCCAAGGGCGCGCCGGTGAAGAGCATCGGGGCTGACGCCTCCGGACCCGTCAGTTTCATGGACGTGTGGGACGCGATGTGCCGCACCATCATGTCCGCGGGTGCCCGCCGCGGTGCCATGATGGCCACGCTGCGCTGCGACCACCCCGACATCGAGGCCTTCATCGATGCCAAGTCCGATCCGGCGCGGCTGCGCAACTTCAACCTCTCCGTGCTGGTGACGGATGCCTTCGTGAAGGCCGTGCGCGCCGATGCGCCGTGGGATCTCGTGTTCGAGGGCCACGTCTATCGTACCGTCTCGGCCCGCGCGCTGTGGGACCGATTGATGCGTGCGACGTATGACTACGCGGAGCCGGGCGTCGTCTTCATCGATCGGGTCAACGCCGAGAACAATCTCGCCTACTGCGAGACGATCAGCGCCACCAATCCCTGCGGTGAGCAGCCGTTGCCGCCCTTCGGCGCCTGCCTGCTCGGCTCGCTCAATCTCGCGCGGCTCGTCCTCGATCCCTTTACGCCGAAGGCCCGGCTCGACATGCAGCGGCTCGCTACCCTTGTGCCGCTGGCCGTGCGTCTCCTCGACAACGTCATCGACATCTCGCGCTATCCGCTTGATGCCCAGGCTGCGGAGGCGAAGGCCAAGCGGCGCGTCGGCCTCGGCGTCACCGGGCTTGCCGATGCGCTCATCATGCTGGGCGTGCGGTATGGATCGCCCCAGGCGGTCGATCTGGTGCGCGGCTGGATGGCCGAGATCGAGGCGGCGGCCTACCGCACCAGCGCGGCCCTTGCCAAGGAGAAGGGGGCCTTCCCACTCTATGACGCAGCGGAGTTCGCTGCGCGCCCGGTGATGGCGCGCCTACCGCAGGATGTACGCGAGGCCATCGCTGCGCACGGGCTCCGCAACGGTCTGCTCACCTCGATCGCGCCGACGGGCACCATCTCGCTCCTCGCCGGCAACGTTTCGAGCGGGATAGAGCCGGTCTTCAGCTTCAAGGCGCAACGCCGGATTCTTGGCGCCGATGGCGAGAGTGCGGCAGCAATCGTGGAAGATTACGCGCACGCTCTCTTCCGCCGTCAGTTCGGCGAGGCGGCCCCGCTGCCGCCGGCCTTCATCACCACCGAGACGTTGACGCCGCAGGAGCACCTTGCGATGCAGGCCGCCGTCCAGGTCCACGTCGACAGCTCGATCTCGAAAACCATCAATTGCCCGGCCGGTATCAGCTTCGAGGACTTCAAGTCGATCTATCTCGACGCCTACGACCAGGGTCTCAAAGGCTGCACAACCTACAGGCCCAACCCGGTAACGGGCGCGGTGCTGACGCCCATCGCAGCCGACGGCGCGACGCCGGCGGCCCCGGCAGCGGCGGCCGCGCTTGCTACGCAAAGGTCGGCGCCCGGTGCGATCGTCTACATGGCGCAACCGCTGGCGCGCGATCCCGCCCTCGCGGGCTTCACCTACAAGATCCGCTGGCCCTCCAGCGATCACGCCATCTACGTGACCATCAACGACATCGAAACGCCTGGTCCACCAGGGACTGCACCGCGCCGTCGCCCCTTCGAGATCTTCATCAACTCGAAGAACCTCGAGCACTACGCCTGGACGGTCGCGTTGACGCGCATGATCAGCGCGATTTTCCGGCGCGGCGGCGATGTCACATTCGTCGTGGAAGAGCTGAAGGCCGTGTTCGATCCGCAGGGCGGGCAGTGGATGCAAGGGCGTTACGTGCCGAGCTTGCTGGCTGCCATCGGCGAAGTCATCGAAACCCACATGCGACGGACGGGCTTCCTCGCCGATCCCGATCGCGCCGGCCCCACGCCCGCCGAATCCGTGCGCATCGACGCCCGGGCGTCTTCTCGTGGCGCCGCTGAGCCGCATGGTGCGTCCCACGGCCCCAGCGCCCCCGCCGCTTCGCCTTCCGAGATGCGGCGCCCCGCCGGCCGCGCCTGCCCGCGGTGCAATTCGCTCAGCCTGCACAGGGTCGAAGGCTGTTGGGTGTGCGACACCTGCGGCTACGCTCGCTGTGGCTGACGGACCCTTTGAACGCGCATGCAATCTGTCGCGTTCAGATGGACGCATACTGCAGCCGGTAGAGAAACCGCCGGCCCGGTTCCTTCTGCCTCCGTGGCGCCACCAAGGCCGGCGTCCGACGTAGCACCTGCTGCATGGCGCGTGCCGAAGGCCGCGCGCCCTCGGGGCCGCCCTGTCCGGCGCGACCAGCGAATGGACCCACGAGCGCGTAGACGCGCTCCAACTCCCGCTCACGCAGGCCCATTTCGCAAAGATGCGCGAGCGTATTGGCGAGGTAGTCGATGTTGGCCCCCGAGATGCCCGCCGCAGCCGCGATGATCCTGGCCTGCGTCCGCACCGGCAGCCGCCCCGCGTAGTTCTGGTGCGAGCGCTCGACGATGAAGGCCAGCGCCATGACCTCCTTCCGCGCCTCGGACAGCGTCACCGGCACGTGGATGCTGCGATATACGCCTTCTACCTGCTCGCGCGCGCGCAGGTAGTCGCGCACGCCCTCGGCCTCCTCGGGCGCCACGCGAAACGCCATGCCCGTACAGGCCCCGCCGCGATCGAGGCCCAGGACGAGACCGGGTCGGGCCCGCGTGCCGCGATGATGGATGGAATAGACGCTGAAGCAGCGTCGATAGCCCACGAGATGCGCCCGTTGCGCCTCGAGGTAGGGGAACCCGGGCCGCCACATCAGAGAGCCGTAGCCGAACACCCAATCGCCGTGCGTAGCGGTGTTCCGTATCGCGCCGAGTTCCGCTGAGGCATCTTGCGCCATGGGCTAGGCCTCCTCAGCGCCCGCTACCGGCCGCGCCGCCCTTGTCTTCGCCGCCGCTGCCCGCGGGCTTGTGGCGGCCGAAGTCCGGCGCCGCCGTGTCTTGTCCCGCCGCGATGATGCCCTTGCGGATGGCGCGCGCTTGCGTGAAAAGCTTGTGCAGCGTTTCGCCGTCCCCGAAGCGGATCGCCCGCTGCAGCACCGTCAGGTCTTCGGTGAAGCGGCCCAGCATCTCCAGCGCCGCCTCGCGATTGTTGAGGAACACGTCGCGCCACATCACGGGATCGGAGGCGGCGATGCGCGTGAAGTCACGGAAGCCGCCGGCGGAGAACTTGATCACTTCGCTGTCGGTGACGCGCTCCAGGTGGCGCGCGGTGTTGACGATGCTGAAGGCGATCAGATGCGGGATGTGGCTGGTGACGGCCAACACCATGTCGTGGTGATTGGCGTCCATCACCTCGACGTTGCTGCCGCAGCGCTGCCAGAAGGTGACGAGCTTTTCCACCGCTGCCGGATCGGCACCTGCCACGGGAGTAAGCACGCACCAGCGGCCGTCGAACAGCTCGGCAAAACCAGACTCTGGGCCCGAGTGCTCGGTGCCCGCGATCGGATGGCCGGGAATGAAATGTACGCCCGCTGGCATATGGGGGCCGACGTCCTTTACCACCGCGCCCTTCACGGAGCCGACGTCGGTGAGGATGGCTCCCGTCTGCAGGTGCGGTCCGATCTCCTCGGCGATGCGCCCGTAGACGCCCACCGGCGTGCACAGGATGACCAGGTCCGCCCCCTGCACCGCCTCGGCCGCCGTGGCAAAGGCCGCGTCGGCGAGGCCGAGTCGCATCACCGTCTCGCGCGTCTGGGCGCTTTGCGCATGCGCGGTGATGGCACCCGCCAGGCCCGCGCGCCGCATCGCATGCGACAGCGAGGAGCCGATCAGGCCCACGCCGATCAGCGCCACGCGCTTAAACAGCGGCGGAGAGGTGCGCTCGGATGCCGGCGTTGTCATTTGCGCTCCGTGAACTCCGCGAGCGCGGAAATCACCTTGCGGTTGTCGTCCTCGGTGCCGATGGTCATGCGCAGGCACTGGGGGAGGCCGTACGCCGCCACGCGCCGCAGGATGATGCCGCGGCCTTTCAGGAATGCGTCTGCCGCAGCGGCGTCCTTGCCGGCCTCGGTGGGGAAGTGGATGAGCAGGAAGTTGCCGACGCTCGGCGTCGTGCCGAGGCCGAGCTTCTTGCACTCGGCGTCCACCCACGGCAGCCAGCGGTCATTGTGGGCCACGGCCTCGTCGAGGTGCCCGCGGTCCGAGAGTGCCGCGATGCCGGCCGCGATGGCGGGCGAGCTGACGTTGAACGGCCCGCGCGTGCGGTTCATGACGTCGGCGATGCCGGCGGGGCAGTAGGCCCAGCCGAGGCGCAGGGCCGCGAGCCCGTAGATTTTCGAGAACGTGCGCATCATCACGACGTTCTCGCTGGATGCCACGAGCTCGACGCCTGCCTCGTAGTCGTTGCGGCGCACGTACTCGGAGTAGGCGGCGTCCAGCACCAGGATCACGTGCGCAGGCAGCCCGTTATGCAGGCGGCGCACTTCTTCGTGCGGGATGTAGGTGCCCGTGGGATTGTTCGGGTTTGCGAGGAACACGATCTTGGTCTTCGGCGTCACGGCCGCAAGCATGGCGTCCACGTCGGCAGTGAGCGCCTTTTCCTTCACCGGCTTCGGCGTGCCGCCGCACGCGAGCGTCGCGAGCTTGTACATGAGGAAGCCGTGCTCGGCGTAGACCACCTCGTCACCGGGGCCTACGTAGGCGTGCGTGATGATACTGATGAGCTCGTCCGAGCCCGCGCCGCACACGAGGCGGTCCGGGTTGAGGCCGTAGCGCTCGCCGAGCGCCTTGCGCAGCGCCGTGGCGCCGCCGTCGGGGTAGCGCTCGAGATGGTCCGCCTCGGCCTTGAACGCGGCGATTGCCATCGGGCTAGGGCCTAGCGGCGTCTCGTTCGAGGACAGCTTGATCGGCTTGATGCCGCCGGGCGTAGTGCTCTCGCCTGGGACATACGGGTCGATGTCGAGGATGCCGGGTTGCGGCACGGGACCTTTGAGGCTCATGGATGTCTCTCGATTGAAAGGACGGCCCCTACGGAGAAGCCAGGGGGGCGCCGAAAAACGCGCCAAAATAGGCGCTCGGGGCCGCGTTGGCCAGCGCCGTTTGCCTACAGGTGCGCGCAGGTCTGGAATGCGTGTCGCGTCAGCGCGCGCCCATCGCGATCGCGCGGGCTGCGGCTACAACCGCTGGAAGTGCCGCTGGCTCTCGGATGATGCCCAGGTGCGAGATGCCGCCCAGCTGTCTTCGGGATGCCTGCTGGGTAGGCACAAGGCTAGGGCCTGCGCTTCATCACGGCGACGAAGAACCCATCGGTCCCATGGCGGGCCGGCGTGAGCAGCAGGCCGTGCTCGCCACCATCGGCGGAGGCAAGCTGGGGGGCTTCGGACACGGCCTCGCCCCAAACCCTGCGCCAGGGCACCGCCTCGAACGCGGTGTGCGTGGTCAGGAAGTCCGCGACGCGGTCCGTGTTCTCCTCGGGCAGCACGGAGCACGTGACATAGACGAGCCTGCCGCCGGGCTTCACATGGGCCGCCGCGGTCTCGAGAATAGCCGCCTGATCCTTGAGGCGCTGCACCAGTGCCTGCGGCCTGAGCCGCCATTTGGCGTCGGGGCGGCGGCGCCATGAGCCGGTGCCGGTGCAGGGCGCGTCCACGAACACGAGATCGAAGCGCGCGCCAAGTTTGGCCAATGCGACAGTATCGCCCGCTTCGAGCACCTGCACATTGGTGGCTCCTGCACGGGTCAGCCGTTCGAAGATGGGGCGCAGGCGCATGCGATCGTCGTCGTAGGCAACGATGGCGCCGGTGTTCTGCATCGTCGCAGCGAAAGCGAGGGTCTTGCCGCCGGCGCCCGCACACAGGTCGAGCACCTGCTCGCCCGGTGCGGCCCGCGCCATCAGCGCCGCGATCTGGGAGCCTTCGTCCTGGACCTCGTACCAGCCACGGCCGTGCGCCGTCTCGGCCTCCACGTTGGGCTGGCGTGCGCGGCCCTCGGGCGGCGGCAGGCGCACACCAAGCGGTGAGTAGGCCGTGGCGATGGCGCCGAACCTGGCAAGCGCCTCCAGCGCCTGCGCGCGATCGGCTTTCAGCCCATTGACGCGCAGATCGACGGGCGCGCGGACGGCGAGTGCCGCGCCTTCTTCTGCCATCCTGTCTCCGAACACGCGCGCGTAAGAGGCGCTCAGCCAGGCCGGAAGATCGCCTGCGATGTCGGCTGGCGTGTCTGCGGGTAGCGTCCGCGAGAGGCCGGCCTTCTCTGCCTGCGTCAGCGGTGACAGCGTATGGGGGCCGCCATCGGCACCGGCGATAATCTCTTCGATCGAGAGGCCGAGTGCACGCGGGGCCGCCGCCAGCACGATCGCGCGCGGGCTCTCGCTCTGCATCTGCGCGGCGAGCGAGCGCGCGCGCCGCAGGGCGTCGTAGACGAGGTTGCCGATGGCGCTGCGGTCACCGGAGCCCGCGAAGCGGTGCGCCTTGCCCCAATCAGAAAGCGCTGTTGCTGCCGGACGATGCCGCGTCGAGATCTCGGTATAGACATCAACTGCCGAGCGGATGTGGGCTGCAGGCCGCATCTCAGACTAAGGCGACGTGTAGGAAGAGCTTCACCCACATGATCAGCACCACCAGCGCGCCCAGCATGAACACCGGCGCGCGGATCTTTACGCGGTTGGACCCGATATGGATATAGGCATGCAACAAGCGCGACAGCACGAACACCCAGGCGAGCGCGATCATAATCGTATCGGCGCCCTTCACGATCAGTGCGAAGGCCGCGACAGCATAGAACAGCACCGGGATCTCGAACTGGTTGGTGTAGTTCGCAGCGCACTTGGCGGCATCGTCCGGCCACGCGAAATCTCCCATGGCCACTGAGCGCATGGTCTCGCGATCGGGCGTCTTGATCGCGCGTCGCCGCGCCCGCGACATCAGCATGGCCACGACATAAACCAGAAGTACCTGCACGAAGACGGGGTAGAGAATGGCGACCTGGTTCACATCGAGATCCTTCGAGTAGTGGAACGGGCAGGCCGGGATGGGCTCAGCGAAGCCCGACATCGTCGCCGTCGCATTTCGCCTTCGGCTCGACCTGACCTAGATACTCCGCTTCCTCACGAGCTGCGCTGGTAGTTCGGCGCCTCGCGGGTGATGCCGACGCTATGCGGATGGTTTTCCGCGAGGCTTGCACCCGACACGCGGATGAAGCGGGCACGCTCGCGCAGCGCCTTGAGGTTGGCCGCACCGACATAGCCCATGCCGGCCCGCAGGCCACCGACGAGCTGGTGCAACACGCCATCCACGGGGCCCTTGTAAGGGACCTGGCCCTCGATGCCTTCCGGCACGAGCTTCAACGTGTCCTTCACTTCCTGCTGGAAGTAGCGGTCGGCACTGCCGCGCGCCATGGCGCCCACTGATCCCATGCCGCGATAGGCCTTGTACGTGCGGCCCTGGTAAAGGTAGGTCTCGCCCGGCGCCTCGTCGGTGCCCGCAAGCAGCGAGCCGATCATCACGCATTCGGCGCCGGCGGCCAGAGCCTTCACGAGATCGCCCGAGAACTTGATTCCGCCATCGGCGATCACGGGCACGTCCTGCTTTCGCGCCACTTCTACCGAATCCATGATGGCCGTGAGCTGCGGCACGCCAACGCCCGCCACGATGCGCGTCGTGCAGATCGAGCCGGGGCCGATGCCCACCTTCACCGCATCCGCGCCAGCATCGATCAGCGCCTTTGTGCCGTCGCCTGTCGCGACATTGCCTGCGATCACCTGCACGCGGTTCGATAGCTTCTTGATCCGCGTCACCATCTCCAGCACGCGGCTCGAATGGCCGTGTGCGGTATCGACCACGATCAGATCGACGCCCGCGTCGATGAGGCGCTCGGCGCGCTCGAAGCCGTCGGCGCCGACGCTGGTGGCGGCGGCCACGCGCAGGCGTCCCTGGTCGTCCTTGCAGGCATTGGGATACTTGTGCGCCTTCTCGATGTCCTTCACCGTGATCAGGCCGATGCAGCGATAGCTGTCGTCCACCACCAGAAGCTTTTCGATCCGGTTCTGGTGCAGCAGCTTCTGCGCTTCGTCGCGATCGACGCCTTCCTTCACCGTGATCAGCTTGCGCGTCATCAGTTCGGACACCGGCGTCGCCATGTTGCGGGCGAAGCGCACGTCGCGATTGGTGAGGATGCCGACGAGCTTGCCGCTCGACGCCTCGACCACCGGCACGCCAGAGATGTTCTTGGCATCCATCAGCTGCAGCGCACGCTCGAGCGTCTCGCCGGGATTGATGGTGACGGGGTTCAGTACCATGCCGGAGACGTAGCGCTTGACCATCGACACCTGCTCGGCCTGCACTTCAGGCGCGAGGTTCCGATGCACGACGCCGATGCCGCCCGACTGGGCCATGGCGATGGCCAGGCGGCCTTCCGTCACCGTGTCCATGGCCGAGGAGATAATTGGAATGCGCACCGAAATCTCCCTCGTGATGCGCGAGGAGACGTCCACTTCGCCCGGCAGCACGTCGGAGGGCCGGGGTACGAGCAGCACGTCGTCGAAGGTGAGAGCGGGGGAAGCGTCGTCCAAGGCGGGGCGCTGCGCCATGCGTGGGTTCTCCTTAGCTGGATTCCAGAGGGGCCGGAGAGCCGCTAGGCTTCTGAGCTATCACGCATTTTCGGGGCAGTTCGGAAGCTGCGGGCCGGAATGCGGATGGCCGAGAACGGGCGCGCCGAGCCCCTTCAGGCTCACCACGCTCCGAGACCAGCCGACCTGTCTTGGAATCGCTCCAAACGCTCTCTTAGCACCCGGATCGAATCAGCGGAAGGCGGTGCGAAGGTCGCGGGCGCTAGCAGTGCAAGACCCGCGCAACAGGTCTATGAAGATGCGCGCAAGGGTTGCGGACTTCGGATCGGTCACCGCCCGCGGAATCCGGTGGCCAGCACATAGAGTTCGGCAGAGCCGGAGCGGCTCGCCGGGGGCTTCACGTGGCGGATCGTGGTAAACGACTTCTTCAGAAGCTCCAGCAACTCCTTCTCAGTGCCGCCCTGGAACACTTTGCACAGGAAGGCGCCGCCTGGTGTCAGCACATCGCAGGCGAAGTCCGCGGCGGCCTCCGCAAGGCCGATGATGCGCAAGTGGTCTGTGCGGTTGTGGCCCGTGCCTTCTGCCGCCATGTCGGAGAGTACAATGTCGGCGCGCCCGTCGCGCAACAGGCCCTTCAGCTGACCCGGCGCGCTGTCGTCCATGAAGTCGAGCCGCAGGATCGTGGCGCCCGCCACCGGCTCCACCGGCAGCAGGTCGATGGCAACCACCTGGCCCTTGCCCTCGATCGACTTGACGCGATCGGCCGCGATCTGGCTCCAGCCGCCGGGGGCCGCACCCAGGTCGATCACACGCTTGCCGGGCTTGAGGAGATGATACTTGTCGTCGATCTCGATGAGCTTGAACGCAGCGCGCGAGCGAAAGCCCTTGGCCTTGGCTGCGGCCACATAGGGGTCGTTCAGCTGCCGCTCCAGCCAGCGCTGGGACGAGGGCTTGCGCTGCTTGGCGGTCTTGAGGCGCACCTTGAGCTGGCGCGGGCCACCGCCGCCCGATCCGCTACGGCCTGATGCCATTTTACCGCCTCCAGAAGCCCGGCCGGCCGCTCGCCCTGTGGGCGCCGTCCTCGGCCATGAGCATCGTCAGAATGCCTTCCCGCAGACCCCGATCGGCAACGCGCAGGCGTGGGCATGGCCACATCTGCAGAACCGCCTCCAGGATCGCGCAGCCGGCAAGCACCAGATCCGCCCGCTCGCGCCCAATGCAGGGCTGGGCAATACGTTCTTCATACGTGGCGTCGAGCAGTTGCTCCGTCACGGCGCGGACCTGGGGAGTCTCGAGCCAGTAGCCGTCGACCTTGGCGCGCTCGTAGCGCGGCAGGCCCATGTGGACGCCCGCCAGCGTGGTGACGGTGCCCGAGGTCCCAAGCAGGTGCGTCTGCGACGCGTCGATCTGGGCGCGCAGGCCGTGCTTATCCTCGAACGGTGCGAGCAGGCGCGCCACGTGGCACACCATGCCGTTGAACAGCTCGCGGTCAACGAATTGCCCCCCGAACCGCTCGGCGAGGGTGACGACGCCCACAGGGAGCGACGTCCATGCGGCCACGCAGCCCTGCATATCCAGGCGGTCGTGGGGACCGCGCCGATGATTGCGGCGCCGCCTCAGATCCAGCCAGATCAATTCCGAAGAGCCACCGCCGATGTCGAACACCAGAGCGAAATCGCTCGACATGTCGATCAGCGAGGAGCAGCCCGAAACGGCGAGCCGTGCCTCTGTTTCCTGGCTCACGATCTCGATCGTCAGCCCGGTGGCTCGGTGCACTTTGTTCAGGAAATCCGGTGCGTTGCCAGCGAGGCGGCAGGCCTCGGTAGCGACCAGACGGGCGCGCGCCACCTGGTGCCGCTTGATTTTGTTCGCGCACACTTGCAGGGCGTCTATCGTGCGCGCCATGGCATCGTCCGACAGGCGCCCCGTGATCGAGACGCCCTCGCCGAGGCGGATGATGCGCGAGAAGGCGTCGATCACCTTGAAGCCGCGCCGGGAGGGCCGGGCCACCAACAGGCGGCAATTGTTGGTGCCCAGGTCAAGGGCGGCGTACACCTTGTCGGCGGGCAAGTTGCGCTGATGGCGAAAGGCGTCGTGACCACGCGGTTGGTGGGCAGGTGGCAATGCCGGCGCCGACAGCGCGTCGCCATTCTGAGGCGCCGGATGCGAAGGGATCTGGGCCGGGTTCGCGGGCGGCGCGCAGTCAGCCGGAGGCAATCCACGCAGATCGGCTGAGCCGGTTGCGTGCCCGGGTGCCGCGGTAGGCACGGTGTGCCCGCCGTTATGGCCTTTCGGACCCTCCACGTTCATTTCTCCTGCGTCCCACTTGGGCCACACGGACCTGGCCCTGGGGGACGTCATTGTCGTTGCTGCTTGATAACACTCTAGCAGGAAGCGGCCGGTGGTAAAGCGAAGCCTGCGCGTGTATGCGCGTACGCCGCTTTCCCGAAAGTGTTGGCGCAGCAATAAGTTTGCGGCAAAAGGCCGTGGCATTTACATAGTGAGGCGTGGGCAGCGCGTGCGCCGCAAAGCTGTTCTCGCGCCTGGGGTTCTAGTTTCGCCCGAGCGGCTCGACTACGGTGCCTCCGAACCCGCCATCTGCGCGCAGTCCCCGGTTGCCAAAGGTCACCCCTTGCCACAGATCCAAGAGCCCACCGTTGCGCTGTCCGCCTCCCCGGCCGACGAGATCAAGACCACCACGTGCTACATGTGCGCCTGCCGCTGCGGCATCCGCGTGTTCCTGAAGGATGGCAAGGTCCGCTACATCGAGGGCAACCGCGACCACCCAGTGAACAAGGGCGTGATTTGCGGCAAAGGCTCCGCCGGCATCATGCAGCACTATTCGCCTGCACGTCTCACGGCCCCGCTGCTGCGCGTGGGCCCTCGCGGCTCCGGCGACTTCAAGGAAATCTCCTGGGACGAAGCGTTGACGCTGGCCACACAGTGGATGGGCGACGTGCGCGCCAAGGACCCCAAGCGCCTCGCGCTGTTCACGGGACGTGACCAGAGCCAATCGCTCACCGGCTGGTGGGCAATGCAGTTCGGTACGCCTAACTTCGCAGCGCACGGGGGCTTCTGCTCCGTGAACATGGCGGCCGCCGGGATGTATACGTTCGGCGGCTCGTTCTGGGAGTTCGGGGACACCGATTGGGATCACACGCGCTACTTCATCATGTTCGGCGTCGCCGAGGACCATGCCTCGAACCCGATCAAGATTGCGCTCGGCAAGCTCAAGAAGCGCGGCGTCAAGTTCGTGTCGGTGAACCCGGTGCGAACGGGCTACAACGCCATTGCTGACGAGTGGATCGGCATCAAGCCCGGCACGGACGGTGCCTTCGTCGGCGCGCTGATTCACGAACTGCTCGCGGCCCGGCAGATCGATGTCGACTATCTCGTGCGCTACACCAACGTGTCCTGGCTGGTGGTCGACAACCCCGGGGGTGCCGACAACGGGCTCTTTGCGCGCAACGACAAGGGCCGGCCGCTCGCGTGGTGCCGCACCGCCAAGGCCTTCCTCGACGCGGAACGCGCCGATGTCGATCCGGCGCTGTCGGGCGTTTTCACCTTGCCGGACGGCCGCCGGGCGCGGCCCGTGTTCGCGCTGATCGCCGAGCGCTATCTCGATGAAGCCTGGAGCCCGGAGCGGGCGGCCGGCATCACCGGCATCCCTGCCGCCACCATCCGCCGCATCGCCGCCGAGATCGCCCACGCGGCATTCCGCGAGGAGGTGGTGCTCGACGTGCCGTGGATCGACTGGGCGGGGCGTGCGCACGACACGATGATCGGCCGGCCGGTCGCGATGCACGCCATGCGCGGTATCTCGGCGCACGCCAACGGCTTCCAGACCTGCCGCCTGATCCACCTCCTGCAGATCCTCATCGGTGCCATCGATACGCCCGGCAGCTTCCGCTACAAGCCGCCCTACCCGAAGATGATCCCGCCGCGATTGAAGCCGCACGGCAAGCCCGGGCAGATCAAGGCTGGCGAGCCGCTGGGAGGCCCGCACCTCGGTTTTCCGCACGGCCCGGAGGACCTGCTGCTCGACCCCGACGGCCGGCCCATGCGCATCGACAAGGCGTTCTCCTGGGACGCCCCGCTCGCCGCCCACGGCCTGATGCACATGGTCATCACCAACGCGGCCCTCGCCGATCCCTACCCCATCGACGTGCTGTTCCTGTACATGGCCAACATGGGCTGGAACTCGACGATGAACACCAAGGGGGTCATCGAGCACCTGACGGCTAAGGACCCGGCGACGGGTGCCTACAAGATCCCCAAGATCATCTACTCGGATGCCTACAACTCCGAGATGGTCGCGTTCGCCGATCTCATTCTGCCCGACACCACCTACCTCGAGCGCTTCGACTGCATATCGATGCTCGACCGGCCGATCTCGGACGCCGACCGCGTCGCCGATGCCATCCGCCATCCGGTCGTGGAGCCGGACCGGGATGTGCGAGGCTTCCAGGAGGTGCTGATCGATCTCGCCGGACGGTTGGGCCTGCCCGGCTTCACCAACGAGGATGGCTCGCCCAGGTATCCTGGTGGCTATCCCGACTACATCGCCAATCACGAGCGGCTGCCGGGCGTGGGGCCGCTCGTCGGCTGGCGGGGCGCGGACGGGAAAGACGCCCACGTCGGCGATCCCAATCCGAACCAGGTCGATACCTACCTCGAGAACGGCGGGTTCTTCGTGCACGAGCTTGCCGCGAACCAGCGCTACTACAAGTTCGCCAACCGGCACTATCTCGATTTCGCGACGTCGGCAGGCTACGTGACGAGCGGGCTCAGGCTCACGTTCCAGCTCTACAGCGAGCCGTTGCAGCGCTTTCGCCTCGCCGCACAGGGCCACGGCACGGCGCTGCCGCCGGAGAGCCACCGCGAACGCATCGCCAGCCACTTCGATCCGCTGCCGTTCTGGCATGCGCCGTTCGAAGCGACGGGGACGACGGGTGAGTACCCCCTGTCGGCGATCACTCAGCGCCCCATGCACATGTACCATTCCTGGGGATCGCAGAATGCGTGGCTGCGCCAGATCACCGCGCGCAACCGCCTCTACATGAACCGCGCCAAGGGACGGGAGCTCGGCGTCGGCGACGACGATTGGGTGTGGATCGTCGGCGAGCTCGGCCGCGTGCGGTGCCAGGTGCGGCTCATGGAGGGATGCAACGCCGATACCGTCTGGACCTGGAACGCAATCGGCAAGCGCGGCGGAGCCTGGGGCCTTGCAGCAGAGGCCCCCGAAGCGCGGCAGGGCTTCCTGCTCAATCACCTGATCGGCGAATTGCTGCCGGCACGCGAGGGCGGATACCGGTTCTCGAACTCCGATCCGGTGACGGGGCAGGCGGCCTGGTACGACCTCAAGGTGCGCATCGAGCGTTGCCTTCCCCACGAGGCGCACGCGACGAGCCCGCTGTTCGAGCCGGTGGTTCCGAGCCCGCTGCCGCCGTCGCCGGCCGTTTCGATGTTCGGCGCGGAGTTCGCAAATTGAAGAACGTTCGTCTCGAATTCGCAGCGTTGCGCTCAACGAACGACAATCAGCCGTCGGTACAACGACGCGGGGAAAGACGTGGACGGGAGGATCGCATGACCGACGAGGAGCAGACGTCATCAACGAGCGTGCCCGCGCCGGCAGATGATGGCGGGGGGCGGCATCTGGCGGGCATGGCGTTGCCGGATATCGCGCTGCCGGCGACCTCGGGTGTCGACGTCAACCTGTCCCGCCTCGGCAGCATCCGCACGGTCGTGTTCGCCTATCCGCGCACACGCATCCCGGGCGTGCCGTTCCCCGAGGCCTTCGAGGCGATCCCGGGGGCGATCGGCTGCACGCCGCAGGCGCTCGGCTTTCGCGACCTTGCTGAGGACTTCGCCGCCCTCGGGGTGCGCATCCTCGGTCTCAGCACCAATACTGCGGCCTACCAGCGCGAAATGATCGAGCGCCTCGGCATCGGCTATCCCGTGCTCAGCGACGAAGGCTTGCGCTTGACGAGAGCGTTGCGGCTGCCGACTTTCGATGTCGACGGCACGACTTATCTGAAGCGGCTGACGATGATCATCCGGGACGGCGTCATCGAGTCCGTGCTCTACCCCGTTTTCCCGGCTGACCAGAGCGCCGAGGCGACCTACCAGCACGTGTGCGAGATGATCCGACGAGAGCATGCCTCGTGACAGCGCTGCCGCCATCGACGGGCGTCAAGCTCGGCCTCGTCATCGACCTCGATACGTGTGTCGGCTGTCAGGCCTGCGCCACGAGCTGCAAGGAATGGAACACGGGCGGATACTCGGCGCCGCTGTCCGACCAGGATCCTTACGGCGCCGATCCCCACGGCGCGTGGCTCAACCGGGTGCACAGCTATGATGTCGGCGAGGGGCCGACCAGCCGCACCGTGCACTTTCCCCGCTCGTGCCTCCATTGCGAGACGCCGGCCTGCGTGACGGTCTGTCCGACGGGCGCCTCCTACAAGCGTGCTGCCGACGGGATCGTGCTCGTCGATCCAGACCTGTGCATCGGCTGCAAGCTGTGTTCTTGGGCCTGTCCGTACGGGGCTCGCGAATACGATTACGCGCACGGCGTCATGAAGAAGTGCACGCTGTGCATCGACCGCATCTACAACGAGACGATCGAGCCGGCCGACCGCATTCCGGCCTGCGTGCGCGCCTGCCCGACGGGAGCGCGCCACTTCGGCGATCTCGGCGATCCCGAGAGCTCTGTCTCTCGCCTTGTGGCTGAGAGGGGCGGCTATGACCTGTTGCCGGAGATGGGCTATCGGCCGGTGAACAAGTACCTGCCGCCCCGGCCGCGGCGTGACGCAGCGGCTGGCGCCGGCGCGGCCGATGCGGCGAGCCCTGGCGCCAGCGCGGCGTCTGATGGTTCACTCGCCGAGCGGCTGTTCGCCTGGGTCGATCAGCAGTTGAGCCGATAGGGCGCGCTGACTTTTATGCATCCCGCATACTCAGTCATTATCTTCACGACGGCCTCGGGCGCCGGGTACGGGCTTCTGGCGTGGCTCGGTGCTGGCGCCGTGCTCGGGCTCATCCCGCTGTCGTGGCCGGTGGGTGTGGTGGGCATCGGCCTCGCACTCCTGTTGGTGACGGCGGGCCTTGCCACGTCGACGTTGCACCTGGGCCGCCCGGAACGGGCGTGGCGGGCTTTCAGTCAGTGGCGCACGTCGTGGCTGTCGCGCGAGGGCGTCCTGGCGGTTGCAACGTATGTCCCGGCGGGCCTGTTCGGCCTGCTGTGGGTCTTCACCAACGAGCGCGGCTTCATCTTCGGGCTGGTGGCGGTCGCCGCGGCCGGGCTGGCACTGGCCACGGTGTGGACGACGGGCATGATCTACGCTTGCCTTACAACGGTGCGCCGCTGGCATCACCCGGCGACCGCGCCGATCTACGTCCTGCTGGCGCTGGGCAGTGGCGGGCTCTTGTTCCATGTGCTGATCGCCATGGCCTCGGTGCCAACGGCGATGACTGTCGTGCCGGCCGCCGGCCTCCTCGCGCTTGGGCTCCTTGCCAAGCGTCACTGGTGGTGGGCGGGCGATACGGCAGGCCGAACGCACACGGCCGAGAGCGCAACGGGACTCGGGCGCTTCGGCGCGGTGCGCCCCCTCGATCCGCCGCACACCGAGCCCAACTTCGTCATGCGCGAGATGGGCTATCGGGTGGGCCGCCGGCATGCAGCACGCTTGCGCGGCATCGCACAGGTGCTCGGCTTCGTCGTTCCGGCGGCCGCGCTCCTGCTGCTGCCGGTGGTCTCGACGTGGCTCGCCATCGCGCTCGCGCTGCTTGCGGCACTGGCGTGTGCCGTCGGTCTCCTCGTCGAGCGCTGGCTGTTCTTCGCCGAGGCGCAGCACGTCGTCACGATCTACTACGGTGCGGAGCGTGCGTGAGGACGGCTCAGCAGGCGTCGAAATAGCGATGCAGACCGCCGTGCCGGTCGCGGATCGTATAGCTGCCGTCGTGGGCGATCGCATCGATGTGCGGACCCGTCAGCGGCACCTTGCCGTGCGCGCCGGGGATGTCGAGCACGTAGGCCGGCATGGCGAGGCCGGAGACGCGGCGCTGCAGCTCGGCCATCAGGGCCTGTCCGCGCGCAATCGGCACGCGGAAATGGGTCGTGCCGGGCGCAAGATCGGGGTGGTGCAGATAGTACGGCTTGATGCGTGCTTCGAGGAAGACGCGCATCAGGGCTTCGAGCGTATCGGCGTCGTCGTTGACGCCAGCCAACAGCACCGATTGGCTGACGAGGCCGATCCCGGCGCCGGAGAGGCGGGCGATGGCCGCGCGCGCTGACGGCGTGAACTCGCGCGGGTGGTTGGCGTGCACGGCAAGCCAGGTCGCGGTCCGGCCACTTGTGAGCGCGGCGGTCATGTCATCGGTGACGAGGTCGGGGGCGACGACGGGTACGCGGGTGTGCCAGCGCACCGTCTTTACGTGGGCGACAGCCGCGAGGCGCTGCGTGATCGCGGCGATGCGGCGCGGCGACAGGATGAGCGGGTCTCCGCCCGTGACGATGACCTCCCAGATCGATGGGCGCGCCGCGATATAGGCGAGGGCTGCCGTCACCTCGGCCTCGCTCAATGACGTCCCAGCCCCGGGGCCCACCATCTCGCGGCGGAAGCAGAAGCGGCAGTAGACCGGGCACACACCGACGAGCTTGAGCAAAACGCGGTCGGGATAACGGTGGACGATGCCTGCGACGGGGGATTTTTCGGCGTCCCCGATCGGGTCCTCGTGCTCGGCGGGGTGCTGGATCAGTTCGGCGGGTGCGGGCACGAACTGGCGGGCGATGGGGTCGGCCGGGTCGGCTGGGTCGATCAGCGTCGCGACCGACGGGGTGATGGCGACGGCGTAGCGTTGGGCAACTGGGGTGAGCTGCGCAGCGTCCGCCTCCGCCACGAGGCCAGCGCGGACGAGGTCGTCGATCGTCCTGAGTTCGCGTCGATCGGGCTTCGTCATGCGGGGAACGGCGTCCAGCGGACGGCTTCAACGCTCGGGGCACCGGTCAGCAGCATGACGAGGCGGTCGAAGCCCATGGCGCAGCCGGTGGCGTCCCGGAGGTGGCCGACGGCGGCGATGAACTCCTCGTCGATGGGATAGGTGTCGCCGTAGATGCGGGCGCGCTCGGCCATCTGCGCCTCGAGGTTGCGACGCTGCACCGGCCCATCGTCCAACTCGGCAAAGCCGTTGGCGAGCTCGACGCCGCAGGCATAGACCTCGAAACGCTGGCCGACGGCGGGATTGCTCCGGTGCGGTTTGGCTAGCGCGCACTCGCCGATCGGATAGTCCGTCAGTATGAGGAGCGTGCCGATGCCGAGCGCCGGCTCGATGTCGGCCATCAGCCGGCTGAACAGGCTGGAACAGGTCTCGTCCTCCCCGATGCGATGGCCGCGGTCACGGGCCACGCTGGCGAGTTCTTCACGGTGGGGTGCCTCGATGAGGCGGCGCGCGAGGTCGTCCCTCAGGTCGAGGTGGCGGGCGAAAGCCTCCGCGACGGTCATCTGGCGGTAGTGATCGAGGCGCACTGCACGGTCGCGAAAGCGCATCGTCGCGGTGCCGAGCGCGTCGGCGGCGGCATAGACGACGGCCGCCGCATCCTCGATCATGTGCTGAAAGGGGTCCTCGATCGGCGTGCCGTAACCCTGCGAACCGGCGCGATACCATTCCAGCATGGTGAACTCGGGCGCATGCAGGGGCCCGCGCTCGCGATTGCGGAAGGATGCGGCGAACTCGAAGATGCGGGGCTCGCCGGCGGCGAGCAGCTTCTTCATGGCGAACTCGGGGCTCGTGCGCAGGTAGACCTGGCGTGCGGCCAGATCGGTGCCGATAGCCGTCGTCGGGAAGGCATGGAGGTGGGTCTCGTTGCCGGGCGAGATCGCGAGCGAGCCCGTCTCGACCTCGATGAAGCGGCGGGAGGCGAACAGCCGGCGGATGCGGTCGCGGATCGTGGCGCGCGCGAGAAGCAACGGGCGGCGATCGGCATGCGCGGATGGCGACCACCAGGCGGCAGCGTTCGACAAGCAGCGGGTCTCCGGGCGTGGGGTGAACGATGTCGCGGGACGGGGAGCGGCGTGCCGTAATCCGGCCACCTCACCTCGCCCCTTGGCCAAGTCGCCGCAAACGGCTAGAAGGCGCCGATCCTCAAGAGGTAATGACGAGGCCGTCAGGACGGCGCCGGCGCGAGCGGGCGGGTGGTCCCCCGCCTCGCGATGGGAGAAGCCGTTCGTGGTCAAGATTATCGCAAGCTCGGTGCGCAAGGGCAATGTGCTCGATATCGACGGCAAGCTCGCCGTCGTCATGAGCGCGGAGAACATCCACCCCGGCAAGGGTACGCCGGTGACGCACCTCGAGATGCGCCGCATCGCCGACGGCGTGAAGATCGTCGAGCGCTACCGGACGACCGACCAGGTCGAGCGCGCCTTCGTGGAGGAGGTCGACTACAACTACCTCTTCGAGGACGAATCCGGCTTCACCTTCATGCACCCCGAAACGTTCGATCAGGTGCTCGTCTCCAAGGACGTCGTCGGCGACTACAGCATCTGGCTGCAGGAAGGCATGGGCTGCAAGCTGTCGCTGCACGAGGGCAACCCCATCGCCATCGAGCTGCCGCAGCGCGTCACCCTCGAGATCGTCGAGGCCGACCCGGTCGTTAAAGGTCAGACGGCGTCCTCGTCCTATAAGCCGGCGATCCTGTCGAACGGCGCGCGCATCATGGTGCCGCCGCACATCGGGGCCGGCACGCGCGTGATCGTCATGACGGCCGACGGCTCCTACGTGGAGCGGGCGAAGGATTGACCGGCGCGGGCCTGCGAGCCGGACGCCAGATCGGCTGAGAGCGGCGGGCGCGCGGGCGTCTCTTTCGGCGCGCTGCGGCTCATGATGCCGTCGACCGGCGCGGCAACGCCGTGGCTCGGGGCGATCTCGAAAATCCAGAAGATGCGGCGGCCGCGATGGGGGCCGTCGCACACGAACTTCCACTGGCCCTGGGTGTAGGTGTCACAGATCTTGACGCCCTTGATGAGGATCCAGTGGGCTTCCTTGCCCGTGTGGATGGCGAGCAGGTAGTAGCGCCAGGCGTTGCGCGGCTTCTGCATCCACGACCACAGCGTCGGGCAGTCCTTGCGGTCGAGGTGGAGATAGTCGGCGACGAGCGTCATCGTGTAGCCGAGCGCGGACGCTGCGGCGGCCACCTCCTCGGGCCACGTACCCTCGATATGGGCGTCGGCCGGGAGGTTGCGGTGGCGGTTGATCTCGGCCTCGACGCGGCTGATGGGATAGCCGGTCAATGCCGACAGGATGTAGGGTCCGCAGAAGGCGATGCGGCCGGTGTCGTTCTTGACGGGCAGGAGCGAGGACTTCAGGCCCTCTGCGGTACTTGCGCTACGCGACATGACGCTAAATCCTGAATGCTCGGGTCCTGAAGGCTGGCGCGCGGCACGCCTGCCGCACTCTCGACACGCCGACGTTCGAACGATTTCCCTAACGATTGGTTAATCATCGGTTGCGATTGCAGGTCAATCATGGCGGCTGCATTCGTCATCCACACAGGAGCGTTCCGGCATGAACGTCTCGTTTCTCCAGGAGTTGCTCAACACGGTCGCCGAGCAGGGCCGCGCGCTCCTGCCGAAGTCACTGTTCGGCGAGGAGCCCGAGCGGGGCATGCAGCTTCTCGTCGATGCCCTCGTCTCGGGGCGCGGCGAAGCCTCCGGCGTCGCCATCGCCCGGCAGATCCTGCAGCACTACCGCATCCTCGGCGGCGAGGAGCGGCGCGCTTTCTTCCGCTATCTCGCCCACACGCTGCGCCCGGACGGCGGGGCGGTGGCGGCGGCGGTCGAGGCTTACAGGGCGGCGCCCGGCGAGGCCGCGCTTTCCCGCTTGCAGGCCGCCGTCGAGAGCCCGCGCCAGGAGTTCTTCCGCCGTCTCAATCTCGCGCCGGGGGCGACCGCCGAAATCGTCGGCATGCGCCGGGACCTGTTGCGCATGCCGTCTGACGACACGAGCCTCGCCGCCGTCGACGCGGACCTCAGGCACCTCTTCGTTTCGTGGTTCAACCGCGGCTTTCTCGTGCTGCGCCGCATCGACTGGCAGACGCCGGCGGCGATCCTGGAAAAGATCATTGCCTATGAGGCCGTCCACGCCATCAACGGCTGGGAGGACCTGCGCCGCCGCCTCGATCCGGCCGACCGGCGCTGCTTTGCCTTCTTCCATCCCTCGCTGATCGACGAGCCCTTGATCTTCGTCGAGGTGGCGCTCGCCCATGAGACGCCGCAGGCGATCCGGCCCGTGCTCGATGCAGCGCGGCGCAGCCAGCCCATCGCCGAGCCCACGACGGCCGTGTTCTATTCCATCTCCAACTGCCAGGACGGCCTGAAGGGCATCTCGTTCGGCAACTTCCTCATCAAGCAGGTCGTCGAGGAGCTGGCGCGCGAGCTGCCGAGCCTGAAGACCTTCGTCACGCTGTCGCCGGTGCCGAGCTTCGCGCGCTGGCTCGACCGCTTGCGCGCTGACGATCCCGATCAGGTCCTGACACCGGCCGACCACGAGGCGCTCAAGGGGTTGCGCAATCCAGGCTGGGCGGACGACGCGGCAACCGCCGAGCGGCTCAAGGCGACCCTGATGCCGCTCGCCGCGCACTACTTCACGCGGGCGCGGACGGCCGACAACAAGCCCGTCGATCCGGTGGCGCGATTCCATCTCGGCAACGGCGCGCGGCTCGAATCCATCAACTGGCGGGGCGATCTGTCGGAGAAGGGGCTGCGCGAGGCGCACGGGCTGATGGTCAACTACCGCTATGAGCTCAAGGACATCGAGAAGAACCACGAGGCCTTCGCCAACGACGGGCAGGTGGTGGTGTCGCGGGCGGTGAAAAGCCTGCTGCGGCCGGCGCCGAAGACCAAGGCGCTCGTCGATGCCGGCGCTGTGCTCATGCTGCCGAGCGCGACCCCGCCGGCCGGCGAAGGTGCGCCTGCCGATCGCCGCAAGGCGTGACCGCTAGGCGGCGCGCCCCGAACTCCCCCGTCAGCCCGGCGCAGGCCGGGGTCCGGTCAGGCTGGCGAAGGCCTCTACCGATCAGCAAACATGACCGTGACTGACAGCCCTCAGCGCATCTTGAGCTTGTTGCGCAGACCGAGGCCGAGCAGGAACAGGGCGAGGCCCGCGAGCACTTTCTGCACCAGCGTGCCGTACGACACCGTGCTCGGTACGATGGCGACGCGATTGCCGTCGTACTTCTCGAGACCGTAGAGGCAGCCGTAGATGCGGTGGGCCGCATCACGGCGGTCGAGACGCGCAAGGTTGCGACCGACCCCTGGTCTGGGATCGCCAGCAGCATCGTCTACCAGCCGTTCTCGCGCCTGGTGCAGGCCATGGACTTCGCCAACGGGCTCAACACCTGGAACACCTACACGCTCGACTACGAGCTGGACGTGCTCGGCCTCTACGACGGCACGACCGACGTCATCAACCGGGCGCACACGCGCACCGACGCGCTCAACCTGACCAACATCTGGGACAACGTCGACGCGGCCAACAACCAGAGCTTCTGGTACACGCCGACGAACCGGCTCCAGAACGCCGATGGCCCGTGGGGCGCGAAGACGTTCTACTACGACGGCGTCGGCAACCGGACCTACGAGATCGTAACCCCGCCGGGCGGGTCGGAGACGACCGACATCCTCGGCTATCCGTCGACCAGCAATCGCGTCACGGAGATCACGCGCGGCACGCAGACGGTGCGGCAGTTCACCTAAGCCTGCCCCCGCGGAGGCGGGGGATGCCGCCGGCAACATCCTGACCGACAACAGGGCAGGGGCCGCCTTCGCCTACACTTACAACGCCGCCAACCGGCTTGCGACCATCAGCCTCGGCGGCACGCTCAAGGGCACCTACACCTACTTGTGGCTTGCCCGCCTCCGGCAGGACGGCATGAGCCAGCTCATCACCCGGGTGATCAGCAACTGAGGATCGGCCGACGGCACCATCCACACCATCCACGATCGCAATGGCAACGTCATCGCGGAAGCCAACGCCGCCGGCGCCACCACCCGCGAGTACATCTGGCTGCCTGAAGCGGGATACGCCGGGACCGACCCCGGATCGGGGTCCGGGGCAAGCCTGCCCATCGCGGTCGTCGCCGATGTCGCTACCGCAACGCCCGTCACCTACTTCGTCCACACCGACCATATCTCCCGTCCGATCCGCATGACGGACGCAACGAAAGCCGCCGTGTGGACTGCCGTCTGGCTCCCCTTCGGCGGCGCGCACGCCATCACCGGCCCCGCCGCCAACGACCTGCGCTTTCCAGGCATTTTTGGTGGTCAACATTCGGCAGGCCGATGTTGAGCGTGGTTCCAGCTCGGCGCGGATGCGTGTGGGCATCCGAAGCGCCAGCAAGAATGCGGGCTTGCACTACAACTGGCACCGGCATTACGATCCGTCCTTGGGTCGTTACACGCAGCCCGACCCGCTCGGCTTCGTCGACGGCCCGAGCGTCTACGCCTACGCACTGAGCAACCCGTTGGGGTTGGTGGATCCGGATGGGCTGTATTCAACGCAATTCCCTTGGACACGCCGCCCGCCTGGTCCAGAAATGGGTGGTGTTGGCGGCCTCTTGGGTAGACTTGGTGGCGGGCCAACACGTAGTCCGGCGCTTTGCTACAAGCCCTCTGATGACCAAGGCGGCAGAGGTTTCGGGGGGAATGGGCGCCGACCCCCAGACGATGGCGATGACGACCACTGCGAAAGCCAAGATCGCGACGATCGGGCGTGCTGCATGAGCGCTGGCGTTCTGAATCGTCAGCTAAGAGCCATTTGCCACTCGCAGGCTACTGTTCGAACAAGCAACTGTCGGACCGGCCGGCCCATTCCGAAGCTGGGCTTTTGCGGGAGATAGCAATGGCACTTGGCAGAGCATCACCTGTTTTCGCTGAGAGACACTTGATTATCGCCAATGAGGTTGGGACTACGCTCCGCAGCGTCAAAATAAGATTGCACTACCCAGAATTGATAAAGACCTACAACAATATAGCGGATGACGCTGATTGGCAGGTCATGTTCGAGGTGGTCGGTCTTTCATCGGAAGGATCGATCTACAAAGGGCAGGCCGTACAAGTCGATGCGATCGGCGCATTAATTCAGGCAATGCAGCGCATAGCTGTATACGTGAGAACATCGGAATCGTATCGCCTTGGCAGGCTGTACTGGTTAGCTCCAGGCGACAATTGCGGACTTCCTTTTCTGGACGGTCCTGAATACGAAGCCGTTCCATCATCTAGTCCGTTGACTGGGGATAGATGAACTTGGCTGCCCTCAATCCCCCAATCCCTGATCCAGCTCTCTCCGCCGCCGCCCGGATCGCGCTCTCGGTGATCGCTTGCGCTCGCCATCCCGCTCTCGCTCCCGGGCGCGCCGCCGCCGCCGCTGCACTTGTCTCGCGTGGCCGGCCATGCACTATGGGCCGCGCCCGGGCACGGCACGCGCCCGGCGCCCCCCATCGGTGTCCGGAGTTGGCCCATGCGCTACGATGACCAGGATCGCCGCTCGTCCAACGTCGAGGACCGCCGCGGTCAGCGCGGTGGGTTCCGCATACCGGGCGGTCGCGGCATCCAGATCCCGATCGGTGGGCGCGGCGGCATGAGTCTGACGACGCTCCTGATCCTCGGCGCCATCATGCTGTTTTTCGGCATCAATCCGCTCGACGTGCTGACTGGCGGTCGCGGCATCCAGGACGTGCCGCAACTGCCGCGCGGGGAGGAGACGGCTGAGCGGCCCGCCGGGCGCTCGCCGCTCGATATTCCGGGCCTGCCGGGCGGGCGCGAGACGGGACAGGCGGCCCCAGGGGCGCCGGCCAATGACCAGATGGGCGACTTCATCAAGGTCGTGCTCGCCGACACCGAGGACGTGTGGAACCGCGTCTTCCAGTCGTTCGGCAAGGACTACAAGGAGCCGAACCTCGTCCTGTTCTCGGGCGCGACGCAAACGCGCTGCGGCGTCGGGCAGTCGGCCATGGGTCCGTTCTACTGCCCGCTCGATCAGAAGATTTACATCGACCTCGTCTTCTACGAGCAATTGAAAAAGCAGTTCCGCGCGCCGGGGGATTTCGCGCAGGCCTACGTCATCGCCCACGAGGTCGGCCATCACGTGCAGACGCTGCTCGGCATCGCGCAGAAGGTGCAGGAGATGAAGAGCCGGATGGGGGAGAGCGAGGCGAATGCCCTGCAGGTGCGCATGGAGTTGCAGGCCGACTGCCTGGCCGGGGTTTGGGCGAACCTCAACCACCAACTCAAGAACCGCCTCGAGCCGGGCGATATCGACGAGGCGCTGAACGCCGCCAACCAGATCGGCGACGACATGATTCAAAAGCGCCAGCAGGGCTACGTCGTGCCGGACGCGTTCACGCACGGCACGGCCGCGCAGCGGCAGCGGTGGTTCAAGACGGGCTACGCCGAGGGACGCATGCAGGTCTGCGACACGTTCGGCGTCTCGGCCGGCGAATTGTGAGACGCGCCGGGCAAGGTGCTGCTCATAGCGCGTTGCCGGCGTAGGGCTGCGTCGCGCACGTCAGGCCGCTGGCGAGGGCCACCTCGCACGTACGCGCGATGTCGTCTGCGGTCGCGAGCGGGCCGGCGATCAGCGAATACATGGTGCCGGCGGCGGGATCGACGCCGGTGATCTGGTAGCGCGGCGACAGGCCGGCGAGCGCGGCGCCGTTGCGCTGGCGCAGTGTGTTCCACGTCTGCCGCAGGGCTTCGACCGAATTGGCACGCGCGATGCCGACACCCAGCACCATCGCGGCGGGCGCGGCACGAGCGACCGTGGTGGCAGGCTTGACGACGGCCTGACCGAAGCTGATCGGCGGCTCGGCGGCAGGGCGGCGGACAGGCTCGGCGGGTCGTTGCGGCTTCTGCGGCACAGGGACGACGGCTACCGTTTCGACAACTGGCGACTTTGGCGGGGCGCGGTCCGGCAGGGGCGGCGGCGTGATGCTGCCCGTGGTGACGTCGGCAGAGCCGGCGTCGGGGTCGAGGAGCGTGGCTTCCGCGATCGCCTGCTCGCTCGCCTCGCGCATTTCGGGGAGCGGCTCGGCGGCTGCGGGGGTCGCCGGCGCTGCGGCCACGGGGGCGGGCACCGGCGATGGGGCAGCAGCGATTCTCTCCGTGCGCGGATCGTCCGTCGCCGAGCTGTTCGCCGACAAGCCCGCGTCAGCGCGCTCGGCGGCGCGCTCGGCACTGCGCCGGTCCGCTTCCTCGCGCCGCGACAGCTCGGTGCGCAGGCGGGCGAGCTCCATGCGGGTCGCCATCGGGGTGTCGTCGGCAGGCGCCGGCGCGGTGTCGAGCGGCGCACTGGGCACCGCCTCGGTGATCGCGGCGACCTCGGTCGGGGTGGCGAGGCCCAGCATGTCAGGGAGCAGGATCGCAATGCCGAGATAGCCCGCCGACAGCGTTCCGACGAGCGACCAGGCCGCGACATAGGCGGCGGGCAGGCCACCGCCCACCCGCTGCGGGGCTGCGGAGGCGGGAGGCGTATCGGGGGTGATGGTCAACGACATGCGCACGGGCCTTCATCCTTGCTGCGTTACATGGGGTGTTGAGCGGTCCTGCGCGCCGGGGCCTGACCGGCTACACGGCGGGGCCATCGGCCACCGGACCCATCGACCGCCATGCCGGGGGCCTTCACGGCCGCTGCCAACCTCATCTACAACTGCCGGGACGCTGGCCGAGTCGCGGGCCTTATTCAAACCGCAGGGCGGTCGGGGGCCACGGGCCTGTGGATGGACGGGTCGAAGGTTGAGCGTTAGATGGCCGCCGGCCTGCCCGCGAGCGGCCGCTGTGGCGCGAGGGTGCCGCGACCGGCGGCCTGGCACTGGAAGAGGCGCGAGGGAACGCGATGCATACCGTCACCACACGCCGCCCGCTGCTCGTCGTGGTCCTTGCCGCAGGCAAAGGCACGCGCATGCGCTCGGACCTGCCCAAGGTCCTGCACGCCGTCGCCGGGCGCTCGATGCTCGGGCATGTGCTGGCGACGGCAGGTGCCCTCGGCGCGGCGCGCAGCGCCGTCGTCGTGGGGCCCGGAATGGAGGCTGTCGCCGAGGAGGCGCGGCGCTGGGCCTCCGACGCGCGCGTGTTCGTGCAGAGCGAGCAACAGGGCACCGCCAACGCCGTGCTCGCCGCGCGGGAGGCACTCACGGGCCACGCGGGTGACGTGCTCGTGCTCTATGGCGATACGCCGCTCATTCCGGCCGAGACGCTGGCGGCGATGATCGGCGCGCTCGATGCCGCGCCGGGGGTCGCCGTGCTCGGCTTCGAGGCGGCCGATCCGACGGGCTACGGGCGCCTCCTGACGGATGGGGACGGAACGCTGATTGCCATCCGCGAGGACAAGGATGCCACACCGGCCGAACGTTCAGTCAGGCTCTGCAACTCGGGCGTGCTCGGCTTCAGGGTCGACGACGTCGCCGGGCTGCTGTCGGCCATCGGCAACGACAACGCCAAGGGCGAGTTCTACCTGACCGATGCCGTGGCCATCGCCAGGGCGCGCGGGCTTGCCACGTCGGTCGTCGTCTGTCCCGAAGAGGACGTCATCGGCGTCAACGACCGCAGCCAGCTCGCTGCCGTGGAGGCGATCTGGCAGGCGCGCGCCCGCCGCCGGGCGATGCTGGCTGGGGTGACCATGACCGATCCGGGAAGCGTCCATCTCGCCTATGATACCGTGATCGGCCGGGACGTCGTGATCGAGTCGAACGTGGTGTTCACGCCGGGCGTGGTCGTGGGTGACCGGGTCCACATCAAGGCCAACACCTACCTCGAAGGCGCCGACCGCAAATCGCAGGGCGGGGTCGTCATCGAGCACGGCGCCGAGGTCGGCCCGTTCGCCCGTCTGCGGCCCGGCACGAGACTTGCTGCGGACGTCCACATCGGCAATTTCGTCGAGGTGAAGAACGCCGTGATGGGTGCAGGCGCCAAGGCCAACCACCTGACCTACGTCGGGGATGCCAGCGTGGGGGCGGGCGCCAACATCGGCGCCGGCACGATCTTCTGCAACTACGACGGCTTCACCAAGAACCGGGTCGAGGTCGGTGACGGCGTGTTCATCGGCTCCAATGCCGCGCTCGTCGCGCCTGTCTCGATCGGCGCGGGCGCCTATGTCGCAGCCGGCAGCGTGATCACGCGCAACGTCGCAGCCGGCAGTCTCGCCATCACGCGGGCGTCCCAGGAGGAGCGGCCGGAGTGGGCGGCGAAGTACCGCGCCATGATGGGCCGCCGCAAGCGCTGAGCGGCGGGCGGCGGAGGGCGCGGCGGAGAGGGTCGGTCAAGCATCGCAACACGACGTGAGTTGGCGGGGCAGGCGAACGCCGATAGCGCAACACCAAGAGCGACGGTCCGCGGTGGACGGGCCGTTTTCAGCGAAAGGCGAGACTTCGAATGTGCGGGATCGTGGGCATCTTGGGATCGAAGCCGGTCGCGGGCGACCTCGTCGAGGCGCTGCGCCGGCTCGAGTATCGTGGCTATGATTCCGCCGGTGTCGCGACGGTCGAAAACGGCCATCTCGGCCGGCGCCGCGCCGAGGGCAAGCTCAAGAACCTCGAGCGCCGGCTCGACGCCGAGCCGCTCGCCGGCACCACTGGCATCGGACATACGCGCTGGGCGACGCACGGCCGGCCGACGGAGACGAACGCGCATCCGCACATGTCCGATCAGGTCGGGGTCGTGCACAACGGCATCATCGAGAACTTCCGGGAGTTGCGCGAGGCGCTGACGCGCAAGGGGCACAGGTTCACATCCGATACCGACACCGAGGTCGTCGTGCACCTCGTTAGCGAGGAGTTGCGGCAGTGCCCCGATCCGGTGGCCGCCGTGCGCGCAGCCCTCGGCCAGCTCAAGGGCGCGTTCGCGCTCGGCATCGTCTTCGCCGGCCACGACGACCTCATCATCGCCGCCCGCCAGGGCAGCCCGCTTGCCATCGGTCACGGCGAGGGCGAGATGTACATCGGCTCGGATGCCATCGCGCTCGCGCCCTTCACCAGCACGATCACCTATCTCGATGAGGGCGACTGGGCCGTCATCCGCCGCGCCGGGGCGACGATCTACGATCGCGACAACAAGCCTGTCGAGCGGCCGGTCACGCGCTCGGCGGCGAGCGGCATGCTCGTCGACAAGGGCAACCATCGCCACTTCATGGCGAAAGAGATCCACGAGCAGCCCGAGGTCATATCGCACACGCTCGCCAACTACGTCGACATGTCGGCCGGCACCATCGCCTTCCCCGATCTCGGCGTCGATATTGCGAGTCTTTCGCGTGTTACCATCTCGGCGTGCGGCACGGCCTACTATGCCGGCCTCGTCGGCAAATACTGGATCGAGCGTTACGCGCGCATCCCGGTCGAGATCGATGTCGCCTCCGAGATGCGCTATCGCGAGCCGCCGCTGCCGCCGCACGGCCTTGCCGTGTTCGTCTCGCAATCGGGCGAGACGGCCGACACGCTCGCTACGCTGCGCTATTGCCGGTCGCAGCGCCAGGCCATCGCGTCGATCGTCAACGTGAGGACGTCGACCATCGCGCGCGAGAGCGACGTCGCGCTGCCGACGCTCGCCGGGCCGGAGATCGGCGTCGCCTCGACCAAGGCGTTCACCTGCCAGCTCACCGCGCTCGCCGCCCTCGCCATCGCGCTCGGCAAGGCGCGCGGCACCATCGGCCCGGCGCTGGAGGGCGAACTCATCACGGCGCTGATGGAGGTGCCGCGGCACATCTCCGCGATGCTCGCCGACGAGAGCGCCTACGAGCGGCTCGCCCACGACCTCGCCAGGGCGCGCGATGTTCTCTATCTGGGGCGCGGGGTCAATTTTCCGCTCGCCCTCGAAGGGGCGCTCAAGCTCAAGGAGATCTCCTACATCCACGCCGAAGGGTACGCGGCGGGCGAGCTCAAGCATGGACCGATCGCGCTCATCGACGAGAACGTCCCCGTCATCGTCGTGGCGCCGGAGGACGACCTGTTCGAGAAGACGGTGTCGAACGTGCAGGAGGTGGCCGCGCGCGGCGGGCAGATCGTTCTCATCACGGATGCGGATGCCGACAGTGCCGGGTGCGCGCTGAAGGCCCATCTCTCGGTGCCGCGCGTGCACCCGTTCACGGCGCCGCTCGTCTATGCGATCCCAGTGCAGCTCATCGCCTACCATACGGCCGTGTTCATGGGGACCGATGTCGACCAGCCGCGCAATCTCGCCAAGTCGGTGACCGTGGAGTAGCTGCGTGCGGCCGGAGAGCCTGAAGATGATGGCCGTTGCCTATCATTTGCCCAGAAGCAGTGCATCGCTTAACCTCGCGAGTCGTGGCAGGGCGTGTACAGGCTATTGCGGGGAGAGGTACGGGAACGAATGACCGTCGAGCGGCCAGATGACGTTCGGGTCCGGCAGGGGCCACCCCACGCCGAACTGCGCGGTCGGCGCCGTAGCGGCCTCGTGCGTTCCGGTTTTCTCGGCGTGCTGTGCGGCGCTGCCATCATCTGCGCGCTCGCGGCGGTCGCGCCGGCCTGCGCGCAGGCTCCCACGGGTCGCAATGCGGTCGTCGCGGGCATCAAATCATATGACGCCGGTCAGGCACCCAAGGCCATCGCGACGCTGAGCGAAGCGATCAACGCGGGCGGCCTGTCGTCACAGGACCTCGCCAAGGCGCTCTACTATCGCGGGCTCGCCTATCGCAAGCAGAAGCAGCCGGCACTTGCCATCTCGGACCTGACGAGCGCCATCTGGCTGAAGGATGGATTGAGCGAAAGCGAGCGCGCGGCCGCCTTGCAGACCCGCGGGGCGGCTTATGCCGAAGCAGGACTGAAAGATCCAGGGCCGCCGGCGGGCATGCCGACCGGCGGGCCGGTCGCCACGCCTGCCGCCGTACCTGGTGCTGCTCCTGCTCCGACTGGCGCTGTCCCCACCCAGGTCGCTGCTGCGCGGCCGCCGTCCAGCTCGCCGGCGGCGCCAGCGTCCAACTGGCTCACAGACGCCAGCCCGGCTGCCAGCGAACCGGGGTCGGCGAGCCCGCTCGGTGGGGTCCAGAACTTCTTCTCGAACCTGTTCGGCGGCGGTGCTGGTACGCCCTCTGGCACACCCTCGGCCGCTGCGCCTGGCGCCGGCGAAGCGTCGGCGATCGAGACGTCCTCGACGGGTCCCGCGCCCGCTGCACGGCCGCCTGCTCCCGCCCCCGGTCCTGTCGTTGCAGGTCCGGTCACGTCTGGCTGGTCGAGCGGCATGGACGTGAAGGCAGCGGCGGAGCGCCAGAAGCCGAAGGTCGCCGCGGTCGCCCCGCCGGCAGCGCCAGCGGCGGCGGCCCCTGCTGGCGCCCTGTCGCTGCGCGTCGCGGCCGTGCGCTCGCGCACGGAGGCGGACCGGATCGCGGGTGAGCTTGCCGCGCGACACGGCCGCACGATCGGTGCGCGCGTGCCCACCATCGAGGAAGCCGTGTTCGGCAACATGGGTACGTTCTATCAGGTGAACGTCGGCCCGTTCGCCTCGGCCGCGGAGACCGACGGCGTGTGCAAGGCGCTCAAGACCTCGGGTTACGACTGCTTCGTCGTGAAGAACTGACGGACCCAGAACCCCTTCGTCACGCTGCCCGGAACAGGCGCACCGCCTCGTCGCACTCGAACAGGTAGAGCAGCGTGCGGATCGCCTGGCCGCGCGGTGTATCGAGACCTGGGTCTCGCGTCAGGATGAGCGTGGCATCGTCGCGGGCAGCCGTCAGCAGGCTATCGAAATTCGGCACGTTGGCGACCCGGAACGCCGGCGCGCCAGACTGGCGCGCGCCCAGCACCTCGCCACCGCCGCGCAACTCCAGGTCCTTCTCGGCGATCAGGAAGCCATCCTCGGTCGCCTCCATCATGGCAATGCGCTGGCCTGCCGTCTCGCCGAGCGGGGCCTTGTAGAGCAGCATGCAGTAGGAGGCGCGCGTGCCGCGTCCGACGCGTCCGCGCAACTGGTGCAACTGGGCGAGCCCGAAGCGCTCGGCGTGCTCGATCACCATGATGTTGGCGTTGGGCACATTGACGCCGACCTCGATCACGGTGGTGGCGACGAGGATCTTGAGGCGGCCGTCGGCGAAGGCTGCCATCACGGCATCCTTGGCGGAGCCCGACATGGCCCCGTGCAGGAGGCCCACCACATCCCCGCCGAACATCTGCGCGAGGTGGGCGGCACGCTCCTCGGCGGCGGCCAGTTCGGAGGTACCCGAGGCGCCCGCGGCCTCGATCAGGGGGCAAACCCAATAGACCTGCGCGCCCTCGTCCAACTGCGCGCGGACGCGCTGAACGAGGCGTTCCATCGCCTCGGTCGGGATCGCCTTGGTGACGACGGGCAGCCGGCCCGGCGGCTTCTCGTCGAGGCGGGAGACATCGAGGTCGCCGTAGTGCGTCATGAGGAGCGTGCGCGGGATCGGGGTTGCCGTCATGACCAGCACATTGGCGCCGCCGCCGGTTCCCTTGGCCTGCAAGGCGAGTCGCTGGTGTACGCCGAAGCGGTGCTGCTCGTCGATGACGGCGACAGCGAGGTCGGCAAAGACGACGTCCGGCTGGAAGACGGCGTGCGTGCCGATCAGGATATCGGTCCGGCCGGCGGCGAGAGCGTCCAGGACCGCGGCTCGGGTGCGGCCCTTCTCGCGCCCGGTCAGCAACGCGATCGTGAGACCGGCCGCTTCGGCGAGCGGGGCGATCGTCTCCAGGTGCTGGCGGGCCAGCACCTCTGTCGGGGCCATGAGCGCTGCCTGCGCGCCTGCCTCGACGGCCATCGCCATGGTCAGGAGGGCGACGGCGGTCTTGCCCGAGCCGACGTCGCCCTGCAGCAGCCTGAGCATGCGCGACGGCGCGGCGAGGTCGGCCTCTATTTCGGCGAGCGCGCGGGTCTGGGCGCCGGTCAGCGCGAAGGGCATGGCCTGGAGCAGGCGGCGGCGGATGGCGCCGTCGCCGGAGATGACGCGGCCGCGTTGCGCCTTGAGGCTCTGGCGGACGAGGGCGAGGGCGACCTGACCGGCGAGAATCTCGTCGTAGGCGAGCCGCTGCCAGGCCGGACCGCCCGTGCCGATGTCGGCGGGCTCGGCGGGACGATGCAGGGTCGCGACGGCGGCGGCGAACGACGGCCAGCCACGTTCAGCGAGCCAGCGCGGCTCCTGCCACTCGTCGAGCGGGGGCAGGTGGCCGAGCATCTGCCGGCACGCCTTGCTCAGAACCTTGCCGGAGAGACCAGCGGTGAGCGGGTAGACGGGCTCGAGCAGGGGCAGGTCGTCGCGGGCTTCCGGTGCGACGATGTAGTCGGGATGGGACATCTGGAGCTGGTCGGCGTAGCGCTCGATGCGGCCGGAGACATAGCGCTCCTCGCCGACCGGCAACTGGCGCTCGATGAACGTGCGCTCGGCGTGGAAGAACACGAGATCGAGGCGGCCCGTGTCGTCCTCGCAGGCGACCTTGTAGGGCGCCTTGGCGTTGCCGCGTGGCGGAGCGCGGTGCTTGACGACGCGGACCTTCAGCGTCGCGATCGTGCCGGGGATGGCGCTCGCGAGCGACGGCTCGGCGCGCCGGTCCACCACTCCAGTCGGCAGGTGCCACATCAGGTCGACGACGCGCGGAACGGTGACGCCGGGCGGCAGGGCCAGCGCCTTGCGCAACAGCGCGACGAGGCGCGGGCCGATGCCGTTGAGGCTCTCGGCCGGGGCGAACAGCGGGTTGAGACGGCTTGGTCGCATGGCTCCTCGTCACCGTAGGCGTGTCGAGCCAGCACGGCTCGACGGTGGCGCCGCACGCGACCTGGGCAACGGCGCTCGTGGTCTTGGCGCTTGTCGTCATGGCGCGGGGTTGCCGGGCGCGGTATGACGGGGCGACGCGGGGATCGGCATGCCAAGGCATGTCGCGGCTCGTGTTGCGTATCTGACGCTTCGTCCCCAGTTGCTGCCAGGCGCGCAACCAAGCGTCAGATACACAAGCAACACGAGGATCATAGAGTTACTTGTGCTCCACTTGGCCTCGACATTTGCTCGCGAGGGCTCGGTGAGGGCAAGCAAATGTCGGGGCCAGAGCGCGAGCGGCAGTGTGAGCAAATCGAGTGGCGCCTATCCGGTCAAGCAGGCTGATCGCGATTTTCGGTGGGCAGCAACAGGGTCGCGCCGGCAAGACCAGCCGGGACCAGATGTCGTGACGGGGTAGGCATGCTCGAGGATTTCGACGTCCGCCGCCGGCGTGCCGCCTACCGTGCGGCGCACCGGGGCACGAAGGAGATGGATATCCTGCTCGGCCGCTATGCCGAGGCGAAGCTCGCGGCTATGGACGAGGATGAATTGCAGGCCTTCGAGGCGCTGCTCGGCTATCCCGACCCCGAGTTGACGGCCTGGATCCTGGACGGCACGGCACCTGCCGATCTGCCCGAACACTTGCTCGTATCGGAACTGAGAGCGTTCCACGGCCTGGCCGCTTCGCGGGCGTGCGCGACGACGTGACAGTCGCCGGCCAGGCCGGCACTGCGCATAAGGGCGGCCCGCCGGCTCCACTCAGTGATGAAAGACCTGTTGGCCTGCCATGAGCACTTCCACACCGCGCGCGCGTGACATCGTCCTTTCGGGGGTGCCGGAGGGCCTGGATGGTCTCGTCGTATCGCGCCTCGTCCGCGAGGCCTCCGGCGCCGACGGGTCCGCCGGGCTCCTCGTGCATGTCGCGCGCGACGACCGGCGCATCGAGCAGCTCGAAACGGCGCTCGCATTCTTCGCGCCGACCGTGCGCATCATCGCCTTTCCGGCCTGGGATACGGTCCCCTACGACCGCATCGGGCCCAATGCCGACATCGTGGCGCGGCGCATCGCGGCTCTCGCCAAGCTCGCCATCGGCGGGCGCAAGCAGCCGACCATCGTGCTGACGACGGTCAACGCCATCCTGCAACGGGTGCCGCCGCGCGGTTTCATCAAGGCGGCACTAAAGCAGATGGCGCCTGGCCAGCGCATCGACATGGCCCGGCTCATCAAGCGGCTGGGGCAGGCGGGCTTCGTGCGTACGGGAACGGTCATGGAGCCGGGCGAGTACGCGGTGCGTGGCGGCATCCTCGATCTCTATCCGCCGGGCCGCGGCACGCCGATCCGGCTCGATTTCTTCGGTGACACGCTCGAGAGCATCAAATCGTTCGACGCGGAGACGCAGCGCACCCTCAAGACGCTGCAGAAGGCCGTGCTCATGCCGATCTCGGAGGTGGCTTTCGGCGAGGAGGCGACGAGCCGTTTCCGCACGCGCTACGTCGAATTGTTCGGCGGGGCGACCGGTGACGATCCGCTCTACGAGGCGGTCAGTGCCGGCAGCCGCCATCCCGGCGAGGAGCACTGGCTCGCTCTGTTCCACGACAAGCTGGAAACGCTGCTCGACTACTGCGCGGGCGCGGTGGTGTCGTTCGACGAGCGGGCGGAGGAGGCGGTCCGGCTGCGCTTCGACCAGATCGAAGAGCACTACCGGGCCCGCGTCGAAGCGCGCGAGGTCGCCACGTTCGGCGCCCCTCCGTACAAGCCCGTGCCTCCCGGCATGATGTTTCTCGATGGCCGCGCCTGGGCCGAGGCGCTGGCTGGACGCCAGGTCTACCGGCTGTCGTCGTTTGCGGCGGCCGACGGGGAGGCCGCGCGCGCGTGGGGCGGGCGCAAGGGACGGTCCTTCGCGCTCGAGCGGCAGTCGCCCGACGTCAACGTGTTCGACGCTGTCGTCGCGCACATCCGCGCGCTGCAGGCGGAGGCCAAGCGGGTGATCGTTGCAGCCTGGACGCCGGGGGCGCGCGAGCGCCTCGCCAGCCTGCTGACCGACCATGGCCTCAAGGATGCGCGCAACGTCGATGGCCTCGACGTCGCCATGGCGCTGCCCGGGTCGATCGTCGGGCTTGCCGTGCTCGGGCTGGAGCACGGGTTCGAGACGGCCGATCTCGCCGTCATCGCCGAGCAGGACATCCTCGGCGACAGGCTGATCCGCCCACGCCGCAAGGCCAAGCGTGCTGCCGATGTCATCACCGAGGCGACGAGCCTGTCGGTCGGCGATCTCATCGTGCATGCCGATCACGGCATCGGCCGCTTCGCCGGCCTCAAGACCATCGAGGCGCTCGGCAGCAAGCACGACTGCCTCGAACTCATCTATGCCGGCGGCGACAAGCTGTTCCTGCCGGTCGAGAACATCGAGGTGCTGACGCGCTACGGCACCGATGACGGCAACGCCGCGCTCGACCGGCTCGGCGGTGTCGCCTGGCAGTCGCGCAAGGCACGCATGAAGAAGCGGCTGCGCGAGATCGCCGGCGAGCTCATCAAGATCGCCGCCTTGCGCCAGCTCAAGGAAGCCCCCGTCCTCGATCCGCCGGCCGGGGCCTATGACGAGTTCGTCGCGCGCTTCCCCTACGAGGAGACCGAGGATCAGCAGGCGAGCATCGAGGCCGTGCTCGAGGATTTGCGGCGCGGCAAGCCGATGGACCGGCTCGTCTGCGGAGACGTCGGCTTCGGCAAGACGGAAGTGGCTCTGAGGGCAGCCTTCATCGCCGCGCTCAATGGCGTGCAGGTCGCCGTGGTGGTGCCGACGACGCTGCTCGCGCGCCAGCACTTCCGCACGTTCACCGAGCGCTTCCAGGGGCTGCCGGTCAGGATCGCGCAGGCCTCGCGTCTGGTCTCGGCCAAAGAGATGGCGGAGGTCAAGGAGGGTCTGAAATCGGGCCAGGTCGACATTGTCGTGGGTACGCACGCGCTGCTCGGCAAGTCGATCGAGTTCGCCCGGCTCGGCCTCATCATCGTCGACGAGGAGCAGCACTTCGGTGTGGCGCACAAGGAGCGCCTGAAGCACCTGCGCGAGGACGTGCACGTGCTGACGCTGACCGCGACGCCGATCCCGCGCACCCTGCAACTGGCGCTCACCGGCGTGCGCGAGCTTTCCCTCATCACGACGCCGCCCGTCGACCGGCTGGCCGTGCGCACCTACATCTCGCCGTTCGATCCCGTCATCGTGCGCGATGCGCTGCGCCGCGAGCGCTATCGCGGCGGGCAGGCATTCTATGTCGTTCCGCACATCTCCGATCTCGACGACGTCGCGGAGTTCCTGGCCGAGGCGGTGCCGGAATTGCGCGTGGCGCGTGCCCATGGCCAGTTGTCCCCGACGGAGATCGAGGACGTCATGACGGCGTTCTACGAGGGCCGCTTCGATGTCCTCCTGTCGACCCCCATCGTCGAATCCGGCCTCGATGTTCCCAACGCCAACACGCTCATCGTGCACCGCGCGGACATGTTCGGGCTGGCAGCGCTCTACCAGTTGCGCGGGCGCGTCGGCCGCTCGAAGACACGCGCTTACGCCTACATCACGACGCCGCCGGGCAAGGCGCTGACGGAGGGTGCGGAAAAGCGGCTCAAGGTGCTGCACTCCCTCGACAGCCTGGGTGCGGGGTTCTCACTCGCCTCGCACGACCTCGATATTCGCGGCGCCGGCAACCTCCTCGGCGAGGAGCAGTCCGGCCACATCCGGGAAGTGGGCTTCGAGCTCTACCAGGCCATGCTCGAGGAGGCCGTCGCCGACATGAAGGGCGGTGACCTCGCGACCCGCGACGAGCAGCCGAGCCCGGAAATCTCGCTCGGCACCTCGATCCTCATCCCAGAGAGCTACGTCGCCGACCTGCAATTGCGGCTCGGGCTCTACAGGCGGCTGTCGCATCTGGACACGCGCGCGGAGATCGATGCGTTCGCGGAGGAACTCGTCGACCGTTTCGGTCCGGTGCCGGTCGAGGTCAGCCACCTCCTCGACGTAATGGAGATCAAGGCGCTGTGCCGCAGGGCGGGTGTGGCGCGCGTCGATGCCGGTCCGATGGGTGCGGTTGTCGCTTTCTACAAGAATACGTTCGCCAATCCGCAGGGCCTCGTCGAACTCATGACCGCCTCGCGCGGGATGGTGAAGCTGCAGCCCGACCATCGGCTCGTGTTCAAGGCCGATTGGGCGGAAGCGAAGGCGCGGCTCGCGGGCGTGCGCGGGCTCGTCGCGACACTGGCCGAGATCGTCGAGCGGCCGAAGAGAGCGGCCTGAGGCGGTGCGCTGCGTTGGCGCCTTCTCGCTTTTGTTCTTCTCTTGTTCCATAGAAACAAAAGGTGTACATTCGAGTCCAGCCGATTGGACTTGATGTGCAACTCGTGGAACAGTGGGAATCACCGCTATGACCAAGCCGAATTTTCGTGTGCTCGACGGGGGAGCCGCAGAGGTGTCCATGGACAAGCAGAAGGCGCTGGAAGCCGCACTCGCGCAGATCGACAAGAATTTCGGCAAGGGCTCGATCATGCGGCTCGGTGCCAATGACAAGTCGATCGACGTCGAGGCGGTGCCGACGGGCTCGCTCGGGCTCGATCTCGCGCTCGGTATCGGTGGATTGCCGCGCGGACGCATCATCGAAATCTATGGGCCTGAATCGTCGGGCAAGACGACGCTCGCGCTGCATGTCGTCGCCGAGTCCCAGAAGCGGGGTGGCATCACCGCGTTCGTCGATGCCGAGCACGCGCTCGACCCGGTCTATGCGAAGAAGCTCGGCGTCAAAGTCGAGGACCTGCTGATCTCGCAGCCCGATACCGGCGAGCAGGCGCTCGAGATCGCCGATACGCTCGTGCGCTCCGGCGCGGTCGACGTGCTCGTGGTCGATTCTGTCGCCGCGCTGACGCCCAAGGCGGAACTCGAAGGCGAGATGGGCGACAGCCTGCCCGGCATGCAGGCGCGCCTGATGAGCCAGGCGCTGCGCAAGCTCACCGGCTCGATCTCCAAATCGAAGTGCATGGTGATTTTCATCAATCAGATCCGCATGAAGATCGGGATCATGTTCGGCAATCCGGAGACGACGACGGGCGGCAATGCGCTCAAGTTCTATGCTTCCGTTCGCCTCGATATCCGCCGCATCGGCCAGATCAAGGAGCGCGACGACGTCGTCGGCAACCAGACGCGCGTCAAGGTCGTGAAGAACAAGGTCGCTCCGCCGTTCAAGCAGGTCGAGTTCGACATCATGTATGGCGAGGGCATTTCGAAGACGGGCGAGCTCATCGATCTCGGCGTCAAGGCCGGTATCGTGGAAAAGTCGGGGGCGTGGATTTCCTACGACGGCCAGCGCATCGGGCAGGGCCGCGAGAACGCCAAGCAGTATCTCAAAGACAATCCGAAGGTGGCCGCTGCCATCGAGAAGGCGATCCGCCAGAACGCGGGCCTCGTCGCCGATCACATGCTCGCCTCGCCCGAGCCGGGCGAGGAGGACGCGGGGGACGCTGGTGAGGATGCCGGGGATGTAGCGGGCGTCGGCGAGGTCGAAGACGGCGGCAAGCGCAAGGGGCAGCGCGGGCAGCGCTGACGGGCGTCGCCGGGTGGGCGCGGTCGCTCAGTCGTCTCCTCATGCAGCGCCGTGGAAGGGCGGTGCTTGTCTATGTTCCCGGCGATGGCTGCGGTCCATAGGCAATTGCTCTTCGCGCCGGGCACCGGATTGAGGGTGCCTAGCGCCGATCGGTGGACAGCCCTCCGCCGCCTCGTTATGACAGTGCCGCACAGACAACCGCCCCGCTGCTGCAAGGCACGTCGGGGCGTTTTGCGTGGAGATGAGCGTCGACGGTGCGGTCGGGCGGGCCCTGCCATCGCCGCCGCGCCGGCGTGCGAGCGAGCGCCGCGCCGGCGCGCAAGGGTGGGTGCGGGCACAGGTACACACGCGCGTGCGTGCGGCCCCGCGCCAGTCGATCAGTTGCTGCAATGGGCGAAAGGCTCACGACACATGACGGGTGTGAACGAAATCCGCCAGGGGTTTCTCGGCTACTTCGCCGCGCGCGGTCACGAGGAGGTCGCCTCCTCGCCGCTGGTGCCGCGCAACGATCCGACCCTCATGTTCACCAATGCCGGCATGGTGCAGTTCAAGTCCGTCTTCACCGGCCAGGAGACGAGGCCGTACACGCGCGCGGTGACGTCGCAGAAGTGCGTGCGCGCGGGCGGCAAGCACAACGATCTCGACAACGTCGGCTACACGGCGCGCCATCACACGTTTTTCGAGATGCTCGGCAACTTCTCGTTCGGCGACTACTTCAAGGCCGAGGCCATCGAGCTCGCCTGGGGGCTCGTCACCAAGGAGTTCGGCCTCGACAAGAAGCGGCTGCTCGTGACCGTCTATCACGACGACGACGTGGCCTTTGCTCTGTGGCGCAAGATCGCTGGCCTGCCGGAGGCGCGCATTATCCGCATCGCGACCTCCGACAACTTCTGGCAGATGGGCGAGACGGGGCCGTGTGGTCCGTGCTCGGAGATTTTCTACGATCACGGCGCGCATATCCCGGGCGGGCCGCCCGGCTCGGCGGACGCGGACGGTGATCGCTTCATCGAGATCTGGAACCTCGTGTTCATGCAATACGAGCAGCTCCCCGGTGGCGAGCGCATCGGCCTGCCCAAGCCATCGATCGACACCGGCATGGGGCTCGAGCGCATCTCGGCCGTCATGCAGGGCACGCACGACAACTACGAGACCGACCTGTTCCGCGCTCTCATCGATGCCTCCGTCAACCTGACGAACGTGCCGGCCGAGGGCGAGCACAGGGCCTCCCATCGCGTCATCGCCGACCATCTGAGAGCAAGTGCGTTTCTGATCTGCGATGGCGTGTTCCCCGCCAACGAGGGGCGCGGCTACGTCCTGCGCCGGATCATGCGGCGGGCCATGCGCCATGCGCACCTGCTCGGCGCGGCCGAGCCGCTCATGCACCGGCTCGTGCCCGCGCTCGTGCGGCAGATGGGGGAGAGCTATCCCGAATTGCAGCGCGCAGCCGGCACCATCGGCGAAACCCTGAAGGGGGAGGAGACGCGCTTCAGGCGGACGCTCGCCAAGGGGCTCGGGCTGTTGGGTGAGGCTTCGGCGGGCCTCGGCGATGGCGGGGTGCTGCCGGGCGACGTCGCCTTCAAGCTCTACGACACCTATGGCTTCCCCTATGACCTGACGCAGGACGCGCTGCGCACGCGCGGCATCGGCGTCGACCGGGCGGCCTTCGATGCGGCCATGGAAAAGCAGCGGGCCGATGCCCGCAAGGCCTGGAAAGGATCGGGGGAGGCGCAGACCGAGAGCATCTGGTTCGAGGTGCGCGATGGCTCCGGCGCGACCGACTTCCTCGGCTACGACACCGAGACGGCCGAGGGTGTGGTCGCGGCGATCGTGAAGGCCGGCAAGTCGGTCAAGAGCCTGAAGGCGGGGGAAGCGGGCGAACTCGTCTTCAACCAGACGCCCTTCTATGGGGAGTCCGGTGGCCAGGTCGGCGATCAGGGCATCGTGCGCGGGCCGAAGGGCGCGGTGTTCCGCGTCACCGATACCCAGAAGCGCCTCGGCGACGTGTTCGTGCACATCGGCGCGGTCGAGGCGGGAAGCTTCAAGGTCGGCGAGGCGGTGGAACTCGCCGTCGACCATCAGCGGCGCGCGGCGACGCGTGCCAATCATTCGGCCACGCATCTTTTGCACGAGGCGCTGCGCCAGGTGCTCGGCACGCACGTCGCCCAGAAGGGATCGCTCGTCTCGCCGGACCGGCTGCGCTTCGACTTTTCCCATCCCAAGCCCATGACCGGCGAGGAGATCGCCGCCGTCGAGGCCCTCGCCAATGCCGTCGTGCTCGAGAACGCCGCCGTCGAGACGCGCCTGATGGCCATCGACGATGCGATGCAGTCGGGAGCCATGGCGCTGTTCGGTGAGAAGTACGGCGATGAGGTGCGCGTCGTCTCGATGGGCCGCGGTCCGGCGGCGGCCAGGGCGGGCGCTGGCAAAAACAAGGCGTGGTCGGTCGAACTGTGCGGCGGCACGCACGTTGCCCGCACCGGGGACATCGGGCTCGTTCGCGTGGTGGCCGAATCGACGAGTTCGGCCGGCGTGCGCCGCATCGAGGCGCTGACGGCGGATGGGGCGCGCGCCTACCTCGCGCAGCAGGACGAACGCATCCGCGAGGCCGCCAACCTGCTGCGGGCACGGCCGGAAGACGTCGTCGAGCGCCTGAGATCACTGATCGAGGACAAGAAGGGCCTCGAGCGGCAACTGGCGGACGCCAAGCGTCTGCTCGCCATCGGCGGGACGGGGGGGGGCGGGGGTGCTGGCGACCTCATCCGCAGCATCGGCGATCTCAAGCTGTTCGCGCGCACCGTCGAGGGGCTCAATCCCAAGGACCTGCGCGGCCTCGTCGATGACGGCAAGAAGCAGGTGGGCTCGGGCATCGTGGCTATCGTCGGCGTCACCGAGGACGGCAAAGCCGGGCTCGCGGTGGGTGTGACGGACGATCTCACCGGCCGCTTCAGTGCCGTCGATCTCGTCAGGGTCGGAGCCGAGGCGCTCGGCGGCAAGGGTGGCGGCGGCCGGCCGGACATGGCGCAAGCTGGCGGTCCGGACGGGGCCAAGGCGGCCGACGCGCTCGCCGCCATCGAGGCCCGCTTGGCCGGCTGAGCCGTATACGAAGGCGCGAGCATTCGCCCGGCGCGCCGAGAGGCAGCAGAAAAGTGAAGCACCAAAAAACGCGAAACATCAAAAAAGGGAATCGACGCTCATGACACCGCGACGTCCGAGGGTGCACAACGCCACACGTACCGCGCGGTCCGCCGCCGTGCTCGCGCTTCTCTGCTCGCTTGCTCCTGCCGCAGCGGCAGCCGAGACGACGGCATGCGCGTCGGCCAAGGGCAGCGATGCCAAGGCCCTGTTCGCAGAGGTCAGCGCCAACGGCAGCATGAAGCAGGTGTTCCGCGATTCCACCTACATCGCCTTCCAGGATAACGCGACGTTCGCGATGTGGACGTTCACGGTCGACGGAAATCCGGCGCACCCCTCAGTCGTGTGCCGCGCGCCCTATCAGGCCGGCAACGAGATCCGGCTCGACATGGTGATCTCCTGCGGCGGGGCGGCGGATGCCTGCCAGCGCATGGAGCAGGAGTTCAATGCGCTGAACGCTCAGATGCAGGCGGCGATGAACCAGAACCAGGGGCCGCGCCAATAGCCGTCGTGACGGGTGGCGGTGCGGAAAGCTTCAGGTCCGCAGCACGAGCCTGACCGCCCAGACGAGCCAGAGGTTCGCGCCGGGGCCGAGCGCCGTCCAGACGATCCGTGCCAGCGCGGCGCGGAACATCGTCCACAGTCGGTCTGACAGGAAGTTCCAGGCGAGCACGCACGTGGCTGCAGCGAGGAACTCGGTCCACGTCAGGTGCGGGTACCACAGGACGAGGTCGACGACGGAATAGTCCCAGAGGTATCCTGTCCATGTTTTGTCGAAGAGCCAGTCCATGGCAGCGGTCCCCGTTGATGGGCCCACGGCCACCGCCACGAGGGGGCGGCCCGGCGGGCTCCAATGCGAGGTGCAGGCTGGCGGCGTGCGCTTGATGCTCAATGGCTCGATCGACGTAAATGTCTGTAAATCAATGAGTTGAAGAGTGGTGTATGGTCTTGATGGCGACTGAACGTCTCAAATGCCGGATATTGAACACTTTGCGCATGGAAGCTAATCGTTGACTGTGTTGCTGTCGCGATTTCAATAGCTTATGGCGTCCTGTCCGGATCGTATCGAATGCCATGCTAAGCATTCGATCGGGGAGCAGTTGCAGGTATCGATCGCAACTGGCAGTATCGTTTGAAATGCCGTGCAGCGACGCGCATGGCGCGGCAGGCCGTTTGAGATGCGTGCGTTTGGAGGTCGGGTATGGGCGAGGAGAGCCACCGTGCGGGTGGTTCCACGGACGCCACCGGCGTAGGCGCCGAGGTCTTCGAGGCTTTCACGCGGCAGGTCCTGATGCCGCTGATGGGCAAGGCTGCCGCTTCTCCGGAGGAGGTGCGCTCGGTTCTTGCTACCGTGCGCACGAAGCTCGATGCGCTGGAGGTGCTGCTCGGCGACCTGCCCGGGCAGGTGGCCGGAGAGGGAGAGGCACCGCGCGCCCGCAACGGACACGCGCCCAATGCGGCGCCGAACGGTTCGGCCCGGGGCGCGGACGGTGCCGTCAACGGAGCCACCGCTCCCACCAGCACCGGCCGGTCGAGCCTACAGGCCGCGAGTGGCGAGGATCCCTTCGACGATTTCGGACGCAACCAGCGGGCTCGCCTGCGTGAACTGACGCTGCTCGAGTTCCTCGCCCGTGATACGCGCGCCTATCCCCTGCAACAGGTGATGAGCGCGCTCGCCGAGCGGGGGTTTGACGACACCTCGGGGGCGATCGTCTCGCACATGCACCGGCTGAAGCGGGTGGGGGTGATCAATCAGCCGGCTGCGGGCCTCTACGAAATCACGACCGACGGCCTCGGGCACCTGCGCAAAATCAAGAGTGCCTTCGGTCCGCTGCTCGGCATGGATCAGCGTACCTGACACGGCCGCCTGCGCGCTCGTGCGGTCAGCCAACTGTCAGCCGAACAACCCGCCGTTGCCCTTCTTGCCGCTGCCGCCGGCGAAACGCACCGCCGCCTCGGCCGCCTTGATGACCGCCATGGCCTTGTTGATGCATTCCTGCTGCTCGCTCGCCGGGACGCTGTCGTGCACGATGCCGGCGCCGGACTGCACGTGCAGCATGCCGTCCTTCAGAAGCGCAGTGCGCAGGACGATGCAGGTGTCCATGTCGCCGTCGGCCGAGAAGTAGCCGACGCAGCCGGCGTAGGGTCCGCGCCGAGCGGTCTCCAACTCGTCGATGATCTCCATGGCCCGCACCTTGGGCGCGCCCGAGACGGTGCCAGCGGGAAAGCCCGCCATGAGCGCGTCGACGGCATCGAAGCGGCCGGCATCGAGGCGGCCGACCACGTTCGAGACGATGTGCATGACGTGGCTGTAGCGCTCGACGACGAAGCTCGCCGTGACGGCGACAGTGCCGACCTCGGCGACGCGGCCGACGTCATTGCGGCCGAGGTCGAGCAGCATGAGGTGCTCGGCGCGCTCCTTGGGGTCGGCGAGCAACTCGGTCGCGAGGTCGGCGTCCTCGCGGAGGGTTGCGCCACGGCGGCGCGTGCCGGCGATCGGGCGGATGGTCACCTCGCCATCGCGCACGCGCACGAGGATCTCCGGGCTCGAGCCGACGAGGGCATAGCCGCCGAGATCGAGATGGAACAGGAACGGCGAGGGATTGAGCCGGCGCAGCGCGCGGTAGAGGGCGAACGAGGGCAGCGCGAAGGGAGCCGAGAAGCGCTGCGAGAGGACCACCTGGAAGATATCGCCGGCAGCGATGTAGGACTTGGCGCGGGCGACCATGTCGAGGTAGCGCGCCTCGCTGGTGTTGGAGACCGCCTCGGGAACCTCGAGGGTTTGCGCCGGCGCGGAAGTCTCGTGGCGGATGGGCTGGTCGAGTGCGGCGATGCCGGAAACGAGCCGGGCGCGGGCGGCGTCGTAGGCGGTATCGCTGTCCTCGTCGGGCCTGACGCGCGCCGGCGTCACGAGCGTCATTTCATCGCGCACGGTGTCGAAGATGACCATGAGCGTGGGCCTGATCATTACCGCATCGGGAACGCCGAGGTCGTCGGGCGGGCCGGCCGGAAGGCGCTCGATCAGGCGGACGGTGTCATAGCCCATGTAGCCGAATATGCCGGCGGCCATGGGCGGCAAGCCCTCGGGCAGGGATATGGCGCTGTCGGCGAGGAGGCGGCGCAGGCTGTCGAGGGTCGCCTCGCCAGCCGGTACGAAGTGGTGCGGATCGGCGTCGGGGCTCGAATTGATCTCGGCGCTGGCGCCGGTCGCCCGCCAGACGAGGTCGGGCGCGAGGCCGATGATGGAATAGCGGCCGCGCTGGGCGCCGCCTTCGACGGATTCGAGCAGCACGCTCATTGGCCGCGCGGAGGCGAGCTTGAGGTAGGCCGAGACGGGCGTCTCCAGGTCGGCGACGAGGCGCGTAAAGACGACTTGCGGCTCCCCGGTGGCGTGGACCTTCGCGAAATCGGCGCGGGACGGGTGGATGTCGAGGCCGTCGTCGGGCGCGCCACTGTTGCCGCGTGCCGCCTCGCCCTGCGCGTCAGCGCGCGCTAGCCTCGATTGCGTTGGCTTGGCACTGGCCGCGCGCGTAACTCGAGGCGATGAACTGCCCGGCTGCTTGCTTCCTGCTGCGGGCTTACGACCCGAAGGTTTGCCGCCCTTGGGCTCGGCACCTTTGCCGCCCGCCGCCTTCTTGGTCACTGCGCCTCTCCGCCCATCAGCCGGTCGAGTGCAGCCTGATCGATGGTGAGGCCGAGCCGCTTCTGCAAAGCGGCCAGGTAGACGCCGATCTCGTCGGAACGCTGCTCCTGGGCGAGCTCACGGCGCAGGGCGTCGCGCTGCTCCGTCGTCAGCTCCGACGGCGGCCTGATCTCGACGACGCGCAGAACGAGGCGGCTCGTGCCGTCGAGCGTTTCGGCGTGGCCGATGCCGTCCTTCGGCAGGGCAAAGGCCTGCGCCACGGCGGCCTGGGTGAGGCCTTCCGGCACCGTCGTGCGGGTGGCCGGCGGCGCCTTCGTTACGGTGCCGCCCACCTCGCCGGCGAGCGTGGCGAAGTCTCCGCCCGCGCGCAGCCGCTCGGCGAGTGCTGCGGCCCTCTCCGACAGGAGCGTGCGCCGGCGCTCGGCCGTCCAATCCGCCTTGACGGACTCGCGCGCGCTCTCGAACGACTTCTGCTCGGCAGCGGTGACGGAGACGACGTCGACCCATGCCGTGCTGCCGTCCGACAGGCTCACCGCCTCGCCTTCGAGGCCGGGCTCACCGGCAAAGCCGGCGGCGATGATGCTGTCGCCATCGACGATGTCGAGCACGATGCGGCCGTCTTCGGTCTTGTTGGTGCGGGAAACGGCGGGAATGTCGTAGTAGGGGATCTGCAACTTCTGGCTGATCTCGGCGAGCGGCGTGCCGGCGGCGCGGCCGTCGTCGACCTCGTTGTAGAGCCGCTGGGCCTCGGCGCGTGCCCACTCCACGGCAAGTCTGGCGCGCACCTTGTCCTTGACCTCCTCGAAGGCCGACTGCTTGCCGGCGACGATCTCGCGCACGCGCAGGATGACGGTCGTGAAGCGCCCGGCGACGACGTCGGAGACGGCATCCTTCTCGAGAGCGAAGGCAACTTCGGCGATGGCCTTGTCGATCATCTGATCACGGGTGAGCGTGCCGAGCGCGACGTCCGCCTCGGTCGCCCCATTGGCCTTGGCGACCTCGAGAAAATCTTTGCCCGCCGCAATCTCGGCACGGGCCCTATCGGCGGCAGCGCGGTCCTTGAAGGCGATCTGCTCGATCGCCCGCCGTTCCGGCACGTCGTACTCGCTGCGCGTCTGGTCGTAGGCGGTGCGGATCGCGGCCTCGTCGATGGGGGCGCGCCTGCCGAGTTCGGCGATGGGCAGGACGAGCGCCTGGAGATGGCGCTGCGGCTCGGTGCGGTAGCGAGCCTTGCCGACCTCGTAGAACGCCTTCAGGTCGTCCTCGCTCGGCTCGGGCAGGACGATGGCCTTGGCCGGATCGAGGCGCGCGAACTCGACGACGCGGGTCTCGTTGCGATGGGCGTGCAGCTTGTCGATCAGCGGCTCGGGAACGACGGTCGAGCGGAGCAGTGCCGAGGTGATATGCTTGCGCAACTCGTCCTTGCGGCGCAGCGCGACGAGGCCGGCCTCCGAAAGGCCGAGCTGGCGCATCACGTCATCGAGCTGCTGCTTGGAGAACTTGCCGTCGGGACCCTGGAAGCTCGGGTCGCGCTTCAGTCCCTCGGCGATGGCGGCATCCGACAAGGCGAGGCCCAATTCATCGGCGTGCGCCTCGACGGCGGCCGAGCCGATGAGCTGGGACATCACTTGCCCGTCGAGGCCAATGGCGCGGGCCTGATCGAAGCTGATGCGCTGGCCGGCGCGTTGAGACAGCTCGGAGATTTCGTTCTGGAAGGCCTGCTGAAACTGGTCGGCCGTGATCTTGGTGCCGCCGATGGTGGCGAGCGGGCGCGCGCCACCGCCGGTGACATAGTCGGCGATGCCCCAGATCGCGAAGCTCAGGATGAGCAACAGGATCATGATGAAGGCCACCCAGCCGGAAGCCCAGCGTCGAAGACTATCGAGCATCTCTCAGCAGTCGTCCTGGATTGGGGCGCTCGCTCGCCGCGCGCGACGGCGCCGGCGCGGCGGACAGCGCTCGCATGAACGGGAGCGATTGGCCACGCCGGGGCGGGCCGAAGCGTGATATGAAGCCCCGCCGCAGCGAAAGCAAGTCGCCGGGCGCCGGGGCTGGCGGATGGGGATGTCGGGCAGGCCGCGCCGGCTTGGTCGTGGGCAGCGTAATCGCAGGTGCGGGCGTTGCGACAGGAGGGCAGTCGGCCGATGTGGCACCTCGTGCTCCGGCCCCGACATTGCTTCCCCTCACCGAGCCCTCGCAAGCAAATGTCGGGGCCAAAAGGAGCACTAGTAACTCAATGTTTCTAGTGTTGCTTATGTACCTGACGCTCGGCTACGCGCCTCGCAGCGACTGGGGACCAAGCGTCAGATACGCAACACTAGTGGTTGCACCGACCGACAGGGGTGGCAGGGAGACGAGGTGATGGGGCCAGGCAAGGACGGCAATAGACGGCTTCGCCGGCTGATCGCCGGCAACTGGAAGATGTATGGCAGGACCGCCGATCTCGGCGAGGCGCTCGCCGTCGACGAGGCGCTGACTGCCGGGCAGGGTGCGGCGATCGACGTCATCATCTGTCCGCCGGCGACGCTGCTGCTGCCACTGGCGCAGATGCTCGAGGGGCGGGCGCTCCGTGTCGGCGCTCAGGACTGTCACACAGCGCCGGAGGGTGCCCATACGGGGGACATCTCCGCCGAGATGCTGGCTGAGGCCGGCGCCGCCGCCGTCATCGTCGGCCACTCCGAGCGCCGGGCCGATCATGGTGAGACCGACCGGCAGGTCCGCGCCAAGGCAGAGGCGGCGCATCGCGCTGGGCTCATGGCGATCGTGTGCATCGGTGAGACGCTCGGCCAGCGCCAGGCGGGGCAGACGCTGGCCGTCGTATCGCGCCAGCTTGCCGCTTCCCTGCCGGCGACGGCGACGGCGGCCAATACCGTCGTCGCCTATGAGCCGGTGTGGGCGATCGGCACGGGCCTGACGCCTTCGGCCGGCGACGTGGCGGAGGTGCATGCGGGCTTGCGCAGCGACCTCGTCGGTCGGTTCGGCGCAGAGGAAGGAACCTCGATGCGCCTCCTCTACGGCGGCTCGGTCAAGCCCGGCAACGCGGCGAGCCTGCTGGCCATCGCCAACGTCGATGGGGCCCTCGTCGGCGGCGCGAGCCTGAAGGCAGTCGATTTTCTCGCCATCGTCGCGGCCTGCCCGGCGCAGTGAGGCCGTGCCGCCGCGCGTGGGCCAGCTCGACATGGCGGTGCGCGAGGGTAGGAGGCGATGCGGCACTCGGTTATAGAGTGTGGTGAGTGCCAGGATTGCTCGGGCGAGGACAACAGGGGAGCCGGGATGCGGGCCGTGCTCGTCGTTTGCAGGTGCTGGCTGGCGGCAGGCGCCGTGCTGTTTGGCGTGGGCGCCGACACGCGTGACGCGCGTGCGCAGGATGCCAAGCCGTCCGCACCGGTCGCCGAGGGCCCGGCGGCGCGGGACGCTCAAGCCGACGATCCGGCCATAGCGGAGCCGGCTGGCGTGCGCCGCTGCCGGCGCCTGGAGAGCGAGCGCCAGGCGCTGCTCGTCAAGGGGATCAAGACCGACATGGCGCGCGGGCCGGAGTGGGCGCGCAAGAACCTGTCGGCGCAGCGCATAACGGAAATCCTGCGCTTCATCACGGTCGATCAGGACCTGCGCTTCCGCTGTCCCGATCTCATTGCCGCGCACATGACGGTCGCCCTCGAGCAGCGGGCCAAGAAGGCTGCTGAAGCGGCGAAGGCATGGGCCGAGCGGCAGGCGCAACTGGCGTCCGACCCGCCGCTGCCGCCGGAGCGGCCGGCGGAGCTGCCTCGCACCAAGCCCGATCTGGCAGCCGTAGCGGCGGCACGGCCCAAGCCCAAGCCGGCCGCGGTGCAGGCGGATCCGGCAGGCAGTGACGTCGCAGGTGCCGACGAGGAGCCTGACGGCGATGAGGAGGAGCCGGTCAAGGCCGAGCACGAGCCGAAGAAGCCGAAGCGTCCGGCGCGCGCTGCACCGGCAGAGACGCCGTGACCGGATGCCCCTCTTTGGTGGGTTTGCCGCCTGCTCGGAGTGCCGCAGACCATCGCGCGGGCCGGCGGGTAGTCAGCGCCGCCGGCGTGGTGTAGAACCCCTCGTCACGGGGAGCGCACTTTTCGCCCGGCCACCCCGCATTCCCTTCTGCCGAACCTGCCAGCCCGGAAGCTCCGACCTATGATCCTGTTTCTGCTCGTCGTTCACATCATGATTGCGCTCGCCATGATCGTGGTGGTGCTGATGCAGAAGTCCGAAGGCGGCGCGCTCGGCATCGGCGGCGGAGGCGGCGGCGGATTTCTCACCGGACGGGGCACTGCAAATCTTCTGACGCGCACGACCTCGCTGCTGGCGGTCGCCTTCTTCACGACGAGCATCCTTCTGACGATCGTGGCCAACCGCAGCGGTCCGGGCGGCTCGCTGTTCGATACGCCGGCCGGCGGGGCGGCGACACCAGCCGCGGGTACGCCGTCGGCTCCTGCCGGTGGTGCTGCAGCCCCGGCCGACGGGGCAGCGCCGAAGCCGGCTGGCGGCGGCATCCTCGACGACCTGAGCGCGCCGGCCCGCACGCCGCTGCCGAGTGTGCCGGGAACGCGATAAGCTCAACGGACTCCGAGGCGTTGCAGGGACTTGGGCCTCCATGACGCGCTTCGCTTTGCTGTTCCTAGCGGTCGCTTGTCCGGCTCTGACGAGCTGCGCTCTGACGCCGAAAAGGTGGGCAGATGGCCTGGAATCGGCGGGACTGATGGAACTGGACGAAGACTACTACCGGTCCGTCGTGACGGGTTACCAGAAGGTCGAGTTCTTCGATCTGGGCCGGCCAATTGGTGGCTGGACCGAGACGGCCAACGCCGACGGCGGCTTCACCATCAAGGCCCTCGGCAGCCCTTACACCCCTCGCGATCGGACGCGCGATATCGCCCTGGCGCGTGTCGGTGAGAAGGGCGTGGAGCTGAAACGCGAAGTGTTTTGCATCACCAAGGAGGAGAGCGGCTTTACGTGCAAAGGGTTGCGATACACCTATACGACGACGGTCACCGTCACTGAACACGGCCATCAGCCGTTTACGACAATGACGGTCGGGTACTTCGACAAAGAGCCGCTCGGCCAGCGCTACTGCCTCAGCTCGCAAGCAACAATCGACCACCTCAAGAAGAAGCTCGACACAACGATCCCGACGCGGCCCGAGGTCGAGAAGCACATCGCCGATGCGCGGGCCTTCTGTCTCGACGCCATCGCCAACCGCCGGTCGCAGTGACCTGGCTGGTCTTTGCCTGCCGCCCGCACCCACGCATGTGGATGTGGCTCGATTGCCGCTACGAATCTCGGGCGATCCGTGCCAAACGAAAGGCCCATGCAGCGGTACATCTTCATAACCGGTGGCGTGGTCTCCTCGCTCGGCAAAGGCTTGGCCTCGGCGGCGCTCGGCGCGCTGCTGCAGGCACGCGGCTACACCGTTCGGCTGAGGAAGCTCGACCCCTATCTCAACGTCGATCCCGGCACCATGAGCCCTTACCAGCACGGTGAGGTATTCGTGACGGACGACGGCGCGGAGACCGATCTCGATCTCGGTCACTACGAGCGCTTTACGGGTGTGCCGGCGAAGAAGTCGGACAACATCACCACGGGCCGCATCTACCGCGATATCCTCGCCCGCGAGCGGCGCGGCGACTATCTTGGCGGCACCGTGCAGGTGATCCCGCACGTGACGGATGCCATCAAGGAGTTCGTGCTCGATGGCAACGAGGGTATCGACTTCGTGCTCGTCGAGATCGGCGGCACGGTCGGCGACATCGAGGCGCTGCCGTTCTTCGAGGCGATCCGCCAGATCGGCAACGACTTGCCGCAGGGGGCTGCGATCTACATCCACCTGACGCTCGTGCCGTTCATCCCCTCGGCGGGCGAGCTCAAGACCAAGCCGACCCAGCATTCGGTCAAGGAATTGCGCTCGATCGGCATCCAGCCCGACATTCTGATGTGCCGCTCGGACCGCGAAATTCCGGCCTCGGAGCGGCGCAAGATCGCGCTGTTCTGCAACGTCCGCGACAAGGCGGTCATCCAGGCCCTCGACGTCGCCTCGATCTACGAAGTTCCGCTCGCCTACCACCGCGAGGGCCTCGACGAGGAGGTGCTCGCCGCCTTCGGCATCGAGGACGCGCCAGCGCCGGACCTGACGCGCTGGGAGGATATCGCCCACTCGATCGCCACGCCCGAAGGCGAGGTGACGATCGCCATCGTCGGCAAGTACACCGGCCTCAAGGATGCCTACAAATCGCTGATCGAGGCGCTCGTGCACGGCGGCATCGCCAATCGGGTGCGCGTCAAACTCGACTGGATCTCGTCCGAGGTGTTCGAGAGCGAGGATCCGGCCCCCTATCTCGAAGGCGTGCACGGCATCCTCGTTCCAGGTGGCTTTGGCGAGCGCGGCTCGGAGGGCAAGATCCTCGCCGCGCGCTTTGCCCGCACGCGCAACGTGCCCTATTTCGGCATCTGCTTCGGCATGCAGATGGCGACTATCGAGGTGGCGCGCGCGGCCGGCATCGTGCACGCCGGCTCGACGGAGTTCGGCAAGACGACGGAGCCCGTCGTCGGCCTCATGACCGAATGGATGCGCGGCAACGAACTCGAGCAGCGCCGCGCCAGCGACGATCTCGGCGGAACCATGCGGCTCGGCGCCTTCCCGGCGACGCTCATGCCGGGCAGTCATGCCGCGCGCATCTACGAGAAGGGAGAGATCGCCGAGCGGCATCGCCACCGCTACGAGGTCAACATGCGCTATCGCGAGAGGCTGGAAGCCGCCGGCCTCATCGTGTCGGGCGTTTCGCCCGACGGGCTGTTGCCGGAGATCGTCGAGGTGAAGGATCACCCGTGGTTCATCGGCGTGCAGTTCCACCCGGAGCTGAAATCGCGGCCGTTCGAGCCGCATCCGCTGTTCAAGAGCTTCATCGCCGCGGCCGTCGAGCAGAGCCGCCTCGTGTGACGTCGCGACGGTCACAACAGATGCGAAGTCATCCCGGCATCGGGCCGGGACCCAGCTTTCAACCAGCACCAACGCTTGCTGGTCTGTGGGTCCCGGGGACGAGCCCCGGGACGACATTTTTCGAGAAGCCGATTGGGGTTGCCCAACTCGGGCAACTCCCATTCAGCTCCGACCGCCGAGGGCGACGGGCAGGGCCGCAAAGCGGACGCCGGCGGGCAGGGCCTGCGTTGCAAGGCCGAGCGTGGGACGCAGGTCGGCGCTGACGTAGCGCTTCGTCGCCGTCACGTAGCGCTTGGACTTGCCGCGCGACGTCGAGGCGTACTTGCCCTTGCCTTTCGTCGACTTGGCGTAGGCATAGCTCTTGCCGCCGCGCTTCTTGGCGTAGGCGTACTGCTTGTTGGAGCGCTTCTTCGCATAGCGCGACTTGCCGACGGGGACGCCGCGGGCGGTCACGCAATGGTGGTAGCGCACGCGCGGCCCGTTATCGATGTGAATGTGGTTCATGCCGCACGAATAAGTGCCGACGCCGCCATCGTGATTGGCCTTGAGCCAGGCGACGACCTGGGAGTGCTTGCCGCCGCCGACGTGGAAATCGACCGCGCGGCAGGAGGCGTGCAGGCTGCGCTTACCCGACCCGGCGATGCGGGCGCCGTGGCGGCGCGTGGAGATGACCGAGACGGGTCCAAACTTGGAGCGGATTTCGCTCAGCTTGGCTTTCAGCGAGCCAGGCAGGCATCCGGTGCCAGCCGCCTGCGCCGGGAGCGCGAAGCCGAGGATGCAAGCGAGCGCAACGAGGATCGCACCGACGCGCACCGATCCGACTAGTCTCTTCATACCTGAACTCCGATGTTGTTGTCGTGAGCGTAGGCGGAGCGTTCTCGCAATTGCGAAGGCGTCCCCCGACGCGGCCGGGGCAGGTCGTCGGCGAGTGTGGCGAGAAAACGGCAGAGTTATTTCAGTTCTGGCGAAACGGGTCGCTGCTCAAGGCTTTCCGACAGCATGCTGAAAGTGCGTCTAGCCCCGGATCGGCGCGGGTTGTGGCGTGTGCAATGCAATATGAGCGATGTTCAATTTTGGTTGGAAGCGAGCGGATTGCTGCGACTGCGCGCCGCGCCGCGCGTGTCGGCGGCCGCTTCTGGCCGCCGCATCCTATCGTTTTTGCTGTATGCTCCCGGGGGCGTGGCGGTGGCCGAGCAGGCCGAACGCATCACCGCGACAGCGCGGCGTGGCGGTATCGCCCAGCCTGCCTGAACTGCCGGCTGTCCGGTATCGGCCGGCGGCTGATCTCCATCACGAACTTGCGCTGTATGGCGCGCGCGAAATCGCCGTAGCCGTAGGCCGGCAGGGTGAACGAGGCCGGGCCGCCGCGCACGAATTTATCATACCAGGCATCGATCGGCGTCTTCTCGTTGCCGGTCGGCCAGGGCATGTGGCGCAGGCCATAGCCGGGCTGGCGGTAGGCGCCCTTGACGACTTCCACATCGTTGTCGCCGGCGACGACGATGGGGTTGGCATTGACGGTCACGCGCGGGCCGACGAGGCGCTGGCGTTCCTCGTCGAGGTGCTCGGGGGGTGAGCAGTTGTCGGCGCCGTCGCCGGAGATGTCGACGACGATGCGCTTGGCGGTGATCGGCATCTCCGGGATGAGGCGGTCGCTCAGGGTCTGCATGAGGCGGGCGATACAGGTGAACTCACCCGTTTCGTGGGGCAGCTCGCGGATGGCAGCCGCCGTGCGGCGGGCCTCGACGGGCCCGTCGATGATCGTCCACGGCACGACGAGGCGCGGGAAGTCGGCCCAGGCGATCAGCGCGAAGAGAATGGAGCGGGTCGGCGCGCTGGCTATGGCGGCCTGCACTTCCGCGTCCTCGAGGGCGCGGGCGATGCCCTCCATCTGCAATTGGTAGCGGGCGAGATCGACCGACTGGGACACGTCAACGGCGACGACGAGCGCGGTGTCGATCGCCGCACCGTCCGTCGACTTCGGCACGGGCCCGGCGGTGAAGGGCGCGATGGCGCCATCCTGTGCGTTAGCCGGACGGGGCAGCATGTCGAGCAGGCAGGTGGAGAGGGCGAGTGCAGCCAAGAGAGTGAAACGAGGCGCCCCACGACTCGCGGGCGATGCAAGGCGCTGGGTGCGGTGGCAGGGTATTGGCTTTGACATGTCCCGTCCGTCTCCTCGGCGCGGGGGCGAGGGTAGTCTCTCCGCCGCGCGAGGCAAGGGACTTTGCGCTGCGGCGGGCCCGGCCGTCGGCGCCGTGGCTGGCACCGCACTCGTCACTCACAGCGGCGGAGGGTATAGAGGCAACAGTTCGCCGGGGCTCTCCTGCGCCGGCATGGCAGGGAAGTGAGGGGCACGCCATGACCAAGGCCAACGCGCGCGTCGTCGTCGGGGGAGTGGCGGGTGCGTCCGCCGTGACGTTCGGCAACGACCTGCCGATCGCGGTCTTCGCCGGTCCCTGTCAAATGGAAAGCCGCGATCACGCGCTCGAAATGGCCGCCGCACTCAAGGAGATCGCAGGCCGGCTCGGCATCGGGCTCGTCTACAAGACGTCCTACGACAAAGCGAACCGGACCTCGCTGACGGGCAAGCGCGGCGTTGGTCTCGCCAAGGCGCTCGACGTGTTCGCCGAACTGCGTTCCTCGCTCGGCCTGCCCATCGTGACCGACGTGCACGAGCCGGCGCACTGCGCACCCGTTTCCGAGGTCGTCGACGTGCTGCAGATCCCGGCATTCCTGTGCCGGCAGACCGACCTCCTCGTCGCAGCCGCGGCGACCGGCAAAGTGGTCAAGATCAAAAAGGGGCAGTTCCTGGCGCCGTGGGACATGAAGAACGTCGTCGCCAAGGTCGTCGACAGCGGCAATCCCAACGTGCTGGTGACGGAGCGCGGCGCTTCGTTCGGCTACAACACGCTGGTCGTGGACATGCGCGCGCTGCCTCAACTGGCCGAGCCGGGCTGCCCCGTCATCTTCGATGCGACCCACTCGGTGCAGCAGCCCGGAGGACAGGGCACGTCATCGGGCGGAGATCGCCGTTACGTTCCGGTGCTGGCGCGGGCGGCCGTCGCGGTCGGGGTCGCAGGCCTCTTCATCGAGACGCACCAGGACCCGGACCGGGCACCATCCGATGGCCCCAACATGGTGCCGCTCGATCGCTTCGAGGCGCTCATGGGGGAACTCATGGCGTTCGATCGCGTCGCGAAGTCGCGACGCGCCACATGAGGCGCGACGAAAGTCGGAGTGGCGGCTGCCGTGATTGGTGCGCGGACCGTCAGCGGTGCGCGTAGTCGACGGCGCTGGCGTAGGTCGGGAGAGGGGCGGCGCTGGCGGCGAGGCTTGCGGCGTTGAGGGCTGCAAGGCTGCTCATGGTCATCAGGGCGCCGATGGCACAGAGGAAGGCGATCTGCGAGATCGGGCCGAGGATACGGTCGTTGAGCATGGCAGGTCCCCCGAGGTGGCGCTGGCGGCAAACGCCTGATGCGATACGAAGATTTAGGCTTCCGGTCCGTGCGAGGAGGAGCGGGGGAGCGGCCCCGGACTCCGTCGTTCGAGCCCGTTCATGCTATGCTAAACTTGGTGAACACCTCGTTAAGGTAACTTAAGTCTGAACGATTCTGACGCACCATCCCGGAAATATTTTCGCCCGTGATCTGGCGATCGGGCAGCCGCAGCCGGGGCTCGCGCAGCACCGGGACCACAACACCGTCCGGCCCACTTTGATCGACTGTGGCGACACACCCGACGAACGGCCTCGGCCGGTGGTCCTTCAAGGGCAGATCTGGCTGCCAGCCAGTCTCGTTTGCGCTAGGGTGTCAGGGGGTCGGGAGGGATCGCGGGTGCGTATTGCCGTCGTCGGGGCAGGGATCTCGGGTCTCGGGGCGAGTTTCCTGCTGTCCAAGCACCATGACGTGACACTGTATGAGGCGCAGGCGCGTATCGGCGGACACTCCAATACGGTCGATGCAACCGACGAGGACGGCACCGTCATTCCCGTCGACACGGGCTTCATCGTCTACAATACGGTCTGCTACCCCAACCTGATCGCGCTGTTCGGCCACCTCGGCGTGGCAACCGCCCCGACGGAAATGAGCTTTTCGGTCTCTCTCGACGATGGCCGCTTCGAGTACACGGGCAACGGCGTCGCCGGTCTGTTCGCGCAGCGGCGCAATGCGCTGTCGCTCCAGCACTGGGCCATGATCGCGGACATCCTGCGTTTTTTCCGGCAGGCCTCGCGCATCGATCCTGCCGGCCACGATCCCGACGAGAGCCTCGGCAACTGGCTTGCCCGCCACCGCTACGGCACCGCGTTCGTCGATCGGCATATCGTACCCATGGGGTCTGCCATCTGGTCGACGCCGGCCGCGCGCATGCTCGACTTTCCGGTGGCCTCGTTCGCCCGTTTCTTTGCCAACCACGGCCTCCTCAAGGTGCAGGGCCGGCCGGCCTGGCGGACGGTGGTGGGCGGCAGCCGCAGCTATGTCGGCAAGGTCCTGGCCGCCTTCAGGGGCAAGATCGCCGCCGGCGATCCCGTGGTCTCGATCGAGCGTGGCGCGGGCAACGTCACGGTCAGGACGCGTTCGGGATCGGCAGAGACCTATCAGGCGTGCGTCATGGCCTGCCATGCCGACGAGGCCCTTGCCCTCATCGACCGCCCGACGGCGGCGGAGAGGGCTCTGCTCGGCCCGATCGGCTACGCACGGAACGAGGCCGTTCTGCATACGGATGAACGCCTGATGCCGCGCCGGCGCCGGGCGTGGACGAGCTGGAACTACGTCGGTCGCACACAGCGTGGCGGAGAGGCCGAGAGCCTGTCGGTCAGCTACTGGATGAACCGCCTGCAGCCGCTGCCGACACGCACGCAGTTCTTCGTAACTCTCAATCCCTGGCGCGCGCCGCGCGGCACCCACGTTATCGCGCGGATCGGCTACGCGCATCCCGTGTTCGACGGGCCGGCCATGCGCGCTCAGCGCGACCTGTGGTCGTTGCAGGGGGACGGTGGCTTGTGGTTCGCCGGCAGCTATTTCGGCTACGGGTTCCACGAGGATGGGTTGCAGGCGGGGCTCGCCGTCGCCGAGGATCTTGGCGGGCATGCCCGGCCATGGCGCGTCGCCGGCGATCGCGACCGCATCCTGGCTCCGGCCGCGCGATCGGCGTCAGCGGTGCAGAGGCTCGCCGCGCAATGAGCTGCTTCGTACCTGTGCGGGGCCATGACCATCGCAGCATGAGCATCAGATCATGAGTGCCGTTCCTGCCGCCCGGTTCTATGTCGGGGACGTCGTGCACAAGCGGCTGCGGCCGGTGCTGCACGCTTTGCGCTACCGTGTGTTCGCCCTTGCCATCGATGTCGATCGCATCGGTGAGGCGATCGGCTCGTGCCGGCTCATGTCGCGCGGCCGCTTCAATGTGCTGAGCCTCGTCGACAGCGACTACTGCAGCGGTGCTGGCGGCGATATCGGGACGGCCATCCGGCGTGTGCTGGCCGAAGGCGGGGTCGATGCGCGGGGGTGCAGGATCGAACTCGTCACCTATCCGCGCCTGCTCGGCTATGCCTTCAATCCCCTCAGCGTCTACATCGTGCATGCACCGGAGGGTCGGGTCAGGGCGGTAGCCTACGAGGTCTCCAACACGTTCGGCGAACGCGCGACGTATGTCGTGGAGGCCGGGGAGCTGATGGCCGGCGGCGTCTATGCGCACGGCTGCGACAAGGCGATGGTCGTATCGCCATTCACACCGCCGCGCGGCCGCTATGGCTTCCGGCTCATGCCAGGCGGCGACAGCATCACACTGGCGGTGAGCCTCAGGGATGGGGAAGGCCCGCTCGTCAAGACGCATTTCCGCGGCGTGGCGCGGTCGTTCGACGACAGGTCGATCGCCAGTCTTGTCGTCGGCGTCCCATTCATGACGTACAAGGTCATTGCGGGCATCCACTACGAGGCGCTGCGGCTGTGGCTGAAGGGCGTGCCCCTCGTCACGGGCAGCGCCTCGGCGAAGTTCGCGGTGCACAGCTCGCGCGCGCCCATACGTAACGAGGCCTGATCAGTATGCAGGAGAACAACGCAGCGGCGGCAGGTGACGGCCGGGCTGGCCGGCTTTCGCGATGGCGCGATGACATCGCTGCTCGAGTGATCGAACGGCAGCTTTCAGCCACCACCACCGGGCGGCTGCAGCTCGTGCTGCCGAGTGGCCGCATCGCTGTCGTCGGGCGGGGCGGCGGTGTCGAGGCCGACCTCACGCTCAAGAACACGGCGCTGTTCTGGCAGGCGGTCCAGCGTGGCACGCTCGGCTTTGCCGAATGCTACATCAACGGCGACATTGAAAGCTCCGATATCGCCGCGGTCCTGCGCTTCTTCGTGGCCAACTTCGCCGCGTTCGAGGGGGCGGGGAGCGGCTGGTTCAAGGCACGGCTGCCCGACCGCGTTGCGCACAGGCGGCGGACCAACAGCCGCGCCGGCAGCCGGCGCAACATTGCTGCGCACTACGACCTCGGCAATGCCTTCTACGAGTTGTGGCTCGACCCGAGCCTGACCTATTCAAGCGCTTATTTCACGTCGAAGGGCCAGAGCCTCGAGGCGGCACAGGCGGCCAAGATGGGGCTGGTGATCGGCGCGCTGCCGCCGCTCGCGGGCCGGCGCGTCCTCGAGATCGGCTGCGGCTGGGGGGAGATGGCCGAGGTCATGGCGCGGGCGGGCGCGGACGTGACCGCCATCACGGTCTCGGCCGAGCAACATGCTTACGCCGAGGCTCGCCTCGCAAACCTCGCGCTTGCCGGGCGCGCGCGTGTCGCATTCCAGGACTATCGCGACGTTGCGGGAGCCTTCGATCATGTCGTGTCGATCGAGATGATCGAGGCGGTCGGCGAGGAACATTGGCCGGTCTATTTCCGCACGATCGCTGAACGGCTGGTGCCGGGCGGCAGCGCGGTCGTGCAGGCGATCACCATCCGCGAGGAGAGCTTCGAGGCGTATCGCCGGCACCCCGACTTCATCCAGCGCTACGTGTTTCCGGGCGGCATGCTGCCCACGAAGCGCATTCTGAGCGAGCAGGCTGACGGCGTCGGGCTGACGTGCGAGACGGTTGCCACGTTCGGCCATAGCTACGCCGAGACGCTGCGGCAGTGGCGCGCCCGGTTTCTCACGGCATGGCCGCGCATCGCCGCGCTCGGCTTCGACGAGCGCTTCCGCCGGCTGTGGATGTACTATCTCACGTACTGCGAGGTCGGTTTCGACATGGGCATCATCGATGTCGGCGTTTATCGGTTCGCTAAACCGGGCGGGGCGTCATCCAACGGCGGCGGGCCGGCGTAATCCCTTACGAGACTTGGTTTTTCGAGGGATCTGGAGGTGCCATGGCCAGCGCAACGACAGAACAGCCGATGCCCCCGCCCTTCGAGCTCACCACGTTCCTGGAAGGGCGCAGTCAGGCCTGGGGCGTGTTCGAGGATCGCTTCGGGCGGTTGCGCCGGCGCTTTCAGGTCGAGCTCCACGGGTTCTGGCAGGATGGACGCTTCGTGCTCGAGGAGCATTTCTCCTTCGACGACGGCTTGCGTGAGCGCAAGACGTGGGTCATCGAGCCGACTGTGGCGGGTGCCTTCACGGCACGCGCCGAGCACGTCGTCGGCACGGCGGAAGGCAAGCCCGACGGCGAGGTCATCCGCATGCGCTACCAGTACCGTCTGGCCATCGGCGCGCGTGACGTCATCGTGACGCTCGATGATCGCTTCTACCGGATCGACGACAACCACGTGTGCAACCGCGCGGCTGTCTCCAAGTGGGGCGTCAAGATCGGCGAGCTGACGATCTTCTTCCGCCGCTCGGCGGCGAGTGACGTCGAGGCTCTGCGCGCTGCGGCGTGAAAGCAGGAGGCGGTGCCAGCCGCGTGGCGTGCGCTGGTGACGTTTGCCGGCTGACTTGTCAGCCTTTGCTCCGGCCGTCATCGCGCGGCAGGAGGAACCAGCGGGCGTAGCGGAAATAGCCTTCGTTGCGCAGCACCTTGCCGAGCCACAGCGCGTAGGCGAGTTGCCAGGGGAAGGCGATCTCATATTTGCGCTGCTCGAGGCCGCGAACAATGCGCTCGGCGGCCGCGCCGGCCGGCATGATGAACGGCATCGGGAAGTCGTTGACCCGCGTCATCGGTGTATCGACGAAGCCGGGCGATATGATCGTCGTGGTGATGCCCTTGCCTTCGAGCTCCAGCCGCATGACCTCGGCGAGGTTCATCAGCGCCGCCTTACCTGGCGAGTAGGCGGCGGAGCCCGGCAGGCCGCGATAGCCGGCGACGGAGCCGACGATGGCGATATGGCCGGCCCGGCGGGCCAGCATGGCTGGCAGCACCGCATCAATGCCGTGCACGACCCCCATGAAATTGATGTTCATTGCCTTTGCGACCTTGGCGACGTCGAGTTCGTGCAGGAACATGCGACGCCAGATGGCCGCATTGAGGATGACGAGGTCGATCGGGCCGTGGGCCTCTTCGATGGAGGTGGCAGTCGCTTTCGTCGCGGCGGCATCGGCGACGTCGAGCGGATAGGGATGGATGCCGGGCGCCTCACGCGCCAATGACTCGAGATCGGACAGCGTGCGTGCGCTGACGGCGACGGTTGCGCCTCTGCGGGCAAGACGCAGGGCGACCTCACGGCCGATACCCGTGCCGGCACCCGTGATCCAGACGGTCGACCAGGGGAGTGGCTTTGCCATGGCGCTGTTCCGGTTGGGGTGTCAGACAGCCGGCCGTTGCCGGCGGCGGGTCGGGCGGGGCTCGTGGCCGACGACGGAATGGCGGAGCATCAGTGAGGTGCGGCAGGCGATCCAGTTTGGCGCGGCGTAGAGGGCCGACTGCGGGGAAGTAGGGCGCCGCTCCTGGGCCGCCAAGGGGGCAAAGCGATTGTAATGTCGCCCTGCACGAACTCGGCACAGACCGCAATGCGAAGCGAAAGGGCGATAGCGAGCGCCGCTCCGCTCTCGCCGCTCATATTCTTTGGGATAGGTCGATTTGGGCCAATGACGACAGGAAAGAGGCGCGCCCGGCCAATCAGAGGCCCGTCAGCGGCTGCACCATGCGAGCAAACAGCCCCTTGAAGCGCGCGCGCTCCTCGCAGGCGATCAGGCAGATGCAACCGTCTTTCGAGTTCGCCACCGGCGTGTGGTCCACGTCGTCACCAAGATCGGCGATGTCACCGGCCTTGAACTCACCGACCTCATCGCGATAGGAGCCGGCAAGCACGAGAGTGAGTTCGCTCGCGCCATGGCCGTGCTCGGGCATGATCTGCCCCGGTGCGACCTTGATCAGCCGCAGGTCACCCTGGGCGCCCTTCGAGAGCGGCAGCGGGACGTGCCAGATGCCGAGGCCGAGCCGCTTCCAGCGTATCTCGTCCAGCCGCGGACCGACGAAGCGATGCAGCGAGCGCGGCACGTCAGCTCCGTCGCAACTTGCCTCACCGGCTACGTCACGTCCACGGCCGGGGTAACTGTCACCCTCCTGACGCGCAGCGGCGATCGCGATCGCGCTTTTCGCCGCGGCGCTGGGCGACATCGCAACCGGCTCAAGGCGCTCGAACACGCCCGCCCCGATCGTCGTGGCGAAACGCGCCTCAGCGGCACAGGCGGGACATACGTCCAAATGGGCCGCGACCACGGCACCGAGCGCTTCCGGCAGACTGCCGGCCGCGTAGCTCATCAAGGTCGCAGCATCCAGATGATGCGTGATCTTCATCTACTTCAGGTCCTCGACCCCTTCGCGCATCTTCTGGTAGGCCAGACGCATGCGCGATTTGACTGTCCCGAGCGGTAGACCGAGCTGCTGCGCGATCTCGCTGTGCGATAACCCCTCCACGTAGGACAGCACCACCACCTGCTGCTGATCCTCGGGCAATTTTGCCAACGCCTGCTGAACGCGCACGCGACGCTCCCGCTCGGACACCACCTCGTCCGGGACCGGGTCGGTCGACGCCTCCTCCTCGCGCCCTTCCGGCAACTCCTGCCAGACGACCTCTCTACGCAGCCGGTCGATGCGCAGATTACGGGCGATCGTGAAGATCCAAGTTGTCGCGCTTCCCTTGTCACCGGAGTAGAGCCCGGCCTTGCGCCATACCGTGAGCAGCGTTTCCTGGGCCAGTTCCTCGGCCGTCGTCGGATCGGCGCCCTGACGGATCATGTATGCCTTGACCCGTGGCGCAAAGGACTGAAACAACTGGGCAAAAGCCTCGGCATCGCGCTCTATGGCCACGCGTTGCAGGAGGTCGATCATGTGAGACGAACTCGCCGATGGAGTGGCGTGCGACGGGGATGCGCCGCGCTGCACTATAGGGACCATAGCCGAGCCTCTTTATCAGTGCCATCAAAACGGGCGGCGGGAGAAATCGGATTGCTCAATCGTGAACGTGGGCGCAAAACGAGCGCGCTACGGCCCGTTCGCAGTGCCTGCGACATGTTCGTGACACGTCGTTCACCTCGGCGTTCCCCGCTCGCATGACAGGCGGCGGTTCGGTGCATCCAAGACGAGGGCCGAGACGAGGAGTTCATGCTCGACTTCCACATCTATATCGGCGTGGCGCTGGCGGGTCTCGCGAGCTTCCTGTCGCCCTGCGTGCTGCCGCTCGTGCCGCCCTACCTCGGATATCTGGGCGGGGCCACGATCGGGGAAATGACGAGCGAGGACCACGAGGATGATCGCGTCTGGCGGCGGGTCGTGCTCGCCGCGCTGATGTTCGTCCTGGGTTTCACCACGGTTTTCGTCGGACTTGGCGCCGGGGCTTCGGTCTTCGGCCAGCTCCTGCAAGCCTACAAGGCAGAACTGGCGATTGCGGCGGGTCTCGTCATCATCCTGTTCGGTCTGCATTTTCTCGGCGTGCTGCCGATAGGGCTCCTGTACGGGGAAGCGCGCTACCACGCCGAGAGATCGGGCACGAGCCTCGTCGGGGCCTACGTCATCGGGCTTGCCTTCGCCTTCGGCTGGACGCCGTGCGTCGGGCCGATCCTCGCCACCGTTCTGGCGGTGGCAGCCGAGCAGGGCAGCCTTGCCAGCGGCGTCTCGCTGCTGTTCGTCTATTCGCTTGGACTGGGCATTCCGTTCCTGCTGGCGGCGATCGCGATCCGGCCGTTCCTTGCCTTCATGAACCGCTTCAAGCCGTTCCTCGGCCACATGGAGAAGGTGATGGGCATCGTGCTGGTGGTGACCGGCATCCTGTTCCTGACCGGCTCCATCAATCACCTCGGGCAGTGGATGCTCGACACCTTCCCGATGCTCGGCGAGGTGGAGGCGTGGGTAGCGCCGGAGGGTCTTCAGAACGACATCCTGCGCCAAGGCGAGCAGCGCTGAAGCGCCAGCAGGGGCGCTGTCTTTCAACGTTATTGCAAGGAGGCACGGTGGCGCGGATGGTTGCCGGGACGGCCAGGGAATCCGCCGACGCCGCAAGGGCTGGTGCGCCCGAAGCGGCCGAGACGCGTGCGAGCACCGGAACCGGTCTGCCGGAGGCCCGGCCGCAGCCGCCGGTCGTCCTGACCATCGCCGGGTCGGACCCTTCAGGAGGGGCCGGCATTCAGGCCGATCTCAAGACCTTTCAGGCCCTCGGCGTCTACGGTGCGGCCGTCATCACGGCGCTCACCGCTCAGAACACGGTCGGCGTGCGCGACGTGCATGTCGCGCCTGCCGGTTTCGTGGCAGCCCAGATCGCGGCCGTCGCCGACGACATCGCCATCAGCGCGACCAAGACGGGCATGCTCGCTGATCGCGCCATCATCGCTGCGGTCGCCGACGAGGCCCGGCGCGGACGGCTCGGGCGGCTCGTCGTCGATCCGGTGATGGTCGCCACGAGCGGAGACCTGCTGATCGCGCCCGATGCGGTCGAAGCGCTGCGCGCAAGCCTGCTTCCGCTCGCCGATCTCGTCACGCCGAACCTCGCCGAGGCGGCCCGTCTCGTCGGCGAGGACATCGCCGGCAGCGACGCAGCGGCCATTCGGCAGGGGCAGGCGATCCTGGGAATGGGTGCGCGCGCCGTCCTGGTCAAGGGTGGGGACGGACCGGCCGCAGGCGATGGCGGCCTTGCCATCGATCACCTCGTTACGCGGGAGGGCGTGCGATCGCTTCCCCTGCCGAGGATCGCGACGGCCAACACGCACGGCACCGGATGCACGCTCGCCGCCGCGATCGCCGCGCATCTTGCGCTCGGACTGAGCCTCGAGGAGGCCGTCGCGGCCGCCAAGTCGGCTGTGTGGCGCGGGCTGACGGCGGCCCGTGGCTGGCGCCTCGGCGAGGGGCAAGGTCCGCTCGATCACGCCGCACTGAGCCTGCCATCCGGCGAGCCGAGCCGCTGAGGCGGCTCGACGAGCCTGCGCCGGCGGAGGGGTGCCTCGCTGCAGCCGGAGTCGACGGCAGTCGGCTTTGCGGCTATGTAGACGCGCTTTGCGAGGCCAAAGCTTGCACGAGGGTGAGGCGATGACGACCACTTCGTTCTGCGCATTCCAGGTTGCTGTCGCCGCGGCCGGTCTCGTCTGGCTCGGCGCTCAGCCTGCGATGGCGGGTGTGGTCGATGACATGGCGGGCCGCTGGTCCGGCTGGGGGTCGGTGCAACTCGAGAACGGGCAGACCGAGCAGGTCAAGTGCGTGGCGACGTATTTCGTCGAGAAGGCCGGTGCCAGCGTGCGGCAGAATCTGCGCTGCGCGAGCTCCAGCTACAAGATCGACGCGCGTGCCGACTATCTGCTCAAGGGCCAGCAGGTCTCGGGCACCTGGGAAGAGCTCACGCACGCCGCCAAGGGTGCCATCTCGGGCAGCCATACCGATGGCGACTTCAAGCTGTCGATCGCCGGCGACACGTTCTCGGCGCGCATCAATATGAATGCGGCGGCCTGCCAGCAGTCGATCAACATCATGCCTCAGAACCTCGGCGTGAAGCGGATTTCCATCGGCCTCAAAAAGTGCTGAGGCCGCGCGCCCGCGCACGGCGAGGAGCTGGTGGCGCCCAATGGCAACAGCGTGCGTAGTCATTGCGCAACACCGCCTGCCCAACATTCGTGCAGTCGTGGGGGCCATCTTGCCAGCCGACACATGGTGAACGATGGTTCGGACGCGCGCCCGCTCGGCGCTGCGTCGACGGTCGGGGGGCCGGAGACGCGCGAGCCGAAGGGGCGGTGGCGGCATCGCGATGCCACTGCGCCGAGGCGGCGGGCGCGCACCTTGCGAGGGAAGCTGGACCTGCCCGGGGGCGGTTCACAGAAAGCGCCGGCGGTGCCTTATCGGGCCCGTCGGCGTTTTTCGCTGTGCTTCGCCGGCGGTTGCCGCCCATGACCCGGAATGGCGACAGCAACGCCGAGCGGGACCGGTGGGCCACCCTCGTCTGGCGCTGCCGAGGGCGGCTCGATAGGGGTGGCTCGGGTGGACGATAACCGGCGGCACTACGGCGGGTGGGTCGCCGGCTATTTCGGTGCGCTGTTCCTCATCCACGGCATCCACCTGCCGTTCCTGCCGGTGTGGCTCGCCGGCCGCGGCCTCGACGCCTCGGCGATCGCCGTCGTCACCGCCGCGCCGTTCCTGTTGCGCCTTGTCGTCAGTCCTGCCGTGGCGCTGATGGCGGACCGGTCGGGTCGCCATCGCGACGGCATCGTTGCCCTCTCATGCCTCGCGGCGGTGCTCGCCATCCTGCTGCCGGCGGCGAACGGGTTCGCCGCGATCCTGCTCGTCTGCGTGGCGCTCACCCTGGCGACGACGAGCATCATGCCGCTGATCGAGGTCGTGGCCACGGCTGGCGTGCGCGCGCACGGCCTCGTGTATGGCCACATGAGATTGTGGGGCTCGCTCAGCTTCATCGTGGCCAGCCTTATCGCGGCTGCGGCGCTCGATGTCCTGGGCTCGGAGGTGATCGCGCCGTTGATGGCTGGGGCCGCGCTCGTCACTGCGCTCGTCGCGACCCGCCTGCCGCACCCGCCGGGGCCGGCGCCTGGCGTGGGGCCCACGGCCCAGGCCGCGCCGCGCTGGAGGGATGTCGCCGGGCTCATCGGCACGCCGGCGTTCGCGGCGCTGCTCGTCGCCAGCGGGTCCGTTCAGGCGGCGCATGCGACGTACTATACCTACAGCGCGCTGCACTGGTCGGCGCAAGGTCATGACGGCATCGTCATCGGCGCTCTGTGGACGCTCGGCATTCTCGCCGAGATCGCGCTGTTCGCCGTGGCGGGCCGGGTGGTCGGGCGGCTCGGGCCGGTGGCGCTGCTCGCCATTGCCGGCGTGGCGGCCGTGGTGCGGTGGACGGCGATGGCCTTCGATCCACCACTCGGCGTGCTCGCCGGACTGCAACTTCTGCATGCGGCCACCTTTGCGGCGGCGCATCTCGGCGCGATCGGGTTCATCGCCGAAGCCGTGCCGCAGCGTCTGGCGGGTACGGCGCAGGCGCTGCATGCAACGGTCGGCATGGGCGTCGCCATGGGCGCTGCCACGCTGGTGGCGGGTCAGCTCTATGCGAGCTTCGCCGCCGGCGCCTATTTCGGGATGGCAGCGCTCGCCGTCGTAGCGCTCATCGCCACCGCGTTCCTGGCGCGGTGCTGGCAGCGCGGCCATGGACTGTCTGGGCAGGCTGGCACCGTGTGAGGTGCGGCCACCTCCTCGTTCAACCCCACAAGCGCCGCGAGGCCGGAGCGACGATCCCGTCGGCGATGGCAAGCCCGTCAGGCCGGTCGGCGGCAAGCAGCAGCGGACCGTCGAGATCGACCCAGCGGGCGACGCCGGCCAGCAGGAGAGCGGGGGCGACGGCCAGCGAGGTCGCCACCATCGAGCCGACCATGATGTCGAGGCCGCGCTCACGCGCGGCGGTTGCGAGACGCAAGGCTTCCGTCAGCCCGCCGGCCTTGTCGAGCTTGATGTTGACGGCGTCGTAGCGGCCGGCCAGCCGTTCGAGATCTGTGCTCACGTGCACACTCTCGTCGGCGGTGACGGGCAGCGGCCGATCCATGCCGGCAAGGGCGGCGTCGGCCTCGGCGGGCAGCGGCTGCTCGACCGTCTCGAAGCCGCACGCCGCGGCTTCGGACAGCAGGGCTGGCGTCTCGGCGAGCGTCCAGGCTTCGTTGGCGTCCGCGATCAGGCGGGCGTCCGGCCGCGCGGCGCGCACGGCGCGCATGCGCTCGCCGTCGATGGCGCCCCCACCGAGTTTCAGCTTCAAGAGCGGCAGCGATCGGGCCGCCCGCGCAGCAACAGCCATGGCATCGGGTGCGGCAAGGCTCAGCGTATAGGCCGTCACGATGGGCGCGGGCGGGATTGCCCACGGCACCATGGCGGCAGCCCTGACAGCGGCCGGGATGCCGCTGCGCTTGGCATCGAGATCCCACAGGGCGCAATCGAGGGCATTGCGGGCCGCACCTGGGGGTAGCGTGGCGGCAAGGGTTGCGGCGTCGGCGGTGGCGGCGGCCAGCAGGGCCTGCCGCGTTGCTTCCGGTGTCTCGCCATAGCGCGCGTACGGGACGGCTTCGCCACGGCCGCGATGGGGGCCGTCGGCCACGGTCACGACGACGACGCGTGCCTCGGTCTTGGCGCCGCGCGCGATGACGAAGGGCTGTGCCAGCGGCCAGACCTCGATGTCGACGGCGAGAATGGAAGCTGTCACGTGGCGTGCCGTAGTGACCGGCCTGCCCGTTCGGACCGGCCTGATGGGAAGTGGGCTGTCAGCCGAGCCGTCCGCTGGCGTGCGACAGGAAGAGGTAGACGCGGCCCATCTCCGAGACGAGGTGGCTCTGCAGCAAGCGCCCGCTTGGGTCGGCCTGCTCGGCCTCGCGCAGTGTCCGCTCGAACTCGGCCAGCACCTGGCCGACGGCGCGCTGCACCTGCGGGTCCTGGCGATGGCGCATGGCGACGTCCTCGAAGGCGGCGCGCGCCTCGGGAGCGTACATGCTGCGGATCATGACGCCCTGCTGGCCGGCGCGCAGGCGCGCCCAGATGGCCGCCGCCGTGGCCGGGTCGATGGCGCGGATCATGACGCCGACGTCCGGCAGCAGGGCGGTTGCCGCCTGCACGGGCGAGATTTCGTCGTCGTTGTCATCGGTCGAGGCCCGCTTGAGGAGATCGCCGACCGACCAGCGCAGGTCTGCCGCGCTCGGAGGGGCGTTGCCGCCTGCGGGGCCCGCTCCTGGCGCCGGTGCGCCGCCGCCGGCCATCGCGCCGCCAGCCATCGCCGCGGGGCTTGCCGGGTAGCCGGACGGGGAGGGCAGCGCGGCCTGCTGGCCCATGTGCGACGGGCCGGCACCGGGGCCAGCGGGAGGTGCACCGTAGCCGGGAGCTCCGGGCATTCCCATGGGGGCGACGCCCGTGCGCTGGGCGAGCTCGTTGGCGAGCGTCGAGGTCAGTGAGGACAACTGGCGGTCGGTCTCCGCGCGAGAGCGTGGCAGGCCGTTGCCGGCTGCGTACGGCGACGGACCCGGTGTGCCCGGGCCGCCGAGGGGAGCGCGGCCGCCGGGGCCGGCCTGCGGGTTCGGCAGCGTGACGTCGCGGGCCTGGGCCTCGCGCAGTGTGAGCTGGGAGAGCTGATCAAGGGCGCGAAGCTGATCCTGCAGGGCGCGGCGCATCGCTTCGGTGCTCTCGCGCGCGTTGCCTGGGATGGAGGCGAGCTCCGCCTTCAGACGGGCCTGCTCCTCCTCGATCGCCTGCGTCGCTTTCTGCGCCCGCGTGCGCACCTGATCGGTGGTCTCGTCGAAGCGCGAGGACAGCGTACCGAGCTGGCTCGTCACCTCGCGGGAGACGGCATTGAAGCGCTGGCGCAATTCGCGCAGGGCCTTGGTGCTCTCGACGTCGGCCTGCTGCGTGAAACGCGACAGATCGGCCAGGGCGGCCTTGGTGTTGCTTTCGGTCGTCGTCAGCAACTGCTGGGCGGCGGCGCGGGCGCGGCTCTCGGCCTCGCCGAGCTTGCCTTCGATCGAGCTCGAGTAGCCCTCGATGAAGCGCGAAAACTCGTCGGCCTTGCCGGTCATGCGGTCGAGCGTATGCGACAGCTCGGCATGGCGTGACTGGAGAGCGGAGTCGATCTTGACGTTGGCGCTTTCGAGGGCGTTGGCCGCGCGCATGATGGTCTGGCCCTGGTTCTCGAAGCGGTTGGTGACCGCATTGATCTGCGAGAGCAGGTTCTCAGACACGTTCTTGAGCAGCTCGGACTGGTTGGCGAGGCCCTCGATCGCTTTCAGGGACTGGCGCGTGATGTTCTCGCTCGAGCGGCGCACGGCGTTGATGCCGTGGGCGAGCGATTCGTCGAGGTGGGCCGACTGGCGGGCGATGGTGTCCTGGAACGTGCGCGCGTGGCTTTCGAGAGCTTCGGTCAGCGCGACCGCGCGCTGGCTGACGGCGCCATCGATCGCCGAGGTCGTGCGCATGATGGTCTCGTCGAAGCGCAGCAGGCGCTGGTTGAACGCATCGTCGAGGGCGCGGGTGCGCTCCACGAGTTGCTGGTCGAGCAGCTCGGCGCGCCCGGCGATCGTCGTATCGAGGGCGCGGGCGTACTCCTCGAACACGGTTTGCAGATTGTCGGTGCGATTGGCGAGCGACGTGTCGAGCGTCGTCATGTACTCGGCAAACGCCTCCTGCATCTGCTCGGTGCGGTTGCCGAGCACGTCGGCGAGCGCGCCCGTGTAATTCTCGAGCACGCCGCCCAGGCGGCCCGTGTGCTCGGCGAGAACACCGCCCATCTCCTCGGTGCGGTTGCCGAGCGCTGTATCCAGTGCCTCGGTGTAGCCCTCGAGGACCTCGCGCAGTTCGTTGGTGCGCGCGCCGACGGAGGCCTCGAGCTTGCCGGCCGAGTGTTCGAGGGAGGATTCCAGAAGGGTCAGGTTGTCGCCCGCGCCCTGGATGATGTGAGCGAGCTTGGCCTGCTGGGACGACAGCTTCTCGATGAGGGCGGGCACTTCGCTGCCGAGCTGGCGCAGTGTCTCGGTGACGTCGCCGCCGGTGCGCAACAGCTCGGAGCGCTCGCCAGACAGCTCCTTGATGAGGCCGCGGATCTTCTGCTCGTTCTCCTCGTAGGAGCGCTCGAGGGCGGCAACCTCGTTGTGCACGAGAGCCTCGAGCTCGCCGGCGCGGCCGAGGGCGCGGCTGACGGCGTCGTTCATGAACGACACCTGCCGGCGGACGGCCTGCCCGAGGGAAGCAACCGATTGCTCGGCCATGCGATCAGGTTCGGCAAGGCGCACGGCCACCTCGGCCATGGTCGATGAGCGCAACCGCAACTCCTCGGAGCGCCAGGCGAGGAGGGCGAGGAACCAGATGACCGCGATCGGCACGGCGACGGCGGTGAACATGAGGAAGGTGGTCGGCTTGGCGACGATCTCGCGCGTCGTCAGCCCCGTTTCCATGTCGGCGGTGAGCGTCAGCCAGAGGAAGGCGGCGCCGACGAGCGTCCACACGACGCTTGCTATGGCCGCGTACTTGAACGGCTTCGTCGACGGCTTCTGCTGCAGCGAGTAAATGAGCCCGCCGATCGAGGGAGCGTCGTCGTTCGCCGCGATGCGCTCGCGCACCGGACCGGCCGGGCGGCGGCGGGCTGAGCGCCGCTGGGCGGCAGACCCGTCACCGGGCTCGCGCGCCGTCTCGTCAGCCGGATGCGACGGCTCGAAGGGGCGCGGCTGCCCGGCTTCGGACGGGCGGGCCGGGGGAGGCGGCGCGCCGTAGCGATGCTGTCCGGCGTTGAGCGGCGCGGCAGCGTCCCCGTCCGCGTCAAAAGGATCGTCCGCTTCCAGTCCACGCTCGTGCTCGATGACCGTGGGCTCGATGACGGTAGGCTCGATCCGCGCCGGTTCGATCACCCTGGGCTCGGCCGCGCGTGGAGCGGCCGGCGGTGCGGTGTCGAGCAGGATGGGCTGCGCGGCGGAACCTGCGCTGGGCATCGGCGGCGGCACGGCCGGCGCCGCAGCGGTTGCCGCGCTCGAGCGGGACGGCAACGGCGGCAGGCCCGCCAGCGTGGCGGCGGCCTGGTCGAGCGCAAGGGCACCATCGATGCTGGCGAGGCGCGGCCCGGCCGGCAACGAGGGTGGCGGCGCTGCGGACGATGATGCCTGGGCTGTTCCGCCGGACGACGGGGAAGCGACGGGAGGTGGGCCCGCAGCAGGCAGGGGCGGTGGCGTGGGGCCGTTTCCCGCTGGCGCGGCGTTGTTGGCGAGCAGGCTCGCCAACCGCGCCTCCAGGCTGGCGGCGCGGTTGGCGTCGCTCGTCCTGGCCGTCGCGCCGCGCGCTGATTTCTTGTCGCTGTCTTCGGCCATGCGCCCGTCAACCCCGCGCCGCCGGCGGCGACGCCAATTGTGTGAGGATAGTAGAGGACCGCTGGAGGTACAAAGACCGATCACGGGTTATGCAGTGCTATCGCCTGTCTGCGAAGCGCCCGCACGGGCCCATTGGTCCGGCCGTCCATCGAGGTCGGTACGCGCTGACAGCAAGACTTCCCGAACACTTCCCCGCATCGTCGGCTAGTGCGGCATTGGGGCGAAATGTGGATCGCTGTGCCGGGAGGGGCGGGACGGTGCGGCGTTACGCAAATATTTCCGATCCCGTGCGATTTTGTCGTGTGACGTTCACTGCCGCTTACGGCCTCGCGGGCATGATGCTCGTGTTCCGGGGCGTCCCGGATATGCGGCAGGATGGCTGCTCAGGGCTCGAAACATGTTGCACGGCGAGGCAAGCCTCGAGAGAGAACTGGAACGGCCGGAAAAGAGCGAGCGCGGTCCGGTCGCAGGCCCGGCTGCGATCGATCTCGTGCATCTGCGGCGCTACACCATGGGCGACGAGGCTCTCCTCGATGAGGTGCTCGGCCTGTTCGCGGCACAACTCGATGCGACCATCGAACGGTTGGTGGGCGCTGAAACGCAGCGCGACTGGCACATGGCGGCGCACACCCTGAAGGGATCGGCGCGGGCCGTCGGCGCGTTCGGGCTCGGCGAAGCGGCCGAGGCGGCCGAACAGATGTGGCTGGCCGGCGCGGAACCCCCATGCGCGGAAGCACGGCACCGGATCGCGGTGCGGATTGCCGCCGACGTGCGCCGCGTGCGCGCCTTCATCGGTGGCTCGCGCACGGTTGGCACTGATCTGATCTGATCTGATCTGATCTGATTGCCCTCTCTTTCGCGCGATTACCGCCGCTGCCCGGCGGTTGCGATGGCTCGTCGCATGGCCCATGGTCCCCGACGGCTTACAACCAAAATCCGACGCGCTTCCGGCACGACCGTGGAGCATGTGCGCGATCACGCGAGAGGTTCACTCTTTCCCATGGCCAAGATCACCTACGTGCAGCCGGACGGGTCTTCGCGGACCGTCGATGCGACGCCGGGCATGACGGTGATGGAAGCCGCGAAAACCAACGATATCGCCGGCATCGAGGCGGAGTGCGGCGGAGCGTGCGCCTGCGCCACCTGCCACGTCTATATCGATGCCGCCTGGCGCGAGGCTGTCGGCAAGCCGTCGGCGATGGAAGAGGATATGCTCGACTTCGCCTTCGATGTGCGTGAGGAAAGTCGTCTGTCGTGCCAGATCAAGGTCACGGCCGCCCTCGACGGGCTGAAAGTGGCGGTACCGGCCAAGCAGTTCTGACGCGCGGGCTTGCGGCGACGAACCTCCCGCGCACCGGCGCCGGCTGACGGTGCCGCGTGCCGTTCCGATCCGAGCAAATTCCTTGCTTGATGTTCGTCGAAGACGCGCTGTCTCATTCGTTGGAGACTGAGAGAGCCATGAGAGCTACCGCATGACCCTTACAGCAGACCATGCCGAGACACGTGCCGCTGCCATCGAAACCGACGCGCTCATCATCGGCGCCGGTCCGGTCGGCCTGTTCACGGTGTTTGAACTCGGCCTTCTGGACATCCGCGCCCACGTCGTCGACATCCTCGACAAGGTCGGCGGACAGTGCTCGGAACTCTATCCCGAGAAGCCGATCTACGACATTCCAGCGCTGCCCATCGTGACCGGGCAGGAACTGACCGACCGGCTGATGGAGCAGATCAAGCCGTTCGCGCCGACCCTTCATCTCGGCGAGCGCATCGATGTGCTCAGTCGAGAGCCCGACGGCCGCTTCCGGCTCGTCACCGACCGGGACACGGTGTTCCTCGCCAAGGTGGTGATCATCGCCGCCGGCGGCGGTTCGTTCACGCCCAAGCGCCCGCCGCTCGACGGCATCGAGGCCTACGAGGGCACCTCGGTGTTCTACTCGGTGCGGCGCATGGAGGATTTCCGCGGCCGCGACGTGCTCATCGTCGGCGGCGGTGATTCGGCACTCGACTGGACGCTCAACCTGCAACCCATCGCGCGCTCGCTGGCGCTGCTGCACCGCCGGGACGACTTCCGCGCCGCGCCGCACTCCGTCGAGAAGATGCGCGCCCTGGTGGCCGAGGGGCGCATGCGCCTGCTGATCGGTCAGGTGACCGGACTGCACGGGACGGGTGCCGGCCTGGAGGCGGTCACGGTCAAGACGGGCAGCGGCGAGGAACGTATCGCCACCGACCGCATGCTACCCTTCTTCGGGCTGACCATGAAGCTCGGGCCCATCGCCGACTGGGGCCTCAATCTTCACGAGAACCTGGTGCCGGTCGATACGGAGAAGTTCGAGACGAGCGTTGCCGGCATCTATGCCGTCGGCGACATCAACTGGTATCCGGGCAAGCTCAAGCTGATCCTGTCGGGCTTCCACGAGGCGGCCCTCATGGCGCAGGCGGCGCACCGCCGCATCTACCCCGACAAGAAGCTGCTGTTCCAGTACACGACATCGTCCTCGAGCCTGCAGAAGAAGCTCGGCGTCAAGTGAACGCTGCGGCGCTGCGGTCGGCGTGAGTTGTGATGTCTGGCGCGCTCAGATCATCGGCAGCAGCGTCGCGCCGTAGCTCGCCAGATGCCGGCGCACGCCCTCGGGCAGGTTGCGCACGATCTTCTTCAGGCGCTCGCGTCCGAATCCCAGGTAGATGCTGACGAAGGCGCGGCCGAGAAGCGAGGTCGGCACGGCATAGTCGTCGACGGCGACGACGCCGTCGGCCCAATCCATCTTGTAGGCGTCGGCTGGCCCCATGAGGTCGTAGCGCTCGATGCCGTCTGTAAAGCAGCGCGCGAGGCTGTCCTCGGTCAGGAGCTGGCCGGGGCTGTTGCGGTCGTGGTCGATGTCGTAGACGAGCACGTGGTTGACGAGGCGTGACTTGTTGACGAGCGTCAGCTCGGCGGCGACGAGCTTGTCGTCGATGTGCATCGAGAAGATGCGGCAGCCGGCGTATTTGCCGTCCTTGCCCTCGGCGAGATCGGCGAAAAAGGTGGTGGTGCGCGGGTCGGACAGGGCGCGCGACATGATGCCTTTGTGCTGCAGCCACTTGCGCTTCAAGCCGATGATCTCGACGGCGCGCGCGCGGCACACCGGGCCGTCGTGGACCATCTCCTCGCGGAAGCTGCCTTCTGCGGCGAGCCGGTCACGCTTGCGGCGGCGGTTGGAGCGGGTGCGGCGCGAGTAGCGCTCGGCGTATGCGGCGAAGTCCTTGGCCCGGGACAGGTCCATGTACGGCGCCTTGTCCTGTTTCGTGACGATCGCGCCAATCTCGGCCAGGAACGGGGCAATGACCGCATCCTCGCGCACGTTGGGCAGAGCGATGAAGTCGACGCGCGCGTGGCGGGCAAGCCGCGTCCAGGCGGCGCGCAGAAGCGGCAGCGCGGGCTCGCTCGAAGCCAATAACACATCGCCGTATTCGCACACCGGATCGCCGAGGAAGCGCAGCGAGGCGAGGCCGTTGTGTGTGACGCGGACCATCGGCCAGACCAGCACGAGGCGGCCGTCGCGCCGGCCTGTCAGGACGGAGAGCGTGGTGCGGCCGGGCTTGCCTCCGGTCTCATCGAGGAAATTGTTGGCCCAGTGCCAGCAGAAGGCAAACCCCTGGAACGGCTGGCCGGCGGGGGCGTCGGCTTCGTAGAGCGCGGTCCAGTCGGCCTCCAGCGCGTCAAAGGCCGAGCGTTGCGTGACGAGCTCGAACTCGATGCCGGTCGCGATCTCCTGCCGGGTGGCGCCTGCGGGATCGCCGGACCGCGCGGGCAGGGCGTTGGCTCGCGCCGTGGCGAAGGCGTCGACCGTCGTGTCGCGGGGGGAGACGTGCATGGCCGCTGGGCTCGCTCGGCTGGACTATGGGTGTGCGGGGCTGAGACGTTGAGCCCAAGGTGAGCAATGGGCGTGCCAAGGCTTTCTTGCGGGGGAGCCAATGCAACGTGTGCTGTCCGGCAGGAGCACCCAGCGATAACGCTCAAGTCTGTCGGAAGCCTAAAGAAAAGCGATCTCGACGAGGGCCAGCAGCACGAGCAGGCCGGCCAGGATTGCGAGGATCAAGCGGCCGCGCACCGTCTCGGCGGCGCCTTCCAGAACCAGCAGCGTCGTGATGACGGCTGCGGCGACCAGATTGATGGCGATGGCGCCAGCGAGGCCCAGTCCGCGTGAGCCCTGCGCGGCGCCCTCCATATAGGTCGCCGCCGCGAGGCCGAGGAGCACGGCGCCGAGCAAGCGCGGCCACAATCCGCTGCGCGGCTTGGGCAAGCCGAGCACCTGGGCTGCCGTGAGGGGGAGCAGCAGCAGAACGGCGCCGCCAGCGCCCTTCAGCAGTGTCTCGAACCAGAGCAGTTGGTGCACGTCATACCCGGACAATGGGCGCGGTGCGGTGGATGCGGCTGCGGCGGTAGCGACAGCGGAACCAACTCAGCGCACGCGCTCCTTCTGCTTGTCCCACCAGTCGTTGGTGCCGAACTTCGGCCCGGTCTCGACGGTGTCGCCTTCGAGGAACCCGAACAGGCCACCGTCGTTGGCGACCTTGACGGGTGCGGGATCGTAGTTGCCGGCCAGCACCTTGTTGAGGTCCGCCTTGATGACGGCCGTGCGCTCGGCGGAGCAGTAGTTGGGCTCCTCGGCGGCGGCCCGTGTCACGGCATTGGCGCCGGTCTGGTAAATGCTCTCGAGCTTGGCCACGTCGGCGACTGGCAGGCCGGCGGCGGCCTCGGCGGCGAAGTAGTTCGACTTCAGCGCAGCGGGGTCGAAGTTATAGCCGCACTTGAGCGCGCGGGCCGACGTCGTGCCGACGTGGAGGGCCCGGGCGGTCGGCGACGGGGCGCTGTCCGCGGAGGCGGCGGTCTTCTGCTCGGACGCGCCGAAGATCGAGCCCGTCGTCAGGCCGGAGGCGCTCGAGCATCCGGCCAGCGCCAGGGCGATCACAGCCGCGAGGGCCGGTTGAGAGCATGCACGGTGGGCCGTCATGAGGTCGTCTCCTGGATCGAGCCCTGATGCGGTTGACGAGCGATATGGTTGTGCTGCCCGAGAAATGGGCACAGGTCAAGCTGAGCGCCGAGGCGCTGTGAGTGCGCTGCGTGCACCGCTCCCACACCGAGAGCAGCGTGCTGCAATACTCCCACACCCCATCACAAACGTGCTGCGATTCTGGCGCCCGCATGGCGGGCGCGACCTCATCGCATCAATTCGCGCATGGCACGGTCGAGCCCGTCGAGCGTCAGCGGATACATGCGTCCGTCGACGAGCCGGCTCATCATGCCGATCGACGGCGTCCACGGCCACTGCGTCTCGGGGACCGGATTGAGCCATACGACGCTGCGCCAGGTCTCGGCGACGCGCGTCATCCAGGTCGCGCCGGCCTCCGGGTTCATGTGCTCGACCGAGCCGCCGAGGTGGCTGATCTCGGTGGGGCTCATCGAGGCATCGCCGACGAAAACGACCTTGGTGTCGGCAGGAAAGCGCCGCATGAGGTCGATGGTCGGCGTGTCCTCCTGCCAGCGGCGCGCGTTGTCGTGCCAGACGCGCTCGTAGAGGCAGTTGTGAAAGTAGACATGCTCGAGGTACTTGAACTCGGAGCGGGCGGCCGAGAATAGTTCCTCGGCGAGGCCGACGTGCCAGTCCATCGAGCCGCCGACGTCGAGGAACATGAGCACCTTGACGATGTTGCGGCGCTCTGGCCGCAGGCGCACGTCGAGATAGCCGCGCCGGGCAGTATCGGCGATGGTGCCCTCGAGGTCGAGTTCTTCTGCGGCGCCAGTGCGGGCGAAGCGGCGCAGCTTGCGCAAGGCGAGCTTGATCGTGCGCGTGCCGATCTCGACGTCGTCGGCAAGGTCGCGGAACTCGCGGCGGTCCCAGACCTTGATGGCGCGGCGGTGACGACTGGTGGCCTGGCCTATACGCACGCCCGCCGGATTATAGCCGTTGGCGCCGAACGGGGAGGTACCGCCGGTACCGATCCATTTCGATCCGCCCTCGTGGCGGCCCTGCTGCTCGGCAAGGCGCCGGCGCAAGGTCTCCATGATGGCCTCGAAGCCGCCGAGCGCCTCGATCTGCCGCTTCTCCTCCTCGGTCAGATAAAGTTCTGTGACCGCGCGCAGCCAGTCCTCCGGCAATTCCACGCGGTCGTGGGCCGGGGCGGCTGCGTGGCTGAGGCTCGCAAGGCCCTTGAACGTCGCGGCGAAGACCTGATCGAAGCTGTCGAAGTGGCGCTCGTCCTTCACCAGTGTCGCGCGCGCCAGAAAATAGAAGTGCTCGATGTCGCGGCCTGCGATATCGGCGTCGATGGCTGCGAGCAGCGTCAGATACTCGCGCACGGAGACGGGAACGCGGGCCTGTTTAAGATCGAGGAAGAAGCGGACGAACACGCCTTGCTCCTGGTCGGGACACTCCGCAGTCATAGTTCGGGGAGGCGCAAAACGAAAGGAGCCGCCTTGCGGCGGCTCCTTCCTGTCTGCCCTGGGGGACAGGGCCGTCGTGCACGATCTCGGATCAGAAGTTGATCAGAGCGCCGAACTTGACGATGTCCATGTCGTCCAGGCCGTTGTTGCCCTGACCGAGGCCAGCGCCCGCGCAACCAGCGCCGTTGCAGGTTACGTCGGCTTCGTAGTGACGCCAGGAGAGCCAGATGGACATGGCTGCAGCGTCGATCTCCTGCACGAAGCCGATGCCGTACTGGTCGAGCTCCGAAGAGGAGATACCGGCATCGAAGGCGGCCGAGAAGATCTTGTCGTCGTTACGGCCATACTCACCGTAAAGGACCGAGTGACCGATCGGGAAGAACTGCCGGCGGAGACCCGCCTTGATGTAGTAGTTCTCGCCATCGGGGTTGGCACGGCCAGCACCGCGGAGCGAGGCGGTGACCTCGGGGTCCTCGTAGCCATAGGCGCCGTACAGGAACAGACCCGTGGGGCTGTGCATGACGAAGGCGCCGACCTGCAGGTGGCTCGCATCGAGACCGCCGTTGCCGAGAGCGGCACCGTTGAGACCCGAAGCGTTCGGAGCGCCCTCGTCCGTCGACTGGACGTAGGCGATGGCGGCGGCGACCTTCACGTCGCCGAAGCTGCCGGCGTAGCGGCCCGAAACGGCCCAGACGTCGTCCTCACCCCACGAGGCCGAGGCGGCGAAGCCACCGAAGGTCGGCGTGTCGTAACGGATGACGTTCGACGGATAGCCGTCGCAGTCGGCAGCCACGGCAACGGTCACCGGGTGACAGTTGGCGAGCTGACCCCACGTCAGCGCCGTACGGGCGCCGTTGCGGTTCACGAAGAAGCCCTGCACGTCGTAGAGAACGTAGTTGGCCTGCACGAGCGAGCCCGAGCCATCGACGATGATGGCCTGGTTGTCGGCCGCCGAGGACTGCTGGCCGACGCTGAAGCGACCATAGTGGTTCGACTTCAAGTACCAGTAGGCGCTTTCGACGGCGACGAGGCCGCCGCCCTGGAGCGCGGCGTAGACGTTGCCGCCTTCGTCGTTATCCTGGTTCACGCCGAGGCTGTCGTTGTTCATCGTCTCGAGCTTGAGGACGAAACCGGCCTCGACGTCCGAGTTGATCTGCGCCTTGCCCGAGAAGGCGATGTGCGTGCCGATCGAGACGGAGCCCGTGTCGGTGATGTAGACGTTGCTCTCCTGGCCGTCGTCCCAGATGAGAACCTGCTGGGCGACGAAGCCCGAAACCGTGAGCGAGACCTTCCGGTTGCCCTTACGCGCCGTGGTGGCCTCGAGCTCGGCGACGCGCTCCTCGAGGTCCGCGCAGCAATCTCCCCCGAGATCCGCTGCCGATGCGCCAGTGGCAAGACCGCCTGCGAGCAGGCCGGTCGCCAGCAAGGCGCTCAGGCTGATGTTTTTCATTGACCGTCTCCTAGTCGGCGTTGGCTTCAAGATGGCGGACGCCTGGATACGCAACGCTTGACACGAGCCGCGCTCTTCGACGCGGACCATGTGAAATCTTGCTGGTTCCGCTCGGCGTGGAGACTCTGTGATTCTCTATTGCCTCACAATTCATCAGCCGGTCGGCTGTCTTGTGCTCAATCCGGCTGTGTCAACATTGCAACTCGGGCCGCCGCGGAGGCGGGTGCTCCGACCACGGCGGAGAACCTAGCCGTTTGAATTCACGAATGGTTCCTGGTCGACCGGGTGCGCGCTTCGATGGCGCGCCGTCGTGCGCCAATGCTGCCGGGAGCGCTCGGAAAAGCTGTGCACGGGGTTTCTGGGCGGGAAAAATGCCCGTCACACTTGGTAAGTGGTGCCGTAGTGCAACAGGAGTTGAGTTGCCCGGTGGAGTGGCTGGCCGTGGATAGCGGCGTTCGGCGGCCTCGCGCGGGTGGCAGGCGCCACAACGAAAAGGGCCGCCCGGTCGGACGGCCCTCTCGCTGTCAACTCACCCGAGGTGAGATGGTCAGATTAGAAGGTGATGAGAGCACCAGCCTTGATGATATCGAACTCTTCGAGGCTGTTCGACCCGGCGTTGAGGCCGATGCCAGCGCAGCCGGCGCCAGCGCAGTCGACGTCACCCTCGTAGTGGCGCCAGGAGAGCCACAGCGACATGGCGGCTGCGTCGATGTTCTGCACGACGCCGATGCCATACTGCTCGAGTTCGGAGGCGTTCACGCCAGCGTCAAACATGCCGTCGGTGAACTTGTCGTCGTTGCGGCCGTACTCGCCGTAGAACGTCGTGCCGCCGTAGGGCAGCCACTTACCCTTGATACCGGCCTTGACGTAATAGTTCTCGCCATCCGGGTTGGTGCGGCCAGCGCCACGAACCGCGCCGGTGACCTCGGGGTCCTCGTAGCCATAGGCACCGTAGACAAACAGGCCCGACGGCGTGTGCTCGAGGTAGGCGCCCGTCTGCACGTGACCGGCATCTTTGCCGCCGTTGCCGGCTGCGACGCCGTTGGTGGCCGGGATGACCGAGGTCTCGTCCGTGCTGTGTACGTAAGCGACGGCGGCGGCGAACTTGAAGCCGCTGAACTCGCCGGCGTAGCGACCGGACACGGCCCAGATGTCGTCCTCACCCCACGACGCGGAGGCAGAGAAGCCGCCGAAGGTCGGCGTGTCGTAACGGACGTTGTTGTTCGGATAGCCGTCGCAGTCCGCGGCGACCGTGCCGCCACCGACCGTCTTACAGTCGGCGAGCGCGCCCCAGGTGAAGCCCGTGTAGCCGCCCGCGTTGCGGGTCACGAACGAGCGCACGTCATAAAGAACGTAGTTGGCCTGGATGAGGGAGCCCGAACCATCGACGATGATCGCCTGGTTGTCGGCCGCCGAGCCCTGCTGACCGACGCTGACGCGGCCGAGCTGCTCACTCTTCAGGTACCAGTAGGCGCTCTCGAGAGCGACAGCGCCACCGTTCTGGACGGCATCGGCAAACACGTTGCCGCCGTCATCGGTGTTCTGGCTGACGCCGAGCGAGTCGTTCGACATCGTCTCGAGCTTGATCGCGAAACCGGCCGAGTAGCCCGGCGCGATCTTGGCCTCGCCAGCGAGCGCGAAGTGCGAACCGATCGACACCGAACCCGTGTCGGTGACGTAAACGTTGCTCTCTTGGCCATCGTCCCAGGCGAGGATCTGCTGGGCGACCATGCCCGAGATCGTCAGGCTGACCTTACGGTTGCCCTTGCGAGCCGTGGTGGCTTCGAGTTCGGCGACGCGCTCCTCGAGGTCCGCACAGCAGTCTCCCCCGAGGTCCGCAGCGTTGGCCGTGCTGACCGACAAGCCGCCCATCAGGAGGCCAGCGGCAGCGAGCGCGCTGAGGCTATATTTGTTCATTATCCCATCTCCCGTCTACTAACCCGAAGCGCGGAGAACGCGAGAACACCCGTCGACCAACGCACTTCAAGACTGTCGCAACCCTCGGCAACGGTTCAGGGCGGGCCCGAGCGCTGCTTCGAATCGGACAATATGCAGAATAGAGGTGCCTGCTAAATAGGCTTGGCGGTCGGAAGCGGGGAAAAGCCGGCCTTCGTTGCAGCTTTGCAACGCCCGATTTCCGGGGCCACACCTGTCTCAGCAGGCATAACAAATTGTGTTCAATGGACAAATCTTCCCGACCGCTTGCCTGAATTGATGTGGCGTCAATCGGCCCCGGCCGGCTCGTTATCGCTCCGCCTGCCCCATACTTTGCGCGTCACCGCCGACGGCCGGAGGTCGGGGAAGGCCTCGTAGAAGACATGGCGGGCGCGCGGCGGCTTGGCCTCGATGAACGGCAGGGGCCGGATCAGGCCGATGGCGGCGACGCCGAGGCGCGCCGTCATGGCGCCGTTGAAAGCGCCTTCGCCGAGGCGGGCGGAAACGCGGCGCAAGAGGTCCTGGCCGAAGAATTGGCCCCACAGGTCGTCGGTCAGCGCGATGGCGCCCGTCGCGGCGATGTGACCGATCACCCAGACCAGCATGCGCAGGCCGCCGAACATACCCGGGTTGCCGCCGTATACCGTGGCGAGGCGGCGCAGCATACGCAGGTTCTCGATCAGCACGAACAGGACGACGATGGCGGTGATCGGGACGACGGCCGACACGACGCCTATGCGCCGGGCGGACTGATAGACGACGCGGCGCGCCTCGCTGTCGGCGCCGGCGAGCAGGACGCGATCGGCAAGGCCGAGGAGCGCGCTGCCCGTCGCCATGTGGCGCTCCTCCTCGCGGAAGCGATCGAGGTCCCAGCGGGCCTCCCGGCGCGAGCGCGCCAGTCCCTTGAGGCGGTTGACGACGCCCTGCGCGGCCGCCCTGTCGCCGCTGCGCCGTGCCGCATCGGCGTCGCGCCGGAGACTGGCGAGGCGGCGCAGGCGCATCAGGCCGAAAACCTCGCGCAGAACGAGGACGAGGGCCGCAAGGGCCGCGAGCGCGGCCAGACCGCGGCCGGTCCAGCCAACCCAGTCGTCGCGCACGAGGACGCCGGAGACGAGGTTGGTCAGCCACAGGCCCATGGCCAGCAGCACCAGACCGGCCAGTGACGACAAGAGGAGAAGCCCCCAGCCGGGCGGCTTCGACGGAGCAACGGCGACATCAGGCTCGCCGGGTCCGTCGCGGTCCCCGGCGTCGGTTGCGCCGTCGGCCGGGGCATCGGTAGCGGTCGTCGCGGCCCGGGGCGGCGTCACCGCGATATCGGGATCGTCGGCGGAGAAGACGACGGGCTTGCGCGGTGGGCCGGGTGTCGTCATGGCAGGTGGTCGCCCAGCAGGAAGGTGATGATTTCGTCGAGGCCGACATGCGGCCAGACACGCGCCGCCCCGCCGGCGGACCACGGCTGAACGGACCGTTCGGGCGGCATGAAGCGGACGAAGTTATAGTGCTCGGGCCGCGCGGAGGTGGGCTCGAAGGCGTCGAGCGGGTCGGCGGGCAGGTCGCCGGGGAAGACGACGGCCGGCTTGCGGCCATCGAAGGCGCGGCCGGCCACGGCCTGGCCGGGAAGAGGGATGCCACGCACGCAGCGGTAGGTTTCCGAACCCGTCACCTTCTCCACATCCTCGGTTGCTCGCAGGGCGGCGAGCGCAATGCAGCGCACGCCGGCTCCCGCGGTACTCGCCCGCCGCGCCGCCCGCGCCACGGCTTTCTCGAGGATCGCTTGCAGGCGCGGGTGGCTCGAGCGGTGCACATGGTCGGCCTTGGTGGCGGCGAACACGATGCGGCCGACGCGACGGGGGGTGATGAACGACAGCCAGCTCTGGCGGCCGGGTCGGAAAGCGGCCAGCACGCCGGCGAGCCCGCGCTCCAGGTTGGCGAGTGCCTCCGCCCCGCCGTTGAGCGCGCCGAGGGCATCGACCAGCACGATCTGGCGATCGAGGCGGGCAAAGTGGGCGCGGAAGAACGGCTCCACGACGTTGGCGCGATAGCTGTCGTAGCGGCGGGCCAGCAGGCTCGCCAAGGTGCGCGGCTGCTCGGCGGCGCGCGCGGCATCGCCCAACGGAAAGAAGGTCAGCTGCGGCGAGCCCTCGAGATCGCCTGGCAGCAGGAAGCGCCCGGGCCCGAGCGCTGCCTCTGCGGGGGCGCGGCGGCGCGCCTCGGCGAGATATGACGTGAAGAGTGAAGCTCCCGCGATGGCGACCTGCTCGTCGGCGGCTGCGGTGGCTCCGACGTCGGCCAGGAATTGGAGGAAGGGCCGCGCATGGGGGCTGAGTGCCGGCGACCGCGCCAAGGTGAGGGCGGCCTCCGACCACTCGGCAAAGCTCTGGCCCATCATGGCCAGGTCGATCAGCCATTCGCCGGGATAGTCCACGATGTCGACATGCAACCTCGCGGGCATGCCGAGCCACTGTCGCCAGGTCTCGGAGCTTTCCCATTCCAGTGTGAGGCGAAGCTGACTGATGCGCCGCGTGCTCTCGGGCCAGGCAGGCGGCGTGCCGGCGAGGGCCGAGCTGTGCTCCTCATACTGAAAGCGCGGCACGTCGTCGTCGGGCTGCGGCTCGAGATAGGCGCGCAAGCCGGGGATGCCGGCGAGGCGGGCGTAGGAGGGGTCGGCGCTGCGGTTGGTGAGGGTTTCGACGAGGCCGGTGATGAGCACCGTCTTGCCCGAGCGCGACAGGCCCGTCACGCCGAGCCTCACGGTGGGCGTCAAGACGTCCGCAACGTAGTCCTGCGCGCGTGTCAGGCTCGAAGAACCGGTGGACCGCGCGGTTGGGCTGCGTGCTGCAGGCGTGTGCGCGGAAGGATTGGTCGGCGGGGTGGCGAGCACGTCGGGGGCTATCCTGCGGCGGATGAACCCCTCTTAGTCGGTAATCCGTCAGGCGAGTTCAAGGCCCATGTCGCCATCGCGCTCTAATCGCTGCGCGAGCGCTGCCTTGCCCGCTCGACACTTTGGCAGCGCTCAGCCGTAGACGAGGACGACGAGGCCACTGCCGAAGACGGCCAATCCCATGGCGACGATGATGCCGGAGCGGACGATCTCCTCGATCTGCCGCATCGCAGCGTGCTTGCCGACCACGTCACGGACCTGAGTTTGGTGCATGTGACACGAGCCTCCCGGAGCCCCTGACGCACGAAGTGGAAATATTACGCAGCGCCGACCCGGCTGGATTGCCAGCGCACACATGAAAATAGCCGAGGAGTGCTGAATGGAGGCTGACTGGGAGATTGGCGCGCCGTTCAGGCCTGTGCCGTGGTGATGCAGCACTGAGGAGCCGTGGCCCGGTGGCGCGGCAGCCTTATCGAAACCCGCGCCATCACCCCTCGCTCTTGCGCCGGGACAGGAACGCCAGCCGCTCGAACAGGTGCACGTCCTGCTCGTTCTTGAGGAGCGCGCCGTGCAGGGGAACGATCAGCTTGCGCGGATCGGTCTCGCGCAGCGTGTCTGGCCCGATGTCCTCGTTGAGCAGCAACTTCAGCCAGTCGAGCAACTCGGACGTCGAAGGCTTCTTCTTGAGGCCCGGCACATCGCGCACGTCGTAGAAGATGCGCAGCGCCTCGGCGACGAGCCTCGGCTTGATGCCCGGGAAGTGCACCTCGACGATGGCGGCCATGGTGTCGGCGTCGGGAAAGCGGATGAAGTGGAAGAAGCAGCGGCGCAGGAAGGCGTCCGGCAGTTCCTTCTCGTTGTTCGACGTAATGATGACGATCGGCCGGCGGGCGGCCTTGATCGTGGCGCCCGTCTCGTAGACGTGGAACTCCATGCGGTCGAGTTCCAGCAGGAGATCGTTGGGGAACTCGATATCGGCCTTGTCGATCTCGTCGATCAGAAGGACTGGCCGCTCGGCGCTCTCGAAAGCCTGCCACAGCTTCCCCTTCCGGATGTAGTTGGCCACATCGGCAACGCGCGGATCGCCGAGCTGGCTGTCGCGCAGGCGCGCCACCGCATCGTATTCGTAGAGCCCCTGCACGGCCTTCGTGGTCGACTTGATGTGCCATTCGATGATCGGAGCGCCGAGCGCGCGGGCGACTTCGAGAGCGAGCACGGTCTTGCCGGTGCCCGGTTCGCCCTTGACCAGAAGTGGCCGCTCCAGGGTGACGGCGGCGTTGACGGCGATCTCCAGATCGGTGGTGGCGACGTAGGTCGACGTGCCTTGAAACGACATCGGTTCTCCCCGGTTGGCCTGTAGCACGCGCCACGGCGCGACCGCTGTGCCGCGCCCGTGCGCATCGCGAAAGTCACGCGCGGCCTATCCACAAGTACGCGCCGCTGAGGGAGGCTGTTCACCCCTGTCGCCGGGCCCGTCGCGGCGGCGATCGGCGACGGTTTGCAGAGATTTGGACTAACTCATGGAGATTCTTGACACTTGGCCGCGATCCCCGTCATACGTCCCGGCATTCGAGACCGGTGCTGTGCACGTGCCGCCCGCGGCCTTGCGAGCACCATGGAGGGCACGATGGCCAAACTCGATAACAGCAAGTCCCAGGCTGGGGCCCAGGGCGGGGCCCAAAGCGGGTCGCAGAGCGGGGCGCAGAGCGGTTCGCAGGCTGGCACCAAGCCGTCGCGGCGCACGGCTGGCGAGGAGGCATCCGGGTCGAGAGAGACGGCACCGCGCGCCTCGGGGGATGCCATCGTTCTGCCAGCCGGCTACCGGCCGTCGGACGAAGAGCCGTTCATGAATGCCCGCCAGCGCGCCTACTTCCGCCAGAAACTCGTCGCGTGGAAAGAGGAGATCATCCGCGAGACGCGCGAGACGCTGACCGGGCTGCACGAGGATTCCGCTCAGCACGCCGATCTCACGGACCGTGCGACGTCGGAGACCGACAAGGCGCTCGAACTGCGCGCCCGGGACCGCCAGCGCAAGCTCATCGCCAAGATCGACGCGGCCATCGCCCGCATTGAGGACGGCAGCTACGGTTTCTGCGAGGAGACGGGCGAGCCGATCGGGCTGAAGCGGCTCGATGCCCGGCCCATCGCCACGCTGTCGCTGGAGGCGCAGGAGCGCCACGAGCGGCGCGAGCGCGTCTACCGTGAGGACTGAGCCGTCGATTGCGCTTGGCACGGTTGCAAGTTCGAAGCGGGGCGTCCGGGTAACGCCAGAGCTTTCTGTCGCGAAACGGGCCGATTGTTAGGACCGCATTAATCTCGCCGAGCGATCCTCTTTGAAGTGGGTCGATCGAGGTGGCCCTCAGGGAGTCGGGCCATGAGCGTCGATCCAGCGTCCATCAACAGCGTGCAGGCCTGCCCGTTCGAGCCGTGCTGCGTGGCGAGCGATGCCGGCTGGCGCGCACTGATCGCCCTCGTTGCCATCGTCGTCGTGGCGACGACGCTCGTCGCGGCGGCAGGGCCGGATCCTCATGACGCCACCCGGTCGGCCTGGCAGGTCCCGCACCGGGCAACGAGCGCCGTGGCGCCGGTTGGCGCCCGACTGGCCGCTGCCGGCCGCGCTGGTGATCGGGGACTGATCGCTCTGCGCACGACGCGCTTCGATGGTGGCGCTGCCGAGAGGCCCTATTTCAGTGAGCGCGTTCCCACGCGCTGAGGCCCGGGCACGATGTCGAGGCCCGGTGTGTCCTGGCTCATGGCATCGGATGCACGAGAGGCGGTCGCAGAGCGATCGGGCATGGCGTCGTCGCCGGACAGCGCGCGCAGAGCATCACGCAGTCCCTCGATGCCACGCACGTTGAGCTCGCTCTGCGGGAAGGGAATCTCGATGCCCGATTCGCGGAAGCCCTTCAGGATCGCCGTCATGATCTGCGTCTTGGCGCCGAGCGACTTCGTGACGTCCGACAAGTAGACGCGCAGCGAGAAGAGCAGCGCACTGTCGCCGAAGGCCTCGAAGACGACGAAGGGCGCGGGGTGGCGGGCGACCTGCGGGCAATCCCGGGCGGCAGCGATGAGGACGCGCTCGACCTCGGCGGGGTCGCTGTCGTAGCCGACCCCGACGGGGATCTTGAGCCGACCGATCGCATTGCGCAGGGTCATGTTGACCACCGTGCCGGTGATCAGTTCCGAATTGGGCAGGATCACGCTGGCGCGATCGAACGTCTCGATCTCGGTCGAGCGCACGGAGATGCGGCGCACGAAGCCCTCGCTCGCGCCCACCCGGATCCAGTCGCCGACCTTGATCGGCCGCTCGACGAGGAGGATCAGACCCGAGACGAAATTGTTGACGATCGATTGCAGGCCAAAGCCGATGCCGACCGACAGCGCGCCGGCAACGATGGCGAGATTAGTGATGTCGAGGCCGGCGTAGGAGACCGACACGAGGACGGCGATGGCGAAGCCCGCGTAGCCGACACCGGTTGCAACCGAGTTGGCTAGTCCCTGATCGCCATGCGTGGTGCCGCGCAGCGTTTCTCCGAACCAGCGCTGGGCGAGGCGTGTCACGAACAGGATCGCAAGGAAGATCGCGGCGGCCGCCGCGATGCGGGCGAGCGATATCTGCACGCCGCCGACCTCGAAGCCGAACAGGGCGCGGTCCATCAGCCGCCCGACCTCGGGCAGCGAGAAGCCGAGCGACAGCAGCAGGACCGGTACGGCGGCGAGCGCCAGTGACAGGTCGATGAGCACCGAGGTCGCCTTGGCGACAATGCGGCGCTGATCGGTCGTGAGGCCGGCGCCCGGCTCCGGCTGCGGCTCCGCCGGCTGGGGCAATGGACCCGGCGCCGGAGCCGGCTGCGGCGCGGAGCGCGCGATGGCGCGGCTTGCCAGATAGAGCAGCACCAGGACGAGCAGCGCGCCGCCGGTCGCCACGACCTGGCCTGCGACGTAGCGGGCGAGCGCGATGTAGCCCGTCAGCGCCGCGATGACGATGACGGCGGCCGCGGCGAGCAGCGGCAGCGTGATCACCTCGACACGCACGTGGCGCAGCACCGTCTCCTTGCCGATGGTTGCCGGCATGGGCGTGCGCGCGAGCAGCACGAGCAATGCGGCAAAGACCATGCTGGTCAGGAAGGTCAGCACGATGCTGACCGGCAGCGGCAGATAGAGCACGCGGGCAGTTTCGTTGAGGAGGCTGTCGACGGCATAGAGCGCGGCGATCGCCTTGACGGCCACTGTCAGGCGGAGAGCGGTGGCGTCGCCGACCGGGAGAAGGCGCCATTCGGGCTGGTGCGGCCTCAGGTAGGCCTTGGTCAGGCTGGAGGCCAACTTGTAGCCGATAAAGGCGACGAGGGCTGCCAGCGCGATGCTGCCGAATTGCAGGTAGACGAGGCCGAGCGCGTCGAGACCCATGTAAGCGATGATGCCTGCTGCCGTAGCGGGCAGGGCGCGCAGCGGACCGGTGAGGATCGCCGCGCTCGTCTTGGCGAGGAAGCTCGGCGGCTGGCCGGGTTCCACGGCGAGACGCGCATGGATGGTCCGCCCGATCACGCGCTTCAGGACGAGGTAGAAGGCTACCGTCGAGCCGATGAGCCCGACGACCCACGGCCATACGTCGTGGGCGGCCGACGTCCAATCGGCGTAGATCGCCCGCACCTGAGCCTGGGCGATGGCGAGCGCCGCGCCGAGGTCGCGCCAGATCGAAGGCGTGAGAGGGGACGGAGAGCGACGCATCAGGTCGCGGGTGAAGATCGCCTGTCGCAACGTCTGGACGCGGCCGACGAGCTGGCGGGCGCGTACCTGGGCGAGATCGGCGGTCTTGATGGCGCCGTCGATCTCGGCTGCGGCGGCGTTGAGGCGCTGGCGCTCGGCAGCGATGGCGGCAGCTTCGGGTGGCGCGCCGTCGGCGGGCGGCGGCCCGAGCTTTTCAATCTGAGTGCGCACCTCGTCGAGCTTCGGGGCGAGGTCGGCGCGCAGGCTCTCGGCATCGGCGGCGACGGCCTGGATCGGCGCGATCTGGAGGGCAAGCTCGTTGTCGCGCGCCTGCATGCGGTCGACGGTCTTTTCCAGGGTGTCGATGCGGGCGGCGAGACCGTCGGCACTGCGCACGAGCTTTTCGACGCCGTCGGCCAGACGCGGGCCGGGTGTTGCGGCAGGAGCAGCGGCCGGGGCGCTCGGCGGTGGCGCAGGCTGCGGGACTGCGGCCGAAGGAGTTGCGGCGGGCGCCGTGATCGGAGCCGATGCCGGCGGCGAGGCGCCGTCCCCTGTCGACTGGGCGCGGGCAAGCTCCGGCGCTGCCGCAATCATCATGAGCACGGCTGCCGCGATCTGCCGGACAGAGCCGGCCAGCGTTGCCGGTCGTGCGGCGTTGCCTGTCGTGTCGTGACCTCGCATGGGTACTCCGCGCGTCGCCCACAGGTGGCGGACTGACGCCATCAGTTCTCGCCGACGGCCTGGCCGAGCGGGCGGGGCTGGCGGGTGAACACGGGCGGCTCCACGACGTCGGCAGCCGAGCGGCCGCTGGCCTTGCCCGGCTTGATGCCCGTTTCGATGACGACGTCGACAGGCCCGCCGGTCATGATCAGATGCTCGGTATCGTCGCGGCGGATCAGGACCAGACGGCGGCGGCCATCGACGTTGGCTTGCTCGACGATGTCGAGGCGCGGCTCCACGCGCGGCCGGAACAGGCTGCTGCCGGGGCCCGAGCCATCGACATAGCCGCGCCACAGGATAGCGCCGACCACGATCGCAGCGGCGAGAAACGCGATCACCACGAGATAGAACAGGATATCGAGCAAGGGTTGCCTCCCGCGGCCCTCTCGCGAGCCTCTGACGCCGCACGGATTCGCACACCAGTACGTGCCAACCTATAGACTGCCGCCTCCTCGACGTTAACCCTGTTGATCGGTGGTGTGGATGAGCCGAGGCTCTGCTCGCGGTCATCGCAGGCAAATACGGCGTTGCCGCCCGCGGAAGGGGCGCTGCCGTACGGCGCGGCTCGTGATGCGGGCGGCTCGGTCCGGCGAGGCGGCCGGCACCCCGGCGCGTCGAATCAGTTAGGGTCGCTCGCCATGGCTCAGCTTGATCCGGTGTCGAAACGGCTTGGTGCGTTCGGAGGGGACATGGCGCTCGGAGCGGGTCCCGACCAGCAGCGCGCGAGCCTGGCGCTCGCCACGCTCGTCATTGCGGCGGCGGCGGCGATCCTCGTGGCGTCGGCGAGCCCGTACGCACAGACCTTCTTCCTCATCGTGCTGACCGGGCTCGCTGCCGCGGGAGCCTATTTTCTGTTCGCCATCGGGTCGGGTCTCGCAAGGCCGGACGGTGCAGCAGGCAGTACCGCCTACGCGGAGCGTGCCGTCGAGGCGCTGTCCGAGGCCGTGCACGTGCTGCGGCCGGACGGCACTCCGGTGTGGGCCAACGGGGTCGCCCGGCGCCTGCTGGCCGGCCAATCCTCGGCGGGCCTGCCGGGCCTGGAGGCAGCGCTCGGCGGAGGTACACTCGTCTCCCAAGCCGTCTATCGGCTGTCGCGCGCGGCACTCGATGGAGCGCCTGCGGCGGTCGACCTCGACGTGTCGCCGACCTCCGATGCGCTCGGCTCGCGCGGCTCGGTGCGTCGCATCCGGCTGTCGGTGAGCCGCATCGACGGGCCGGTCCGGGGCGCTGGCCCCCTGCATGACGGTCCGCTCCTCGTCTGGCGCGTCGCCGACATCACCACCGAGCACGAGAGCCAGCGGGCCAAGGTCGAAGCTCTCAATTCCCACGTCGCGGATATCGGCGCCTTGCCGGTCGGCATCATGACGATCGGCGCCGACGGTGGTGTTCATCACATCAACGCGGCGGCCGCCGACTGGCTCGGTCTGTCGGCGGACGCGCGGCGGCTAGTGGAAGGCCCCGACACGGTGTTGCGGCTCACCGATCTGTTCACGCCGGATGGGGCGGAAATCCTGGCTGGCTGTCAGCGCAAGCCCGGCCATCTGCTGGATGCCGAGCTCGATCTCGTGCGCGAGGATGGCCTGCTCGTGCCGGTGCGGGTGCTGTGCCGCAGCGGGCAGGACGGACGCCTCGTGGTGGCCGCCGTCGATCTCAGGGCGGACGACGTCGGAGAGCGCACGAGCGAGAAGCCGGGCGCCCGCTTCTCGCGCTTCTTCCGTTCCGCTCCGCTCGGTATCGCCACGCTCGGCAGGGACGGCCGCGTGATCAACGCCAATCCGGCCTTCACGCGCATGATCCAGGGTGGCGTGCCGGGGGATATCGCAAGCCTCATCGACATCTCGGCGGCCGACGGCAGCAAGGCCCAGTTCGCCGCGGGGCTGGCGCGTGTCCTCGAGGGCCGGGCCGGCGTACCGCCCGTCGACGTCACCTTCGCGGACGGTGGCGCGGGCGGTCGCGGCAGCAACGTCACCCGGCGCATCTACATGAGCCCCTTGTCGCGCACGCGCGGGCTTCAGGAGGCTGCCATCCTCTACGTCATCGACGTGACGGAGGAGAAGGCGCTCGAGGCCAAGTTCGCGCAGAGCCAGAAGATGGAGGCGGTCGGCAAGCTCGCCGGCTTCGTCGCGCACGACTTCAACAACATGCTGACGGCGATCATCGGCTTCTCGGATTTCCTCCTGCAGACGCATCGGCCGAGCGACCCGGCCCATTCCGACATCATCAACATCAAGTCGTCGGCGGTGCGCGCGGCTGGCCTCGTCGGCAAGCTCCTCGCCCTCGCCCGCCAGCAGACGCTGCTCGTCGAGCCGATCCAGCTCGGCGAGATGATGACCGACCTGACACAACTCCTGAAGCGTTCGCTGGGCGAGCGTATCGGCCTCGAGGTCTCCTCGGGGCGCGACCTGTGGTACGTGAAGACCGACAAGCTGCAACTCGAGCAGGCGATCATAAATCTCGCCGTCAATGCCAAGGACGCCATGCCGGATGGCGGGCGGCTGACGGTTACGACGCGCAACGTCACCGAGCGCGAGGTGCAGCGCCTGCAGCATCCCGGTATGCAGCCCGGCGAGTACGTGCTGGTCGAGATCGCCGATACGGGCACGGGCATGCCGAAGGACGTCCTCGACAAGATTTTCGAGCCGTTCTTCACCACCAAGGCACCCGGCAAAGGCACCGGCCTGGGGCTTGCTACCGTCTACGGCATCGTCAAGCAGACGGGCGGCTACATCTATCCCGAGAGCGCCGTCGGCGCGGGCACGACGTTCCGCATCTACCTGCCGCGCTATCATCTCGACGAGCGGGACGAGGCGGTCATCTCCGAGAAGCTCGAAGCAAAAAAGCGCGTGCAGCAGGCCGATCTCACCGGCACGGGCTGCGTGCTGCTCGTCGAGGACGAGGACGTGGTGCGCTCGTTCTCGGTCCGGGCGCTGAGCCGGCAGGGCTATACGGTGCTCGAGGCCGCCGATGGGCTGGAGGCGCTCGAGCTGATGGCGCGCCACCAGGGCAAGATCGATCTCGTCGTATCCGACGTGGTGATGCCCGGCATGGATGGGCCGACCATGTTGAAGGAGATGCGCAAGTCGAACCCGGACGTGAAGATCATCTTCGTCTCGGGCTATCCCAACGAGGCCTTCCAGCAGGCGCTCGGCGAGGAGACGTTCGCATTCCTGCCGAAGCCGTTCTCGCTGCCGCAACTCGCCGCCAAGGTGAAGGAGCAGATCGGACGCTGAGGCTGCCCGGCGTGGGTGTCGCCAGCGGCTCGCGCGTCACAGGGCGACGCCGTCACTCGCCGTGAGCGCCTTGCGCATCACCTTGCCGTTGGCGGTGCGCGGCAGGGCATCCAGCACGCGGTAGAGATGGGGAACCTTGTAGGCGGCAAGCCGTGCGGCCGCATGCTCGCGCAGTTCCACTTCGCCCGGCGGCGTGGCGCCCTCGCGCAGGACGAGGGCTGCCAGGATGAGGCGGACGCCGGCCTTGACCTCGACCTCGGTGCAGGCGGCCTCGGCGACCGCCGCATGACTGGCAAGGACGGCCTCGATTTCCTGCGGCGCCACGCGATAGCCGAGCGGCTTCATGATGTCGTCGGCTCGGCCGCGGTGCTCGATCCAGCCGTCCCCGTCCATGACGCCGAGATCGCCGCCGACGAACCAGTCGCCCCGGAACACGGCAGTCTCCTCGTCGGCGCGCTGCCAGTAGCCGAGCATCAGTCCGGCATCCCGCCTGTCGACGGCGATCAGGCCCTCCTGCCCGGGCGGTAGCGGGGTCGTGCCGCCTGCTGCCGGCAGAATAGCGACGCGGCGGCCCGGCTGAGCCTTCCCTGCGCGGCCCTCGCGCCAGCCGATGGTGGGCGAAGCGGAGATGAAGGTCGACAGTTCGCTCATGCCGAGCGCCTCGTAGAGCCCCGTGCCGGTCCGCTGCTGCCATTCGGCGACGAGACCAGGCTGCGGCTTCTCACCGGCCATCAGGCCATGGCGGAGCGCGCCGAGGTCGATACGTTCGCTGGCGGACGATTTCAGGATCTGGCGGTAGACGCCCGGCACGGCGGCGAACAGCGTGGCTCGGCTCGCGCGGATGAGGAGTGGCCACAAGGCCGGCGTCTTGTCGCCGACGTGGACGATCGCGCAGGCACCGACGGCCCACGGGTCGGTCAATCCGGTGCCGAGGGTGAACGTCCAATTGAAGGCGCCGGCGTGCAGCATGCGATCGGCGGGCGTGATGCCGTACCAGCCGTGGTACATGGGCCGGCGTCCCCAGGCGGCGCGGTGGGCATGCAGGACGCCTTTCGGCCGTGAGGTCGTACCCGAGGTGTAGACGATGTAGGCTGGATCGTCGGCGGCCGTGTCGCACGCCCGCAACCGAGCCCCGGCCGCGGCATCGGCGCTGATCGTGGTGCGATCGATCATGTGGATATGCGGCGGCAGCTCGATGCTGGTACCAGTGGCGCCGTCGTCGAGGGCGATGGCGGCAGCGCCACAGTCGGCGGCGATGGCTGCGACCTCGCGCGGCGTGAGGGCAGGGGAAACGGGCACGGCGATCAGGCCTGCAGCGATGGCTGCGAAAACGGTGAAGGCGTATTCGGGGGAGTTGGGCAGCGCGACGATGATGCGGTCGCCGCGGTGGAGGTCCAGACGCGCAAGGCCCGCGGCGATACCCCCGACCGCATCGGACAGCTCCCGATACGTCCACGAGCGGACGGCGAAGTCTGGTCCGCCGCCGGCGAACACGCAGAGCGCGGTCGCATCGGCGCGGGCCGTGGCCGAGCTTGCGATGCAGTAGGCGGCCATGTTGAAGCGCGGCGGACAGGCTGCATCCGGCTCGCCGATCGGTCGGGCCGTCATGGCCGATCCGGCTCAGTTGGATGGGCAGATCCCTCCGCCCCGGCGCTTGCCTTGCTCTCCGCGCCGGCCTTGCGGCTCCACCACGTATCGAGCTGATAGCCGAACAGGCTGTCGCGCGCGGGATGGCCGAGGTGGGTCCAGTAGGCGACCCACTGGCGCTCGATATGGAACAGCGGCAGCACGTAGTCGCCCGACAGCAGAACGCGATCGAGCGCGCGCACGGCGGAGATGAAGGTCGGCTCATCCTCGGCGCGCAGCATATGGCCGATCATGGCATCGACGGCCGGGCTGGCCACGCCAGGAAAGTTGAACGAGCCCTCGCGGCCAGCCGCATCGGATGACCAGCGGAAAAGCTGCTCGTTGCCCGGCGACAACGACGACGGCCAGCGCCACTGGATCATGTCGAAGTCGAAGGTCTTGAGACGCGACTGGAACTGGGCCGCGTCGACGAGCCGGATGCGGGCGGCGATGCCGACCTTTTCGAGATCGCGGGCGTAGGCGAGGTACAGCCGCTCCTGGGCGGCGGAAACTGCGAGCATCTCGAAGGCGAGCGGCTGGCGGCTGGCGCGCTCGACGAGGCGACCGCCCGACAGGTCGTAGCCGGCGGCCGTGAGCAGCGCGAGTGCGGCGCGCTGGTTGTCACGGTTGCGGCCGGTGCCGTCGCCGGAGGGAAAGTCATGCGTTCCCTCGAGGATCGCGGGGCGAACGGCTCCGGCGAAGGGCGCGAGCATGGCGCGCTCGGCGGCGTCCGCGGCGCGTCCGGCGCTCGACAGGACGGAGCGCTCGAACACGCTGCGCGAGCGCGTATAGAGCCCGTGATAGAGGCTCTTGTTGATGAAGGCCGAGTCGAACAGGAGGATCAGGGCCTGGCGTACGCGCTGGTCGGCGAACACGGAGCGGCGTGTATTGAAAACGAGAGCCGTGAGGCCGGCAGGCAGGCCGATCTCGAACTCGCCCTTCCTGATGCGTCCGTCGCGGACGGCGGACGTGTCGTAGCCTTCCGCCCAGCGGGCAGGATCCTCCTCGGGCCGCAGGTCGATGGTCCCGGCCTTGAAGGCCTCGAACATCGCCGCGTCGTCGCGAAAGTAGTCGAAGCGCACCTCGTCGAAGTTATAGCGGCCCAGGTTGACGGGGCGCTCGCGGGCCCACCACGCCGGGTCGCGGACGTAGGTGATCGAGCGGCCGGCATCGATGGCGCCGACACGGTAGGGCCCGGAGCCGACAGGGGCCTGCAACGTCGTCTGCTGAAAGCTTTCGGCCGTCATGAGGTGGGCAGGCAGCACCGGCATCAGGCCGAGAATGAGCGGCAGCTCGCGGTCGCCCGGCTCCAGGTCGAAGCGCACACTGAGGGGGCCGAGCCGCTCGCTGCGGACGATTTTCTTGTAGTAGGCGCGATGGTTTGGCCGGCCGTGGTCGCGCAGGACCGCGAGCGAGAACAGGACATCCTCGACGTCGACGGGGTGGCCGTCGGAGAAGCGTGCGTCGGGGTCGAGATGAAACGTGATGGAGCTGCGATCGGCTGGCACTTCGATCGTGGCGGCGAGACCCGGATAGAGCGTGAACGGCTCATCGAGGCCGCGCGTCATGAGCGTCTCATAAACGTGATCGCGCAGGCCGGCGGCGGACACGCCCTTGATAATGAGCGGATTGAGGCTGTCGAAGGTGCCGAGCACGCCGATGCGCACGCTGCCTCCCTTGGGCGCAGCCCGATCGACGTACGGAAAAGCCTGCATGGTCGCCGGATAGCGCGGAGCGCCGTGCATCGCTATGGCATGCACCGGAGTTGCGTGCGGGGCTATCGCCTGCTGGCGGGCGTTCGCTTCAGGTGGCGGCGCTGCAGGCGCATCGGTGGCGGAGCCGGCGGCAATGCCGGCGATGAGCACTGCTGCAACGAGGCTCGCAAAGGGGAGCAGTCTGATCATGGAGCAAGCCTCCTCATCGAGCGCGGAACTGCCGGCACGCGCACGGTCCAGTGCACCCGGGGCGATGACAGCCGCAGACCCGTTCCCGGACGTTCCGTCAGCGATGCCGGATTGAAGCCACGCAACCGCGACCGTTTTATGGGGCGGGCGGCGCTGTGGCGAGGCGATCGTTGCTGTCGTGCAACGTCGCTGGGGACGGTGTCGCGATACTCGGGAACGTCGCACCATCAGGTCACGGGATTGCCTCAATCGGGTCCTTAGTCGCGGGCCGATGGCGCACGGGGCGCCGAGAAACGGGCGGCGCGGCGACATATTCATGCCGTGGCCGGTGAGGAGCTGAGCTGGCGGGACCAGCTCTCGAGACGAGAGGTCTGAGAGGCAGATGGCACACTCGGGTTGGCATTTCGATCGGGCCGCGCTCGGCGCGGCGTCGGGCATGGCGATGCTCATGGCCGGGGCGCTCGTGCTTGCGGGCCCCGCGATGGCGCAGGACAAGAAGCCGGCCGCAGGCGCGGCCAAGCCGGCTGCCGCCGCACCGGCAGACGACAAGGCGGCCAAGCAGAGTGCCTGGGTCAAGCTGTGCGAGAAGGCGCCGGTCGCCGAGAAGGCCGCCGACGGCAAGATCGCCAAGGCCGAGAAGGAAATCTGCCTGACGCATCACGAGCGCCTCGACGGCAATACGGGCCAGGTGCTCGTGTCGGCCGCCGTGCGTCAGGTCGAGGGCTCCGACAAGAAGAGCCTGATGGTGATGGTGCCGCTCGGCATGGCCATTCCGGCCGGCGTGCGCGCTGCAGTCTACTCGACCGAGGACTGGGCCAAGGCGGCCAAGAACGAGAAGGTCGAGGATTCCAAGCTAAAGCCCGTCAAGCTAGAGTTCTCACTGTGCCATCCGGCCGGCTGCACGGCTGAAGTCGATGCGACGGCTGAGCTGATCGCCGACATGAAGAAGGGCGGCGGACTGATGGTCCTCGCCATCAATGCCGGCGCACAGCCCATCGGCTTCCCCGTGCCGCTCGACGGTTTCGCCGCCGCCCATGACGGCAAGCCGGTCGACAACGAGCAGTACGCCAAGGCGCGCGGTCAGCTCATGGCCCAGATCCGCGAGCGGCAGAAGCTCGCTTACGAGGCGTTCCGCGCCGCGCAGGCTGGCGAGAAGAAGGACGGCGATCCGGCCGCAGCCAAGGCTCCGGCCGCAGCACCGCCGAAGAAGTAACTCGGGCACCGCCCACGAATTCACAGGTCTCGCGACGGGCAGCGGGGTGTGCTGACCACGAACGGCGTCGGATGGGCAACCATCCGGCGCCGTTTTGTCATTCGGCGGGGTGTCAGCCGGCTGATGAGACGCAGCCTGATCGCCTGAAGTGATCCGCACACGAGCGACGGGTGCGACGCGCTCAGTGCCGGGGGCGCGCAATGAGGACGTAGCGGCCGTCGCCATCGCGCGTGAACATCTCGCGGATCTGCGGGTGGCGCAGCGGCGTGCCACTCGCGTCGGGCAGAAGGTTCTGCTCGGAGACGTAGGCGATGTACTCGGTATCGGCGTTCTCGGCCAGCAGGTGGTAGAACGGCTGATCCTTGTGCGGACGGATCTCCTCGGGGATGGCGAGCCACCACTCCTCGGTATTGGCGAAGACGGGATCGATGTCGAAGATGATGCCGCGGAACGGATAGACGCGGTGCTTGACGACGTCGCCGAGGTGGAAGCGCGCCTGCCTCGATTTCTGTGCTGTGCTCGCCATGGACGATCCCGAGCGGCCTCTCGCCATCACAAACCGTAAGCGTCGGCTTGCGCAGGGTCCTTGGCGGCAACCAGCCTGGCAAGATCGACGATGACCTTGGCCTGCTTCCAGGTCGCGTCGTCCTGCATCTTGCCGTCGATCATGACCGCCCCGGTGCCGTCCGGCATGGCGTCCAGGATGCGCTTGGCGAAGGCGACCTCGGCGGGATCGGGGCTGAACACGCGCTTGGCGATGTCGATCTGCGAGGGATGCAGCGACCACGCGCCGAGGCAGCCTTGCAGGAAGGCGTTGCGGAACTGGCTTTCGCAGGCGGCGGCGTCCGAGAAGTCGCCGAACGGGCCGTAGAAAGGCTTCAGGCCATAGGCGAGGCAGGCGTCGACCATCTTGCCGACCGTGTAGTGCCAGAGGTCCTGCTGGAAGGCCTGGCGCGGGCTACCGGCGCCCGTCGCATCGGCGAGGACCGCATAATCAGGGTGGCCGCCGCCGACCCGCGTGGTCTTCATGCCGCGCGAGGCGGCGAGGTCGGCCGGGCCGAGGCTCATGCCGTGCATGCGCGGCGAGGCGGCGGCGATGGCCTCGACGTTCTTCACACCCTCGGCCGTCTCCAGGATGGCGTGGATGAGGATGGGCTTGGCGATGCCATGGCGGGCTTCGAGCTGGGCGAGGAGCTGGTCGAGATAGTGCACGTCCCAAGGGCCTTCGACCTTGGGCAGCATGATCACGTCGAGCTTATCGCCGACAGCGCCGACGATCTCGATGACGTCGTCCAGCGCCCACGGCGAGTTGAGGCAGTTGATGCGTGTCCACAGGCCGGTGGCGCCAAAGTCGTGGCTCCTCGCCATGTCGATGAAACCGGCGCGGGCGGCCTGCTTCTCGCCGGCCGCGATGGCGTCCTCCAGGTTGCCGAGCACGACGTCCACCTTACGAAGCGTGTCGGCGAGCTTGGCCCGGATCTTGTCGTTGTGGGGCGGCACGAAGTGGATCATGCGCTCGAGGCGCACGGGCAGGGCGCGAAGCGGGGCCGGAGCGCCGATGGCGAGCGGGCTATAGAAGCGTGCCGGTGTGCGCGTCGCGGTATCCATGGGCGATCCTGTGCTGGCAAACGGTGTTGCACTGCACTGTAGATTTCGCCCCTCGTCCGTCAACTGGCGCTTCGAGGGAGACTGCGGTGGCCGGAAGAGGATTTCTCGCTAACGAAAACGGAGGCGATGAGCCTCCGTTGCGTCTCAACGGTGGTGCGCGGCTGCCTCAATTAGAAGCGATGCTTGACCGTGCCGCGAATGGTCAGGTCGTCGACGGGGAGGCCCTCATCGCGCTCGACGGCGGAGCCCTTGTCCTCGGCAGCGCCATACAGGAGCTCGAGACCGAAATCCATCTTCGGCAGCACGCCGAGATTGCCGAGCCCAGGAATGATGACGACCGTACCCTCGCCCGCACGATCACCAGCCAAAGGCGCGGCCGGCGGCGCAGCGCCCACAGGGGCGGCACCCTGAGCGGCCGAAGGCGTGGCCGGAGCGGACCCCGACTTCTGTTCCTGGAAGGCAAACGCAGTCGTGCCGAACATTACGGCCGCCGCGCAGCATATCCAACCGATCGTCTTCATCACAGCAACCCCGCAAGACGGCAGCGACGCCGCATCCTGAAAATGCTCTGTCACAGTAGCGAAAACAAGGTTGTTCCCGAGGCAGTTAAGCGCGGATGAATGTTTCTGGCAGCGAGTGTGTTCTGCAGGCCATGTGGCCCGTGCACCACAATGATCGGGCCGCAAAACGAAGGGGAGGGCCGCGTAGGCGGCCCTCCCCAGAACCTACCAGCGCAAGCCAGGTTCAGAAGCGGATGCGGGCGCCGCCGACGACCGTGTCGAACTCGATGTCGTCGTTGCCCACGCCGTTGTCGATCTCGTAGCTGCGATAGCTCAGGAAGAGATCCATGGCAGCGGCGTCGATGACCTGCACAACGCCGAGGCCCCAGAACTGGAAGCTGTCGCGATCGATCTCATCCTGCTCGCCGACCATGGCGAACAGCGTGGTCTTGCCGAGCGGAACCCACTTCTGCTCGATACCGGAAGACACGAACCAGAAGTCGTCCTCGCCCTCGACGTCCTCGACCTCGCGCTTGCCAGCGCTGGCAGTGGCGAAGAGACCCGTCGGCGTGTGCATGATCGAGATGCCGCCGTTCAGGATCTCGCGCTGCGGATCGTCGATGCCAGCGGCACCGTTCGAGGTGTCGGTCGACTCACCGTAGGCGATGCCGGCGGCGAGCTTGAACTGGCCGAATTCACCAGCGTAGCGCAGAGCAACGTCCCAGATGTCGTCTTCACCCCAGGCGGCGGTCACATAGAAGCCCGAGAACGTCGGCGAGTCGTAGCGCACCACGTTGACGCGGTTGAACTCGAAGTTGTTCTGGGTGGGACCACCAAGCCCCGTGATGATCGCCGAACCAGCCGCCGAGGAGGACATGGCGTCAGCAATCGAAGCGTTGGACACGTCGATTTCAGCAATCGACGAATTGGCCGAGTCGGTCTGGCCGACGGCGATGCGGCCCAGCGTCTTCGACTTCAAAAACCAGTAGGCCTGACGGAACTCGGGCAGATCGGCGCCCTCGTCACTGTCGATCGTGACGCGCGTGGCGTCGGCACCCTGGTACTGGAGTTCGATGTTGAAGCCGGCCGACCAGTCGGAGTTGATCGCCGCGTCGCCACGCAAGCCGAAACGCGTGCCGGTCGTCTGCGGGTCGACGACGTAGACGTTGCTTTCATCGACGCCGCCGGGAACGCCGTCCTCGGCATCCCAGTACATGACGGCCGTGTTGACCTGGCCGTAGATGGTCAGCGAGACCTTGCGGTTGCCCTTGCGGACAGTCGTAGCCTCGAGTTCGGCAACGCGCTCTTCGAGGTCGGCGCAGCAGTCACCACCGAGATCGGCAGCCAGGGCGTTCGAAGAGAACAGGCCAGCGGCTGCAGTCATGGCGACCAGAGAGATTTTCTTCATGGAGTCCCCCAGTGTCGTGGTCGTTTTGACAGTTGAGAGCCGGAGCAAGACGCGTGTCCGCACTCCTGGGCTCGCCGGCCCCTCTGCACTTCAACGAGCCGCGGCATGCCGCAACGCTCGACCGCAAAGGGACGATTACGCCAGACGCAACAGAGACTAGGTGGTGGAAGGTTTGCCGCTACCGGTGTTGGTCCCCGACCGGGACGTGAAACAAGGAACCTGTTTCAGAACACCTTCGACTCGCGACCTTGAAAGTTGTCTAAGCCTTTCCGGCGCCGATCGCAAATCCGAGTTCGGCTGGTGCGCCACGTGCGGGGTGGCGAGTGGCCGATCTGACACGCATGGGCGTTGGGCAACAGGTGGGTAGGAGGGAGTGGGGAGTAGGGAGTAGGGAGTAGGGCAGTGGGGAGTTGGGGGTAGTAGGGCATCGTGGATTGGGGCGGGGGCGGAGACGGTCCCCGGATTTGGGCGGCTGCGGAAAATCGGTCGGGAGCAGTTCGTCTATCGCGCGTGCTGCCGACCAGTCCAATAGCAGAAGGGGCCGCCCCTCGGGCGGCCCCTTCCAATTCAAATCCGATCAGCGAGATCAGAACTTGATGCGGCCGCCGCCGACCACCACGTCGAACTCGCGCTCGTCAACCGGGTTCGCACCGTCGGTGATGTCGTAATGACGGTAGCTGACGAACAGCTCCATGGCTGCCGCGTCGAGCTGCTGCACGATGCCACCGCCGTAGAACTCGAACGAGTCGCCGTCGACTTCATCCTGCTCGCCGCCCATACCGAAGACGGTCGTCTTGCCGAGGGCAATCCACTTCTGCTCGATACCACCGGCCACGTGCCAGAAGGTATCCTCGTCGGTATCACCCTCGCGCTCGCGCTGGCCGGCCGAGGCCGAGACGAACAGACCCGTCGAAGTGTGCATCACGGATGCGCCACCGTTGATGATCTCGCGGGCGATGTCGTCGATGCCAGCGGCGCCGTTCGACGTATCGGTCGTTTCGCCGTAGGCGATGCCAGCAGCCATCTTGAAGCCACCGAACTCACCGGCATAACGGAGAGCGACGTCCCAGATGTCGTCCTCACCCCAGGCAGCCGTCACGACGAAGCCGGCGAAGGTCGGCGAGTCGTAGCGCACGACGTTTTGACGGTTGAACTCGTAGTTGGTCTGGCCGGGACCACCGAGGTCACCCGAGATGATGGCGGCGCCAGCGGCCGACGACGACATGCCGTCAGCGATGAAAGCAGCCGAGAGGTCGATTTCGGCGATCGACGAGTTCGCCGTGTCGGTCTGACCGACGGCGACGCGGCCGAGCGTCTTCGACTTCAAGAACCAGTAAGCCTGACGGAACTCCGGAAGATCCGGACCCTCGTCGCTGTCGACGCGGACGAGCGTCGCGTCGGCGGCCTGGTACTGCAGTTCGATGTTGAAGCCAGCCTCGACGTCCGGCGTCACCTTGGCCGAGCCGCGGAAGCCGAAGCGCGTGCCCGACGTCTGCGGGTCGACGACGTAGACGTTGTCCTCGAGGTCATCGGCGTCGAAGTACATGACGGCGGTCGTCACCTGACCGTAGACCGTCAGCGAAACCTTGCGATTGCCCTTGCGAGCCGTCGTCGCCTCGAGTTCTGCAACGCGCTCCTCGAGATCGGCGCAGCAGTCGCCGCCCAGGTCAGCGGCCTGGGCAGAAACGCCGCCCATGAACAGACCAGCAGCCGCGACGAGCGCGAGCGAGCTGGTGGTCTTGAAGAGTCCCCCGATCATACTGAACCACTCCGTATGACATACACCAAAGCGAACGATCACACTTGATCCCACGCCGCGAAAACTTGGCTGGAGCCGTCTCCCCGATTTCGGCCCATGAGGACGCCCAATCGTTCGGCTGACAGCCTTGCCGAGTTAAGAGTTAGCGCAGGGGTAGAGGGATGGACAACTGCAAAAGCCCGTGTGACCTGATTCGCCAGGGCCTTCGTGGCGCGCCAGCCACATAGGGGCGGCTGGTGGTTGTCGCGCACACTCAATTATACAAATAAAAACATATGTTTGGTGGTGACCCCGGTGACCGGGCGGCGTGCCGCTGAAGCGGGCGATTTTCGTCGCACAAACCACCTCGAGCGGCTACTCGTTCACGGCTCAGGCGAGCCTTACAGAGCCGATCGAGTGGCTGATTGACCGAAAAATCGGCACGATCCAAAGGCGTTGTGCCGCCATGCGTCCGTCATACAAGGTGAAACATGGGTCATGCAACAGTTCGCGGGCCGGAATTCGACGTCGCCGTCGTGGGCGGCGGTCCAGTCGGACTGATCACGGCGCTCGCCTTGGCGCGGGTGGGAGCGAACGCCGTCGTTCTCGCCGCGCCGCATCGGCCGGCCGGCGTGGCGGACGACACGCGCACAGCGGCGCTGTTCCATGGCTCGATCGCGCTCTTGCGGGCGCTCGGCGTGTGGCCGGGTCTTGCCCCGCACTGCGCGCCGCTCGCGGCCATGCGCATGATCGATGACACCGGCGGGCTGCTCAGGGCGCCGGAGGTCGTGTTCGTAGCGCGCGAGATGGGTCTCTCAGAGTTCGGCTGGAACGTCCCGCAGGCGGCGCTGATGCGCGAGCTCAGCCTGCACGCTGCCGCTCATCCCGGAGTGTCGATGATCGCCACGGCAGGCGTGCAGGCCGTCACGCACGGCGACGGCACGGTCGAGCTTGCAACGAGCGAAGGAACAAGGGTCTCGGCGCGCCTCGTGGCGGCCTGTGACGGACGCCGTTCGATATGCCGGGAGGCGGCCGGCATCTCGTGCGAGGAGACGGCCTACGACCAGGTGGCCGTGACCACCGCCTTCGACCACATGCGCCCGCATGGCGGCGTCTCCACCGAGCTGCATCGCCGCGCCGGTCCCTGCACCGTCGTGCCGCTGCCGGGGGCTCGCTCCTCTCTCGTCTGGGTCGAGCGGCCGGAGGTTGCGCGCCGGCTCGCCGCAATGCCGGAAGCCGACTTCCGGCGCCGTCTCGGCGACAGCCTGCAAGGCCTGCTCGGCGGCATCGGGGAAATCGCGCCGCGCGCCACGTTTCAGCTCGCGCGGATCGCAGCCAGCACGCTGGCGGCGCGCCGCACCGTGCTCGTGGGTGAGGCGGGCCACGTCCTGCCGCCCATCGGCGCGCAGGGGCTCAATCTCAGCCTGCGCGATGCCGCCACTCTCGCCGATATCGTCGGCGATCGGCTCGCCGCGGGCGGCAATCCCGGCGATGGCGTGGTGCTCGATGCCTACGATCGCCAGCGGCGAACCGACGTGGCGACCCGCAGCGCGGCGATCCACGCCATGAACACCTCGCTCTTGTCTGAGCTTCTGCCCGTTCACCTGGCGCGTGGCGCGGGGCTGCACGTCGCGGCGGCCATCGGGCCGGTGCGGCGGGCGATGATGCGGCTCGGCATGGAACCGGCGGCCCTTCTGCCCCGTCTGATGCGGGGGGAGACCGGCGCCCAGCCGCCTGCCGCCACAGCGGCGCGCGCCTCGGTTGCCGAAACGGCCGGACGGCCTTAAAGCGACGGGCGCGCAAGGCGGCGGCGGGCGGGCGCGGGCTCATCAGACCGGCATGCGCATGGCCCGGCTCGCGCCGGCGGCCGTGACGACGAAGCTTCGCATCACCAGAACGGTCCCATGGCGTCTCAACCCGCGCGGCTGCGCGACTTGCAGTTCCGGCTCGAGTACGTGGCGCTGAGGCTCGTCATCGGTATGGTGCGCCTGTTGCCGCTGTCGGTGGCGACCTGGACCTCGGCCAAGACGTGGCGGGCGCTGGCGCCGATCGTGAACCCCAAGCGGCATGCACGCGCGCTCGACAACCTCGCCATCGCGTTTCCCGAAAAGAGCGAGGCGGAGCGCCTCAGGATCTGCATGGCGCACTGGGAGAACCTCGGCCGGGTGATGGCCGAGACCATGCAGATCGACCGGCTGATCAGCGAGCCGGGACGCATCACCATCGTCTCGCAGGCGATGTTCGACCGTTATCGCAACAAGCTCGGCAACGCGATCGGCATCTCGCTGCACATGGGCAACTGGGAACTCGCCATCTGGCCACTCACGCTGGCCAAAGCCAATCCGGCGGCGATCTATCGCTCCGTCAACAATCCCTATGTCGACCAGTACCTGCGCGACCAGCGCAAAGACCTCTATCCGGGCGGGCTGTTCGGGCGCGGCAAGGTCGAGGGCGACCATGGCGACGACCGGCGGACCGCGCGCATCATTACCGACTACGTGCGCCGCGGCGGACGGCTCGGCATGGTGTGCGACCTCTACGACCGCACCGGCATACCGGTGCCGTTCTTCGGCAAGCCGGCCAAGACGCAGGCGATCGGGGCCATGATCGCGCGCCGCGTCGGAGGGCGCATCTGGCTGTCGCGCTGCAAGCGGGTCGGCACGGCGAGCCGGTTCGAGATCGAACTCAGGGAGCTGCGCGTGCCGCGCACGAAGAACCAGGGCCAGGACGTCGAGTGGGTCATGGTCGAGATGCAGAAGGTCTTCGAGGACTGGATCCGCGAGTGCCCAGAGCAGTGGATGTGGTCGAACCGGCGCTGGAGCTGAGCCGCGCGGCGATCGACGATCCACGATCATGACGGGTCGGGCATCGGTGTGACAGACACGGGGCCCGGCGAAGCCTATTCGCCCTCCGGATAAACCCCGCGCAGCACGATCTCGAAATGGCTCTTGACGCTGTCGTGGCACAGGCAGGCGTGGGCCACCAGCGCGTCCTTGTCGGTCACGGTGATGGCGCCGCGCTGGGTGGTCAGGATGCCGTCGGCCTTGAACTTCTGGATGACGCGGCTCGTGTAGCTGCGGCCCACGCCCATCAGAGAAGCGAGTTCCTCATGCGTCAGGGGAATGACGTCGGCCCCGGTGCGGTCCATCGTGGCCAGAATCCATTTGGCCGTGCGTTGCTCGATGGTGTGGATCGCGTTGCAGGCCGAGGACTGGAAAACCTGGGCCATCAGGCAATCGGCGTAGCGGGCAAACAGCCGCCGGAACGAGCCCGACTTGTCTTTGGCGGCCTGGATGCTGGCGACCGGCGCCTTGAGGAACGGGCCGCCGAACTTGACGATGATCAGGCAGTAGGCCGGCAGATGGCCTGAGCTCACGATGCCGCCCACAGCACCCTCGCGTCCGACGAGAACGCTCTCCACGTCGCGGCCGTCGATGTTGGAGACGAGATAGGTGACGAGGCTCGCGTCGAGGGGAAAATAGACCTGCGCGATGTCGTCGCCCGGCCGGTAGAGCACGTCGCCGGTAACGCGGTTTTCCAGTGCGAGCGCGGGTTCGATCAGCGCGAAATCGTCGTTCCTGAGGGCTGCCAGCAGGTTGCTGCGCGGCCTTTCGCGGTGGCCTGTGACCATGGTGGAGCGTCCCGTCATTCCGAAGTGCCGCATCTACTATGTTCACTAGTGAACAGACCATGCAAGCCAGACGGCCTAAGTCGAAGGTGCAAGTCCACCACGGCGGCGCTAAATTTGGCCGCCGTTACTTGGGGAGGGCGCACCAGCGGCTGACCTGCTCTGGGCACCCTCCCTCTTCTCTTTGACAAGTCGAGGCGGAGGCGGTCGTCAGCTGTGCTGCGATCCGGGCTCTCGCCCGATCCGGGCATCCTGATCGAATGGGACGAGACACTTAACCGGGCTCGATGCGCGATCCCGATGGGTTGGAACGACATATGGATCCGCACGTCGATGTCCCACACGGGTCGCCGCATCTGTCGTTGGTCTCAGCCGTCGTTCTCGTCGTCGAGGATCACCCGCTCATCGCCATCGATGCGGAGGATATGCTGCGCAGCCTCGGCGTCGCCGATGTGCTGCTTGCGGCCTCCTCGTTGCTGGCTCTCGAACTGCTGACGGGCGCAACGCCGACGGCAGCCATCCTCGACATCGACTTGGGCAACGACAACTCGCTCGCCATCGCGGAAGCGCTGCTGGCGCGCGGGATACCGTTCATCTTCGCGACCGGCTACAGCGACGGGGCAGGTGTCGTCATTCCCGAGCACCTCAGGGCGATACACATCGTCGACAAGCCCTATTCCGCAGACACGCTGGCTGCCGCGCTGGGCAAGGCTTTCGCGCCGGCCTGAAACGCTGCGGCCTTCGCGCGCCGAGCGCTCAGGGGGCCAGCGGCGGCATGAGCGTCGCTTCGAGGTGGGCCCGGACAGCCGGGTCGCGGGTCAGCTCGAGCGCACGTTGCATCGCCGCACGGGCCGCGCCGGTGCGAGATTGCGCCGCCAGGACATGAGCCAGGGTCACCCAGTAGGGCTGATAGCCGTCCCGCTCGGCGCAGGTGAGCGCGTCGAGCGCGGCGGCCGCGGCATCGGCATCGCCGGCTTCGAGCAGAGCTGCCGCCAGGCCGACGTGAGCGCCCGTGGCGGGATGGTGAGTGACCAGAAGCCTGTAGAGACCGATCAGCGGCTCCGTGAAGCGCGGCGCGGCGTCCGGTCCCGACATGGCGCGCGCGACGTGCAGCGATTGGATGGCGGCCTCGCACTGATAGCGCCCGAACGTGCCGTGGCGCGCGGCGATGCTCAACAGGCCTTCCGCCTCGATGATCAGATCGCGGGACCACGCGCGGGGATCCTGGCGGGACAGCGGCACGAAGCGGCCAGCCTGGTCGCGTCGCGCCGGGCGGCGCGCCTCGCAGTGGAGCATCAGGGAGAGCAGGCCTTTGGCCTCGGCTGATGCGGGAAGAAGCTCGCAGACGAGGCGGCCGAGGTAGATGGCCTCGGACGCGAAGCCTGCGCCCGCGCTGTCGTGTGCGCCGATGGCTTCCCAGCCCGTGCCGTAGGCGGCGTAGATTGCATCGAGGACATCGGACAGTCGCGCCGGCAGGTCGTCCAAATCGGGCACAGCGATGCGCAAGCCGGCGACCTTGATCTTGGATTTGGCGCGTACGAGCCGCTGGCCCATGGTTGCGGGGGCCACGAGGAAGGCGGCGGCGATGCGCTCGGCGTCCAAGCCCAGCACGGTCTGCAGCATGAGGGGGGTGCGGATCGACCGGTCGATGGCCGGGTGCGCACACAGGAACATCAGCTTCAGCCGTTCATCGGGAAAGTCGCTGTCTGGCGCCGTGAGGTCGGCCATGCGCCGTGCGACCTCCGGTTCCGCGGCGGCTGCGACGGCGGCACGGCGATGCTGATCGGAGAGCCGGTTGCGGGCAGCCGTCAGCAGCCACGCGTCAGGGTTCGCCGGCACACCGCGCACCGGCCACGTGGCAAGCGCTGACGCGAGCGCTTCCGACAGCGCGTCCTCGCTCGCCGCGATGTCGCGCGTGCGCGCCGTCAACAGGGCGATCAGGCGGCCGTAGGACTGGCGGGCGGCCGTCTCCGCCGCCCGCCGCGCCGCATCGTCCGGTGCCGTCGATCTCCCGTCAGGGTCTCCTGGCCGAACGTCCGACATGGTGATCGTTGCTATCGCTGGCCGCCTGACATCGGCGGCAGGACGGGCCTGATCTCGACGGCTCCCGTGGTGGCACAAGGGGCTCGCGCGGCCCAGGCGAGGGCGGTATCGAGATCGGCGACGTCGATGATGAAATAGCCGCCGAGTTGCTCCTTGGTATCGATGAACGGACCGTCGGCGACGACCCGCTTGCCGTCCGTCACGCGGATGGACGTCGCGGTGTGGGGCGCTTGCAGGCCGTTGCCGGAGACGACGATCCCTGAGGCGTTCATGGCACCGATGAACTCCATCCAGGCGCCCCAGTATTGATCGGCATGAGCCGGGTCGTGTCGCTTGGCGAAATCGTCGGCCGGCTCGGCCAGCAGCATCATGTAGTGCATCGCGATTGTCCTCGTCTGTCGTTCATCCCATGACCCGGGACCGGGCGACGACCAACGCCGGCTCATGCATGAGCCCAGCATCATGTCGTTCGATGTCATGACGCGCGAGAGGACACACGTTCGACAGCCGCCGCACATTTTTTCGATCGCTTTTTGGGCAACGGGCTCGATCGTGAGCTTTTGGGGAGCATGGCAGCATAGAATTGCCGGCCCGGCCTCGGAAAAGGTGTGTCGCTGCCCATATCCCGCAGTGTAGCCTCATCACCTCGATCCCCTCACATCCGCATCTGCATCCGCCGCGCCCCCCGCGCCTGCCCGCCCCGCTGACTGTAACGGACCCATGCCGCACCACACGCCACTCGTCGCCACCATCGTAATTGGCATTTCGCTGGCTTTCGTCCTGGGTGCTGTCGCCCACCGTCTGCGCATATCCCCGATCGCTGGCTACCTGCTCGCCGGCATCGCCGTTGGACCTTACACGCCAGGCTTCGTCGCCGACCAGTCGATGGCCATTGAACTCGCCGAGATCGGCATCATCCTGCTGATGTTCGGCGTCGGCTTGCATTTCTCATTCAAGGACCTGATGTCGGTCCGCGCGATCGCCGTTCCCGGCGCTCTCGTGCAGATCTCGGTCGCCACCGGCATGGGGCTTGCCCTCGCATCGGTGCTTGGCTGGCCTGTGGTCAACGGCCTCATCTTCGGGCTCGCGCTGTCGGTCGCCTCCACCGTCGTCATGCTGCGCGCCTTGCAGGAACGGCGCCTCCTGAAGACCGATCAGGGCCGCATCGCGGTGGGCTGGCTCGTCGTCGAGGACATCGTCATGGTCCTCGCGCTCGTCCTGCTGCCGGCGGTGACGCCGCTCATCGACGGCTCGCTGGAGCGCAATGCCGCCTACGGCGCCAACGTGACCGACGTGCTGATGACGGCGCTGTTCACCATCGGCCAGGTCGCAGCCTTCGTCGTCGTCATGCTGATCGTCGGCCAGCGCGTCATCCCGGCCCTGCTGCACTACATCGCCCACACCGGCTCGCGCGAGCTGTTCCGGCTCGGCGTGCTCGCCATCGCGCTGGGTGTGGCCTATGGCGCGGCCAAGCTGTTCGGCGTCTCTTTCGCGCTCGGCGCCTTCTTCGCCGGCATGATTCTGAGCGAGAGCGAGTTGAGCCAGCGCGCCGCCGAGGAGACGCTGCCGCTGCGCGATGCCTTCGCGGTCCTGTTCTTCGTCTCGGTCGGCATGCTGTTCAACCCGCTGGTTCTCGTGACGCAGACGTGGCCGGTTCTCGCCACCGTCGCCATCATCGTGCTCGGCAAGTCAATCGCCGCGTTCGCCATCGTGCGCGCCTTCCGCTACTCGACGGGGACGGCACTGCTCATTTCGGCGAGCCTTGCGCAGATCGGCGAGTTCTCGTTCATCCTCGCTGGACTCGGCATCACGCTCGGCGTCATGAGCGAGGCCGGGCGCGACCTCGTGCTGGCCGGCGCGCTCCTGTCGATCCTGATCAATCCACTGCTGTTCATCGCGCTCGACCGGTTGCAGCCCTGGCTCGACGGTAAGGCGGAAGCGGCTGTCCCGGGGCCGGGTCCGAAGGTTCCTACGAAGGCGCCGATACCGGTGCAGCAGGCGCCGCTGCCCGATCTCGAAAACCACGTCGCCATCGTCGGGTTCGGGCGTGTCGGCAGCCGCATCGGCGATTTGCTGACGGCGGGCGGCGAGCGGCTGTTCATCATCGACGAGCGTGACGATGTCGTCGCCAGCCTCGTGGCGAAAGGCATGGTGGCGGTTGCTGGCTCCTCGCCGAAGGCTCTGGCGGCGGCCAATCTCGGCAAGGCCAAGGCGCTCGTCGTCGCCATCCCAGAGGTGTTCGAGGCCGGCCAGTTCGTCGAGCAGGCGCGGGCTGCCAATGCCGCGCTGCCGATCATCGCTGCGGGCATGACGGACGCGGAGGGCCAGCATCTGACGAAATGCGGAGCGACATCCGTCGTGCTCGGCGCCGAGGAGATCGCGCAGGCCGTCGTCGGCGTGCTGCCGCGTCAGGTCTGAGACGGGCCGGCGGCGTAAGGCTTGCGGGCGGCGAGCCGCAGGCGCTCGCCGACCGACGGATGCGACAGGCACAGGCGATGATAGTCGTCGCGGTGGAGTTTCAGCAGCCGGCACGACGACAGCGTCGTCACGGTCGCGCCGTGCGGGACGTGGTCGATCATCGCCCGTTCGCCGAAAAACTCGCCGCGCTCCAGCCGGACGATGCCGTCGGGCTCCTTCATGGCGACCTTGCCGGAGGCGACGAAGTACATCGCCTCGCCCGGCGCGCCCTCGCTCACCACCTCCCAGTTGGCGGGAAAGTTGTGGGCGTGGAGATACTGCATGACGCTCGCCACGTCGGAAGCGTCGAGGTCGGCGAGAATGGGGATGCGCGCGACGAGCGACCAGGTCACGACGAAATCGCGCCGCCCCATCTCCTGGGCAAAGCCCGTCGAGATGATGGCGATCGGCAAGGCGATTACGGTCAGCCCGATGAGCATGACGAAGCCGCCGAACACGCGGCCGAGCGGCGTCGTCGGATAGACGTCGCCGTAGCCGACCGTGGTCAGCGTCGCCATCGCCCACCACGCCGATTGGGGGATCGAGCCGAAGCCGTCGGGGTTGGCCTCGCGCTCCAGATAGTGGATGCCGGTCGCTGCGAACAGGAGCGCGATGGCGACGAGCAGCAGAGCCCCGGCGAGCGCGCGCCTCTCGTTCAGCAGCACACGGACGAGAATGTGGAGGGCCGGCGAGTAGCGCGCGAGCTTGAGCAGGCGGAACAGCCGGAAAGCGCGCAGGATGCGCAAGTCGACGGGCACGAACAGGCTCAGGTAGCTCGGCGCGATGGCGAGGAAGTCGATCACCATCGGCGGGCTCAGGGCATAATGGAGCCGGGCCCGCGCCGGCGGCAGGCGACGCAGGAACGGCACCTCGACGGCCGTCCACAGGCGCACGAGGTATTCGAGCGTGAACAGCGCCACCGAGACGACCTCGATCGCCTGCAATTCAGCCCCGTAGGCCGCTGCGATGCTCGGCACGCTTTCGAGAACGAACGCGGCGATATTGACGACGATGAGCCCGATCAGGGCAGTATCGAACCAGCGGCTCGCCGGGTCATCGCCCCGACCGGTCTCGATCACGTCATAGAGCCGCCGGCGCCAGCTCGAGCGCTCGGCGGCACCCTCGGCGGCCGATACGGGAGAGGCCGCTTCGGATTTACGGCGCGGCAGGTTGTCGTCGGTCATGCGGTTACGCGCGCGAAGAGGCCGGTCGTCCAACGGAGTATGCCACGAGCCGGCCCGGCGCGCGCGACGATAGCGATGCGATCGTCAAGCGGCGGCGCGGTCGGCGCTGGCTAAGGCCTCGGCGGCAACCGCGCGGATGGCGAGCGTACCGTCCGGGCCGGCGACATAGCGCTTGAGGCTCGCCCCGCCGAGCTCCCGGCGGGAAATTTCGGCGATGGTCGCCTCGCAGACCTTTTCGGGACCGACCGCGGCGACGATCCAGGCGATTGAACCGCTGTTCCATTCCTCGGGCAGGAGCTTGGGGGCGACCTGGGGGGTGGCCGTCAGGCGGGCATCGACGGCGGGCGAGACGCGCGCCCACAGAACGGCGGCCACGGGGCGCTGCGTTCCCTTATCGTCACGGCCTTGGGCGATGGCGATCTGGTTGAGGCGGATCGCCGGCAGCACGAGGCGCGACAGCTCCGAGAGTGCGAGGCGCTGGAAGCCCGGGGCTGCGATGAGGAGGCTCGTCACCTCGCCGAGGGCGGTGAACGGGTGTTTCATCGGTGCGCCCGAGGCCACGGGGGCGGCGGGGGGCTCGGCGGTGGCGGGTGTCGGGATCGCGGGCGGTGCTGCGATCGCAGCCGCAGATGCATTGGCTTCGAGCTGTGCCTGAACGGCTTCGGCCTTGGCCTTGCGAGACTTTCCCCAACCGAACAACATCTGCGGTCACTCCGTTTTGCCAGGGCGGCTTGCATTCCCGTGGAATGCGAAACGCGCGCTATCCCATTGTCTCGACGCATCTTGGTTCTGCGAAACGGTGTTCACGCCGCCGCAGGATGCTGCCGCCGCGATCCCGCCACCACACGGGTGTCGCGTCGTCGATGCCGTGCCGCACACGGGCGACTTGCGCTCGTCGGGCCATAGCGCCACGTTCTCACGGGTATGGTGAACAAGTGGTTGGCGCACGGACAGTTTTAGCGCGCGACCGGTCGCCGGGTGCTGGCCGGCAACGGGCGATCGAGCTCGCTTGAGCGTTTCTGCGTCACCCCGGGCATGGCATATGCCGAGGGTACGGGTCCTAGGGGTGCTGAGATGAAGGTACTGGTCACCGGGAACGCCGGCTTCATCGGTGCGGCCGTCGCGGAGGCACTGCTGCGACGTGGCGACAGCGTCGTTGGTATCGACAACCTCAATGCCTACTACGACCCGGCCCTAAAGGAGGCGCGTCTCGTCCGCGTAGCGGCAACGGCGGCCGCCATCGGGGGCCATTATGAGATCGTGCGTGCCGACATTGCCGGGCCGGACGTGCTCGCCTCGCTCTTTTCTGAGCACCGCTTCGACCGCGTCATACATCTGGCCGCTCAGGCCGGGGTGCGCCACAGCCTCGAAGCCCCGCGCGACTACGTGCAGTCGAACCTCGTCGGCTTCGTCGAATTGCTCGAATGCTGCCGCCACGCGGCGACCCCGCACCTCACCTATGCCTCCACGTCGAGCGTCTATGGCGCCAACACGGCGCTGCCCTTCTCGGAGCATCACATCGCCGACCATCCGTTGCAGCTCTACGCCGCGACCAAGCGGGCGAACGAGCTCATGGCCCACGCCTACAGCCATCTGTTCGGCCTGCCGACGACGGGCCTGCGCTTCTTTACGGTCTATGGGCCCTGGGGCCGGCCGGACATGGCGCTGTTTTCGTTCACGCGCGCCATGCTGGCGGGCGAGCCGATCAAGGTGTTCAATCACGGCCGCCATACGCGCGACTTCACCTACGTCGACGATATCGTCGAGGGCGTGATCCGTGCGAGCGACCGAATCGCCGCGCCCGATCCGCTCTGGTCGGGCGAGCGGCCGGACCCGGCGACGTCGCGTGCGCCCTTCCGCATCTACAATATCGGCAACTCGGCGCCGGTGGAGTTGCTCGACTACATCAGGGCGATCGAGGAGGCGCTGGGGGTGCGGGCCGACATCGAGATGCTGCCCATGCAGCCCGGCGACGTGCCCGATACGTTCGCCGACGTCACGGCGCTCGAGAGCGACGTCGGCTATCGGCCGAGAACGACCGTCAGGGACGGGGTCGCGCGCTTCGTCGACTGGTATCGCGATTACTTCGAGGGGTAGAACCCAGGAAGAGGTGAACTTTGCAAGTGGTCCTGACGTATCATGCAGGTTAGCTTACGTCGGTCCACACGGGTCCACACGGGTCCACGCGGATGACGGTCGGATCGACGGGTGAGACGAACGGAGGTGACATGCCGACGGACTCGAGCGCGCGCTGGTTGATGCCTACGGTACGGACGTGTCTGTCGTTTCCTCCGCTTCGTGCCCTGGCGGCGGTCATCGGGATGGCGGTCGCAAGCGCTATCGGTGGCACGCTGCCTGCGATCGGCGCCGATCATTCCGCCCGCGACGTGACGAAGCGCCTGTTCGAGGCGACGCGCGAGCAGCCGGCCGATTACGCCGACGCCAACCTCTCCATGCTCGACCTGTCGCGCATCGATTTCAAGGCGAGCCGCTTCACGGGAGCCGATTTCTACGGCACCGATCTCACCGGCTCCTCGCTCGTCGGCACCGAGCTTGCCGATACGCGCCTCGACCGCGCCGTCATCATCGGTGCGAACTTCTCCGAGGCCAACCTCGAGGGAGCCTCGCTGCTGCGGCCGACGACGCATTCCAACGACCTCGCAGATCCCTCCGAGACGGCTCGCTTCGCCAACGCCAAGATGGCTGGCATCCGCATCATCGCCCGCCTGCCGGGTGCGGATTTCCGCGGCGCAGACCTCACGGACGCCGATTTCAGCCCGTTGCAAACCCGCCGCGATACCATCGCCACCATCCCGCACTGCGAACTAGCCGGCGCCGACTTCGCCGCCGCCAAGTTGCGCCAGGCGAAGCTGTTCCGGGCTGAGTTGCGCTTTGCCAGCTTCCGGCAGGCGGATCTGTCGGGGGCGGACCTGCGTGAAGCAGACCTTACGCGCGCCGACTTCACGGGCGCGATCCTGACCGGCGCAGACCTGACCGGTGCCATCATCGAAGGCGCGGATTTCACGGGTGCCATCGGTTTGTCGGAGGCGAAGGGCGTGGAGATCGCGGCCGGCCGCAGCGAGAGACCGGGCCCGTGAGGCGCATGCGCATCGGCGCTCGTCAAATGCTGGCGTGGACGGCCGTCGTCTGCGCCATCCTCACGTGCGCTGCGATGGTCCCGGCGCGGTCAGACATCACGTCGGACGTCGATACGGCGCTCGTCATGGCCGTCGACATCTCCAACTCGGTCGATGAGCGCCGCTACCGGCTGCAACTCGAAGGCATTGCCGCCGCGCTGGAGGACCCCGGCGTCGTCGGCGCAATCCTCAACGGACCGCGCGGCGCCATCCTGCTGTCGATCGTCGCCTGGGGGGACCGACCGGAGATCGCGCTGCCGTGGGTGGCCATCCGCAGCAAGGAGGACGCCGCCGCCGCCGCCGCCAAGGTGCGCGGACTGCCGCGCTTCAGCGGCGAGTTCACGTGCATGGCGCGCGCCCTGCAATTCCTCAACGACAAGGTGCTGCCACAGGTGCCGGCGAAGGCGCTGCGCACCGTCGTCGACGTATCCGGCGACGGCAAGGACAACTGCAACGCCGACACCAGCGTGCCGGCGCTGCGGGACGAAATCGTCAGCTACGGCACCACCATCAACGGCCTGCCGATCCTCGAGGGCAGCGAGGCGGCGACGCTCGAGCAGTGGTACGAGGAGAACGTCAAGGGCGGCTTCGGCTCGTTCATCCTGCCGGCCGACGGTTTCGAGGACTTCGGCCGGGCGATCAGGCAGAAGTTCATCGTCGAGATCAGTGGCGACATCGATCCGCGGGAGGCAGCGGCCCCGACGCAGGCGCGGCATCCAAATGCCTTGCATGGCGGCGTCCGGCTGGCGCGCGAGCCTGCCTCCGGCCTGACTTTCCGTCAGCGCTGAAGGTCACCCGCCAACGCGGAGGGCCTGTTCAACCGTCGCTGTCGCCGCCGGCGGTGCAGCGCCACGATTTGACCTGCCACTCAGGATGATCGGCGGCCCATCCGGCGAAGTAGGGCGGCGCATTCATCGCGCACATGTCGAGCGGAATGGCATGGACGTAGGGAAGCCGCACGTCACGGCAGACGCCGGGTGACTGGATGAGGCATGCGGTCAGAACGATGACGATCATGGCGGGCTTCCCGTGGCGGCGATCGTAGGCTTACTGACAGAGAACGCCCGGCAGCCGCGACCGGATCGCAGAGCAGCCTCGCCTCGCCGGCTCGGTCAAGCGCCGTCGGTCAGCAGCAATTCGCCCCGGCCGATGGTCGACGTGTCACCCATGAAGCGGCGCACGGGGGCCGTCAGCGGCGGCGGGGCTGCCGCGCCGAGGCTCGCTGCGAGGTAGCGATCGGTCAGCGCCAGGATGAGAAGCCGGTGGCGCCCGCAATCGACGTAGGTCGGCAGCATGCGCTCGGCGGAAGGCGCGATCAGCGTGCCACGCTTCAACAGGGCTCCCGGACCCGGCCCGAAGCCCTTCAGCGTGCGGATCGTGCCGCCCATCATGCGGGCGCCCGCCGCCTCGCCGATGCGGCCATTGGCGATGATGGTGCCAGAGCGCATGCGCATGCCGCAGCGCGGTCCGATATCGCCGCCGACGAGGACGATGCCGCCCTTCAATCCGTCGCGCTGGGCTGGTGCTGGGGCGCCGGCCTCGCTGCCCGCCGAGCCGATGACGGAGACGAAGCCGCCCTTCATGCTGGCCGCCAGCCCATCGCCGGCGCTGCCGCGAATGTCGAGGCGCCCGCCGTGCATGGTGCGCGCGGCGTAGTCTCCCGCATCGCCTTCCAGGATAATGGCGCCGGCGCGCATCCCGGCGCCGACATGATCGAGCCGCGCCGCACCCGGCGCGATGACCAACGTGTCGCCTGGCGCACCCTCGATGGTGAATACGTCGCCGAGACGCGGGGCGTTCGGTCCTGTGCCGAGCGGAAGAAGGGCGATGTCGCGCACCGCCAGGCCGACGAGGCGGTCGGGGACGACCCCGCTCAGGTCGAGGCGCATCGCCGGGGGCGCGCCGGCGAGGGCTAGGCGCAGGCCGCTCATGGCAGGTGGTCCTTGAGGTGATAGTGATGCTGGCCGAGGTTGCCGCCGTAGTTGCCGGCGCTGATGCGCGTGACGCCGTGCCGGGCGCCGGTTGCGATGACGGCGGCAAGGCCCGCCCGCGTCGCCGCCGCGACGGCCGCCGAGGTCAGTCCATCGATGACGATCTCGAGGACGGCGACGTCGTCGGGGCCGAGTTCGCTCTTCACCGCCCCGCGCAAGGTCGGGCAGAAGGCGTCGTTGGTCGAGGCCGGCGCCTTGTACTTGGAGCCGACCTTGGAGCCGGAGCGCACGATGCCGCCGGGGAAGGGCGTGATCACGTCCGGGACGACGGCGATCGCAGCAACGGCCTCCTCGCAGGCGGTCAGCACGCCTGCCTTGTCACGGCCGATGACGAGGAAGTTGCCGCCGCCGACGGCGTCCGTCGTCAGCCCGCAGGTGTCCTCGATGACGAACTCGCCGTCCATCACCGGCACGCGCCAGTAGCGGTTGGCGCCGAGCTTGCGCGAGGTCTGCCAGCCGTCGCCGAAAAAGCGCGGGCCGGCGGAGAGCTTGAGCTTCTTGTCGGCGGCGAGCCCGTTGAAACATGCCGAGCCGGGCGACGTCAGCACGCACTGGCCGACGCGATTCTTGACCTGCGGCTCCAGGCTGTCGGGCGAGAAGCCGAACAGGAGGACTCGCACGCCCGGCCGGCCATCGGGCGTCTCCTCGGGGGCGAGCACGCGGTCGATGCCGCATTCGGCCCCGCAGCCGATGACCGAGGTGCCGAAGCCGGTCATGGTGATGGCGGCCTGCATGGCCCATTTGTGGCTGTCGGCCGTCAGGATGAGGCCGGTGCCACTCATGCCGAAGGCTTCCGCGAAGGTGTCGTCGATAGCGATTCCGTTGACCACGGCGGCAGTCGTCATGACAGGCGCTCCCCGCACGGCTGCACGATGATCGAGCCCTTGTCGCCGTCGACGATCTCGTGATCGGCGACCTTGAAGTTCTCCATGGCGACCGTGTGATAGCGGGAGAAGTAATCGGCGAGCCGCTTCTCGACGGCCTTGTCGAACTGCGGCCGGACGACGTGCGTCGCTCCCTGCACGACTTTGACGATGGTGCCGTTCTTGACGATCACCTCGCCGTTCTTGAAGACGAGGACGGGCTTGGCGAACATCGCCTCGCGGTCGGTGAGGTCCTCGTAGACCGTGATGTCGGCGGAGGCGCCGGGGCCGAGATGGCCGCGGTCGGCAAGACCGAGCGAGCGCGCGGGACCTGCCCGCGTCATGATGGCGATCTCGTAGAGCGAGTACTCGCGGTTGAGGCCGGAGAGGATCGAGGCGGCGGCTGCGTCCGGGTTGATGCGCTCGATCTGCTCCTTGCGGAAGGAGCGGTCCATCAGCAGGCGGATGAGGTGGGGGTAGGTGTAGAACGGCGCGCCGTTGGGGTGGTCGGTCGTCAGGAACAGCCGCCAGGGGTCGTCGACGAGCAGGAAGGTCTCGAGCCCGATCGCCCATTGCAGCGCGTTGACGTAGCTCTTGTCCTTGTAGCGCATGGGTACGACGCCGCAGCCGGCATCGCACTCGATGTCCATCACGACCCACTTCTTGGGATGCGCGCTCTTGGTGTTTGCGTACTGCTTCATGGCGTCGCCCGACGCCGTCACGGTCTGACCGAACATCACCTGGCCGACGTCGATCGAGACGTTCTTGTGGCGGTTGACGAGTTCGGCGATGCGCGGTGCGCCGGAGGAGAACTTGCGGTCGCCCTCGGTGCCGTAGCTGTGGAACTGGATGTGCGTGAGGTGGACGGGAACGCCCTCGGTCGCCTCGATGGTAGCGAGAGTGGTCTCGACGTTGCCGGGAACGCCGAGATTGCAACCATGTACGTGCAGGGGATGCGGCACGCCGAGCTCGCGCAGGCCGCGCGCGAGGGTAAGGATGATCTGGCGCGGCGTGACGCCATAGTGGGCGTGCGCCTCGTCGAGATCGAGCTTGCGCTGGTTGAACTTGAACGCCGAGATGCCACCGGGGTTGACGACCTTGACGGCGAGCGCCTGCGCGGCGTGCAGCGACCAGGCGATGTAGTCCTTGATGAGGCTCGGGTCCTGCTTGCCGGAGACGAGGCGCAGGAAGAAGTCGTCGCTGCCGAGCATGACGAACGCGCCTTTGTCCACCATCGGCGTGTCGCCCATCTCCATATGGGCCTGGCGCGCGTTGGCCGGCAGCATGGCGGGCTCGAAGCAGGCGGTGTAGCCCATCTCGGCGTAGTGGTAGCCTGCGGTCAGGGTGGAGGGTGCAGCGTGGCCGCAGCCGGCGCGCGTGAACTCGCCCGTCGCCACCGCGCTCGCGGCGTGGTCCTCCGGCAGCATCATGCGGGCGATGGTCATCTTGCCGCCGCCGATGTGCGTGTGCGGATCGATCGCGCCGGCCATGACGATGCGGCCCTTGAGCGACATCTCCTGATCGACGCGCGCGTCGGGGCGGGCCTTCACGATGCGCCCGTCCTCGATCCATATGTCGCGGACCTCCCCGTCGATCCCGTTGGCGGGGTCGTAGAGCTTGCCGCCTGTCAGCTTGGTCAGCATGTGCGCGTCAGTATCCTGGCATTTCGCGTCGGTCTTCGTTGGTCAGTCGGCAGGGCGGCGTCGGATCGTCGTCATGGTCACAGGGCGCGCCGAATGGCGGAAGCCACGTCGGGGACGGACGGCAAGCCGCTGTCGACGAGCCGTCGCAGGGGCAGTGTGACGACGTTGTCGACGCGCACCATGCGGCCGGCGTGATCGAGGCCGGGTGAGCCGACGGGGATGAGAACGTCCGGCTCGCGGGCGAGCGCGAGGCCTGGTGTGCCGAGTACGATGAGCGGCAGGCGGGTGGCGGGCGGGGAGGTATCGGCTGACAGGGTGGCCGTCCAGACGAGGACATCGCCGTCGCCGCGCGCGAGGCATGCCTCCAGCGCGTGCCTCGTCGGATCGTAGACAGGCGCGCCGCTCTGATAGCTCACGCGCAACGGATAGCCCGATTGCCAGGCGCAGACCGCGGCGGCAGTGATGACGCCCTCGTTGCCGCCGAGCGAGAGACCGGCGAAGCGCTGGGTGACGTTGAGATCCTTGATGAGCTCTGTCACTTGCTCGACGACGATGTCGCCCGCCGCGCCCGACAGTGCGGCCGGCGCCCAGGCGATGACGCCATAGTCGGCCGTGCGGCAGCGCGCTGCGAGATCGTCGATGGCCGCGAGCGAGACCCCGGCAAGACCCTGCGCGGAGACGGTGGCCGATTTCAGCCGGGCGCGCAGGGCTGCGAGCACGTTGCCGACGCGCTCGTCAGGAGTCGGGATGCGAACGATGTCGACCGTGCCGGCGGCCTCGATGCTGATCGGAGACGTCGATGCTCCGATGAGAACGACCGTGCGCCGCTTGCCGTCCGCGACGAACATCGCCTCAGCCGGCGCCACGATGCGCTTGTAGAAGCCAGGATTGATAACGTCGAGGTCGGCGGCGACGATGATGAACAGGTCGGCCCGGTTGCGCGCCTCGGTCAGCGTCGTGAGCATCCAGCCGCGCGACTGCAGGATCGTCATGTTGCGCCGGACGGCATCGCCGAGCGCGTGGTCGAGGATGCCACGCGAGGTCTCTGCGAGTTCAATCAGCGCGCGCACGCCTTCGACGTCGGTGGCGAGCCCACCGTAAAGCGGCAGGCGGGATTCTCTAATCAGTGCGGCGGCCGCTGCGATGGCATCCTGCCGGTTGACGGGCTTGCCAGCGACGCGTGGCTCGGCTGCCGGGCGCTTGCGCTCGAAGAACGCCTTGCCGCGCGCGCAGTCCGTGTTCGACACCGCAAGGCCGGTCGCGGTGGTGCGCACGACGAGGTCGTCGCACAGCAGCCCGCATGACGGGCAAGCGACGTGTCGTGCCTCCGATGGCAGCGCTGAGCTGCCCGCGGCGGGTGGCGCGGGGTGGGTCATGTCGGCAGGTCAACTCCGGCAGGTATTTCGGGAATGACAAAAGCACGGTCGAAAGTCTAAGACAACCCGGCGTTGGGCGGGCGATTGTGCCTGACGCGCCATGATGCTGGAGGAACGACTATCGATGTGGACTGCCTGGAAAAGCTCGCTGATCGCCGCGCTCGCTTGCGGACTTGTCATGCTCGGTGCCGCCGCGCCGGCCGATGCACATGGGCCGACGCGGCAGAAAGTGGCGCAGACCGTCGAGATCAACGCGCCAGCCGCAAAGGTCTGGGAGCGCATCGGCAACTTCCAGGACATGAGCTGGCATCCGGCCGTCGCCAAGACGGAGGGCACCGGTGGCAATGCGGATGGCGCGACGCGCACGCTGACGCTCGCTAGCGGCGGCACGATCAAGGAGAAGCTGATCGGCTATGACGCCACCCGTCGGCAGATCAAGTACGAGATCACCGAGGTCGACGTGAAGGTTCTGCCGGTGAACAACTACTCCTCGACGATCACTGTCGAGGAAGCCGGGGGCAAGTCGACCGTCACGTGGCGCGGCGCGTTCTATCGCGGCTACATGAACAACGATCCTCCTGCCGACCTCAACGACGAGGCCGCCGTCGCGGCCGTCAACGGCGTCTACAAGGCTGGCCTCGAAGCGCTGAAGGCGAGCTTCGGCGCCGGCGGCTGATGCGGGCGGTGCGGCTGAGCCGGTTCGGCACGCTGGCCGGGGCGTGGTTCATGGGTGCATGGGTCGTGGCATTCACGCTCGTGTTCGTACCCGCGCGGGCGTGCGCGGGGGAAGCGTGGGTGACGAGCCAGCTCGCCGACCGCGTCGCCGTCGTCGATGTCGCGGCCGGCAAGGTCGTGGCGGAGGTCGCCGTGCCGGGTCGGCCGGCCGGCATCGCGCGATCGCCCGGCGGCGACCGGCTCTACGTCACGGCGCCGGAAGCCAAGGCAGTCGCGGTCATCGACCGGTCGCGACGAGTGGTGCTCGCGACCATACCCGTCGGCATTGGCCCGCTGGGCATCGCCGTCCATCCGCGCGATGGCCGCATCCTGGTCGCGGACTGGTACGAGCATGCGCTGTTCGTGATCGACCCGGTGTCGCATGCGGTGCAGGCCCGCATCGAGGTCGGCAAGTCGCCATCCGGTGTCGCCGTCACGCCCGACGGCCTGACGATCCTCACCGCCGACCGCGACAGCGACCAGATCTCGGTCATCGACGCGGCAAGCCTGACGGTCATCGCCACCATTGCCGTGGGGCAGCGCCCGTTCGGTCTGACGATCGATGCCGAGGGTGGGCGTGCCTACACGGCGAATGTCGGCTCCGACGACGTGAGCGTCGTCGACCTCGAGAGCCGTCAGCGCATCGCGGACGTGCCAGTCGGCAAGAGGCCCTATGCCGTGGCCCTGACGGGCGGCCGGGCCTACGTCAGCGATCAGTACGGCGGCACCGTCTCCGTCCTCGACGTGGCGTCGTTCACCACGGTGGCCGCCATCGAGGTCGGCGGATATCCCGAAGGTATTGCCGCCAGTGCCGACGGCCGCCATGTCTACGTGGCGTGCTGGGAGGACAGCACACTCGAGCGGATTGCGACGGACAGCCTCCGCGTCGAGCAGCGCATTCCTGTGCCGGAAGGGCCGCGGGCGTTCGGTGCGTTCCTGGTCGAGTGACCGGGCAGGGCTTGACCGGTCCGCCGGGGTCTGAGAACCGTACGCCCCGCAATGGACATGGTGGCGGGCAAACTGGGTTGCCGTCGCCGCGACAGTACGGCTGCCGACACGAGGCGTCGCAGGCTGACGCGGGCAGCGCCGAACCAAAAAAATAGACAAGGGAGATACAACGATGAACCTGAGGCGCGCCCTCACGACGAATGTGGCGATGGTGCTGGCTGCCGCGCTCCTGGCGGGCGCAAGCCCGGTCACGGCAGCCGAGGTCGCCGTGTCGCCGACCGATATCCTGTTCGAGAAGGACCACCTCGGCAAGACGGCCAAGGGCGAGCGCCTCGTCTACCGGCTGCAGCGCTCGGTGAGCGAACCGAAATTGCTCGGCCCGTCGTTCAGCGACGACATAACGCTCAGTGTCCGTGACGTTACCCCCGAAGGCGCCCGTAACGTCGACGTCGTCGTGTTCACCGGCGATCGGCAGCGCGATACGCGGGCCATCGACGGTCTGACCGGCAACCCGGTGCTCGTATTTTACCTCGACCGCGCGGTGAGCAACTTCGCGATGCTCGGCGGTGGCAACAAGGCGTATCTCAAGAACCAGTTCCGCATCGCGCTTCGCTCGACCGCCAAGGTGGAGGCGGTCAAGGCGACCTACGACGGCAAGGAGATCGACGCCTACCGCGTGACCGTCGTTCCCTATGCCTACGACAAGAACAAGGCAAAGATGCAGGGCTATGAGAACGCGCGCTTCGAACTCGTGGTGTCGGAGGCGGTGCCGGGGCATCTCGTCGAGATGAACCAGGACTTCACCAACACGCAGCCGACGGCGCCGCGTCTGGAAGAGCGCATCGCGCTGTCGCGGACGGAGAAGGCACAATGACAGGCGGGAGGGTGAAGTCGGGGACGTCGCGGCGGGCTCGACTGACGGGCGTCGCGGCCGTGAGCGCACTGGTCGCCAGTATCGCTGCGTCGGTCGGCGTGCGGGCGGCCGAGCTGCCAGCCAACGATTATCCCACGATCGCGCGCGCCGATTACGTGTTCGCCTGCATGCAGGTCAACGGGCAGACGCGCGAGGTGCTCGAGAAGTGCTCGTGCTCGATCGACAAGATCGCCGAGCTGCTGCCGTATCCGGCTTACGAGGAAGCCGAGACGGTCATGTCCGTCCGCCAGAAGGGCGGCGAAAACGTCTCGATGTTCCTGTCGTACGCCCCGCTCGTCGAGAAGGTGAACCGCCTGAAGCGCGCGCAGGTCGAAGCAGAGCTGCTCTGCTTCTGACCATAAGCTCGCTCGGCGCCCAGCGATGCTCGCTACGAGATGATGATTACGAGCCGGAGGTCGGCGCGCTCGTCGTGTAGCTGTTGCCGTCAGTATCGCGCGCGACGACCGTCAGGTCCCCCGCGATGCTTGGCGCGTAGGTGAAGCGGATGTTGGGATCTTCCGACAGGGAGATGCCGCCCTGCATGCGAAAGACGAGCGCATCGCCCTTGCGCACCTCCATCTGTTCGACGTACTTCGCCGGAATGTAGAGGCCGGTGAGCTGGTTCATCTGCATGCCCGAGTAGTTCGGGTGGCGAACCATGACCTGGGCTTCGCGCCACAGGGGCGAGGCGGCCGGCGCCTCGGGCAGGCTCTTCAGCTTCATCTTGCCGATGCCGGCGAGGGCGGCGTCCATGTCCTTCAGGGCCGGCGCCGAGCAGCCGCCGGCGGCCTTGACGAACTTGGTCGCCATGAACCTGCTGCCGTCGTCGAGTTCCACGACGGCGCGGACGTTGGAGTACATGTCGACGCGAACGCGGGTCGAAATGGTGCGGGCGCCGAGCCCGGCTGCCTCGCCGAACTCGAAAGCGGCGACAACGGGCGCGGGGTTCTTGTCGACGATCAGCGTGAGCCGGCGCACGCGCGGGACGACGTCGGCGGGGATCGTCATGGTGATCGGCACGATGGCCGCGTCCTCGGCGCGATAGGGCGCGTCGAGCACGACCTTGTCGGCGGATTCGACAGGCAGAGCGGTGCCGAAGATGTCCTTCGAGATTTCCGGCCAGACGTCCTCGTCGACACCGGCTGCGGTTGCCGTGCCGCCGCCCGCGGCGGCAAGCGCGAAGGCGATGGCCAGTGCGGCGGCCGCGCGCGACAGTTTGGAGAACGAGATCGTGGACATCGGCGCTTCGGCTCCCTGTGGTTGCCCACTCACTTCTGCTCGGCCTGCTCGTGTCCGGCCCGTGAGTGAGCGTATGATTGCGCTTTTCGTTCGAGCGTTTGTTGCGTCCGGCGCAGATGCTGCCGAGAACAGCATGCGACACCGTGCGCGCAATTCAACGTGGGCGGAGCTTACTCCCATTCGAGCTCGGCGTAAGCGGCTGCGACATTGCGGGCATGGAAGTCGTCGAACAATTCCCAGTGATCGCGTTCGCCCTGAGCCGCCGTCGACATGGCCTCTGCCAGCGTCGTGCCCCGCGCGATCATGGCGCGGACATCGTGCGTGACGGCAGCGAGATAGCGCCGTGTCGCAGTCCCACCCGCCGGCCAAGCCAGCGAAGCGGGGCCGTGGCCGGGAACGATGCGGGCCGCCGGCCGCTCGGACCAGGATGCCAGCACGGTCTGCCAGCCGAGAATCGAGCCATCGAGGGCGGGCGTGTGACCGTCGAAGACGAGATCGCCAAAGATGATCGTGCCCGTTGTCTCGTCGACGACGACGAGATCGTTGTCGGTGTGCGCGGTCGGCTGCGGCTCGAGGCGCAGGATGCGTCCGCCGAGATCGATGGAGGTCGGGCTCGTCACGTGCTGGGACGGGAGCACGATCGCCGTGCCGGCGAAGGCTGCCTCGCCGAGGCTTGCGCGCGCCGCCTCGAGATAGCGCTCGGCCCGGGCGGCCAGCGCGCGCGCCATCTTGTGGTGCGCGACGAAGACGGTGTCGCTGGATCGGAAGGCCGCGTTGCCCAACACGTGATCGGGGTGCATGTGCGTGTTGATCACGTAGGCGACGGGCAGTGGAGACACGGCGGAAATCGCGGCGCGAAGGGCCTTTCCGGCCGTGTGGCTGCCACCGGTGTCGATGACGGCGATGGCCCGCTCGCCAACAACGACGGTGGCGTTGGAGACATCGCCGGCGTTGTCGGGCGTGAACGTCGCGTGGCGGCCGGTGTGCACGAAAACACCCGGTGCGATCGCGACCAAACCGTTGTTGGCGCGGGGCTGCTCCGTGGCGATAGCCGAACGGCGGCTGGCCATGCCGGACAGCCAGAGCCAGGCGCAGCCGGCGGCAAAAACCGTAATGGCTTGGCGGCGATCAAGTCGCGCGCCACTCACTCTGGCCAGGTTGGCCGGTGTGCAGGACACGCGTCGCGGGGAGTTGTGGGGGCTCGGCATGTGAACGGCGACCTTCCCTGCGCCGGAACTTTGTGTAGTCCAGCCATGGCGTGAACAAAACCAGTCCATCATACCACGTGCGCGACCCTTCGCCGCCGAAAGATGTGCGACAGGGATGTCCAGTCCAACAAAATTTGTTTCACAGAACACGCACAATATTCTGATTTATATCAGTTTAATAGGTCATCATTGCTGACGCTGTAAGAAAGTTTCGTGTCTTCTTCACGGATGGTCTTGCGGCCTGCGACCAAAAGTGCATAACTTCGCCCTAGGTAGCAGACGACTTCGGTGGCGGGAAAAAATTCCTGACCACTCTTCGGAAGCCGAGGAATAAAGAAGACCGGGTCTAATCCGGCTCCGCACCTCAGGCTGTGACACGCTGACGCTGCTACCCCTTGCAAGCGTGGCAAGAACTCACAAGGAGGAAGCGCAATGCGCAAAAGTGCACTCACCGGTGCATTGCTCGTTACGATTTTCGCTTCGCCGGCCCTGGCGAACGACAGCGTGACGAAGCTGACGGCCGACCCGAAGAACTGGGCAATCCAGACGGGCGACTACTTCAACCAGCGCTATTCGAAGCTCGACCAGATCAACCGCGACAACGTCAAAGACCTCAAGGTCGCCTGGACGTTCTCGACGGGCGTGCTTCGCGGCCACGAGGGCTCGCCCCTCGTCATCGGCGACACGATGTGGCTGCACACGCCGTTTCCGAACAACGTGTTCGCGCTCGACCTGAACGAGCCGGGCAAGATCATCTGGAAGTACGAGCCCAAGCAGGATCCGTCGGTCATCCCCGTGATGTGCTGCGACACCGTCAACCGTGGCCTCGCCTACGCTGACGGCATGATCTTCCTGCATCAGGCCGACACGACGGTCGTCGCTCTCGACGCGAAGACCGGCAAGGAAGTCTGGAAGGCCGTCAACGGCGATCCGAAGCGTGGCGAGACCAACACCGCGACCGTTCTGCCGGTCAAGGACAAGGTCATCGTCGGCATTTCGGGCGGCGAGTTCGGCGTTCTCGGCCACGTCACTGCCTATGACATGAAGACCGGTAAGCGTCTGTGGCGCGGCCACTCGGCTGGTCCGGACGATCACATGCTGATGGACGGCGCCACGACGATGTCGCTCGGCAAGCCGGTCGGCAAGGACAGCTCGCTGAAGACCTGGCAGGGCGATCAGTGGAAGATCGGTGGCGGCACGACCTGGGGCTGGTACTCCTACGACGCCGCGACCAACCTGATGTTCTACGGCTCGGGCAACCCCTCGACCTGGAACCCGGCTCAGCGTCCTGGCGACAACAAGTGGTCGATGACCATTTTCGCACGTGACGTCGACACCGGCGTTGCCAAGTGGGTCTATCAGATGACCCCGTTCGACGAGTGGGACTACGACGGCATCAACGAGATGATCCTCGCTGATATCGACGTGAAGGGCCAGAAGCGCAAAGTGCTCGTGCACTTCGACCGTAACGGCCTCGCCTACACCCTCGACCGCGTCACGGGCGAGCTTCTCGTCGCCGAGAAGTATGACCCGACCGTGAACTGGACGACGGGCGTCGAGTTCGACAAGTCGAAGCCGAACTACGGCCGTCCGTATGTCGTCGACAAGTACTCGACGGCTAAGAACGGTGAGGACGTCAACTCGAAGGGCATCTGCCCCGCCGCTCTCGGCTCGAAGGACCAGCAGCCTGCTGCCTTCTCGCCGCGCACGGGTCTCTTCTACGTCCCGACCAACCACGTCTGCATGGACTACGAGCCCTTCCGCGTCTCGTACACGGCTGGCCAGCCCTACGTCGGCGCCACGCTGTCCATGTTCCCCGCTCCGAACAGCCACGGTGGGATGGGCAACTTCATCGCCTGGGACGCCGGTAAGGGTTCGATCGTCTGGTCCAAGCCCGAGCCGTTCTCGGTCTGGTCCGGCGCTCTCGCCACGGCTGGTGGCGTGGTGTTCTACGGCACGCTCGAGGGTTACCTGAAGGCGGTTGATGAGAAGGATGGCAAGGAGCTGTACAAGTTCCGCACGCCGTCGGGCATCATCGGCAACGTCATGACCTACGAGCACAAGGGCAAGCAGTACGTCTCGATCCTGTCGGGCATCGGTGGCTGGGCCGGCATCGGTCTCGCCGCTGGTCTGACGAACCCCACCGATGGTCTCGGTGCGGTCGGCGGCTACGCCGGTCTGACGAACTACACCGCTCTTGGCGGCACGCTGACGGTCTTCTCGCTGCCCTAATGGCCGCTTGACCGAAATGAGCCGGCGCGGGGCAACTCGCGCCGGCTTTTTTGCGGCGGCACGACGCAGCCATATCGGGACAAGTTCCCGGTGCACCTCGTGCGCAACCACATTAAGTGAACATCGGCGCGCCATTCTCATGTCATGGCGTGCGTTCACATTTCACTGCATGAGCAAGGACCGTTCGCCGCGCGAGGTCCAGTAAAAAGCAAAGGGGAAACGCGTGAAGACGTACTTCAAGACCGCCGCTGCCATCGGCGCGGCCCTGGCGCTGGCCATCGCGCTGGCTCAACCGTCGACCATCGCCGTTGCGGCCGGCATCGTGACGAAGGAAGGCGCCAAAGTCGCTGGTGAGGGCGCCAAGTTCGAAGACGGCAAATGGGTTCTGCCGTCGGGCGATCCGACCTACCATATCGACGCGCAGGGTACGCTCGATTTCCAGACCTACCGTGGCTTCCAGCGCTATCACGCCGAGTGCCACGTCTGTCATGGTCCAGAGGGCGTCGGCTCGACTTATGCGCCAGCACTCGCCAACTCGCTCAAGACGATGAGCTATGAGGACTTCGTCGGTGTTGTCGCCTCAGGTCGCATCGTTCACCAACCGGGTGGCGGAGAGAGCGTGATGCCTGCGCTCGGCGACAACAAGAATGTGATGTGCTATCTCGATGCCATCTACAATTATCTCAAGGCCCGTGCCGACGATGTCGTGCCGCGCGGCCGGCCGAAGGGCCGAGCCGACCTGCCGCCGGAGGTGAAGGCTGCGGAGGATGCCTGCCTTGGCGGCTGATCGCTCGCGACTGGCGTTGGCACTCCTCGCGATCGTTCTCGGCGGCGCTGCCGCCGAGGCGGCCGAGGGCCAGAAGGCCGACCTCGTCAACCGGCGCGTGCTGCGCGTCTGCTCGGATCCGGCGAACCTGCCCTTCTCCAACAAAGAGGATGGCAAGCCGGGTTTCGAGAACAGGATCGCGGATATCGTCGCGGACGAGCTCGGCAAGGTGCCGGTGGAGTACACGTGGTTCCCGCAGGCGACCGGCTTTATCCGGCGCACGCTGTTCGCCAAGACGTGCGACCTCGTGATCGGCTTCGCACAAGGCGACGAGATGGTTCTCAACACGAACCATTACTACCGCTCGTCGTACGTGCTGCTCTACCCCAAGGGCTCGGACCTCACTGGCGTCGACCAGCTCTCCGATCCAAAGCTCAAGGACAAGCGCATCGGCATCATCGCCGGCACGCCGCCGGCAACGGTGATGAGCCGCTACGGTCTCATGGCGACGGCCAAGCCCTATGCGCTGTTCGTCGACCGCCGCTACGACTCGCCAACGGAAGCGATGATCGCCGACATCAAGTCGGGCGAGATCGCGGCGGGTGTGCTGTGGGGACCGAATGCCGGCTACTTCGCCAAGCAGGCTGGCGGTTTGGAGATCGTGCCGCTCCTCAAGGAGGGCAACAACCCGCGCATGAGCTATCGGATCACGATGGGCGTGCGGCCATCCGACGACCAGTGGAAGCGTCAGCTCAACGACATCATCGCCAAGCGGCAGGGTGATATCGACCGTGTGCTGATCGACTTCGGCGTGCCGATCATCGACGAGCAGGACAAGCCGATTACGGCGCCGAGGAGCTGATTGGGCGTGCCGGCCATTCCCGTTCCGTGAACCACAAGAAAAGGGCGCCGATCCGCACGGATCGGCGCCCTTTTCGCCTTGAGCTGCTTGTGTCGTTTGCGCGTGCCGATCGGTGCTCGATGAGTGGCAATGGTGGCAAAGCGACTACGCGCAACGGCATCATGCCTCCGCCAGCAGCATCCTCTCGAACGCCTTGAGCCCCAAGACGCCGCCGGCAACGATGCCGGCGAAGGTCAGGAAGGAACCGACCGCGAGTGTCGACACGCCCGTGATGCCCTGGCCGACCGTGCAACCCAGCGCCAGCATGCCGCCGACACCCATCAGCACCGCGCCCATCAGGTTGCGCACCATGTCGGCGGGATCGGAAAAGGTGGCGAGGCGGAACTGGCCGGCGGCCGTCGCGGCCACAAAGGCGCCGAAGATGGCCCCGAACACGGTCGTTACGCCGAAGCCTGGCCAGCCGAGTGCGGTGAAGCGCTGCAGCCAGTCCAGCGTATCGCCGGCCGGCCGCACGAAGGTCAGCGAGATGGGGTTCGTCGGGGTATCGGCGAGTTCGTCGTAGGCGAGGCCCGTGACCGCCCAGCCGGCGATGATCAACAGGCCGATGCCGATGCCCGACAGAACGTGCACCGGGCTCGAGCGGAAGGCGCGGCTGGCAAACACGTAGAGCGCGATCAGGACGGCAATCGCAACTCCCGCCCCGAGGCCTGCCGAAGCCCGCGTGATGCCGGTCTGAGCGGCCAGAATGTCGCCGAGCCCCTGCGAGGGGGCAATGCCGGCAAGATCGACGCGCGTAGCGGCCTCCAGGGCTGCGCGGCTCGGGCCGAGCACGCCGCCGCCGGCCATGAATCCGGCGATGCCGATGACCATCAGCGTGACGAGCGAGCGCAGATCACCGCCGCCGACGCGGGCCACGGTCTTGCTCGGGCAGCCCCCGGCGAACACCATGCCGAAGCCGAGCATGAGACCGCCGAGGATGTGGCCCAGCCAGTTGAGGCTGGCGCCGAGATACATCGATTTCTCGAGCGGTACGACGCCTGCGAAAGCGAGGACCTGCGTGCCGGTGATGGCGACGGCGCAGGCGAGCAGCCAGGCGCGGAAGCGCCGCCAGTCGCCGAAATTCACGATGTCGGAGACCGAGCCCATCGTGCAGAAGTTGGTGCGCTGGACGAGCGCGCCGAACAGCGCGCCGATCAGGAGGCCGCCGATGGCGAGCGAGGCCTGCGGTTCGGCAGTCATCGTCTCGCGCAGGGTTTCGATCATCGCGGGGCACTCCGTCGTCGTATCGTCGTGGCAGGCGGCGCTACTCTGCCGCTCGAGGCAGCTCAGTCGCGCCAGCCGGGATGTTTGGCGCAGTCTCGGACGGCAGGCAATGATCCTCGCCTCGAGGTTTCAAATGAAAATCGTCGGATCGTGCCCGGGTTTCTACTTTACGGGGGGGGTGATCACGCATATGTAACGCGGCTCGCGTAGTCCCATAGGCGGTCTCTGCTGGTCATCAAGCAGCGCCCTCGGATAGGTCCGATTGGTGGAGGTCCCATGCAATGGAAAGATTCGCTTCCGGCAAGCACCTGATCGCCGCCCGCAAGCCCGAGCATCCGGTGCTTGGACTGCGCCCGCACGCCGCGGGCCGCGCGGCGCGCTGGTTCATCGAGAACTTCGACGGTGACGTTGCTTACGCCTACAAGGCGAACAGCTCGGTGTTCCTCATCGGCGCGCTGTATGGCGCCGGCATCCGCCATTTCGACGTCGCCTCGCTGCCCGAACTCGAGGATGCCGCCACGATACCCGGCTGCGAGCTGCATTTCATGCATCCGGTCAAGTCGCGCAGCGCTATCCGCCGCGCCTATGACCTCGGCGTGCGCAGCTTCTCGCTCGATTCTGAGGATGAGCTTGCCAAGATCGTCGAGGAAACCCGCGGCAAGACGGGCCGGGCTCGGGACCTGAAGCTCTTCGTCCGGGTTGCCGTGCCGGCCAAGAACAGTCTGATCCCGCTCGAGCACAAGTTCGGCTGCGCGGGCGAGACGGCGGCCAAGCTGCTCGTGGCGACGCGCCAGGTGGCAGCCGAGCTCGGCATCACCTTCCACGTCGGCTCGCAGACGACGACGCCGGAAGCCTACACCACGGCGCTGCGCTCGGTGCACGACCTGATCGTGCGGGCGGGTGTCGTCGTCGACCGCCTCGACGTCGGCGGTGGCTATCCGTCGCGCTATGCCAACAGCGAGCCGGCGCCGCTCGCTGCCTACATGGAGGCGATCAAGGCCGGCCTCGACGATATGCCCGTGCGCGAGGGCGTCCGCGTCATGGCCGAACCGGGCCGCGCGCTGGTCGCTGAGGCCGAGAGCCTGATCGTGCGCGTCGATGCGCGGCGTGGCAACAGTCTCTACGTCAACGACGGCGCATACGGGACGCTGTTCGATGCGGCCCACCTCGGCTTCGTCTATCCCGCGCGCCTCGTCTCGCGCGACACCGCCGAGGACGAGCCGATGGTCGGGTTCGAGCTGTGGGGGCCGACCTGCGATTCGATCGACCACATGAAAGGGCCGTTCCTGCTGCCGCGCTCGATCGACGAGGGCGATTACATCGAGATCGGCAACATCGGCGCCTATGGCCGGGCCATCGCCGGCCACTTCAATGGCTACGGCACCTACGAGGAGGTCATCCTCGAGGACGAGCCGCAGTTGTCGATGTACACTGCTGCGAAGCCGCTGGAGGGGCGCCGCGTCAGCGGCACCTGAGGCATCATGTCGGCCGGCATGGCGGCTGGCGTTCAACGCGGCGGGTCGGCTCTGAGCCCGCTGCCCAGACGAGCGACGGCCGGCACGTCGCTCGCTTCCTGCTCAACGACCCAGGCGAGTTTCTCGCGCAGCCGCACGACGGTGCCGATGATAGTCAGCGACGGCCCGCTGACGCCGGCATCGACGACCTTGCCGGCGATGTCGGCGATGGTCCCGACGACCACGCGCTGCTCGGGCCGCGTGCCGTTCTCGACAACGGCGACGGGCATCGCCGGATCGGCCCCGTTGGCAAGGAAATCGGCCATCAGTTCGCCGAGGTAGCCGAGGCCCATGTAGATGACGACCGTCTGATTGGGTTGCAGCACGCTCGACCACGAGGCCGACAGGCGTCCTGTCTTGGTGTGACCGGTGACGAAGATGCACGCCTGGGCGTGGTCGCGGTGCGTCAGGGGGATGCCCGCAAAGCAGGCGCAGCCCGATGCGGCGGTGACGCCCGGTACGATCTGGAAGGGCAGGCCGGCGGCGGCCAGTTGCTCGATCTCCTCGCCGCCGCGCCCGAAAATGAACGGGTCGCCGCCCTTGAGGCGCAGCACGCGCTTGCCGGCGCGCGCCAGATCGACGAGCAGGCGGCCGATATCCTCCTGCGGCAGGGTGTGCTCGCTGCGGCGCTTGCCGACGTAGATGCGCTCCGCGTCGCGCCGGACGAGGTGAAGGATCGCCTCGCCGACGAGGCGGTCGTAGACGACGACGTCGGCGCGCTGCATCAGGCGCAGAGCCCGGAAGGTGAGGAGGTCCGGGTCGCCGGGGCCGGCGCCGACGAGGTAGACCTCGCCGCTCCTGGTGGTGCCGCTCGAAAGATAGCTCGCCACCTCCGCCTCGAGGGCCCGCCGGGCGCGAGCCTCGTCGCCCGCCAGCACGAGGTCGGCGATGGTGCCGTCGAGGGCGGTCTCGAGGAGCCGCCGGCGGCCGGCGATGTCGGGGATGGCGGCCTGGAGGGAGCCGCGCATGCGGGCGAGGAAATCCGCGAGCCGACCGAACGAGGCCGGGATCGAGGCTTCCAGGCGCTGGCGCAAGAGACGGCTCAGCAGCGGCGACGTGCCACCTGAGGATATGGCGATCACGACCGGTGAGCGGTCGAGGATCGAGGGCATGGTGAAGTCGCTGGCGGCCGGCTTGCCGAGTTCGTTGAGAAGTTTGCCGCGCTGCCTTGCCGCTGATGCCACGCTGTCGTTGAGCAGAGGGTTCTGGCTGGCTGCGTAGACGAGGTTTGCCGCATCGAGCGCCGTCGGCTCGAACGGGCCCGTACGTATCGTCAGCCGGGGGTGCTCCGACAGCGAGGCCAGCACCTCGGATGGACTGTCCGCCAGTGCCAGAACCTCCGCGCCGGCCTTGAGCGCCATCTCGATCTTGATGCGGGCATCCTCGCCCTCGCCGGCGACGACGACCTTGCGGCCGGCAAGATTGAGACAGATGGGGAGCTGATCCATGATCCCTCCTGACCGCGCGCAGCGCACCGCCCCGCTCGGCACCACGCGCGATGGACGGTAGCCCGGCTGGCGCCAGCTCAGCGATCCGAAAAGCGTTGGAGCGGCCACAAGTCTCAGGACCTACCAGTTAATTTTCGATTGGTGCCGTGCGGCACGGTTGCTTGGGGCGTACCCGACTGAATTGCGCTATTGTCGCTTCGGCGAGCCAGAAGCCGGGAGCACGACGATGACGACCGAGACTTCGAGCTTTCAGGCCACGATTGCAGCCATCGACGAGGCGAACGCCGGCGATCCACGCCGCATCAAGGTCGCGGGTGTCGAGCGGCCGTTCGAGGTCGTCTACGCCGAGCGCATGAGCGAGCGGCTCATCGCCATGTATCCTGGAGCCTCCGAGAACCTGCGCATCGCCGCGCGGGCGCAGCATCTGCGCCGCTGGGACATTCCGCGTGCGAACTTTCCCGACGGACGCATCGGCTACAACGCCTGGCGGCGGACCTGTCGCGAGCACCACGGCAAGCTCGTCAGCATCATCATGACGCGGCATGGCTACACCGGCCGCGACATCGACCGCGTCGTCATGCTCATCAAGAAAGAGCAGCTCAAGAAGGACCGCGAGAGTCAGGCCCTCGAGAACGTCGTCGATGTCGTCTTCATGGAGCACTATTTCGAAGAGTTCCTCGAAAAGTATCGCGCCTACGACGACGACAAGATCATCGATATCCTGGGCAAGACGCTGCGCAAGATGTCGCCCAAGGGCCATCGCGCGGTGCTGGCGCTCGAACTGCCTGCGCGCACGCGCGACCTCGTCGGCAAAGCGATCGAGCGGGAGGGCGAGGCGCTCGTGCGTCCGGAGGAGGCCAGCCTCGACGAGTGACGCTGTGGCGCGGTGGCACGGGGATGGTGGGCGGTGCAGGGATTGAACCTGCGACCCCACGCGTGTGAAGCGTGTGCTCTACCGCTGAGCTAACCGCCCCTCATCGGTGACCGGCATCGGCCACCCGGCCATTGGGGAGCGCCGTTGTGCGGCGGGCCATGCCCTCTGTCAAGGGAGGCATGCTGGCATCAAGGAAGGCATGCTGCGGTCTCGCCGCTGAGCCTCGAGGTCGAGTGCCGGCAGGTCGTGGGCCGACCGGCGCTCCGCGATCAGGGGTTCGCCGGCTGCATGGCGGCCTGGGGTACGAGCTTGAAGCCCTCGACCATGCGTCTGAACTCCGGGATCAGCCGATCTGCCTCCTCGACCGGAGCAAAGCCGATGAGGCGGAAGTATCCGCCGCCGCGGCCCATCAGGACGGCATGCAGGATGCGCACCTCGCGTCCGCCGTCTGCGTCGGTCGCGGATGCCGTGTGGATATAGCCGTCCAGCCCGTCGATGGCCACGGGCGTGGGAGCGCCCGGCTTGATCGACGTGTGGCCGGGCAGGGTGCCGACGAGGCGGGCTGCAAACGCTTCGCCATCGAGGACCGGCCGCTTGTCGAGCGAGGGGGCGACGAGGAACGACGCGCGCGACTGGCCGCGCTCACCGGGCTCGAAGCGGCCATCGAGAGTATAGACCTTGCTGGTGCCGACGACGCGCCCGGCCTCCTTGAAGGGGCCGAGGTAGGCGAGTTCGTAAAGCTCCCGAATGCGCGCCGTGGCGACCGTCGCAGCGGAAGCGAGCGCGCGCTCGACGTCGGCGACTGCGACCTCGCCGCTCGTCAGCGCCTTGTCGGGTACGTTGGCCGTCACGAGCACCGTCTGGTCGGCTGTCGCGAAGACGACGAAGAACTTGGCGAATTCCCCGGCTGGGGATGTCTGGCGGGCGCGCATGTAGACATGCTGGTCACTGCGCTCGAGCCTGCCGACGGTGGCCTCGCGAATGCCGCGGGCGGCGAGGGCTGCTGCATCGAAGCCGCGGGCGATCTCCTCATAGGCGGAGCGGGGCGCCTCGAGCACGACATAGCTGGCCCCGGTGCGGTCGTTCTGGAAACCGGAGAACAGGCTCGCTGCCTCGAAGCCCGCAGGCAGGTCGATGATGACCCGGCTGTTGGGGGCCTGCTGCACGGCGGCATGGGCTGGTGCGGTGGCCGCGACGAGCAAGGTCAACGTGGCGGCTGCGAGCCCTAGCCGCGCAAGCCAGTTGCGGTGCCTCTCCAGACCTCGTTGCGCCATGCCTCACCTCGCGTGGTCGACCGGCGCGGCGTCGGATGAGCCTGTTCAGGCTGTTGCGACGGGCGCGCGTTTCAACTGAACACAAGCGAGGTGGAGCAGCGTGTTGGGGCTGATTTGCGGCGGCCAGTGCCGATGCCGGCGTCCCGAGTCGCAGGCGCGCTCAGCCGGCATTCTCGATCACGAAGCGGTAAACGCCGCCGGTGTCGGAGCGCTCGAGCAGCTTGTGGCCGGTCGTGCGACAGAATGCCTCGAAGTCGGCAACCGAGCCGGGGTCGGTCGCCAGCACTTCGAGTGTGCCGCCCTTGGGAACGTCACCGATGGCCTTCTTGGCCTTGAGGATCGGCAGCGGGCAGTTGAGCCCCTTCACGTCGAGGATCTTGTCGGCCATTTCGCCAGGTACTCCGGTGCCGTAAACGTCTCCGCGTGGGGTCGTCCGGCGGGGTGTCGATCACGCGCGGGTCAGTGATCAGGCAGGACGTGCTCGCTTTCGCACTTAAGAGTGCCGGGCCGCCTCGTCAACGCGCGCGTCGTCACGTCTCGACCGCCGGCGCTGCACGACCCAAGCGAGGCTTGCCACGCGGGTTGGCGCGATGCGACGATCCGGCCGGGAGTGGCACCTGCGCCCGCACGCGCCACAAGGGAGACAGCACGGCGACAGCACTCGACCCAGGCGGTGGCCGGCAACGGCTTCTGGCCGGTGTTGCCTGCCGATCGTCCATGCGAGTGAGACCAACGGAAATGGATACCGGCCCTATGGACACGGGACGCGCGGACAACGAACCCTCGCGCTCGTTCCGCTTCTCCTTCGGGCTCGACAGGCTCGGCCTCCTCGCGCTGCGCGTGCCATACCTGTCGCTCCTCGTCATCGTCTGCCTGTCGGTCCTCGCCTTCCAGGGTGTGCAGAGGCTGCAGGTCGACGATTCGCTGTCGGAACTGTTCCGCACCGATTCGCCCGAGTTCCGCCAGTACGAGGCGATCGATCGGCTGTTCCCGTCGAGTGAGTACGACGTCCTCGTCGTGGTGGAGGGCGATGGCCTCCTGTCGCGCGAGGGCATCGCGGCGTTCGCCGCCGCGACGACCGATCTGCAGCTCAGCGATGGCGTGGGCGGCCTCGTCTCGATGCTGTCGGCGCGCGGCAAGCCGGACGCCAGTGGGTATCCACCGCCGATCATGCCTGACCCCGTGCCGGACGGGGAGGCCTTCGACGTCGCGATCGGCCAGCTTCGCGGCAACGATATCGTCAAGGGCAAGTTCCTGTCGGACGACGGCAAGCTCGCCCTGATCGTCATCTCGCTCGACCGCAAGACGGTCGCGGAGAAAAGCGCCCGCGTGGTGATCGAGGAGATCCGCACGGTCGCCGAACAAGCCCTCGCGCCGGCGGGCCTTGCCTCCAAGCTGACCGGCGCGCCGGTGATGCAGCTCGAGATCCGCAATGCCGTCGAGCGCGACCGCCTCGTCTACAACGGGCTCGGCTTCCTGGCCGGCCTCGGCGTCGCCTACCTGTTCTTCCGGCGCCTGTCGCTGACCCTTCTGGCGGTGGCCGGTCCGGCAATCGCCATCCTGTGGACGCTCGGCGTGGTCGGCGCCCTGGACTACAGGCTCAACCTGTTCATCAACGTCATCACGCCTTTGATCCTGGTGCAGGGCTTCTCCGATTCCATGCACCTCGTGTTCGCCATCCGGCGCTCGATCATCGCCGGCGTCGACCGGCTGGAGGCCGCCCGTCGCGCTGTTCGCGATGTCGCCCCGGCCTGCCTGTTGACGGCCATGAATGCGGCGATCGCCATCCTGTCGCTGTCGCTCGCCGAATCGGCCTTGATCCGCACGTTCGGCCAAGCCGCGCTCATGGCGGTCGCGATCTCCTACATCGCCGTCGCCGTCGTCGTGCCGACGCTGGCGGCGCTGCTGATCCAGCGCGAGGCCAAGCCGCTGCAACGACCCGAGGACGAGACCGGTGGCGTCGGCGCGCTGCAACGGGCGACCGATGCGGTCGCCGGCGTCAGCATGCGCTTTGCGTTGTTGTTCACGCTGATCGGCATCGCGGCGGTCGCCCTGACCGGCTGGGCGTACGTCCAGCTAGAGCCGCGCTACCGGCTCGCCGACCAGGTACCGGACCGGGAACAGGCTCTGGCGGGCTCCGCACAGCTCGACCAGAAGTTGACCGGCGCCAATCCGGTGCACGTCATGATCACTCTGCCAGCGGCGGGGGCTGCGCCCGGCGCGTCGCCGCCACACCTCTACGACGCGGCGACGCTCGAGGTGATCGCCGAGGCGCATGCCGTGCTCGAGAGCCGGGTCGGGCTCGGCAACGTCTGGTCGCTCGACAGCCTGCGCCGCTGGCTTGCCGAGGCGGGTGACGACAGCGTGGCGACCCTGCAAAAGTACGTGTCGATCCTGCCCGGGCATCTCGTGCGCCGCTTCATCGCCGAGGACGAGCGATCCGTGCTCGTGACAGCGCGCCTGCCCGACGTCGACGCGAGCCAGATCCTGCCGGTCGTCGATGCCATCGACAAAGCCCTGGCACCCGTCCGCGCCGCCCACCCCGGCTACGACATAGCCGTGACGGGACTGCCGGCCATCGCGGCGCGCAACTCGGCGACGCTGATCAGCGAGCTCAACTGGGGGCTCGTCGGGGACATTTTCGTCATCTTCGTCTTCCTCGGCGTCGCGCTGCGCTCGGTGCTGGTCGGAGTTGCCAGCATCCTGCCCTCGCTCCTGCCGATTTTTGCGACGGGCTCGCTGTTGTGGTTGTTCGGGGAGGGGATGCAGTTCGCCTCGATCATCGCGATCACGGTGGCGTTCTCGCTGGCCATCGATTCGACGATCCATTTCCTCAATCGCTTCCGTCTGGAGGAGGATCGGCTCGGCGGCGGCCCGGGCACGCACGTCGTGGCGTTGCAGCAAACCGTCCATCACATCGGTCCGGCGGTGGTGCTAACCACGATCGTGCTGGCGCTCGGCCTCGGCGTCACGGTGCTGTCCGATCTGCCCTCGCTGCGTCAGTTCGGCCAGTTGAGCGCGACGTGCCTCGCCGCCTCTCTGTTCGCGCAGCTCGTCATCCTGCCGGCCACCATCATGCTCTATCGCAGTCTTGTGCCGCGCCGGGGCTGACGGGTGCGCGGGATTGCTGGGGGAGCATAGAGCCGACGGTTCGGTCCGACGGCGAGCGCATGAGTGCGATCGAACGTTGTCCAGAGCCTCGGGCCAGTGCCGGAACGCCGCACGGGTCTGGCGAGCCATGCCCGATCCGGCTATCGCATGGCACTCGTAGAGACGCCGTTCAGGTGCCGTGGCGTATTCACGGCCAGCAACAACAACAAGCTCGGCCCGCCACTGACAGGGTGGCGGCGCCGGGAGGCATCAACGAGGAAACCCCAGCCATGAGAAGAACGATCGCTTTCGCGCTCGCCGCCGCCTGCGCCGTCATCGCCGCCGCCCTGGTGCCGGGCGTAGACGCCAGAGCGCAAGACAAGCAGGCGGCCGCCGAGTACTCCGAGCAGGGGCTCCTCGACGCCGCCTACGATCATTGTGCGACAAAGGAGAACCGCGGCGTCAAGTCGTGCGATTGCGAGCAGAAGCTGCTGTCCCAGCCCGACCGCCTCGATGACGAGGGCAAGCGCATGGCCTTCTGGTACTGGACCGATCAGGACCGGTTCAAGAAGGAGTTCGAGGCGCGCCGGCAGGCCGATCCGAAGTGGCAGGAAGGTTTCGCGCTCAAGATGGCGAACTGGTCGGCCCTGGTGACGGCGGCGTGCGGATCGTAAGTGGCCGGTAACGCCGGGCCTTCGACGCGTTCTCGGCTACTTGCGTTCAACGCAGATCGACGATCTCGACGTGGTGGGCGAGGAGGCTCGCCCCCACCTGCGCCGTCCAGTCGGCGTAATTGCGCATTTCTCCGCCCGAACGCAGCCGGCGCAGGCCGGCGAAGTCGAATGTGCCGACGACCCATTCCGGCTTGTCGATCGTGCCCTCGGCGATGATGCCTGTATCCGAGACGCCGTGCTCGGAGGGGACGAACAGACCTGCTGCGCCGGTGTTGACGTCGATCGCCGCCGACCAGGGCGCCTCGCCGATCAGCGGGCTCGTGACGACGGCGATCTGACTTTCGAGGGCGCGCGCCTTCGCTCCCGTCCGTACGCGGTGGAATCCCGACAACCGCTCGGTGCATGACGGCACGAGCAGGAGTTCGGCTCCGGCTTCGGCCATCGCCCGCACGGTCAGGGGAAACTCGCTGTCGTAGCAGATGGCAACGGCCACGCGGCCGATCGAGGTGTCGAAGACGCGGACGGGGCCGCCGGCGGCGACACCCCAGCCGTGCTCGAACGGCGTCATGATCAGTTTTTCCTGCTCGCCGACGAGGCCCGCGGGCGTCACGAGCTGGGCCGCGTTTCGATAGCGCCCGTCGCTGCCCTCGACCGGACCGGAGCCAACGAGGATGCAGACGCCGTACTCGCTGGCGAGTTCGGCATGGAAGGCGACCCGCTCGCCTGCCTCGCCGGCGACGGCAGCAAGCGTCGCCAAGAGATCGCCGGTCACTTCGGGTCCGAACGTGGCGGCCTGCTCGATCGCCGCATACTCGGGAAAGACGAGGAGATCCGCTCCGGTCGCAGCGCCGGCCGCGACCCACGCGGCGATCTTGTCGCGCCAGTCGGCGAGCGTGGCGGGAGCGCCGACGGGGTACTGGGCCGTCGCGACGGTCAAGCGGTCGGGTGCTGCCATCACAGCTCCTTCAGCCAGAACTGGAGCGGCTTCACCGTCTCGCCGGCCTGATCGACGTCCTTCCAGGAGAAATGCGCGACGAGGCCGGCTTTCGGCGCGTAGCCGCGCTTCGTCCAGAAGCCATCGAGTGCCCGATAGTCCTTCGGCCTGAGGGGATGGTCGTCGGGACGGACGACGCGGCAGAAGGTCGAAATCCCAAATCCGCCGAGGCGCCGGGCGTGGGCTTCGCGGCCATCGAAGAAGGCGTGCCCCAGGCCATGGCCCCGGTACTCGGGGAGCAGAACCGATTCCCCGCAATAGAACACCTTGGCGATGTCGTAACCGGCGGCGGCGAACGGATCGCGGAACTCGGCGTCGGTCTCGGCCATGGGTGAGCCGGTCGACGCGCCGATGATGCGCGCGCCGTCGCGGGCCACGATGCATACCGCGCCCGCGCCGGCAGCGAACTTCTCGAGGTAGTCGCGCTCGTAGGCCTCGCTGCCGTCGTAGAGATAGGGCCAGTCGCGGAACACCGTCATGCGCAGCCGGCCGAGGTCGGCGAGCACGGCGCGCAGTCCAGGGCCGCTCAAGGCCTCGACGGCGAGCGTCATGGCTTCAGGCCTTCGATGCGGTTCTTCTCACCGACGAGCACGACGCGCGGCTCGTGGGTGCGCGCCTCGGCTTCGTCCATCTGGCCGTAAGCGCAGATGATCAGCTTGTCGCCGACGCACACGAGGCGGGCGGCGGCGCCGTTGAGCCCGATGGTGCCTGAGCCGCGCCTGGCCTCGATGACGTAGGTCGCAAAGCGGTTGCCGTTGTCGATGTCGTAGATCTCGACCCGCTCGTTGACGAGAAGGCCGGCGGCCTCGATCAGCTTGGCGTCGATCGATATGGACCCCTCGTAATGGAGGTCGCACTCGGTGACGCTGGCCCGGTGCAGCTTGCACTTCAAGAGGGTGACGAGCATGCGCGAGCTTTCGAAGGGGCGCTGCCGGTGTCGCAATGAGCAGCGCGGTCAGCCGGCGACCTGGGCGATCCAGTCGGTCAGGTTGTAATAGGTCGTCACGCGCGCGATTTTGCCGTCGCGGATCTCGAAGAAGGTGCCGGCCGGCAGCCGGTACGTCTGGCCCTTGGCGTCGGGCAGGCCCTGCTCGGTGTTCAGGTAGGTGCCGTTGACGTTGAATTCGGCGGCTGCGCGCACGCCGTCGCGCGAGACCATGACGACGATGCCGTCCAGGTGCTCCTTGTAGTTGTGCGCCATGCGGGCGTTGAAGGCCTTGAACTTGTCGAGGCCGACGCGGCGTTCGCCCTGGTTGACGTCATGGATGACGTCGTCGGCGAGACAGGCGATCATGCCGTCGTGGTCGCCGGCATTGAAGGCGTCGTAGTAGCGGCGGATCAGGGCGGCGGTCGCCTGGCGGGCGGCGCTCTCGGCGGCGGTTTCGGTCATGGGGCGGTCTCCGGGCTTCGCAGCAGCCTTATCGTCGTTGGGGTGTACGCAGTCGCGGCCAGCGGTTCAAGCCGGCGCGACGCTAATTCTCACCGGTGGGAGACCATGCTAGTGACCGGGCATGGCTTCGACCGACACCGTCAATCTGACCGCGCCGGGCGATCCCGTCATCGTCTGCGCGCTCTATCGCTTCTGCGATCTCGCGGGCTTCGCGGAGCTGCGCCGGCCGCTGGCAAAGCTGTGCTGCGGACGCGGGGTCAAGGGAACGCTGCTGCTCGCGCCCGAGGGCATCAATGGGACGATTGCCGGCGATGGCGCCGCGATCGAGGCTGTCCTGACGCATCTGCGCGCCATTCCCGCGCTCGCCGGGCTGAAAGCAAAGTTCGCGACAGCAGAGAGCCTGCCGTTCAAGCGCATGAAGGTGCGCCTCAAGCGCGAGATCGTCACCATGGGTGTCGCTGGCATCGACCCGCGGCACAGTGCCGGCACCTATGTCGCCGCCAGCGACTGGAATGCCCTCATCGCGGCGCCGGACGTCGTCGTCGTCGACACGCGCAACGACTACGAGGTGGCCATCGGGACATTCGCTGGCGCGCTCGACCCGAAGACCCGCTCGTTCAGTGAGTTCCCGGCGTGGGTGCGCGCCAACCTCGATCCGGTCAGGACGCCGCGCGTTGCCATGTTCTGCACCGGCGGTATCCGGTGCGAGAAGGCGACGGCGCTGCTCAGGGACCTCGGCTTTCCCGAGGTCTATCACCTCGAGGGCGGCATCCTCAGCTATCTCGAAGCCATCCCGGCAACAGACAGCCTGTGGCGCGGCGACTGCTTCGTCTTCGACGAGCGCGTGACGGTGGGCACGGGGCTGGCGCCGGGCGGCTATCAGCTCTGCTCGATCTGCCGCTTGCCGTTCGTGTCGGGAACGGGGGCTGGCGGCTACGCGGAGCGGCCCTGCGCGGCCTGCGAAGCTACCGCAAGCCCCGAGCGCAAGGCGGCGGCCGCCGAGCGGCAACGCCAGATCGCGCTGGCGAGGGGGCGCGGCCAAGTCCACGTCGGGATGGCGGACCTTGCGGCTTCCAACGATGGTGCGGCCCGATACGTCGAGGCGCGCGAGGAGGACGACTAACCCTGTTGCGAGAACGGTCTGCCGCGCGGGTTTCAACGGGCGCGAATATCAGTAAGCTGTAGCCGAACCGCCGCTGGAGCGGCTGTCGTTGTCGAGCGGGAGAGTTTGCCGATGGGCTATTCGATACTGAAGGTCGCGGCGCTCATCGCCGGCCTTGCCACGGTTGCGATCGTTCCGGCTGAAGCCGCGCCGCTCGGCGTGGCTGTCGCCGCCGAGGCGATCGTGGCGGATGCGCCCAGCCTCATCCAGAAGACGGGCGTGAGGGTGCGGGTCTATGTCGGGCCCCGTTACCGGCATTACGGCTACCGCAGCTACCGGTATCGCTACTACCGCCCGCGCTATTACCGCTACCGCTGCTACCGTCCGCATCGCTACGCGCGCAAGCGCTGCTATCGCGTGCGCCGGTACTATTGAGCCGTTGCGTTGTCAGGTGCGTTCCGCCGGGGGCCGTTTGCTGATGGGCGATGGTCCCTGAGCGGCGCGCGTCGGCGGCGTCAATCCGGCATGCTGCCTTGGCATCGGAAAACATCAGCTCTGTGCAAGCACTACGGGCTGCTTGCACGGCTACGGCTGCACCGTCGAGATCGAAACGGCGGGCTGGTGTCCGGCTCGGACGTTTGCGCCCCTGGCTCGACCTCCGCACGCAATTCTCCATGCCGGATCCCTTCTGCGCTCATCCCCATATCCAGATTCATGGCATGTTGTCGGGCGTTCGAACCAAAGCCTGACTGCGTCTCCAGCGCTCGATGACAGCGAGGCCCGATGGATACCGTGACTTTTGGAGCGCTGTCGGCATTCGCAATCACATGCCTCGTCATCGAGCTCACGCCGGGTCCAAACATGGCGTATCTGGCGCTGCTCAGCGCAAGCAAAGGCCGCCGCGCAGGGTTTGCGGCGGTTGTGGGCATCGCACTCGGTTTGCTGATCGTCGGTGTCGCGGCAGCCTTGGGTGTCGCGACGCTGATCGCGAACTCGCCAGCGCTGTATCAGGCGCTGCGCTGGGGCGGGATCGTGTATCTGCTGTGGCTTGCCTACGAGGGCTTCCGCGGTGATGAAGAGACATCTCCAGGCACGGCGAAGGCGGCTGCGCCAGATACGACGTACTTCGTTCGCGGGCTCGTCACCAATCTGCTGAACCCCAAAGCAGGACTGTTCTTCGTTGCGGTTTTGCCGACGTTTTTGAACGAAGCGAACGGGCTCATCGCGCAAGCCGTGACGTTGTCGCTGGTCTATGTAGCGATAGCGACGATCATTCATTCAATCATCGTCGTGCTTGCCGATGCCGCAAGGCCGTGGCTCGAGGATGAGCGCCGAAGTGCTTTCGTGCGCCGCGCGCTCTCCCTGCTTCTCGTGGGCATAGCGGTGTGGCTCTTCTTCACGACGCGCCGAATTGAGCCGTAAGCGCAACGATCGTACTGTGGGTTTTGCCGCAAATCTCGTAGGCACCGGCGCGCTGTTTTCGGTCGGTCCAGTGGGATGAACGCGCAGCCCCGGCAGGCGAACGCACTCTGACTGGGCTTCGCGATCAGCAGGCGGCGGCGCAGTGCCGCCACCCATGTTGCCTCAATTGTCCAGAAAACTCCTGAGCTTCCGGCTGCGGCTCGGGTGCTTGAGCTTGCGCAGGGCCTTCGCCTCGATCTGGCGGATGCGCTCGCGCGTGACCGAGAACTGCTGGCCGACCTCCTCCAGTGTGTGGTCGGTGTTCATGCCGATGCCGAAGCGCATGCGCAGGACACGCTCCTCGCGCGGGGTCAGCGAGGCGAGCACGCGCGTCGTCGTCTCGCGCAGGTTCGACTGGATCGCCGCATCGATGGGCAAGAGCGCGTTCTTGTCCTCGATGAAGTCGCCGAGATGTGAATCCTCCTCGTCGCCGATCGGCGTTTCGAGCGAGATCGGCTCCTTGGCGATCTTCAGCACCTTGCGCACCTTCTCCAGCGGCATGGCGAGCTTCTCGGCCAATTCCTCCGGTGTGGGCTCACGGCCGATCTCGTGCAGCATCTGGCGGCTCGTGCGCACGATCTTGTTGATCGTCTCGATCATGTGCACCGGGATGCGGATGGTGCGCGCCTGATCGGCGATCGAGCGCGTGATCGCCTGCCGGATCCACCATGTCGCATAGGTCGAGAACTTGTAGCCGCGGCGGTACTCGAACTTGTCGACCGCCTTCATGAGGCCGATGTTGCCTTCCTGGATCAGGTCGAGGAACTGCAGGCCGCGGTTGGTGTACTTCTTGGCGATCGAGATGACGAGGCGCAGGTTGGCCTCCACCATCTCCTTCTTGGCCTGGCGGGCCTCGCGCTCGCCCTTCTGCACCGCCTTCACGATGCGGCGGAACTCGGGGATCTCGAGGCCGGTCTCGGTGGCGAGCTCATGGATCTCGCCGCGAATTGCGACGATCTCGCCGCGCTTCGTGGCGACGAACTGACCCCACTTCTTGCTCGACTTGGCGACGCGGTCGAGCCACGTCTGGTCGAGCTCGTTGCCGAAGTACTCGTCGATGAAAGCCTGCCGCGACACACCGTTCTGGTCGGCGAGGCGCATCAGCTTGCCCTCGAGCCCGACCAGCCGCTTGTTGATGGCGTAGAGCTGCTCGACCAGGCTTTCGATGCGGTTGTTGTTGAGCGACAGGCTCTTGACGTCCGTGATGATCTCCTCGCGCAGCTTCTCGTACGCGCGCTGCTGCTGGCGCGAGGCCGCATCGCCCGCGACCTGCTGCTCGAGCATCTTGTCCTGCTGCTTGCGCAGCTTCTTGTAGTTGGCCGCGATCTTCTCGAAGGTCTCGACGACCTTCGGCTTGAGCTCGGCCTCCATGGCCGCGAGCGAAAGCGAGTTCTCGAACTCGTCCTCGTCCTCCTCGCCCTCTGGCTTGATCGCGCCGTCGGGCTCGGCTTCTCCGACAGCCGCCTCGGCCTCGCCGCCGGCGGCTCCGCCATTGGCCTTTGCCTCGGGGCCCTCGTAGGTCGCCTCCAGGTCGATGATGTCGCGCAGCAGAATGCGGTTCTGGTCGAGTTCATCGCGCCAGATGATGATGGCCTGGAACGTCAGAGGGCTTTCGCACAGGCCGGCGATCATGGCCTCGCGGCCGGCCTCGATCCGCTTGGCGATGGCGATCTCGCCCTCGCGCGACAAAAGCTCAACAGAGCCCATCTCGCGCAGGTACATGCGCACGGGATCGTCGGTGCGCTCGGTCGGCTCGGCGCGGCTCTCGGACTTGGTCGGCAGGCGCTGCGTCGTCAGCGCGCGGCCTTCCTCCTCCTCCTCCGCCGGCTCGGCCTCCTCCTCGGGCTGGGCCTCCTCGGCCTCCTCGGTCTCGACGACGTTGATGCCCATGTCGCCGAGCATGGCGTAGAGGTCTTCGATCATGTCGGAGCTGTTCACGTCCGACGGCAGCACGCGGTTCAGCTCCTCATACGTCACGTAGCCGCGCGCCTTGCCGGTCTTGATGAACCGCTTGACCGCCTGGTCGGACATATCGAGCAACGGGCTGTCGCGCTCGGTCTCGGGAGCCGCGCTGCCCTGTTCCTCGTCTTTCGCGTTCACCATGGTGTGGTCACCTTGCACGGAGGCGTTCAACGTCTGCCTTCATGGCAGTCCCGTCACGGACCTCGTTGAGTTAGCAGCCGGCCGCCGGGATAACCCGGCTTGCGCCGTGAGCGCCGGAAGATGGTGTGTGAGACGGCATTGCCGCGGGGCAACAACGGGGGATCGGCCAACCTAGTCCCCGAGCATCCGCGCCAGGCGAAGCCGATGGCGCGCGTGCTCCTGCGGGTACGGAGGATGGTCCGGGGCAACGCCCGACCGTTGGCCCTGCGGCCCCCCGCTTTCCCTGCGGCACACCCATGCGATCCCGCCTTTTCCGCCGCCACGGCGTCACGGCCCCTCCTCCTCGGACGAGCGAGCACCATGACCCTGCGCTTGCCCGATCTCGGCCAAACGCAGCTTGATCTCACGAATGCGCTCCAGTGCGGACTCGCTGCCGTCTGCGTGCCAGGCCTCTTCGGCGGCACGCAGTGACCTCTGCAACCCGACTTGGCTCTCGTGGAGCGTGAGGGCGTGGCGAAAGCCGGTATCGACCTCGATCTCGTCGGCGTCTGGGTCGGCGAATCGATCGCAACGGTGCGTCGTCGAGCGTTCGATCGAAGCCAACGCCCCATCGAAACCCGAACCTCCCAGATGAGAACGCAGGCTTTCTCTGTCAAGCGGAAAATCGCCTGCCTGCGCAGAAAGGATCCCATCGCGTAGCCCCGCAGCCAACGGAGCCGTGAACTCGAGGGTGGATATGGCTTCGGCGTATTCCTCGACGAGCCAGGGGTGATTGATCATGGCGCGCAGGATGAGGGCCTCTCGCACCGGGACGAGCGCCGTCGTGCCGGCGACCAGCGAGCTTGCACGCAGCGCGCTGGAGGCCTGTGCCGGCGCCGACCACCGCGGCGTGCCCGATGCGCCACGGCCGGCGGCTGCACCGGAGGAGCGGGACCTCGTCAACCCGCCATTCTGTACCGGGCTGACGTAGCTGCTCTCGTTGCGGGGTCTCGCCCGTGCCGACGTCTCCTTGCGCGCCGGGCGCCAGGCTTCGAACAGCCGGTTGCGCACGTCGCGCTCGTAGTGGCTGCGCACACTCGCGTCGCTGATGCGCGCGACGTCCCGGCGCAAGTCCTGCTCGAGGGCCGCCCGGCGCTCTGGCGTCGACCAGTCGCCGCGGGCGAAAGCGCGGTCGAACAGCACCTCGGCCAGCGGGCGCGCCTTGCCGAGCACGGCCTCCATGGCGGCCGGGCCGTCGCTGCGCACGAGATCGTCGGGGTCCAGGCCGTCCGGCAGGAACGCGAAGCGAAGGCTGGCGCCTGGCTTCAGGCCGGGCAAGGCGACATCGACGGCGCGCTCGGCCGCCTTGCGGCCCGCCCCGTCGCCGTCGAAACACAGGATCGGCTCGGGTGCGAGGCGCCACAGGAGGGCGAGTTGCTCCTCGGTCAGGGCGGTGCCGAGGGGTGCTACCGCGTCCTCGATGCCGGCCTGCACCAAGGCGATCACGTCCATATAGCCTTCGACGACGACGATCCGCCGGCGCTGGTGTGCGGCTGCCCGGGCTGCGGCCGCGTTGAACAACAGGCTGCCCTTGTGGAAGAGAGGCGTTTCCGGGCTGTTCAGGTATTTGGCCGGCTGGTCCTTGTCGAGCGCCCGCCCGCCGAAGGCTACGGTGCGGCCCTTGAGGTCGCCGATCGGAAACATCACGCGGTGGCGGAAACGGTCGTAGGGGTCGGCGATATCCTCGCCCGCGATCAGCATGCCGGACGTGGCCATCTCGCCAGCGGTGAAGCCGAGTTGAGCGAGGTGCGCCTTGAGGGCGGTGCGCGAGGCCGGCGCATAGCCGAGGCCGAAACGCTCGATGGTCGCCGCCGTCAGGCCGCGGCGGGCGAGGTAGTCGCGCGCCTCCCGCCCGCGCGCGGAAGCGAGTTCCCCGATAAAGTAGCGCTGGCTTGCCGCGACAACCTCGAGGAGACGGCTGCGCTCGTCGTAGTCCTGTTGCTGTCTGGGATCGGGCTTGGGCAGGGTAACGCCGGCCTCCCCGGCCAGGCGCTCGACAGCCTCGGGGAACGACAGGCCCTCGGTCTTCATCACGAAGGTGAAGATGTCGCCGTGCTCGCCTGTTGCGAAGCAGTGGTAGAAACCCTTGACGTCGTTAACGAAAAAGGACGGCGTTTTCTCGACCTTGAAGGGCGACAGGCCGGCGAACTCGCGCCCCTTGCGCTTGAGAGCGACCTTGCGCGCAACGACCTGGCTGACGGGCAGCCGGCCACGGATCTCGTCGAGCAGGCTGGGCGGATAGCGCATCGCTGGCGGTCGTCCGGTGGTGGATCGGGCGTGCGGGCAGCCCTGCGGCAGCTGCCGTGAGCGCGTGAGGGCGGCTCCGCAGAAGTGCCTCGTGCGGGACTTTAGGTCGATTCGGAGAGGTGGCTGCGCTGGGTGCCGGTCGGAGACGGCAGATGGCCCGGCGAGCCGGGGTTATCCACGCGAAATCAACAGGATGTCGAGCGCCGACCAGCGACGGCAGCGGTGCGGGCGTCGGCGCTGGCGCGAGCGCTCAGCCCAGAGCGGCCTTGACCATGGCAGACGCCTTGCCGAAGTCCATTTGACCAGTATAGCGCTCCTTGAGCAGCGCCATCGTGCGGCCCATGTCCTTGAGGCCGGCGCAGCCAACCTCGGCCATCGCCGCCTTGACGGCAGCCGCCATCTCCGCCTCGCTCATCTGCTTGGGGAGAAACTCCTCGATGACGAGGATTTCGGCCTCCTCGGCGGCGGCGAGTTCCGGTCGGCCGCCCTGCCGGTAGGTGCCCGCCGACTCGCGGCGCTGCTTGATCATCTTCTGCAACAGGGCAAGGATCTCGGTATCCTCGATGCGCTCCCGGCCCGTCGCCTCGCCGCTGTCGTCGGCCCGGCTCGCGATGTCGCGATCCTTGATCGCGGCGTTGATCAGGCGCAGCGTCGACAGGCGCGACTTCTCGCCCGATTTCATGGCGTCCTTGACGGCCTGGTTCAAACGATCGCGCATTGGTAGGGCCTCCCTTGAAGATGCTGCCCGTGGCGAGCCGACGGCCGCACTTCAGAAAGGCCTCGGCATCGGCGGTGCGGCTCCGGCTGCCCGGGTGGCCATTCAGGCCGCCGCCGCGCTGGCGTCGAGGGCGTCATCCGTCGCCGGGTCGCGTGCGGTGCAGCAACCGCGTCGGTGTAGTCCTGTTGCGAGCCGTCGGCAAGCCGCAGGGGTCTCGGCTCCCGCCAGCATGCTGCGGGCAGTCCAGGACGCGAGGCCTAGATGTCGCCGATGGAAGGTCCCTCGGCCCCGCCTGCGTCAGACTGCCCGCTTTGTTGACCCTCGCACCACCATCTCCTAAGGTCCGCCGCGGCGCGGGAAGGCCGTTTCCGCGCAGAACTCGGAAATTGCTGCTCGGACGACGCCGCTCCCAGCGAAGGGTCGGCACCTATAGCCGCGACGCGAAAGGCTTCCCGCCGATGCATGACCGCCAGCCATCAACGCCTGATGCTCGAGGTGCCGCAGTTATGGATGCTGCGCTGGCGCCGGCGCGCCTTGCGCACACTGCGGCTTGGGCGGAGGCTCCCAGCACGGCCCGTCTCGTCCTTGCCGATGGCACGGTGATCGCCGGGCGGGGTTTCGGCGCGACGGGCTCGGCGGTCGGCGAAGTCTGCTTCAACACGGCGATCACCGGCTACCAGGAGATCCTGACCGATCCCTCCTACGCCGGCCAGATTGTCACGTTCACCTTCCCGCACATCGGCAATGTCGGGGTCAACGACGAGGATACCGAAACCTCGAACCTCGCCTCGCGCTCCGGCGTCAGGGGGTGCGTGATCCGTGCCGATGTCGGCGAGCCGTCGAACTACAGGGCCGTTGAGCGTTTCGATCGGTGGCTCGCCAAGCGGGGTATCATCGGCATCTCGGGGATCGACACCCGTGCACTCACCGCGCTGATCCGCGTCAAGGGCATGCCGAACGCCGTGATCGCCCACGATGCCTCCGGCGTCTTCGATCTTGCGCGGCTGAAGGCGGAGGCTCGAGGCTGGTCCGGGCTCGAGGGGCTCGACCTCGTTCCCGATGTCACGGCAGGCCAGTCCTACACCTGGGACGAGATGCGCTGGGCGCACGGGTCCGGCTTCGGAAAGCAGACGGCACCGCGCTTTCACGTCGTGGCCATCGATTACGGCCTCAAGCGCAACATCCTGCGCTGCCTCGCCTCGGCCGGGTGTGCTGTCACGGTGCTGCCGGCGACGGCGACGGCGGATGACGTGCTCGCCCGCAAGCCGGACGGCGTGTTTCTGTCGAACGGTCCCGGCGATCCGGCCGCGACCGGGCGCTATGCGGTGCCGGAGATCAGAAAGCTGATCGATACGGGCCTGCCCATGTTCGGCATCTGCCTCGGCCACCAGATGCTGGCACTCGCGGCGGGCGCTACGACCCGCAAGATGCCGCAGGGCCACCATGGCGCCAATCATCCGGTCAAGGACGTGGCGAGCGGCAAGGTGGAGATCACCTCCATGAACCACGGTTTCACGGTCGACCGGGAGAGCCTGCCGGGTGGCGTTGAGGAAACCCACGTGTCGCTGTTCGACGGATCGAACTGCGGCATCGCGCTGGCCGGCCGGCCGGTGTTCTCGGTTCAGTATCACCCGGAAGCCTCGCCCGGTCCGCAGGACAGCCACTACCTGTTCGACCGCTTCGTCGCGCTGATGGCCGAGCGCGGCGCCGGGTCGGCCGCCTCCGCGCTCGATGGCGGCGCGGTCCGGTGAGGACGACGAAGCCAGTCATCGCGAATTGACGTTGAAGGCTCGGGGCCGTGCAACTCGAGACCTGGAGGCAGAGCGGGCGATGCCGAGCGCAAACAGCAGTGAAACAGGCGTAACTCCAGGAACGCTTGCCGATCGGGACAGCGGTCGGATCAGCCGCCGTTGTCTCGTCCTGCGCTTGCTGCTCGTGCTGCTCCTCGTGCCGATCGTGCACGGCTTTGCAGGGTCGGGCGCACGGGCGGACAATCGCACCGTGCCGGCGCTGCCGACCGACTGGCGGGCGACAGGGCTGATCGACCATCCGCTGGTCGGCAAGGTGTGGTCCTCGGCGCAAGGCGCGATCGTGCCGGCGCAGGACATGGGCCGCGCCATCGCGCTCGGCCGCTTCGTTCTGCTCGGTGAAGTGCACGACAACCCCGATCATCACCTGTGGCAGGCCTGGGGCATCCGCACGATCTCGAAGCTGCGCGGGGCGCGCATCGTCGAGGGGGCCCCGCAGATCGAGATCATCGCCATGGAGATGCTGAGCGTCGATCAGAACGCCGGTATCGACCGCTTCTATGGACGCGATGTCGAGGTGCCGCGCCCGCGCGGTGCCAAAGCCTTCGGGCGCATGGTCGGGTGGGAGACGTCGGGCTGGCCCGACTATGCCATCTATGCGCCGATCATCGACCAGGCCCTGTTCGAACAGATCGTCGTCGTGCCGGCGAGCGCCTCACGCGAACTCACCCGCAATGTGTCGAAGGAAGGGCTCGCGGCGCTTTCTATCGAGGAAGCCGACCGGCTCGCCTTATCGAAACCGTTGCCGGAAGCCGACGCGCAGGCGCTGCGGGACGAAATCCGTGACAGCCACTGCGGCCTCATGCCGGAGACGGCGTTCGATCGGATGAGCGTGGTGCAGCGGTTCCGCGATGCGACCATGGCTGATGCTCTGCTCTCGGTGGCGACGGGCAAGGGCGGCATCCTGATCGCCGGCAACGGTCACGTGCGCCGCGACCGCGGCGTCGCCCACTATCTCGCGGCACGGGGCGTTGCGCCCAAGGATATCGTCGCCGTCGGCATCGTCGAAGTGGCCGAGGGCAAGGTCGACCCGCAGGCGTATGCAGCCGGGCCCGGTGGTCAATCGATTTACGACTTCGTGGTGTTCACGCCGCGCCTGGAGCGGCCGGACCCGTGCGTGGCCATGCGCGAGAGCTTCGGCAAGAAGTCCGCCGCGCCAGCCGCCGCGCCGTCGTCGCCTGCCGCAACGCCGCCGGCGCGCTGAGGCGCAAGCCGATGGGGAACTGAGACCGGGATGCAGAGTGCCACAGGTGCATCGCCACGGCGCCTGATCGCAGACGGCGCACCGCACGGCTCCGGTGAACATTACAGCAACCACAACGACAAGAACGGAGAACGCACAGATGCCAAGCTTCGCCGATAGCTTTCCAGCCGCCCGGGCGCCGGGCTCGCCGAGCCTGACACGACTGGCCGCCGCGGCGCTCAGCGCGCTCGTGGTAATCGCCGCTCCGGCCATGGCGCAGGATTGCAGCGAGAAGGTCGCCGAGGCCTTCACCAAGCAGCGCGAGGCGCGCCAGTTCCGCATGTCGACGCAGATGGTCGACGAGCGCGGCGTCGTGCTGATGACGATCGACTACGATCTGCCGTTCAAGATGCGCCAGACGATCCAGGTGTTGAACGAGCCGAAGCCCAAGGAGGTGGTCGTCGTGGGCGATGCCGCCTGGGCGAATGCCGGCGACGGATGGGCGCGCATGGATGCAGAGGTCACCGCTGAAATCCGTGAGCAGATGCGCGTTTCCGTGATCGAGCCGGGACGCGACCCGCTGACCTACCTGTGCTCGGGCGAGGCCGACGTTGCCGGCGGCAAGGCCGCGGTTTTCGTCGGCACCGAGCGCGACAAGTCCGGCACGCCGACCCCCGGACTGCCCGAGCGCCGCATCTACGTCGACAGCGTCTCGGGCCTGCCCTTGCGCAACGAGGTCGCCCCCGTCGGCAAGCCGGACAAGCCGTTCTTCCGCGCCGCCTACAGCTACCCCAAGGACCTCGTCATCAACCCGCCGACGGAGGTGCGCTGAACGCCACCGCGTTTGCCTTCACGAGGTTTTTTGCTCGCCGTGCATTGCCGCGGCGCACAAAGGCCCTAAAAGAGCGGCCGGAGACCATGGCCGCCATCCGCCGTCCTGCGATGCCGCCCCTCTGCGCAGATCGCAAGGGGAGCCCAGTCGCGCACGTAGTGATGGCGGCCCGCCGCGACAGCGCGACGACACGACGACACGACGACGACACTGCGACGGCGATCAGATGGTGTCGCCGCGCACCGCGACGGGACTACGGACGCGATGCCCAAACGCACTGACATCAAGTCGATCCTCATCATCGGGGCCGGGCCGATCGTGATCGGTCAGGCCTGCGAGTTCGACTATTCCGGCACGCAGGCCTGCAAGGCTCTGAAGGCCGAGGGCTATCGCATCATCCTCGTCAACTCGAACCCGGCGACGATCATGACCGATCCCGATCTCGCCGACGCAACCTACATCGAGCCGATCACGCCCGAGGTCGTCGCCAAGATCATCGCCGAGGAGCGGCCCGACGCCATTCTGCCGACAATGGGCGGCCAGACCGCGCTCAATACGGCGCTCACCCTGCACAAGCAGGGTCTCTTGTCGGCGCTCGGCGTCGAACTGATCGGCGCCAAGGCCGAGGCGATCGACAAGGCGGAGGACAGGCAGCTCTTCCGCGAGGCGATGCGCAGGATCGGCCTCGAGACGCCGCGCTCGATGCTCGCGCACAACCGCGAGGATGCGGCTGCGGCCATCGAGTTCGTCGGCCTGCCGGCGATCATCCGGCCGTCGTTCACGCTCGGCGGAACCGGCGGCGGCATCGCCTATAACCGTGAGGAGTTTTTCGAGATCGTCGAGCGGGGCCTCGATGCATCGCCGACCCGGCAGTTGCTCGTCGAGGAGAGCGTGCTCGGCTGGAAGGAGTTCGAGATGGAGGTGGTCCGCGATTCCGCGGACAACTGCATCATCATCTGCTCGATCGAGAACCTCGATCCGATGGGCGTGCACACGGGCGATTCCATCACGGTTGCCCCGGCGCTGACGCTGACCGACAAAGAATACCAGATCATGCGCGATGCCTCGATCGCGGTGTTGCGCGAGATCGGCGTCGAGACGGGCGGGTCGAACGTGCAGTTCGCGGTCAATCCGGCCGACGGGCGCCTCGTCGTCATCGAGATGAACCCGCGCGTCTCGCGCTCTTCGGCTCTCGCCTCCAAGGCGACGGGCTTTCCCATCGCCAAGGTCGCCGCCAAGCTCGCCGTCGGCTACACGCTCGACGAGCTCGACAACGACATCACGGGCGGTGCGACGCCGGCCTCCTTCGAGCCGACGATCGATTACATCGTCACGAAGATCCCGCGCTTTGCCTTCGAGAAGTTCGCTGGGGCCGATTCAACTCTGACGACGTCGATGAAGTCGGTCGGCGAGGCGATGGGCATCGGCCGGACCTTCGCGGAGAGCCTGCAGAAGGCGTTGCGCTCGATGGAGACCGGGCATACCGGCCTCGACGACGTGGCGCTGCCCGGCCTCGGTCAGGGCGACGACAAGAACGTCGTGCGCGCCGCCGTCTCGCGGCCGGCGCCGGACCGGCTGCTCAAGGTCGCGCAGGCCATGCGGCTCGGCTTCGATCTCGGCGAAATCCACGCCTACTCCAAGATCGACCCGTGGTTCCTCGCCCGCATCGCGGAAATCGTGGCGATGGAAGCGCGCGTGAAGGACCATGGTCTGCCGGCGACGGCCGGGGCCATGCGCAGCCTCAAGGCGCTGGGCTTCTCCGACGCGAGGCTCGCCCGGCTCGCCGGTCGCACGGAAGGGGAGGTGCGCGCGCACCGGCTTCAACTGGGCGTGCGGCCCGTCTTCAAGCGCATCGACACGTGCGCTGCCGAGTTCGCCTCGCCCACGGCCTACATGTACTCGACCTACGAGAGTGGGCTCGCGCTGCTCGACGACAGCGGCGCGCTGATGCCGCCGGTCGACGAGGCGCTGCCGTCGGACAAGCGCAAAATCATCATCCTCGGCGGTGGCCCCAACCGCATCGGCCAGGGCATCGAGTTCGACTACTGCTGCTGCCACGCCTGCTTTGCGCTGACGGCGGCCGGCTTCGAGACGATCATGGTCAACTGCAACCCCGAGACCGTCTCGACCGACTATGACACCTCCGACCGGCTCTACTTCGAGCCGCTGACAGCCGAGGACGTGCTCGAGATCATCACCACCGAGAAGGTGGCGGGTACGCTCGCCGGCGTCATCGTCCAGTTCGGCGGCCAGACGCCGCTGAAGCTCGCTGCTGCGCTCGAGGCGGCGGGCGTGCCGATTCTGGGCACATCGCCGACCTCGATCGAGCTCGCCGAGGACCGCGACCGCTTCAAGGCACTCATCGACGAGCTCGGCCTGCTGCAGCCGCGCTCGGGAATCGCCCGCTCGCCGGCCGAGGCGCGCGCGCGCGCCGATGCGGTCGGCTATCCCGTCGTCATCCGGCCGTCGTTCGTGCTCGGCGGGCGGGCCATGGAGATCGTGCACGACGGGGCCGGCGTCGACAGCTACATCGCGCGTCTGTCGGCGCTGCTCGAAGGCCCTGCCGAGTTCGCCGTCTCCGACTCGCGCCCGCTGCTGATCGACAGCTACCTGTCGGACGCCGTCGAGGTCGATGTCGACTGCCTGTGCGATGGCACCGAGACCTATATCGCCGGCGTCATGGAGCACATCGAGGAGGCTGGCATTCACTCGGGCGACAGCGCCTGCTCGCTGCCGCCTTATTCGCTGTCGCCGGAAGCGGTTGCCGAACTCGGCCGGCAGTCCGAAGTGCTGGCCAAGGCGCTCGGCGTCGTCGGTCTGATGAACGTGCAGTTCGCCATCAAGGACGGCGTCATCTACATCCTCGAGGTCAATCCGCGGGCGTCGCGCACGGTTCCGTTCGTCGCCAAGGTGATCGGTAACCCGGTCGCCGCCATCGCCGCCCGCATCATGGCCGGCGAGCCGCTCGCCTCGTTCGGGCTGAAGCCCGTCGCGCTCGACCATGTTGCGGTCAAGGAGGCGGTGTTCCCGTTCGCGCGCTTTCCGGGCGTCGATCCGGTGCTCGGACCCGAGATGCGCTCGACGGGCGAGGTCATGGGCATCGACCGCGATTTCGCCATGGCCTTCGGCAAGAGCCAGATGGGCGCGGGCCAGACGCTGCCGCTTTCCGGCACGGTTTTCGTCTCCGTGAAGGAAGCCGACAAGCCGCGCATCGTGGCGGCCTTGAAGGATCTCGTTGCGATGGGGTTCTCGGTCATGGCGACGCGCGGGACCAAGCGGTTCCTGGAAAGCCATGGCGTCGCCTGCGAAGCCGTCAACAAGGTTCTGGAGGGCCGGCCGCACATCGTCGATGCCATGAAGAACGGCAAGGTTCAGCTCGTCTTCAACACGACGGAAGGCGCCAAGGCGCTGGCCGACAGCAAGGATATTCGCCGCACGGCCCTCTTGAATCACATTCCGTGCTATACAACTCTGGCGGGCGCGATCGCCGCCACGCGGGCCATCAAGGCGCTGAAGGCCGATATCATCAAAGTTGCGCCATTGCAGAGCTACACGAGCCGCTTATCATAAGGCAGCGTGGATCTGAGCGCGACGCTGGGTCCTGAGCCACATCGGCCCCTGATCACCACTTCTATACCTGAGACGAGGACGGGGTCCGCGCTGCGGCGGGCCCGATGGGAGACGTTAAGCGATGGCCATGGAACGAGTTCCGATGACGGTCGAGGGGTTCCGCCGCCTCGAGGAGGAACTGCACCGCCTCAAAGCCGAGGAGCGGCCGCGCATCATCCAGGCGATCGCCGAGGCGCGCGCCCATGGCGACCTGTCGGAGAACGCCGAGTATCACGCCGCCAAGGAAGCGCAGGGCCTGAACGAGGCGAAGGTCGCCGAACTGGAGGACAAGTTGTCGCGCGCGGACGTGATCGACGTGTCGACGCTGTCGGGGTCGTCGGTCAAGTTCGGCGCGACGGTGAAGCTGGTCGACGAGGATACCGAGGAGAAGGTCAGCTACAAGATCGTCGGCGACTTCGAGGCGAACCTGCGCGAAGGCAAGATCTCGATCTCCTCGCCCATCGCGCGCGCGCTGATCGGCAAGGTCGTCGGGGAATCGGTCGAGGTGACGACGCCCAAGGGGGCGCGCTCCTTCGAGATCCTCAAGGTCGACTGGAAGTGATGGGGGGCATTGCGGTGCTGCGCTGTCAGCCGCCGCGATAGGCGGCCTCGATCGCCGCTACGTCCAGCTTGATCATGCCGAGCATGGCCTGCATGGCACGGGCGGCGGCGGCGCGATCGGGGCTCGACAGCATGTCGAGGAGGGGCGGCCAGACGATCTGCCAGGCGACGCCATAGCGGTCGGCGATCCAGCCGCATGCCATCGGCTTGCCGCCATCCTCGATGGCTTGCCACAGGCGGTCGATCTCGGTCTGGTCCGCGCAGGCGACCACGAACGAGAACGCTGCCGAGTGAGTATGGTGAGGGCCGCCGTTGAGAGCTGCGTGCGACTTTCCGGCCAGCGTAAAGTCGACCAGCATGACCGCTCCGGCATCGCCACCCGGCATCGTGATCGGATTGCGCACGATGCGGTCGATGCGCGAGTCCGGCAGCAGGGACACGTAGAAGCGTGCTGCCTCCTCGGCCTCGGTATCGAACCACAGGCAATGGCTCAGCTTCGACACGAGCGTTGTCCTCCTCTGCATGCCGACATTGCCCCGTACGTCGACGATGCTTGGCTGTGGTTGTGCCGGCGGCAATAGCCCGTGTCGATGGCCGTGAGGAAAAAAGGCGGGGCGAGAACACCAGTCCCGCCCCGCCCGTATGTTTCGATCGTGTCCGGTCTCGTCGGCGCAGCTCAGAGAACGAAATCGCCCGCCGTCAGCGTGATGACGCCGGTGAGTTGGATCTCGAAATCAGCCGTGCCGTCGGCGTTCGAATCGCCCTGGACGATGGTGTTGCCACCCTCGGTCTCGAAACGCACCTCGTTCATGGCGCCGCTGAAGGCGCCACCACCGATGAAGGCGAACGTGCCGGCGAAGTCGCCGAGGTCCATGACGTCCGACTGACCCTGGTTGAAGTCGATGATGACGTCACGGTTGCCGAGGCCGATGCCGCTGTCGGCATTGACGTTGAAGTCGAACACGTCGACGCCGCCGCCGCCGATGTAGCTGTCGATGCCCGTGCCGCCGGATAGCGTGTCGTTGCCGGCGCCGCCGACGAGGAAGTCCGCCGCCGTGCCACCGATCACCGTGTCGTTGCCCATACCCGCATTGAAGTAGTAGGGCCGCGCCGCCTGCACGGCGGTCAGGACGTCGGCGCCGTTGGTGCCGAGCGAGACGACCTCGAACAACTCGCCGCGCTGGGCACCCGAGACGAGGTCGCGAACGTCGAATGTGACGCCGGTGCCGCCGACGAAGGTGACGCCCTCGTCGTCGACGCGGGTCACGTTGCCCATCATTGGCAGCATGCCCATTCCGTCCTCGGCCTGCATGCGAACGGCGAGGCCGCCGTCCTGGTTCATCATCGTGTTGCTGTCGAGGGCGTTGCCGTTGCCGACCTCGGCGCTCGTGAAGGTGATGCGGACGTTCGTTGCCGCGCTGGCGCTGACGTTGAAGATTTCGCCCGCCTCGAGGCCGAGGTTGACGCTGTCGGCGCCGTCGGTCGTGATGTTGAAGGCAGCGATGGTGTCGATGCCGACGCCGCCGACGATGGTGTCGTTGCCGCCGCCGCCGATGAAGGTGTCGTTGCCGAGGCTCGCGGTCAGGGTGTCGGTGCCAGCGCCGCCGACCAGGAAGTCGTCGCGCGTGCCATCGGTGATGGTGTCGTTGCCCATGCCGCCGTTGAAGTAGTAGGGGCGGGCGGCCTGCACGGCGGCCATGGTGTCGTCGCCCATCGTGCCGAGCGCGACGACCTCGAAGGCTTCGCCGCGAGCCGCACCGCTGACGAGGTCGCGGACGTCGAAGGTCACGCCGGTGCCGCCGACGAAGATCACGCCCTCGTCGTCGACGCGGCTGATGGGTCCGGTCAGGGCGCCCATGCCGTCCTCGGCCTGCATGCGGACGGCAAGACCACCGTCCTGGTTCATCATCGTGTTGCTGTCGTTGGCGTTGCCGTTGCCGACCTCGGCGCTCGTGAAGGTGAGGCGGACGTTGGTCGTCGCCGAGGCCGAAACACGGACCTGATCGGCGAGCTCGCCGCCGAGGTTGATGGTGTCCGCGCCGCCGGTCGTGATGTCGTGGAAGGCGGTGTCGTCGCCCGTGCCGCCCATGACGCTGTCATTGCCGGCGTCGCCGTAAAGGAAGTCGTTGTCGGCGCCGCCGTTGATCATGTCGGCGCCCATGCCGCCGTAGATGATGTCGTTGCCGGCGGCACCGTTGAGGCGATCGTTGCCGTTGTCGCCGAACAGGCGGTCGTTGCCCGCGCCGCCGTCGATCATGTCGTTGCCGTCGCCGCCGCGGATGACGTCGTCGCCGAGCCCGCCCGACAGCATGTCGTTACCGGCCAATCCCGTGACGTTGTCGTTCTCGCGCGTGCCGCGATAGACGTCGCGACGGGCCGTACCTCTGAAAACTGCCATGACTGAAGTCCTTGCAAGAGCATGACTGATCGGACCGTCGGCGCTGGCGCGCCCGGTCGGGTCGGGCGAGCCGAAACGACGCTTGCCTCCCGCGTGGGCTACACGCGGCGTCCCCGGACGGATGCAGCCTCAACGAAAAATTAAGTGATTGAATTGTGCGCGAGCCGATGCTTCGGGGGGTGACGGTCCGTTACAAAATCGACATGGGAAAAATGCCCGGAACTTAAACGGATGGTGGCAGTGCTTCACGGGGCGGGTGAGCGCGTCTCGGGCTGACGGCGAACCGGCTCGAAGCGGATCGCAGGCCGTTCAGCCCTGGCCAGGGAAGGGAATGCCGGCCTCGCGCTTGGCGCGGCGGATGGTCAGGAAGGTTTTCACGCTCGCCACGTTGGGTGCCGCCGTCAACTGGCGCAGCACGAACTCCTGGAACGTGGTCAGGTCAGGGGCGATGCACTTCAGCATGTAGTCGCTTTCGCCCGACAGCATGTGCGCTTCCCTGACGAGGGGCCAGGCGAGGATCTGGTTCTCGAAGGCCCTCAGATCGGCCTCCGCCTGATTGTGCAGGCCGACCATGGCGAAGGCGGCCAGCGTGTAGCCGAGGGCGGCCTCGTCGACGACGACGTGGTAGCCCTGCACGAGGCCGCTGTCCTCGAGCGATCGCAGGCGGCGCAGGCATGCGGGCGCCGACAAACCCACCCGCTGGGCGAGCGTGACGTTGGTCATGCGCCCGTCGGTCTGCAATTCGCGGATGATCTTCCAGTCGATTGCATCGAGGCCCTGGCCCATTGCCACTCTATGCTCCGGTTGTCGGTCATGCGTTATGCGGTGCGTGCCCGGTGCGCAACATCAGCGAGGACGATCTGGTCGATCAGTTCACCTGTGCTGCGCTGAACCGGCGGTGGTGAGACCGAACATCGCCGGCCTCGACACTCGACATCGCCATGAATGCGGCTCAGAAGGTCATCATGAACAAGATGACGCATGATGGCGGCAACATCGCCGGTGAAGGCATGTCGCTGCCCAGGCGGACGGCTGCGAGCGACAGCGGTGCGCCGTTCCTGACGGGTGCGCGCGGCTGGATCGTGACAGACGGCAAAGCCGGCATGGTGGTGCAGGCGCGTGGTGTGGCCGATGCGCTCGGCCTCGTCTCAGAGATGAAGGAGGTCCATCCGCGGGGCCTGTGGCACATCGCGTCGCCGTGGGGGCCCGTCAACCCGGCCGAGCGTTTCGGAAAACCCGGCAGCGCTTTCTGTCCGCCGTGGCCGGATATCGCCATCGCGACCGGCCGGGCGAGCATTCCCTACATTCGTGCCTTGCGGCGGCTCGCCGGCCCGCAGACCTACACGGTCGTGCTGCAGGACCCCAAGACGGGCGCCTCGACGGCTGATCTCATCTGGGTGCCCGAGCATGACCGGCGTCGCGGTTCCAACGTCATGACGACGCTGACCGCACCGCACAGCTACAGTCCGGCACGGCTGAGCGCACTCAGAGAGAGCCTGCCCGTAGCGATCCTTGCGCTGCCGCGCCCGCTCGTCACTGTGGTGCTCGGCGGCAAGAACGGCGTCTACAAGTTCACCGACGCCGACGACGACCGGCTGGAGGCGAGCCTCGCCTCGCTCGCCGCGCTCGGCGCAAGTTTCCTCATCACGCCCTCGCGGCGCACGCATCGCCGCCTCATCGCGGCAGCCGAGGCGGCCACGCGCGCAGCCCCGCGCATCCTGTGGGACGGGACGGGAGACAACCCCTATCCCCACTTCCTGGCCGCCGCCGACGCGCTCGTCGTCACGGCCGACAGCGTCAACATGTGCGGGGAAGCGTGCGCCACCGGACGGCCCGTCTATATCTTCACGCCCTCGGGCGGCTCGGCGAAGTTCACCCGGTTCCACGAGCGGCTCGCTGAGCGTGGCGCCACCAGGCCGCTGCCTGATCGCTTTGCCGCGCTCGCCGCGTGGACGTATGCTCCGCTTGATTCCGCGCAGGAGATCGCCGAAGAAATCCGGCGTCGTTTTGGTCGCCGGCGGCAGGTGTTGCCGGGGCCTGGTAGCCACGCCAGTGCCGGCTGAGCCCTCCAAGTCGTTCAAGAGATCGTCGAAGGACCACGCACCATGGCTCATCTCAATCTCGACAAGCTGCGCTCGGCCAAGGTCGAGGAAACGCCCTATCTGTTCACCGTCATCCCCGGGTTTCTATCGCCCGACAGCGTGCGGGCGATCAACGCCACCTATCCGAACATCGAGAAGGGCGGCTCGTATCCGATCGAGAGCCTCGAAGAGAATATGGCGATCAAGGAAGTCATCGACGAGCTCGATGGGCCGGAGTTCGAGGCCATCATCGCGGAAAAGTTCGGTGTCGCTCTCGACGGCCGGCCCAAGATGTACTCGCTGCGCGGCTACACGCGCGCCAAGGACGGCCAGATCCACACCGACAGCAAGGACAAGATCATCACCGTCCTCCTGTACCTCAACGAGAACTGGTCGAAGGACGGCGGCCGGCTGCGCATCTTGAAGAATGGTCATGACGTCGACGACTACGTGACCGAGGTGCCGCCCGACAACGGCACGCTGCTCGTCTTCAAGCGCGCCGACAACTCCTGGCACGGCCATCACCCGTTCGAGGGCCAGCGCCGTTCGCTGCAGATGAACTGGATGACGAGCGAGGGCTCGAAGGGCTGGCACAAGATCCGCCATTCCATCTCGGCGGCGGTCAAGAAGATCAAGATGGCCGGTTGAGGTGGCGAGCGTCAGCGGGTGGCTTGCTCCGAGTTTCACGCTTGCATGCCAATGTCATCCTCGGGCTTATCCCGGCCATCCATCGCGCTCCGCGCGCGGGTGCCCGAGGCAGGATGGATCCTTGGGACAAGCCCGAGGATGACAGCGTTATGCGCCGGCTTGATAGCCCACCGTTGCAACAGCGTCTGAGACGGCGACGGGGAGAGTTCGTGACGACCGTCGATACCTCGAACCGCCTCATCGTCACGGAAGCCGGCCTCGCCGCCGGCGGGACGTTGCCCCGTCCCGACGCGATCGCGCATCCGTCGCTCGCGCGCCGCACCTGGCTGACGATCGAGATGCTGGTGCTGTTCATCGGGCTCCCGCTCGCTCTGCTCTACGTCGTCGAGACCGGCAACGTTCCCCTGTTCGTCGTCCTGCCGCCCGTGCTCGTCGTGTTCGTCATCGTGCTGCTGGCCGACCGCTCGTTCCTGTTGCGCCGCGAGCTGATCCGGCTGCCGTCAGCCTACGAGACGATGTCGATCTTCGCCGTCTTCGCCGTGGCTGGACTGATGGTTGCGGCCTATGTCGCGCAGGAGATGCCGGGCCAGTTCCTGAGCTTTCCGCGGCAGCGGCCGGAGACGTGGCAGCGCGTCATGATCCTCTATCCCCTGCTGTCGGTGCCGGTGCAGGAACTCGTCTACCGGACCTTCTTCTTTCACCGCTACGGCCCGCTGTTCGGGGAGCGGCGCGGTCTCCTGGTCGTGACCAACGGCCTGCTGTTCGGGCTCGCACACATCGTATTCGGCAACTGGATCGCGATCATCGGGACGGCGATCATCGGCATGCTGCTCGCCTACCGCTACGAGGCGACGCGCTCGTTCTGGGCGGTGTGGCTCGAGCATGCGCTGTGGGGCGGGCTCGTCTTCACGGTGGGGCTGGGGCGCTATTTCTTCACCGGTCGCGACAACCTGCCGGCCTGGGAGTCCCTGAGGGAAGGGCTCGATACCTTGCAGCGCCTTCCAGCTCTGTAGGCTGCGCGCGTGCTGGCCGGCTTCAGCGCGATGGCTCGCCTGCCAGCCATGCGTCGATCCACTGCACATAGGGCTCGAGGCGTGCATAGCCGGCGGCGATGAGATGGGGCGGCTCGCCTGGCGCTTCGGCGATGAGGGTGGGAAAGCCTGTCACGCCGATGCGGGGGCCTGCAAGAAAGTCGCGCTCGACGGCCGCGCGGACGGCCGGACTCGCAAATCGCTCGAGAAAGTGCGCCGGCGTGAGACCTTGCTCGGCCGCGAGCGCGGCGAGCACGTGGGGGTCGGTGACGTCCCGTCCCCCGGCGTAGAACGCCTGCTGCACGGCGAGGAGGTAGGCCAGCGTCGCTTCCGGCGCGATGTCGCGCACGGTGACGACGGCGCGGCAGGCCGGCTCAGTGTCGTAGACGAAGCCCTCGCGCGAAAAGAGCGACATGTCGAAGGGCTGGCCGGTAACGGACGCGACCCGCTGCCAGTGCCCGCGCAGGTCGGTCTTCAGGTGCTCCGACATGGGCTCGCGTGTGCCAGCCCTCAGCCCGCCGACGACGACGATGATCGGCAGCCGGCCCGTGACATGCCGGGCCAGCCGCTCGATCTGCGGCGCGAAACCCCAGCACCAGGAGCACATCGGATCGGCGAAGTAGGTGAGATGTTTCATGGCTATGCCGGCCGGGCCGCAAGACGGTGGGGCGCGCCACGGCCGCCGCATTGTAGGACCGCGGCCGATCGGCTAAACACCATCGCAACTCCCCGTAACCCGGCCCTCAACGCGAAGGAGCGCCCGTCATGGCGAACCCGCAGTACGTCTATCACATGCACAAGTTGTCGAAGACCTATCCCGGCGGCAAGCAGGTCCTGAAGGACATCTCGCTGTCCTTCTTCCCCGGCGCCAAGATCGGTGTCGTCGGCCTCAACGGCGCCGGCAAGTCGACGCTCTTGAAGATCATGGCCGGCCAGATGACAGACTTCGTCGGCGAGGCATGGGCGGCCGACGGCATCAGGGTCGGCTACCTGCCGCAGGAGCCCGAGCTCGATGCCACGAAGGACGTCCTCGGCAACGCCATGGAGGGGGTTGCGGAGAAGAAGGCCAAGCTCGACCGCTACAACGAGATCGCCGCCAACTACTCCGACGAGACGGCCGACGAGATGGCGCGGCTCCAGGACGAGATCGACGCGCAGAACCTGTGGGACCTCGAGGCTCAGGTGGAGCAGGCGCTCGATGCGCTGCGCTGTCCGCCGGGAGAAGCCGACGTGACGAAGCTGTCGGGCGGCGAGAAGCGCCGCGTGGCGCTGACTAAGCTCCTGCTGTCCAAGCCCGACATCCTGCTGTTGGACGAGCCGACCAACCACCTCGACGCGGAGAGCGTCGCGTGGCTGGAGCGGTTTCTCAAGGAATACGCCGGCTGCGTCATCCTCGTCACGCACGACCGCTACTTCCTCGACAACATCACGGCGTGGACGCTCGAACTCGATCGCGGCCAGGGCGTGCCCTACCAGGGCAACTACTCGAGCTGGCTCGAACAGAAGGCCAAGCGCCTGGAGGTCGAGAAGGGACAGGAGGAGAGCAAGCAGAAGGCGCTGGCGCGCGAGCTCGAATGGATCCGCTCCTCGCCCAAGGCCCGGCAGGCCAAGTCGAAGGCGCGCATCACCGCCTACGAGAAGCTCGCCGAGGAGGCCGGCCGGGAGGATGTCGGGCGCGCCACGATCCATATCGCGACGGGCCCGCGGCTCGGTGGCGTCGTGGTCGAGGCGGAGGGCCTCAAGAAGGGATTCGGCGAGCGGCTGCTCATCGACGGGCTGTCGTTCAAGCTGCCGCCCGGCGGCATCGTCGGGGTCATCGGGCCGAACGGCGCCGGCAAGACGACCCTGTTCCGCATGCTGACCGGACAGGAGAAGCCCGACGACGGATCGATCCGGCTCGGTGAGACGGTGAAAATCTCCTACGTCGACCAGTCACGCGATCACCTCGATGGCAAGAAGACCGTGTGGGAGGAGATTTCGGGCGGCCTCGACCAGATCTCGCTCGGCGGCAAGAAGGAGGTGCCGAGCCGCGCCTACTGCGGCTGGTTCAACTTCAAGGGGGCCGATCAGCAGAAGAAGGTCGGCATGCTCTCGGGTGGCGAGCGCAACCGCGTGCACCTCGCCAAGCTCTTGAAGGAGGGCGGCAACCTGTTGCTTCTGGACGAGCCGACCAACGACCTCGACACCGAGACGCTGTCGGCGCTGGAGGCTGCGCTCGAGGATTTCCCGGGCTGCGCGGTCGTCATCAGCCACGACCGCTTCTTCCTCGATCGCCTCGCGACCCACATCCTCGCCTTCGAGGGGGACAGCCACGTCGAGTGGTTCGAGGGCAACTTCGCCGACTACGAGGCCGACAAGAAGCGCCGCCTCGGCGATGCCGCCGTCGAGCCGCACCGCATCAAGTTCAAGCGGTTCGAGAGGTAGCCGACCTCTCATCGCCTCAGTGCGGGGCGGAGCCTGATCGGGCGGCCGCCGCCTTGCGGGCCTCCTCCGCCTTGAGCTCTTTCTTCGAGAGCTTGCCGATCATCGTCTTCGGCAACTCGTCGCGGAATTCGATGACGGCGGGCAGCTCGATATGGGACAGCTTCAGTTCGAGGTGGGCCATCAGCTGGTCCGCGTCGAGGGCCTCGCCCGGCTTGAGGCGCACGAACGCCTTCGGCGCCTCGCCGCGATAAGCGTCGGCGATGCCGATGACGGTCACCTCGGCGACGGCGGGATGGGTGTAGATCGCCTCCTCGATGCGGCGCGGATAGACATTGTAGCCCGAGCAGATGATGAGGTCCTTGATGCGGTCCTCGATGGCGAGCGAGCCGTCGGGCGACATGCGCGCGACGTCGCCGGTGCGCAGGAAGCCGTCGGACGTGAAGACGGCGGCAGTCTCCTGCGGCTTCTGCCAGTAGCCGCGCATGACCTGCGGGCCCTTCACGCACAATTCGCCTTTGGCGCCGAGCGGAACCTCCCGTTCCGGGTCGTCGAGATCGCGCAGGGATACGATGGTGTTGGGGAAGGGCAGGCCGATCGAGCCGGGCCGTGAGGGACCCTCGACGACGTTGCAGGTGACGACAGGAGAGGCCTCGGACAAGCCGTAGCCCTCGACGATGGCACAGCCGGTCAAGGCCTCGAAGCGCTCCTTGACCTCGAAGGGGAGAGCCGCGCCGCCGGAGATGCAGAAGCGGATCGACGACAGGTCGTAGCTCGCGATGCGCGGGTGGTTCATGATCGCGGTGAACAGGGTCGGCACGGCCGGCATGAAGGTCGGCTTCAGCGTGTGGATCAGGTGAAGCGCGTCGTCGAGCACGAAGCGGGGCATGACGAGGATGTGGGCGGCGCGTGCAATCGCGTAATTCATGACGACCGTCATGGCGAAGACGTGAAAGAACGGCAGGACGCCGAGGACGCGCTCCTCCTCGCCCGTCGGCGGGGGCGCCCAGCGGGCGACCTGGATGGCGTTCACGTAGGCGTTGGCGTGGGTCAGCATGGCGCCCTTCGGCGTGCCCGTCGTGCCGCCGGTGTATTGCAGGATGGCGAGGTCCTCGAGCGGGTCGATGGCGATCGGATCGGGCTTCTCGCCTCCCCGGGCGAGATCGGCTTCGAGGATGAGCCGGTCGGTGACGCGGGACGCGAGGGGCCGGGCGAGCTGGCGGCCCTTGAGCAGGCGGAACAGAGCCGCCTTGGTGCCAGGGAGCTGGGCGCAGAACGGGGCGATGATCGCGCGCGGCAGCGTGCCATCGGAGATGAGAGCCTCGACCTTGTCGAACAGGACCTTGAGATCGAGTGTCACCATCAGGGCAAGGCCGCTGTCGCGGATCTGACCGGCGAGCTCTTCGGTCGTGTACAGCGGATTGACGTTGACGACGACGTGGCCTGCCTTCAGCACCGCGTAATAGTAAACGATGAAGGTCGGGCAGTTGGGCAGGAAGAGACCAATGCGGCTGCCGCGCGGCAGGCCGAGGTCCTGGAGGCCGGCCGCGATCGCATCGACTGCCGCGCCGATCTCGGCGTAGGTCGTCGAGCGGCCGAGGAACGTGGTGCACTTGGCGTGCGGATGGCGGTCTACAGCCGCATCGAGCAGCGCGTACAAGGGGGCGGCCGCTATCGGTTCGGACCACGAGACGTGGCGCGGGTAGGAGGCGAGCCAGGGCCAGCCCGGCGCACCGCGCGCGGATTCGGCGGCCTCGTGTACTGCGGCAAGTTGGCTCGTCATGGCGTTTTCACCTCGCGCCGACCGTCGGGAGCGGATATGCCAGCCGGATCGGATCTCGAGGGTCGCGTAGCCTGTCGAGAACGCTACGGCTTTGTGCTCGACGGTCGGGAATGACACCGCCCGTCGCCGTTTTGCGCCTTGACTGTTGCAAAACGATCAGAGCCCTCCATTCAATACCGTTTCTAGTGAGCGCGCCACCCAGCAATCGAGACCGCATCCGACAATGGTCGCGTATGGTTGTCACGTGCGAAACAATTTCGGCATACTTCTTGCCGTAACGTGTTCCGGATGGCTGCCCACGCGTACGTCCGGCAAGGCCGGCTGCTGGACGGGGGCCATCTTTGACGATATGTCACGGATCGGATGAAGCCCGTCCCGCGGCTGATGCGAACGCAACAAGTTTGGATAGGCCCCTGGTGCCGTGCGATCGGGGGAGGAGAGCGAGATGGACGAAGTAGCCACCAAGATCGTCGACATCCTGAAGAAGCACATGAAGGAGCCGCGCGACGACATCGAACTGTCGACGCCGCTGCGCGATCTTTCGATCGAGTCGCTCGACCTCGCCATGATCGTGTTCGACATCGAGGACAGCTTCGGCATCGAGATCCCCTACAACGCCAACGAAGAAGTCGAGGACTTCAAGACCGTCGGCTCGGTGGTCGACAAGGTGCGCGGTCTCATCGAGGCCAAGAGCGGCTCGGCCGCCACGGCCTGAGGCGTCGCAACCCAAGGCGCTGCGAGTTGGGGCGCGATGGCGCGCAGCGCCCTGTCGCGATCGCCGCTTCCCACGACCCGGTAATCCGGCGAGACCGCAGCGCGCTGTCGGCCAATACAGGGCTGCCGACCCGATCGGGCCGGCCGCGAGACCGCTCGCGCGTCGGTGAACGAAGTCCAGTAAAGGGACAGTCATGTCAAAATCGGACGGAATGCGCCGCGTCGTCGTGACCGGCACGGGTGTCGTCACACCGATCGGCCACACCGTGCCCGACTTCTGGGCAGGCATGCGCGAGGGCCGCTCAGGCGTGAGCGCGCTCGGCGGCTTTCCGCTCGAGGACCTGAAGGTTCTCATCGCCGCGCAGATCAAGGATTTCGATCCGAAGCCGCGCCTCAAGCATTTCCAGCGCGACAAGATCATCCTGCACGCCGACCGTTATTCGTGGTTCGCCGCCGCGGCCGCCGACGAGGCGATCAAGCAGTCGGGCCTGACGACGCCGCTGACCGATCCCTACCGGGCCGCGTGCATCATCGGTTCGGGCGCCGGTGGCCTCGTCACCTACGAGACGGCCTATCGGGATCTGTTCATTCACAACAAGCGCGCGACGCATCCGCTGACTTTGCTGCGCATCATCGGATCGTCGGCGGCGGCGCACGTCGGCATCGAGATCGGCGTCAAGGGCCCGACGTTCGCGACGTGCTCGGCCTGCTCGACGGCAACGCATGCCATCGGCATCGGCCTCGACTACATCCGCCGTGGTATGGTCGACGTCGCCGTCGTCGGCGCCTCGGAGTCGGTCATCAACTACGGCACCATGAAGGCCTGGCAGGCACTCCACGTGCTCTCCCCGCAGGGCTGCTTCCCGTTCGCCAAGAAGCGCAACGGTACGGTGCTCGGTGAAGGCGCGGGCATCCTCGTCATCGAGGACCTCGAGCACGCAAGAAAGCGGGGCGCCAACATCCTGGCTGAACTCGTCGGCTTCGGCATGACGTCGGACGCGCGCGACATGGTCAATCCCGGAGTCGAGGGGCCGTCGGAGGCCATGCGGCTCGCGCTGGCCGATGCCGGTCTCGAGCCGGAGAAGATCGATTATCTGAACGCTCACGGCACCGCGACGGCCGTCAATGACGAGAACGAGACGAACGCCATCAAGGAGGTGTTCGGGCCGCATGCGCGAAAGCTTGCCATCTCTTCGACGAAGTCGATGCACGGCCACCCGCTCGGCGCAGGTGGCGGCATCGAGGCGGTCGCCTGCATCAAGGCGATGGAAGAGAACTGGGTGCCGCCGACCATCGGCCTCGACGAGCCCGATCCCAAGTGTGATCTCGATTACGTGCCGAACGTCGGCCGCGAGATGAAGGTCGGCTACACGATGTCGAACTCGTTCGCTTTCGGTGGCCTCAACGCCGTTCTCGTGTTCGGCCCGCCGCCGGCCTGACAGCGCTGCACGGGGCGACCCGATGCCGACGAACTACCTGCGCCGACGCGCGCCACCGCCCGGTGGCCTCGCCATCCCTGCCGGCGTCGCGCCAGGGCGCGTGTTGATCAGGCTCGGCGACGTCGCGCTCGCCGTCGACCTTTGCGATACACCGTCGGCCCGTGTGCTGTGGCAGTCGCTGCCGCTGTTCGGCTTTGCCGCGCCGTGGGGCGACTGCTGGCATTGGGAGGTGCCGCTGGCGTTCGGACGTGAACCGGGGGCACGTGCCGACGGGCGGACCGGCGCGGTCTATCTTTGGGCGGAGGATGCGCGCCTGCTGCTGCCCTACGGCGAGACGCCGCTGTCGCGGCCGGGCGAGGTGCGCCTGCCGCTGCCCTGCAATCTGCTCGGGCACATCATCGGCGCCGTCGACGGCTTGCGCCGCGTGCGCACGGGTGACAAGGTCAGCGTCGAACGCGCGCCCGATCGAGTGGGACACGAGCAACGGTCCTGAGGAGCGCGCGGCGAAGGGAAACGCCATGCGCATGGTCTTGATCCGGTCCGGCGGCATCGTGCTGCGTGCCGAATTGCTGGACACTCCGACGGCCGACCGCGTCTGGCAGTCCCTGCCCATCTACACGACCGCTCGCACGTGGGGCGAGGAAGTGTATTTCGGCGTGCCCATCGAGCAGTGGATGGAGGCGGACGCGCGCGACGTGGTCGAGCCGGGCGAGATCGCCTTCTGGACGCACGGCAGCGCCATCGCCATCGGCTTCGGCCCGACGCCCATCTCGCGCGATGGCGAGATCCGGCTTGCCGACCGCTGCAACGTGTTCGCGCGGGCGGTCGACGACGTGAGCATCATGCGCGGCGTCCGGTCGGGCGCCGAGATCGCCGTCATCGAAGCCGACAGCTGAGCGGGTTCGCGGTGCCCTTCCGTGCCAAGCAGCCGGGCACTCACGCAGGCGTGGCGAGCGCCGGCAGACGGCTGAACAGCACGTCCGCGAGGCTGTCGAGCGGGTTGTCGCACAGCGGACGGATGCGGGAGAGCCGTGCCGCCACCTCGGGTGGGCTCATGTCGGCAATCGGTGCCTCGTCGGCCCAGCCGTTGGCATTCAGCCAGGCACGGTAGGCCCGCTCGGGGCCCGGTAAAGAGAACATCGCAGGCGCGACCGCAAGGACCGGGCGGCGGAGCCAAACAGCCTCGGACAGCATGCTGCTGGAATCGGCGGTGCACAGGATAGCTTGTGAGGCCGAGAAGAGCCGGCCGAGGCTGCCCGGTCCGCTCGAGCGGAAATCGATGAACTCGGAGATGCCCGATGCGGGCTTGCGCGCGGCCTGCGCCAGACGATCGGAGACGGCTGCAGGGGTGCGCGGTGAGTTGGCGAGTGTCCAGCGTGTGCCCCACGCCTCTGCCGTCGCGGCAACGATGGCGAGCAGGCCGGCCCAGTCTCGCTCGTCGTAGCGTGCGGTTCGCCCGGCCGGGCCGCCGATGATCATGCCGGCGGATTGCGGGGGCTGCCAGGGCGTGGTCGTGGCTGCACGCGGCAGCGACAGCCCGTCTGGATCGAGCGGCGACGGCTTCAGCGACATGAGACGGTTCGGCGCCGTCGCCTGATGCGCGTAGGACGTCAGCGACAGCGCGAAGTCGGCAGGCCGGTAGGCGCGCAGCGAGCCATAGAACAGGTTCGGCGCTCCCGTCGAGCGGGCGAGCGCGACGTTGGCGGCGAGCGTATCGCCGCCGGCCGAGACGATCACGTCGGGTCGGGCAAGTGCTGCCGCGTCAAGCCCGTGCACGCGTGAAAGAAGCACCGCAGGCGGAAGACCAGCCCTGAGCGCGAACGCCAAGAGGCGGCCGGGAAGGTGGCGGGGGCGGCGCACCTCGATGCGGCGGACGTCGAGCACGCGGCGCCGGCCCATGGCGGCGATGATGCCGCGCGACAGGGACTCGTGGCCCGGCCGTCCGTCCGAGACGAGGAGCACGGCGAGCGGTGGCATGTCGTCCCGGTGGCGCATCGGTGTCCGGCTCGGCAGGAGCGCCGGTCGGAGGAGGCTTTCCGGCGGGCGCTGTCGATTTCGGTTTCCTTTTCGCCCCCGACGCGCGAGTCTGTCCATCAAGACGTGACGCGAGATCACGTCAGGGAGGAAAACATGGCTGCGACGTCCGACCTTGGGCCTGGTGCGCGCCTCGCCGAGGTGCTCGACGCGCGGGCCCGGCGGGCGGGCCGCTCGACTGGGGCCGTCGCCACGGTTCTCGCCATTGCGGAAGCTGCGACCGCCATCGCCGGGCTCGTCCGCAGGGGCCCGCTGCCGGCGCGGCTCGGGGCCAGTTCCGGCCACTTCGGCATGGACGACGAGCGGGCGGCAAGCCTTGCCCTCGTCGCCGACGAGATCATGCTGTCGGTCCTGCGGACGACACCGACCGGGGTCTATGCGTCGGACGAATACGCCGACGCGATCCGGCTGAGGCCGGACGGATCGTTCGCGGTTGCCGTGTCGGCGCTCGAGGGCGCGGGCAACATGGACATCGGCGGGGCGCTGTCGAGCCTGTTCCAGGTGCATGCGGTCGCAGGAGGGGCGGAGGACGCCTGCGCCTCGTTCCTGCGCGCGCCACGCGACATGCTGGCGGCCGGCTACGTGCTGTACGGTCCCCATGTCGCCATGGCCGTGACGATCGGCCAGGGCACCGACATCTTCATCCTCGATCCCGACAGCGGCCAGTTCAGGCTCGTCGCCGACCGCGTGGCGATCCCGGTCGCGACGCGCCAGTTCGCCATCAACACGTCGAATGTGCGCCACTGGTATGATCCCGTGCGGGCGTTCGTCGACGATTGCGTCGCCGGCCTCGACGGGCCGCGCGGCAAGGATTTCAACATGCGCTGGAGCGCTTCGCTGGCCGTCGAAGCACACCGCATCCTGATGAAGGGCGGCGTCTATTTGTCTCCGGGCGACCGGCGGGCCGGCCTCATGCGCGGCCGGCTGCGTCACGTGTTCGAGGCAGCCCCGATCGTCAAGCTGGTGGAGGAGGCTGGCGGGCTCGCCAGCGACGGCCAGCGGTCGCTGTTCGACAAGGTGCCGGCGGGCATGGACGCTCCGACGCCCCTGTTCTTCGGGGCCGCCGAGGAGGTTCAGCGCATCGAGGCGGTCTCGGTCGAGCCGCTGCCGGTGCGCGACGTGTCGCCGCTGTTCCGTGCCCGCGGCCTGTTCAGCGAGTAGCGTCGGGAAATGTCCACGAAGTTTCCCATCATCTCGGTGGTCGGCGCCTCGGGCGCCGGCACGAGCACCGTCAAGCACACCTTCGACCAGATCTTCCGGCGCGAAGGCATCACGGCGGCAATGATCGAGGGCGATGCCTTCCACGCCTACGACCGCGCCGCCATGAAGGCCGAGGTCGAGCGGCAGGTGGCGGCGGGTGTCCGCCATTTCAGTCATTTCTCCATGGCAGCCAACCTCCTCGAGGAGCTCGAGCGGCAGTTCGAGAGCTACAGCCAGACCGGGCGCTGCAAGACGCGCACGTACGTCCACGACGACCGGCAGGCGAGCGAGCATGGCGTGCCGCCGGGCACGTTCACGCCGTGGCGGTCGGTCGGGCAGGGCTCGGATCTCCTGTTCTACGAGGGGCTGCACGGAGCGGTGGTGGCCGGCTCCATCGACATCGCCGGCAAGGCCGACCTGAAGATCGGCGTCGTGCCGGTCATCAACCTGGAATGGATCCAGAAGATCCATCGCGACCGGGCGACGCGAGGCTATTCGACGGAGGCCGTCACCGACATCATCCTGCGGCGCATGTACGACTACGTGAACGTCATCTGCCCGCAGTTCACCAACACCGATATCAACTTCCAGCGCGTTCCCATCGTCGATACGTCGAACCCGTTCATCGCGCGCTGGATACCGACGGCGGGCGAATCGCTCGTCGTCATCCGCTTCCGCAACCCGCGCGGCATCGATTTCTCCTATCTCGTCACCATGATCGCCGGGAGCTGGATGAGCCGCGCCAACTCCATCGTCATCCCCGGTGACAAGCTCGATCTGGCCATGCAGCTCATCCTCACGCCAACCATCATTCGCATGGTCGATGCCGCCCGGCGGGCACGCTGAGGCGGCGTCGCGGAAGGGAAAATTGACCTCGCGGCCTTGACGGCGGGGCGCCGGGCGGGCCATTCCGCAAGCGCGCTTCCCTCAGGACTGGTCCCGATGCCCGACACCGCCTCCCATTCCGACCTCGCGAACGCGATCCGCGCGCTCGCCATGGACGCCGTCGAGGCGGCCAAATCCGGTCATCCCGGCATGCCGATGGGCATGGCCGACGTGGCGACCGTGCTGTTCACCCGCTTCCTGAAGATCGATCCCGCCGCGCCCAATTGGCCCGACCGCGACCGCTTCGTGCTGTCGGCCGGGCACGGCTCCATGCTGCAATATGCTCTCCACTACCTCGTCGGCTACGCGGACATGCCCATCGAGGAGATCAAGCGCTTCCGCCAGCTCGGCGCGCGGACGGCTGGCCATCCTGAATACGGCCACGCGGCCGGCATCGAGACGACGACAGGGCCGCTCGGCCAAGGGCTCGCAACCGCTGTCGGCATGGCCATCGCCGAGCGGTTGCTCGCGGCGCGCTATGGCGATGAGCTCGTCGACCACCACACCTACGTCATCGCAGGCGACGGCTGCCTCATGGAGGGCGTCAGCCAGGAGGCGATCGACCTCGCCGGCCACCTCGGCCTCGGCAAGCTCGTCGTGCTGTGGGACGACAACGAGATCTCGATCGATGGGCCGACGTCGCTCGCGACTTCGACCGATCAGCGCGCGCGCTTCGCAGCTGCCGGCTGGCACGTCGTTGCAGTCGACGGCCACGACCCGGACGCCGTGGCGGGAGCCATCGCGGCGGCGCGGGCCGAGAGCGGCAGGCCTTCCATGATCGCCTGCCGGACGGTGATCGGCTACGGCGCGCCCACGTGGGCGGGAACGGCCAAAGCGCACGGCGAGGCGCTCGGCGCAGAGGAGATCGCGGGGGCGCGCGCCAAGCTCGGCTGGCCCCACGGGCCGTTCGATGTGCCCGACGCAATCCTGGCGACGTGGCGCAGGGTGGGGGCACGCGGCCAGGCCGAACGGGAGGCGTGGAACGCGCGGCTGGCGGCGTCATCGAAGCGTGGTGCGTTCGAGAGCCAGATCGCCGGCGATATCGGCGCTGACGTTCGTGGCAAGCTCGCCGACTACGCCCGCGATCTCGCCCGCTCGGCACCAAAGGTCGCGACCCGCAAGGCCTCCGAGATGGCGCTCGGCGTCATCAACGAGGCGACTGGGCTCACCATCGGCGGCTCGGCCGATCTCACGCACTCGAACTACACGATCACGAAGGGGCTCGGTGTCGTTAAGCCCGGCGACTTCAGCGGTCGCTACATCCATTATGGCGTGCGCGAGCATGGCATGGCCGCGGCCATGAACGGCATCGCCCTGCACGGCGGCTTCATCCCCTACGGCGGTACCTTCCTCGTCTTCACCGACTACGCGCGCGGCGCCGTCCGCCTGTCCGCGCTGATGGGCCAGCGCGTCGTCTACGTGATGACGCACGACTCGATCGGACTGGGCGAGGACGGGCCGACGCACCAGCCGATCGAGCATCTCGCCATGCTGCGCGCGACGCCCAACATGCTCGTCCTGCGCCCCGCCGATGCGGTGGAGACGGCAGAGTGCTGGGCTCTGGCGCTCGCGGCGACCGACCGGCCTTCCATTCTCGCCCTGTCGCGGCAGGCCGTGGCGACG
>JANRIT010000035.1:0-72391 GCA_033764645.1 Hyphomicrobiaceae bacterium
GAGCTTCTGGCGGGCGAGACCGGCCACCTCCTCGTCGCACTGAGCGCCTTGGGTGGCCTCATCCTGACGGCGAGCGGTCTCTATCTGTGGTGGCCGCGACCCGGCCGCTGGCGCCAGACGCTGGCGCTGCGGGCAGGCGCCTTCGGTCGCGCCCGCTGGCTCGATTATCACAACGTGCCGACGGTCTGGCTGTTCGTGCCCTACCTCGTCGTCTTGGTGACCGGGCTCTATCTGCAACGCTCGGACTGGATCGATCCGCTGGTCGAGCCGCTCTCGGAGATCCGCGAGCTAGACAATAGCGCGAGTGCATCTTCGCCGCCCGGAGCCTGCGCCGCCGCGACCGGTATCGACGAGGCGATAGCGCTCGCGCGTACCGGCCGCGACCCGGCCGAGGTAATCAAGGCCATCTGGCGGCCGTCCGGTCCGCAGACCCCCTACTTCATCGAGTTGAATGCACCGGGCCGCAACCCGCGCGCGGGCGCCAGCGTCATCTGGGTCGACCGCAACTGCCCTCGGGTCATCAGCGTACGCGACCTCTCGACCCTGACGACGGCCGAAACGGTGAAGTCGTGGCTGTGGCCGGTCCACACCGATCTCGGCCTCGGCCTTGTCGGCCAGGGCCTCGTCTTCCTGACAGGGCTCCTGATGACCGCCCTCTTCGCGACCGGCGCCGTGCTGTGGTGGCAGCGGCGCTGAGGTCGTGAAGCACATCCGGCGAATTGGTGGTCGGCCGTGTGTCCCGCTAATCGAAAATGGCGCGGGCTTCGGCTGCGCGGACCTCAGCGGCGGCCGCCGCTATACTCGCCGTGTAAACGGCGCGTCCGGCCAGGCCGCTGTCGATGTGCTTGCCGAGACGGCTCGCCGCCACCTGTAGCGTTTTCCAGGCGAGGTCGCCGATCGGCTCCGCGTCGGCCTGCAAGCGATCGCGCAACCGCAAGAAACGCAGCCGATTGGCCTCGCAGGACCGCAGGTCTGCGGGTTCGACGTCTTGCGGCTTCGCCTCGCACAGGCGCCACACCGCGAACAGGAAATGCAGCCGCGCCGGAAAGGCATCGGCCGACGACCTCACGAAGCGATCTTGCCACTTCTTGCCCGTCCGCAGCGCCCAAAGACGCCCAACGACTACGGTCCAGGCGAGCGCCGCATAGAGCGCCGCTTCGTGTGTCTCTGCGAACACCGAAGCCGCTTTGCGCATGAATGTCGTGCGAGCGGCGTGCGGCTGGCCTTCCACAGCGGCGATGTAGGCCTCCATCAGATGGCGTGGCCTGACGATGCGCGACCAGTCCGGTTCGCCCCGCATTTCGTCCGGCCCCGAAAGGCGTGCTCCGCGCCGCGCCTGGAACCAGATGGTGCGGGGGTCGGGGTAGGCCGGACTGGCGAAATAAGCGATGAGGTCTCGCACGCGCGCGTTGCGCGACAGCATATCGTAGTAGTCGAGGCTCTCTTGTGTATTGGCCGCCGCGACGATGCGGTCCTTGAGGCGCTCGTCCGAGGTCACGACGATCTTGATCACGACACGGCAACCATCGAGGGCGCCGAAGTTGCGGACGAGCGTATGGATCGTCTGGCAACCGTTGACGATCTGCGGGTGATGCAAGACGACGCCATCGGGTTCGCCGGGCTGGCACGCGCTTGCCGTTACAGTGATGCCATTGTGAAGCAGGGCGAGATCGTGGCGGAAGCCGGAGCGGAGCGTCGTAGCAATACCGCGAGCGCCAGCGTTGTCGATGTACTTCTCGGAGCGAAGATCGCCACGGACATTGTCCTGGAACAGGACATGGCGGATGCGGAGACCGGCGGGCGCCTCTTCGGTCGCGAAAGCAACGAGCGAGCCCGCATCGACCGTGCCGAGAAAGGCCCGTGCGGTGCGCGTGCTGATGTCGCTCAGCTGCACGTTCCGCAAAGTCAGAACCACATCCCGCATTGTCGTCCTCGCTCGACGGTACGATCGCGCCGGGCGAGAATAGTTCACCCTTTCTCCGCTGTCTTCGCCTCGTCCCACAGCGCATCCATCTCGGCGAGCGTGCTGTCGGCAGGGCTGCGGCCTTGCTCGGCGAGGCGCGCCTCGATGTGCTCGAAGCGGCGAGTGAACTTGGCGTTGGCCCGGCGCAGGGCGGCCTCGGGATCGAGGCGCAAGTGGCGCGCGACGTTGGCCATGACGAACAATAGATCGCCGAACTCGTCCTCGATGCGGTCGCGCTCCGTAGGGGGCGGATCGCCTCCCACGCCGCGCGGATCGTGCGGGCGCATCACCTCCTCGAACTCGGCGAGCTCTTCGCGCATCTTGTCGAACACCGGTGCCAGCGAAGGCCAGTCGAAGCCGACTTTCGCAGCTTTGTCCTGCAACTTGACGGCGCGGCTCAGGGCCGGCATCGCGACTGGAACATCCGACAACAGAGAGCCATCTGCACCGCCCCCAGTCACGGCGCCGGCCCCCGTCACGGCGCCGCCGGCAGCCGCCCGCGCCGCGGCCTTGTCGGCCTTCTCCTCGGCCTTGATGCGCGCCCAGAAGCCGGGTGCCGCGCCCGCCGCGCGTTCCTCCGCGCTGCCGAACACGTGGGGATGCCGCCGGATCATCTTGGCGGTGATCGCCCCGACCACGTCCGAGAAAGTGAACGCTCGCTGCTCCTCGGCGATGCGCGCGTGATAGACGACCTGCAAGAGAAGATCGCCAAGCTCCTCCTTCAGGTCGACGAGATCGCCGCGCGTGATGGCGTCCGCCACCTCATAGGCTTCCTCGATGGTGTAGGGAGCAATCGTGAAAAACGTCTGCTCGAGGTCCCACGGGCAGCCGGTTCCGGGCGTGCGCAGCGCCGCCATCACGGTGATCAGGTCTGCGATATCGGGCTTGACCGAAGCTGCTTCACTCACGTCGATGTGCGCCTCTTTGGCAAAGTTGCTAACGTGCGCGCCATGTCCATCGTTGCAGGGCGAGGGTTGTGCTCGCGGCCGATCTGGGGGTGGGTATGCTCGTCGTCCGCATTATCGTCAACGCGGTGATCCTCGCGCTCGAGATCGCGGCCATCGCCGCCGTGGTCTGGCTCGGCTACGCGCACCCGTACTGGTTTGCTCTTGCGAGCCTCGTCGTTGCCGTCGTCATCGGTCTCGTCCTCGACGAGCGCCGCCTCGTGCACGAGTACCCGTTCTATTTCGACGCGCCGGCGCCGCGCAGCCTCCTCGTCCTGCGCCTCGTCGCCATCGGCGACGCGCTGGTCAAGGGAGTGCTGGCTGGCATCGTCGCGCTTCTGACGTTTGCCGGCACCGACCTCGACCGGCGCTTCTGGGTGGCAATCGTATTCGCGCTGGCCATTTTCGCCGGTACGAGCCTGTTGCGCCGCCTGCGCCGTTCGTTTGCCGCCCGTCCGAGCCGCTGGGGCTATTTCCGCCTCGCCATTCCGCTCGGCCTCGTCTTCTCCTGCGGTCTCGCCGCGCTCGCCGCCGGCGGGCAGATCAAGGTCGTCGGCCTCACCGATCTGATGCGCCAGCTCGTCCTCGATATCCCCGCTGAGCCCGGCATCGAGCACGTCAGCGAATTGTTGTTCGGCTTGCAGCAGTACGTCGACGGCATCGTCGCGACGCTGCTCGCGACGATCCTCCCCGTCGAGTGGGCGCAGATCGTGAGCCTCGCCGTCAGTGTCAACGTGCTGACGGGCTTCGTCGCCGCGATCTACGCCGTCGTCATCGCCGAAATGGTCGCCACCCTGGAGCGTGGCGCGCGGCTGTAAGGAGGGCGCGATGCCGATTGCTGAGCCGCTCCCCGGGCCGCTGCCCTTGCACACGCGGCAGCGACCCTTGCCAGGGTGGCCGCTGCCACACCCGGACACATCTGCATTCGCATAAGACATATTATGGAAAATAACGCCGATAGCCATAGCTGTGTCAAATTGATACATCTGCAGCCGGGCAAGCCTGCAAAAGAGATGGAGGCGTCGCTCTCAGCCCTCGTACCCGTCGGCGACGAAGCGGTCGAGCAGGCGCACACCCCAGCCCGACGCCCAGCCCTGGCTGATCTCGTTGCGCCCCGAATCCATCGCCGTACCGGCGATGTCGAGATGTGCCCAGGGCGTCGCCTTGTCCTTGATGAAGCGCTGCAGGAACTGCGCCGCCGTGCACGCCCCGCCCCAGCGGCCGCCGATGTTCTTCACGTCGGCGTTCTTGCTGTCGATCAGCTTGTCGTAGGCCTTGTCGAGCGGCATCCGCCAGACCTTCTCGCCCGTCGCCTTGGACGCGGCCTGCAAGGCACCGACGAGGTCGTCGTTGTTGGAATAGAGGCCGGCGTACTCCTTGCCGAGCGCCACCATGATAGCCCCTGTGAGCGTGGCGAGATCGACGATCGCCGCCGGCTTGAACCGCTCCTGCGCGTACCACAGCACGTCGGCCAGCACGAGCCGGCCCTCGGCGTCCGTATTGAGCACCTCGATGGTCTGGCCGGACATCGAGCGCACGATGTCGCCGGGGCGCTGGGCGTTGGCCGACGGCATGTTCTCGACGCAGCCGATCAGGCCGACGACGTTGACCTTGGCCTTCCGCTCGGCGAGAGCATGCATCAGGCCGACGACGGTCGCCGCGCCGCCCATATCGCCCTTCATGTCCTCCATGCCCTGCGCCGGCTTGATCGAGATGCCGCCGGTATCGAACACGACGCCCTTGCCGACGAAGGCGAGCGGCGCCTCGCCCTTCTTGCCGCCGCTCCACTGCATGACCGCGACGCGCGCCGGGCGCACGCTGCCCTGGGCGACGCCGAGCAGGGCTCCCATGCCGAGCTTCTCGAGATCCTCCACGTCGAGGACCTCGACCTTGACTCCGACGTCCTTCAACGCCTTCGCCCGCTCCGCGAACTCCACGGGACCGAGCACGTTGGCCGGCTCGTTGACGAGATCGCGCGCCAGCATGACGCCGTTCGCCACCGCCTGATGCCGCGCGAAGGCCTTCTCCGCCTTCTTGGGTTCGGCGCAGTGCACGACGAGCTTGGCAAGGCTCGGCGGCTGGCCGTTGTCGTCGCCACCACCGTCCCGGGTGAGGTACTTGCGGAACTGATAGGAGCGCAGAAGCGCGCCCATGGCCATCAGCGCGGCCGCCTCGGCGGGGCCGCAGCCAGGCTCGGTTACAGTCTCGACGACGAGGCTCGCCGCCTTCGACTTGCGCGCCGTGAGCGTGCCGAACGCCGAGCCGCCGAGCAGCACCCAGTCGTTGTCGGAGAGGTCGGCAACCTTGCCGGCGCCGATCACGACGATCCGGTCTTGGGCAAGGCCCACGGGAGCGAGAAGCTCGAAGCTCGCCTTCACCTTGCCCTTGAAATCGGCAACCTTCGCCGCCTGGGTGAGGATGCCCTTCGACGCCTCATCGAGGGTCTGCCCAACCGAAGCCAGCTTCATCCCATCCTCGACCAGGATCGCCATCACGCCGTCGTGACGGGCGGCAAGCGGCTGGAAGACGATGTCGAGAGGCTTGGGTTCGGCAGTGGTCATCAGAAACTCCGTCGATGGGCGATGGCGCGCGCCGACAGGCATCTGGCGCCTGCCGCCCGGCCTCGCAGCGTGGGTGAGCGTGGTCGGCTCCTAGTGTGATGACCGAGAAGTCCGCGCCATTCTTCGCGGCGGCGTGCAGAGGCGGACTTCTCGGTCTGAATCAGACTAGGCTCTTGATTTTACTAGCGTCGTTCAGATCGCGACACTAGCCCGCCGGCGAACGCGCTGCGCCCGCCGGACCATCATGTCTCGGCTGAGGCGCTTCGCGCTCTTTCGGGGGAGAACCGCGCTGACCCAATCGGGTGTGCCGCAACCTTAGTCAGCTCGGCTCGCCTTTCAACTGAAATCCAGGAAGTGTGCTGAACGCTGCGCCAATCCGGTCATCGCCCGCGCGTGATTGGCGTTGCAACCAGGGCACATCAGACGCCATACCCGATGACGGGCGCGGCGGCTCCCCGCCGAGCCGAATTTCCGCCACCGTGTCGTGTGAGCGAGCCAGACCGGTGCCGTCACGACAGCTCTCCTGCGGCGCCGCCAGGATCCACATGTCGATCGTCTTCCGCTACGTCTTCAGGCAAGCCTCGGGTGCGCTCCTCCTGATCCTCGCCTCCCTCGGCGGCGTCGTGTGGATCGCGCTCGCGCTGCGTCAGCTCAACGTCGTCACCTCCCAGGGGCAGGACGCGTGGATGCTGATCAAGATGACGACGCTGGCGCTCCCCAACCTGCTCGCCATCATAGCGCCGTTCGCACTGCTGATCGCCGCACTGCACACGCTGAACCGGCTGAATGGCGACAGCGAGCTCATCGTCTTGACCGCCGCCGGCGCGACCGTGTGGAACGTCGCCCGTCCGCTCATCGTGCTGTCGCTGCTCGTCACGATCGCCGTCGGCTACGTCAATCATTTCGCTATGCCGTGGAGCCTGCGGCTCTTGCGCGAATACATCGTCCAGGTGCGCACCGATCTGCTGACCCAGGTTATCCAGCCCGGCCAGTTTTCGACGCCCGAGAAAGGCCTCACCTTCCACATCCGCGAGCGCGCGCCCAATGGCGAACTGCTCGGCCTCGTCATGAACGACACCCGCGAGCGCGACCTGTCGCAGACATACCTTGCCGAGCGCGGCCTCATCGTGAAGCAGGACAAGGCCGCCTATCTCATCATGTCGACGGGCCACATCCTGCGCCGCGAGGCGGGCGACAACCCCGCCCAGGTCATCGCGTTCCAGAAGTACGCCGTCGACCTCGACCGGCTCGACACGCGCAAAGACACCGACGGCGACCTCAAGCCGCGCGAGCGCTATTTCGAGGAACTCGTCGCACCGATGCCGGGTGGCGATGCCTTCTTCCAGGCACAGCCCGGTCAGTTCCGCGCCGAGTTGCATGAGCGCTTTGCCAACCCCCTCTATCCGTTCGCCTTCGTGCTGATCGCGCTCGCCGCCATCGGGCAGGCCCAGTCGACCCGCCAGAACCGCACCGAGCGCATGGTCATGGGTTTCGTCATCGCCGCCGCCCTGCGGCTCGGCGGCCTTGCCGTCAACAATCTCGTCTCGATCAACGCCGCCTACGTGCCGCTGCTCTACGCGATTCCCCTCCTCGCCATGGTCGGCGCCTTCCTGATGATCGTCGCGAACGCCAAGCCGCGTTCGGGGCCGAGCCTGGGCGAGCGCATCGGCGACGCCGTGGCGCCACTCCTCGCCCGCATCCCGCGGCCCGCCATGCTGCGCCGCCGGCCCGCCGACCCTGCGACCGCGCCGGGATTGCCGGCACGCGGCGCGCCGGCGCCGGCGAGGCGGTGAGGCTCGCCATGCGTGCAAGCACCCTCAATCTCTACGTCGGCGGCAAGTTCCTCACCGCCATCCTCGGGACGTTCGTTTTATGTTCCGTCCTGATATTCATGATCGATTTCGTCGAATTGCTGCGCCAGGCTGGCAAATACGGCAGTGTCCCGGCGTGGCTGCTCGCCTGGATGACGGTGCTGCGGCTGCCCGCCTACACCGAGTTTCTGCTTGGCTTTGCCGTTCAGACCGGCTCGATCGCCGCCCTGTTGTTCCTGAGCCGCAAGTCCGAGCTCACGGTGATGCGCGCCGGCGGCATGTCCGTCTGGCAGTTCCTCATGCCGGGCATCGTCGTCGCTTTCGTTCTCGGCACGTTCGCCACGGTGGCCTACAACCCTCTCGCCGCCCAGGCGCGCGAGGAGGCCGAGCGCTTGTTCGCCGAGGCCTTCGGACGCGAGGGCAATCTGCTGCGGTCGAAATCGGGTGACTCGTGGCTCCGCCAGAACGGCATCGACGGCCAGTCGGTGATCGGCGCGGACGGCGCGCGCAACCAGGGACTGACGCTCGACGGCGTTTCGGTCATCGTCTACGGCCCCGATGGCGGCTTCGCCGAGCGCATCGATGCCGCGGAGGCGACGCTCGAGGAGGGCTACTGGAGGTTGAAGGACGCCTGGGTCGCCGCTGAAGGCCGCGAGCCGCGCAAATACGAAACGTATCTGGTCTCGACCTACCTGACCCCCGAGCGTGTGCAAGATGCGCTCGGCACGGTCATCTCGGTGTCGTTCTGGGATCTCCCGGCGCTGATCGAAGTCGCTGAGAAAGCTAATCTTTCGGCCGACCGGCTGCGCATCCAGTACCAGCTCCTGCTGTCCCGTCCGATCCTCTGCGTGGCCATGGTGCTTTTGGCTGCGACTGTGTCGTTGCGGTCATTCCGGTCGGGGGGCATCCAGACTATGGTCGTCACTGGAATGATAGGGGGATTGGGGTTCTTCTTGCTGGCAGAGGTATCGCGTCAGATCGGCGTGGCGGGCATCGTACCGCCGTGGGCCGCGGTCTGGCTTCCGGTGCTGCTGGTGATCTCCATCTCGCTGACGGTGCTCCTGCACCAGGAGGACGGTTGAGGTGATGCGTTTGGCGCGGAAACCGCACGATCGTTGCGGCCGGGGGCGCGCTGAAGCTCTTCATGGTCCTGCCAGCGGGTCGATCCTGCCGGCAGGCGTTCATGCGTGCGCGGGGCTGTCTGGCCCGGCGCGCGAAGTAGCCGGCGAACGTGTTCGCCGCGCAGTCGGGAGACGGTGTCGCATGCTGCGGGGGCTCGCGGTCACGCTGCTCGCCGCGCTGGGTCTGTGGGCGTTGTTGCCTGCGGTCGCCGGCGTGGATGGCCGCGCGCATGCCCAGGGTACCGCCTTCGACAGCACGAATCGCCGCTCCGCACCCGCCTTCAAGACCAAGAGCGCCGACTTGATGCCGTCGACCAAGGTCGACACGTCTCAGCCGCTCTATCTGCAGGGCGATCAGCTCGTCTATGACAACAGCGGCAACGCGGTCATCGCGCGCGGCAACGTCGAGATCTACTACAACAACTACATTCTGACCGCCGACGAGGTTGTCTACGACCAGTCGGCCGGCACCCTGACTGCCGTCGGCAACGTCGTGCTGAAGGAACCCAACGGCAACGTCATCCGCGCCGACCGCTACACGCTGACCGACGACTTCCGCGACGGCTTCGTGCAGCAGTTGAGCAGCGTGGCCAAGGACGATACGCGCATCGCCGCGACCCGCGCCGTGCGCCGCGATGGCAGCGTGACGGAGTTCACCGACGGCAAGTTCACGCCATGTAAGAGCGCCGACGGCGTGCCGCCGCTGTGGTGCATTTCGGCGGCCCGCATCATCCACGACCAGAAAGCGGCAACGATCACCTACCAGGACGCGCAGTTCGAGGTGCTTGGTCAGCCGTTCGTCTACCTGCCCTATTTCCAGCACGCCGACCCGTCGGTGAAGCGCCGCTCGGGCTTCCTCTTCCCAGGCTTCGGATCGTCCGATGAGCTGGGCTTCATGACGACGATCCCCTACTATTTCGCGCTCGACCCGAGCTACGACTTCACCTTCAAGCCCAGCTACTACTCCGAGCAGGGCGTGATGTGGGCCGGCGACTGGCGCCAGAAGCTGGCCAACGGCGAATACACCATCAAGTTCAACGCCATCGAGCAGGATGGCGGCAACCTGGAGCTCGACAGCATCGCCGATCTCAGCGAGCGCAACGTGCGCCGCGAGGAGCTCGATGGCTGGCGCGGATCGGTCGAGACCAAGGGCCTGTTCGAGCTTGGCAGCTGGTGGAAGGCAGGCTGGGACATCACGGTCGAGAGCGACGACACGTTCCGCCGGTTCTACAAGCTCGACTCGCAGCTGCTGACCGACCGCGTCAACGAGGTTTACATGGTGGGCCAGGGCGACCGCAGTTTCTTCGGCGCCTCGCTGTATCAGTTCGGCGGCCTGCTGCTCGACGATTCCGCCCGTTCCGAGAGCCTCGTCCACCCCGTCATCGACTACAATTACGTGCACGGTGACCCGGTGCTCGGCGGCGAGCTCAAGTGGAACACGAACGCCGTCAGCATGACGCGCAGCGAGAAGGTGTTCCAGCGCGATGCGAACCTGGACTTCATCCGCGATCCGGTGACCGGCGTCCGGCTCACCGACGAGTTCGAGCGCGACATGAGCCGTGTCGTCACCGAGTTGAGCTGGCGGCGCCAGCTCATCGACCGCATCGGCATCACCTATACGCCCTACGCGAACCTGCGCGGCGATGCCTACCAGATGAACGATTACGTCGATGCCGTCACGGGTGAAAAGGCCGACGAGGAATCGTTCGTGCGCGGCATCGGCACGGCCGGCGCCACCGTCAGCTATCCCTGGATCGCGACGAGCCGCGCGGCCAGCCATACCATCGAGCCCATCGGCCAGATCGTCGCGCGCACGGCGACCGGCGTCGATCAGCGCCACCTGCCCAACGAGGATGCTCAGAGCCTCGTCTTCGACGACACCAACCTGTTCGAATTCGACAAGTTCTCAGGCTACGACCGCATCGAGACCGGCACGCGCGCCAACGTCGGCGTCCAGTACACGTTCCAGCTCAACCAGGGCGGCTACGCCCGTCTCGTGGCCGGCCAGAGCTTCCAGCTTTCCGGCACGAATCCCTACACAAATCCCGGCTATTCGAGCTTCGACGACCCGGCGACGCCGATCCGCGAGAACGACCGTGGCGTCATCGTCGGCGACGAGGCGCTGCGCTCGTTCAATCCCAACAACGGCCTCGATACGGATCGCTCGGACTACGTGCTCGGCGCCTATATTGCGCCGATCGACGCCTTCCGCGTCATCGGCCAGAGCCGCTTCGACGAAGATGATTTCGACGTCCGGCGCGCCGACATCTTCTCCTCGACGACCGTTGGGCCGATGACGTTCGATGCCTCCTACGCCTTCACCTCCGCACTCCCCGAGTCGGGCCTCGAAAAGGACGACCACGAACTGTCGGGCGGTATCGGCTTCAAGCTGACTGAATACTGGTCGGTGCGCGGCTCCATCCGCTATGACCTCGACGACGACTTCCTGCTCAGCGATACGATCCAGGTTCGCTACGCCGACGAATGCTTCATCCTGCAGGTCAGCTACACCGAGACCGAGTATCAGGATGACCGCGGCCTGGCGCCGGACCGGACGGTGTTCCTGCGGTTCGCCTTCAAGCATCTGGGCCAGTTCGATTATCGCACCGATGCTCTCGACTATGTGAGTGGCGATCAGCAGCCGCCGGATCGGTGAGGCGGAGGCGCGCGTTAGCCGTCGGCCTTGCCGGCTGAGGTTGCAGGAGCGACCCGAGTCGGCGTAGCAACGCATCATCTAGCCGCTGCTTGGCGGGTCAGTCCGCCGGCGGTCCTCGGGTCGATCGCGTTCACGATCGGCTCGTCTTGCGCTATTTGCTGGTGGCGCCAGTGGCGGTCAGCGCCGCTGTCGGTGTTATTTCACCCAGGAGTGGCGTACGGGTGAGGGCCGCCCGCCATGACATGGCCCCTATTCACGGCTAGGCGGCTCGGAAGTGCGTAGTCTCTCGCGAGCGCAGGCGGCGCGCCGAGCGGCCCTGCAGCTAAACCCAGTCTCGCCGTGCCTGCGTGCATTTTGCCGATCCGGCGTACTGACTGACGATCGCCAACGCCGTCCGCTCGAAGGAGGTCTGCTGCCATGCGCATCGCGCTCCGAGACTGCCCGCGTCGCGCCCGCGCTCCCGTCCAGGCGTCGCCCGCCGTTGCGCTGCTGCCGGCACTCGGCGCCGCGGTCCTCGCATCCCTTGCGCTCGTCGCCGCCACCCAGCCGTCGCTCGCCAACCAGCCGCAGCCGGCAGCCGCCACCACCCGCGTCGCTGCCGGACAGACGCCGGCGGCAGCCAAGCCCGCGCCCGCCAAAGGGTCGCCCGCCAAGCCCGCCGCCGCCGATCGCTCGCAGGGCATCGCGATTCTCGTCAACGACGAGCCCATCACCAATTTCGAGATCGAGATGCGCCAGCGGCTTCTCGGCATGAGTTCGAGCGGCCTGCAGGACAAGGCCAAGGCCAACTTCCAGTCGCTCATCAAGGCCGAAAGCACCTCTGAGCGGCTGAAGGGGATCCTGCGCAAGACGATCGAGGAGAACAAAGGCAAGACGCGCGAGCAGGTGCTCGCCATCTTCGAGAAGCGCAAGCAGGAGTTCGGCGCCTCGCTGCGCGAGCAGGCCGTCGCCTCGGCGCGCGCGTCCGTCCTTCCCGGATTGCGCAAGCAGGCCATCGAGGAACTGATCGAGGAGCGCCTGAAGCTGCAGGAGGCCAAGCGCCTCAACGTTCTCGTCGGCGACGACGAGGTCAAGCGCGTCATCGAGGGGATCGCCGAGCGCAACAAGATGAACGAGGCGCAGTTCGCTCAGCACATGAAATCGATGGGCGGCGACCTGTCGACGATGCGCTCGCGCTTCCGCGCCAACCTGTCGTGGACGAACGTCGTGCGCCGCCGCTTCGGCCACCAGATCGCCATCACCGACCGTGACCTCGACCGCGCGATCGCAACCATCGAGGGCGCCGACAGCACCGAGCTCAACGTGCAGCGCATCACGCTGATGGTGTCCGATCAGCTCGCCCAGGCCGAGGTTGCCCGGCGGCTCACCGAGGCAAATGCGTTGCGTGGCCAGTTCACGGGCTGCGCCTCGACCGCTGCGCTGGCCAAGTCCGTGGGCGCGGCGCGCTTCGAGAACCTCGGCCCCACGCCGGCCGGCCGCATCGGTGAGCCGGTGCGCACCATGCTGCTGAGCGCCCAGGACGGGGAGATGCTGCCGGCGAGCGTTGGCCAGACCGGCGTCGAACTCTGGGTGCTGTGCGGCCGCAAGGCCGTCGCGGCGCAGGATTCCAAACGCGACGAGGCCGCCAAGGAATTGCGCCAGAAGGAGTTCGAGGTCCTCGCCAAGCGCCACCTGAAGGACCTCCGCCAGGATGCGCATATCGAGTACCGCTGAGAAGGTGCGCGCAGCAGGCCCGCCATCCGAGACTCGCGCGGCGCCCAAAACCCCGCTTGCAGTGAGCATGGGCGACCCGGCCGGCATTGGCCTCGACATCATCCTCGCCGCCTGGCTCCAGCGCGGGGAGCTTGCGCTGCCCGCGTTCGTGGCGTTCGCCAGTGTTGCGGCGCTGTCGGAGCGGGCCCGCCTGCTCGGGCTCGACGTACCCCTGCACACGATCTCCCGTGTCATCGAGGCCTCTGCCGCCGTCGCGCGTGGCCTGCCCGTCATCGACACGCCGGCCGGTGCGCCCGTTACGCCAGGCCGCCCACAGCCCGCGACGGCACCAGCGACCCTTGCGGCGATCGATGCAGCCGTTGCCGCCGTGGCGCGCGGCGAGGCGCGTGCCGTCGTGACCGCACCGATCGCAAAGTCAGTCCTCTATGCGGCAGGCTTCGGCCACCCCGGCCACACCGAGTATCTCGGCGCGCTCTCCCGCCGTCACTGGCCCGACCAGCCGGCGAGCCCGGTCATGATGCTGGCGTCGGACGACCTGCGCGTGGTTCCCGTGACGATCCACGTTCCGCTGTCGGCGGTGCCTGCTCTGCTGACGGCTGATGCCATCGAAACGACGATCCGCATCACGGCTGCCGAGTTGCAGAAGCGCTTTTCGATCGCCCGTCCCCGCATCGCCGTTGCCGGGCTCAATCCGCACGCCGGCGAGAGCGGCACCATGGGCAGCGAGGAAATCGAGATCATCGCTCCGGCCATCGCCCGTCTCTGCGCCGATGGGCTCGATGTGCGCGGGCCGCTGCCGGCCGACACCATGTTCCATGCCGCCGCCCGCAGCCGCTACGACGTGGCGATCGCCATGTATCACGACCAGGGGCTCGTTCCCTTGAAGACGCTCGCCTTCGACCGCGCCGTCAACGTCACGCTCGGCCTGCCGTTCGTGCGCACGTCGCCCGACCACGGCACGGCTTTCGACATCGCCGGCACCGGCCGCGCCGATCCGGCGAGCTTCATCGCCGCCCTGCGCATGGCCGACCGCATGAGTGTAGATGGCGTTTCGAGTGCCGTCTCTGCCGTCCCGCCGGCTCACCATGGCTGACGACGACGGCCTGCCGCCGCTGCGCGAGACGATTGCCCGCCACGGGTTAGATGCAAAGAAGAGCCTCGGCCAGAACTTCATTCTCGACCTCAACCTGACGCGCCGGATCGCCCGCCTCGGCGCGCCGCTGTCCGGCCGGACTGTCGTCGAGGTCGGACCGGGACCGGGCGGCCTGACGCGGGCTTTGCTCATGGAGGGTGCTGGCCGCGTCGTCGCGATCGAGCGCGACGACCGCTGCGTGCCGGCGCTCGCCGAGATCGCCGCTGCCAATCCCGGCCGGCTAGACGTCGTGGCCGGCGACGCGCTGGAAGCGGATTGGCCGAGCCTCGTCGCTGCCGGTGGCGCGGAAAACCGGCCTATCGTCATCGCCAATCTTCCCTATGGCATCGCGACGAGCCTCCTCGTCGGCTGGCTGACCACCGAGCCATGGCCGCCGTGGTGGGCTCGGCTCGTGCTGATGTTCCAGAAGGAGGTTGCCGAGCGCATCGTCGCCACGCCGGGGACGAAGGCCTACGGGCGCCTGTCGGTCCTGTCGCAGTGGCGCGCGCGTCCGCGCATCGCCCTGACGCTGAAGCCAGAGGCGTTCACGCCGCCGCCCAAGGTCTCCTCCGCCGTCGTCGTGCTCGATCCCATCCTGGCGCCCGAGCCGGTCTGCGATGCGCGCGCGCTCGGCGCGGTAACGGCGGCTGCCTTCGGCCAGCGCCGCAAGATGCTGCGACAGAGCCTGAAGGCGCTCGTCCCGCATCCCGAACTTCTCCTGGCCCGCGCCGGCATCGATCCGACGCGGCGCGCCGAGACGCTGACCGTCACGGAGTTCGGCACTCTCGCGCTGGTCCTCGGCAACGCCCGCACGCCTCCCGGACAACCGGATCAGGATTGAGAAGCCCGCTTCATGGCGGCAAGGTCGGCCTGCAACGCTGCCACGAAGCCGGCAAGCCCGATCTGTCGTGCGCGACGCGCGCGCTCGGCGGCGAGGATCGACGCGAGCGTCGCATGACTGCGCTCGAGATCGTCGTTCAGCACCGCGTAATCATAGTCCGCCCAGTGGGCGATCTCGTCGGCCGCCTTGGCCATCCGCCGCGCCACCACCTCTGCACTGTCCTGCGCGCGTTGCACGAGCCGCTGCTCGAGGGCGGGTGCCGACGGCGGCAGGATGAAGACGCGGACGACATCGTCGGGCATCGCTGCGGCAAGCTGGCGTGCGCCCTGCCAGTCGACGTCGAAAAGTACGTCCCAGCCCTTGGCCAGCGCGGCAGCAACGGGCGCCCGCGGCGTACCGTAGAGATTGCCGAACACCTCGGCCCATTCGATGAGCGCGCCGGCTGCGACCTCGGACCTGAAGCGCGCTTCGTCGACGAAATGATAGTCCGCCCCGTCGACCTCACCCGGCCGCGGCGCCCGCGTCGTCATGGAGACTGAAAGCCGCAAGCCCGCATCGCTCGCCAGCAGCCGCTTCGACAGGGTCGTCTTGCCGGCGCCCGACGGAGACGAGATGACAAAGAGGAGGCCACGCCGGCCGGTAGGATAGGCGTCAGTCATGGGCCGCTCATTCGATGTTCTGGACCTGCTCGCGGAGCTGATCGACGGCGACCTTCATGGCGATGCCGGCTTCCGTGATGCCCTCGTCCACGGATTTCGAGCACAGTGTATTCACCTCGCGGTTGAACTCCTGCGCCAGGAAGTCGAGCTTGCGGCCGGCCGGTCCGGGCGAAGCGAGGATATCGCGCGCCGCCGCGATGTGCGAGCCGATCCGCTTGAGCTCCTCCTCGACGTCGGCCCGCGTCGCGATCATCACGGCCTCCTGATGCAGCCGCTGCGCATCGAGGCTCGTCGCTTCAGCCAGCAGCCGCTGCACCTGCTGCGCGAGGCGGGCGCGCACGGCATCGACCGAACGCGCGGGGGAAGCCTCGACCCGGCCCGCCAACGTCTCGATCGTGCCGACGAGGTTGCCGAGGATCCTGACGAGCCGCCGGCCCTCCTCGCGGCGAGCCGCTGCCAGCCCATCGATGGCGGCAGCCAGCGACGACAGGAGGTGCGGCTGGCGTCCGCTCACGACCTCCGGCCCTGCGCGCGCATCCTCCACGATCTCGATCACGCCGCGCACACCGAGCAGGGCCGAAACGCTCGCCGGCTCGCCGCCCACTCGCGCACGCAGCGCTTCGGAAGCTGCAATGACGGCATCGAGAACGGCGGCGTTGATGCGTGCACTGGCGGCTGGTCCCGTCGCTTCGATGGTGAGGCCGACCGTTATGCTGCCGCGCGTGAAGGATCGCTGGATCGCCTCCCGGACGGCGGGCTCGATGCTGTCGTAGCCGGGTGGCAGCCGGGTGCGGATGTCGAGCCCGCGGCCATTGACGCTGCGCAACTCCCAGAACCAGGCGCCCTGGGCATCGCGGCCCTCGGCCCTGGCGAAACCGGTCATGCTGCTCAGTGTCATGCGGGAGTGGCCCTGGTCACGCGACGGCTATGCGGTTGTTCAAACCGCTCAACGCAGGCGCGGAACTTACCGGCAATGCGGGAAGCCAACAACCAGCAAGGCTGTCGGCGCGCCGCTGGGGGCGTGAACGTCGCGTCTCAGTGCAGATCGGATCGCACCGCACGTGTCACCGCAGCGGCTTGCGCGAGGGCAAGGGGGGCGTCACCATCGCCCGGGCAACGGTCTCGGCCGGCGGCGCCTCGGCTACGGCTGCCGTGCGGGTTGCCGGCAGCGCCCCAGCGGTCCTGGCCGGCGCGGCGGGAGCACCGGCGGGTTCGTCGTCTGCGCTCGCGTCGGTGAGCACGGCACCGGGCACCTCGCGTGCTGGCGTCCGCTCGGCACCCGCAGCCTTGCCGTCCGAGGCGGCCGCTTCCGCCTCCCTGCGACGCGCCTCGCGCTCGACCTTGCGCCAGTTGGCGACTGCCGCGTTATGCTCGGCGAGTGTTTCGGAGAACTTGTGACCACCCGTGCCGTCAGCCACGAAGAACAGGTCCTTGCTGGCTGGCGGATTGAGCACGGCACGGATGGCGTCGGCGCCCGGGTTGCAGATCGGCGTCGGCGGCAGGCCGCTGATCTGGTACGTGTTGTAGGCAGTTTTCTGATCGATGTCTGAGCGCAGGATGGCCCGCCCGAGCGAGCCCTTGCCCCCGACGATGCCGTAGATGATCGTCGGATCCGATTGCAGGCGCATGCCCTTCCTCAGACGGTTGACGAACACGGCGGCGACGCGCCCGCGCTCATCGGCGAGCCCCGTCTCCTTCTCGACGATGGATGCCAGAATGATCGCCTCTTCGGGCGTGGCGATGGGCAGCCCGGGCTGACGCTTCGGCCATTCCTCGGCAATCAGCTCCTGCATGCTGCGCTGCATGCGGGCGATCACCGCTTCGCGCGGCATATCCTTGGAGAAACTGTAGGTATCCGGCAGCAGCGTCCCCTCGGGCGGGATGGCGACCACGTCGCCGGAGAGCTGATCCTCGCCAGTGAGCCGCTCGACGATCTGCTGGCTCGTCAGCCCCTCGGGCAGCGTCAGCTTGTAGGACACCCCGCGGCCGGCAGCGATGACCTCCATCACGTCACGCATGCTGGTCCGCTCGGCGATCTCGTACTCGCCAGCCTTCATCTCGAGCTTCTCTCCGAGCAGGCGCGTGCGGAACAGGTGATTGACGATGAACACCCAGCGGTTGGCAATGATGCCGTCGCGCTCGAGGCGCGTTGCGATCTCGATGCGGCCCTCACCACGGGGAATGACGACCGTTTTGCCTTCGGCGAGCGGCCCGGGCGATGTGAATTGATAATTCGCCAGGAACAGGAGGCCGCCCAGCACGGCCAGCCCCACGAGCCCCACCGTCAGCAAGCCGCTGAGCACCTGGATGAAGCCCGAGAATCGCCCGGGCTCGCGGCGCACGCGGCGCCCCTTCGGACGCGCTGGCGCCCGTGCCGGCTCCAGCATTTCAGCCGGGCTGCGTGGCCGGATGGCCCGGCCATGCGGCAAAAGCTCGGGCTCCATGCGGCGAGCGGCCATGTGCTCCAGGTATCCTCTCGGCTGCGGACGGGCCGTGCCACCGTGCGCGCATCGCGCGGCTCGGCGCTCGCCAACTCACTGGGACGGTAGCGCCAAATATGGCGAAAGCGCGTTGTGGGACGTGCCGCGGCTGCAACCGCGCAGTGGCGATCGGCGCGCCCGCCCGAGCCTCAGGCGACGCGACGGAGGATCAGCGAGGCGTTCGTCCCGCCGAAGCCGAACGAGTTCGACAGCACGACATCGATCGGCTTCTCGCGCTTGACGTGCGGGACGAGGTCGATCGCCGTATCGACCGACGGATTGTCGAGATTGAGCGTCGGCGGGGCGACGTTGTCACGCATGGCCAGCACCGAGAACACCGCCTCGATGGCGCCGGCCGCCCCGAGCAGATGCCCGGTCGCCGACTTCGTGGAACTCATCGACAGCTTGGCCGCAGCATTGCCGAACAGGCGCTCGACGGCACCGAGCTCGATCTCGTCACCCATCGGCGTCGACGTGCCGTGCGCATTCACGTAGTCGATGTCAGACGCATCGAGACCGGCCCGCTTCAGCGCCGCCTTCATGCAGCGATACGCGCCGTCGCCGTTCTCGGCTGGTGCCGTGATGTGATAGGCGTCCCCGGACATGCCGTAGCCGATCACCTCGGCGTAGATCTTCGCCCCGCGCGCCTTGGCGTGCTCGTACTCCTCGAGCACGACGATACCGGCGCCCTCCCCCATGACGAAGCCGTCGCGGTCCCGGTCGTAAGGGCGCGAACCCTTCGTCGGATCGTTGTTGAAGCCCGTCGACAGGGCGCGGCACGCCGCGAATCCGGCGAGCGCGATGCGGCAGATGGGGCTTTCGGTGCCACCAGCCACCATCACGTCGGCATCATCGAGCGCGATTAGCCGTGCGGCATCCCCGATGGCATGCGCGCCGGTCGAGCAGGCGGTGACGACCGCGTGGTTCGGCCCCTTGATCTGATGACGGATCGAGACGTAGCCGGAGGCGAGATTGATGAGCCGTCCGGGAATGAAGAACGGGCTGACGCGGCGCGGTCCCTTCTCCTTGAGCAGGAGCGAGGTGTCGGCGATGCCCGACAGCCCGCCGATGCCAGAGCCGATCAGCACGCCCGTCCGCTCCTGGCGCTCGGGGGTATCGGTCTTCCAGCCCGAGTCAGCGATGGCCTGGTCGGCGGCCGCCATGGCGTAGACGATGAAGTCGTCGACCTTGCGCTGTTCCTTCGGCTCCATCCAGTCGTCGGCGTTGAACAGGCCGTCGGCGGTCGCCCCGCGCGGTACGAAGCACGCGATCTGGCAGGCGATGTCGTCGACCTCGAACTCCGTCACGCGGCGCGCGCCGCTGGCGCCGGCCAGCAGCCGCGACCATGACGCCTCGACGCCACAGCCGACAGGCGTGACGAGCCCGAGACCGGTGATGACGACACGCCGCATAGCCAAATCTCTCTGTCTGTTGGGGCGAACCGGCGGACGCGAGCGCCAGAGTCAGCCGTCTGGTGGCCGCGCGCCTCCGATTGCCCGCCGATGACGCCCGTGATGGCGTCTCGCGATATGTCATCCGGGGCTGCCGCTGGTGGCGGGTGCCGGTCCCGCTTGGTGCCGGTCCCGCTTGGCGCCGGCCCCGCCGAGGCTCGGCTGTTTCAGCGCGTGACCCGCCCCGCCTCACCAACTTCGCTCCCGCTCTGTCGGCCGAATGATCGAAACGGCCGGCAGGACGACCTGTGCCTTTCGGCGCTGACGACGGGATCGCTGCTCGCTAGCACCCGATCACCCGGCATCCACGGTACGTGTCAGATGACGACGGAGCCCGACGACGGCGCGCCGGCCAGCAGGTTGGCCGGCGCACGGGCTGCGAGGCGGGTGGCGATCCTGCGGCGGCCCTGCGCCGCAAAACCGCCGGTATCTTGTCGGATCAGGCGGCGCTGGCGTTTTTCTCGAGGAACGACACGGCATCGCCGACCGTGAGGATGTGCTCGGCCGCATCGTCCGGGATTTCGCAACCGAACTCTTCCTCGAAGGCCATGACGAGTTCGACGGTATCGAGGCTGTCAGCGCCGAGATCGTCGATGAAGCTCGCGTTCTCGGTGACCTTGTCGGCCTCGACGCCAAGATGCTCGACAACGATTTTCTTCACGCGGTCTGCGACGTCGCTCATGTGTGTTCCTCGTCGGTAAGTCTAGTCGGTTGCTCGATAACTCGTGATCACTACAGGCCGTCCTTGGCGCGTGCGCGCCGGCGGAATGCGCCTGTCGAAACTCCTGGCCAGCCGCGGTGCCGGACCCCGTGAGCGCGTTGCCTAACCGGCTGACCCGTTAACATACTTGCCTGGGCTTGGCCAGCGACGCCCCCGTCCGCGTCAAAAGGCGCCATCGCCCGTCACGGCATTGCCTCAAACCATCGCCATGCCGCCGTTCACGTGCAGCGTTTGGCCGGTCATGTAGCCGCCCGAAGCGCCGGCCAGATAGAGGGCTGCCGCTGCGATATCATCCGGCGTGCCGAAGCGCTGGGCCGGAATCATCTTCGATATCTCGCCGACCTGCTTCTCGTTCAGCACATCGGTCATCGGCGTCTGGATGAAGCCCGGCGCGATGCAGTTCGCGGTGATGCCGCGCGAGGCGACTTCGCGCGCCAGCGATTTGGTCATGCCGATCATCCCGGCCTTGGAGGCCGCGTAGTTGCCCTGGCCGGGATTGCCGAACACGCCCGACACCGAGGAGATGTTGATGATGCGACCGAAGCCGGTCTTCGCCCGCATCATGTGCCGGGCCGCCGAGCGCATCAGCATGAAGGTCGAGGTCAGGTTGACGGCGATGACGTCGTCCCACTGCTCGTCCTTCATCACCATGAACAGGTTGTCCTTGGTCAGCCCGGCGTTGTTGACGAGGATGTCGAGGCGGCCCAAGGCGGTCACCGCGGCATCGACGAGGCCAGCGACCTGCGCCCGGTCGGCGAGATCGCAGGGCAGCACGTGGACGCGCGCGCCGAGTTCGGCGGCGAGTGCGTCGAGCTTGTCCTGCTGCCGGCCGGAAACGGCGACCGTCGCTCCGGCTTGATGGAACGCCTTGGCGATTGCCCCGCCGATGCCTCCGGTCGCTCCGGTGACGAGCGCCGTCTTGCCAGTGAGATCGAACAGCGGGTTCATGAGGCCTCTCGTGGGTTCGTGCGGCATGTGATCAAGCGGGCGTAGCGCCGGCGGCGACGTAGGTGGCGATCTCGTCGGGAGTGCCGAGGCTCGTCGCCTGGACGGCCCCGTCGATGCGCTTGACGAGGCCGGCGAGCACCTTGCCAGCACCTGCCTCGACGAATGTCGTCACGCCGCGCTGACGCATGGCAAGGACGCATTCGCGCCAGCGCACCGTTCCCGTCACCTGCTCGACGAGACGGCGGCGGATCTCCTCCGGGTCGTCGATCGGGGCGGCAAGCACGTTGGCGATGACCGGCACAACCGGACGGCTGATGGTGACGGAAGCGAGCGCCTCGGCCATCGCGTCGGCCGCAGGCTGCATGAGCGCGCAGTGGAACGGGGCCGACACCGGCAGCGGCACCGCACGGCGCACGCCATGCGCCTTGCCCACCTCGCCCACCCGGTCGATCGCTTTTTTGTGGCCGGAGAGCACGACCTGCGTCGGCTCGTTGTCGTTGGCGACCTGGCACACCTCGCCCTGCGCCGCCGCCGCTGCAACGGTGCGCGCGACATCGATGCCCACGCCGAGCAGCGCCGCCATGGCGCCCTGCCCAACCGGCACGGCCTTCTGCATGGCCTCCCCGCGCAACCGCAGGAGCCGGGCCGTATCGGCAAGGCTGAACGCCCCGGCCGCAGCGAGGGCCGAATACTCTCCGAGCGAGTGGCCGGCAACGTAGCTCGCGCGCTCAGCGAGCCGGACGCCGTGCTCGGCGTCGAGCACCCGCATCACCGCCATCGAGACCGCCATCAGCGCCGGCTGCGCGTTGGCCGTCAGCGTCAGCTCGTCCTTGGGACCGTTCCACATCAGCATCGACAGGCGCTCGCCGAGTGCGTCGTCGACCTCCTCGAACACGGCGCGCGCCGACGGGAAGGCCTCGGCCAGCGCCTTGCCCATGCCGACGTCCTGGCTGCCTTGTCCGGGGAAGATGAATGCGACGCTCACGTGACGGCTCTCCGATCGGTGGTCGTGGCCTGTTTCTGCTGCCCGCCGCAACCACGCCGCCGGCGTGGCGGGTCGGCGTGATCTCGGCAAGGCCGGGCCGCGGCGTTGGCGCGGCTTAAGCCACGCCGGCGCGCGCCCTGTCAATCACCGACAGTGCCGCCAATGCCCCATGCCTTGCCAGACGCCCGGCGAGGGTTTAACCGAACGGGCTCCGCGGCCAGCGTGCCGACCGTCGCGCCGTCGCGGCCCCGACCCTCTCCGCCGGAACCCGTGCCCGATGCCCGCCTCAGCCCTGCTCAACGTCATGGTCGCAGCCGCGCGCAAGGCCGGCCGCAGCCTCGCCCGTGACTTCGGCGAGGTCGAGCACCTGCAGGTGTCCGTCAAGGGCCCCGGCAATTTCGTCTCGGCCGCCGACCATCGCGCCGAGGATATCCTGTTCGCCGAGCTGTCGAAGGCCCGTCCTGGCTACGGCTTCCTGATGGAGGAGCGCGGCGAGATCAAGGGTGCCGATGCGACCCATCGCTGGATCGTCGATCCGCTCGACGGGACGACGAACTTCCTCCACTCGATCCCGCTCTTCGCCATCTCGATCGGCCTGGAGCGTGAAGGCCAGCTCGTCGCTGGCCTCATCTACAATCCGATTTCCGACGAACTGTTCTCCGCCGAGAAGGGCAAAGGCGCCTTCCTCAACGATCGCCGCAGGTTGCGTGTCGCCGCGCGGCGTGAGTTATCGGATGCCGTGGTCGCCACCGGCATTCCCCACCGCGGCCGTCCCAATCACGAGGTGTTCCGCCGCGAGATGACAGCGGTGATGGGCGAGGTCGCCGGCATCCGCCGCTCGGGCTCTGCGGCGATCGATCTCGCGTGGACGGCGGCGGGCCGCTTCGATGCCTACTGGGAGCGCAATCTCAAATCCTGGGATATGGCGGCCGGCATCGTCATCGTGCGTGAAGCCGGCGGCATCGCCCACGACATCGCCGGCGGCGAGCGCATGCTCGACAGCGGCCACATCATCGCCGGCAATCAGACCATGGTGAAGGCGCTGACGGGCGTTCTCGACGCAGCCGCCGCTTGAGGCGCGTCCGTCCCGCCGGTGTCCCGCCCCGATCGCGTCGTTGAGAAATCCCGCCGACCAGCGGGCATGATCTTGCCGGTTTCCGGTGCCAAGCACCTGCGTTATGGTCCCGCGTCCACACCGGGATAGCGGCGGAGATCGTTCGATGGCGAGAAACCGGCGCGCCGACTATGCCTCGGCGCCGTTCCACAAGACCCTGACCTTCCCGGCGATCTTCCTCGTGCGGATGGCAATGTTCCTGACCCTCGTGGGCTTCATCGTCGCCATCATCTACGCGCAGCTCGTGGACGCGATCATGACCAACCCGGCCCTCAATGGGCTGATCATCGCGGTGCTGTTTTTCGGCATTCTCTACTCGTTTTCGCAGGTCCTCCGGCTCTATCCCGAGATCCGCTGGGTCAACGCTTTCCGCATCGCCGATCCAGGCCTTGCCGTCTCCCACAAGCCGGTCCTGCTGGCGCCGATGGCGACCATGCTGCGCGACCGCACGGGGGCCGTCTCGCTGAGCACGGCATCGATGAGCTCGATCATGGATTCGATCGGCTCGCGGCTCGACGAGGCGCGCGATACCGGCCGCTATCTGGTCGGCCTCCTGGTCTTCCTCGGCCTGCTCGGCACCTTCTGGGGCCTGTTGGAGACCATTCGCTCGGTCGGCACCGCGATCAGCGCCATCGACACCGGCGGCGACAACACCGGCAAACTGTTCGGCGATCTGAAGGCGGGCCTGGCGGCTCCCCTGCAAGGCATGGGCACCGCCTTCTCGTCCTCGCTGCTCGGCCTGGCCGGCTCGCTCGTGCTCGGGTTCCTGGAATTGCAGGCGAGCCACGCGCAGAACCGCTTCTACAACGAATTGGAGGAATGGCTGTCGGGCATCACCGAACTGACCCCCGGTTCTGCCGAGGCCGGCTACGACACCAACGTCAACCGCCAGCTCGTCGCCACGCTCTACGATGTCCAGCGCGCGCTCGAAACGCTCGGCCAGCGCATGGGCGACGGTGCGGGTCAGGGCGTTGCGGCTGCCGGGGCGGGCGAGGAGACGGTCAAGGACCTCGCGCGCGGCGTCAACCAGCTCGTCTCCCAGATGCGGGCCGAGCAGAAGGTCGTGCGCGAATGGGTCGATGAGCAGGCCGCCCAGCAGTCGCTGGTGACCGAGACCCTGCGCGACCTCGCCCAGCAGTTCTCGCGGCGGGGAGGCTGAGCCGATGGCGCGCGGACGCGGCCGGCGCGCCGCCGATTACGGCGAGTTCTGGCCAGGCTACGTCGATGTTCTCTCGACGCTCCTCCTCGTCGTCACCTTCCTGATGTCGATCTTCATGCTGGCGCAGTACTTCGCGACCCAGGAGGCGGCCGGCAAGGACACCGCACTCAAGCGCCTCAACCAGCAGATTGCCGAACTGACCAACATGCTCTCGCTCGAGCAGACCAAGGCAAAGGGCTCCGAGGACGAGCTTGCCGCGCTGCAGGCGACGATCGCCTCGCTGACCGAGGAGCGCAACAAGCTGTCGGGCTTCGCGCTCGAAGGTGATGCCGCGCAGAAATCGGCCGAAGCTCGCATCGCTGCCATCACGAGCGAACTCGAGGGGCAGAAGGAGATCACCTCCGAGGCGCTCGCCAAGGTCGACCTGCTGAACCAGCAGCTTCTCGCCCTGCGCCGCCAGATCGCTGCCCTCAACGAGGCCCTCGAAGCCAGCGAGCGCAAGGACCAGGAGGCGCAGGACCGCATCAAGGACCTCGGCACCCGCCTCAACGCCGCGCTTGCCCGCCAGGTGCAGGAGTTGCAGCGCTACCGCTCGGATTTCTTCGGCCGGCTGCGCGAACTGCTGGCCGCAAGGAAGGATATCCGCGTCGTCGGCGACCGCTTCGTGTTCCAGTCCGAGGTGCTGTTTCCGTCCGGCGGCGCCGACCTGTCGGTCGAGGGCCTGGCTGCCATGGACCAGCTTGCCAGCGCCATAAACGAACTCGCCGCCCAGATCCCCAAGGAGATCGACTGGTCCCTGCAGGTCGATGGCCATACCGACGCCCAGCCGATTGCAACCGCGCAGTTCCCCTCGAACTGGGAACTCTCGACCGCGCGCGCCATATCGGTGGTCCGCTATCTCATCTCGCGCGGCGTGCCCGCCAAGCGCCTCGTCGCCGCCGGCTACGGCGAGTTCGCGCCGCTCGATACGAGCCCCGACCCGGAAGCTTTCAGCCGCAACCGCCGCATCGAGCTGAAGCTGACCAACCGCTGATCGCCGCCGGCGGCTCGCGTCACGCCGGAAACAGCGCCGGGTCTCGCTCGGTCCTATCCTGACCCCACGTCGCGTTAACCGTGTCGGCTGAACTTCCTGGCATGCCAGCGAGTTCATCCCAAAGAGCAACTATGCGGCAGCGCACAATGCTCTAGACTTGCGACAATACGCCGCCCATCTATCTGGTACACCAAGGGGTGGCAGTGGCCGATCGGCCTCGCCCGGCGCCGATCTTGACGGAAGCGTGACAGAGGCCACTTTACAGGTTGCCGCGCGGTCGCATGGTGTTGCTCACTGTTTGAGCAGTGTGGCGAACAGGACACCAGAGCGGGAGCGGAGTGCTGAAATGAACTCTGGAATGAACTACCACGCCTACGAACTGGCCCACAGCCTGATGTCGCCTGCCCGCATGGCGGCGCAAGGGCTCAAGATGCAACTGACGACCCCGTTCAATCCCTGGTCGCTGACGCCGATGGGCAAGGCCATCGCGGCAGCCTGCGACGTGTTCGAAAGCGTCACCCGCCGCTACGGCAAACCCGCCTGGGACATCGACAAGACACGCATCTTCGGTCTCGACGTGCCGGTCACGATCGAGCCGGTCGTGAAGAAACCGTTCTGCACCCTGTTGCATTTCGTGCGCGACCCGGCCGAGATGGGCAAGCGCTACGACCCCAAGGTGCTCATCGTGGCTCCCATGTCGGGCCACTACGCGACACTCCTGCGCGGCACCGTGGAAGCGATGCTCCCCGAGCATGACGTCTACATCACGGACTGGCTGGACGCCCGCGACATCCCCGTTACCGAAGGCCGCTTCGACCTCGACGATTACATCGACTACCTGATCGAGTTCGTCGAATATATCGGCCCGCGCACCCACGTGCTGGCGGTCTGCCAGCCCTCGGTGCCAGCACTCGCCGCAACCGCCGTCATGGCCGCCGAGGACCATCCGGTGCAGCCCCTGTCGCTCATCCTGATGGGTGGGCCGATCGATACGCGCCGCAACCCGACGGCCGTCAATAAGCTCGCCGAAGAGAAGTCGATCGACTGGTTCGAGCAGAACGTCATCTCGACCGTGCCGTTTCCGAACGCCGGCTTCACGCGCCGCGTCTACCCGGGTTTCGTGCAGCTCACCGGCTTCATGACCATGAACCTCGAGCGGCACACGAAGGCCCACCTCGATCTCTACCACAACCTCGTCAAAGGCGACTGCGACAGCGTCCAGCAGCACCGAGACTTCTACGAGGAGTACCTCGCGGTCATGGACCTGACCGCCGAGTTCTACCTGCAAACGGTCAACACCGTATTCCAGCGCCACGCCCTGCCCAAGGGTGAGATGACCCACCGCGGCACACGGGTCGATTGCAGCGCCATCAGGCAGACAGCCCTGTTCACCGTCGAAGGCGAGCGCGACGATATCTCCGGTCTCGGCCAGACGGAGGCGGCGCAGGACCTGTGCACGTCGATCCCGATCGACGAGCGCTACCATTACATGCAGCCCGGTGTCGGCCACTACGGCGTGTTCAACGGCACGCGCTGGCGCACCGAAATCCAGCCGCGCATCCGCGAGTTCATCCGCACGATCGAGTTCAAGCGCAAAACGACGCCGCAGCAGGATCGGGTCGGCAGCGAGCCGGGACCAAGCACCATCGGTGACGGAGGCGCCCGCTTCGGCCTGCCCTACCGCACGCTGCAGCACGATCGCGAAAACGTCGTCGACTGGACCGAGGTCAAGGCCGCCGCAACCAGCAAGCGGTGACGTGCCGGCACCTGACGACGCCAGCGCCAGCTGCCATTGGGTGGGCGCGTCAGGCAGGAGCAGCGGGCGAGCGCGGCGCCTGCGCCGGCACTCCTGCCTACTCGGCGGCCTCGGCGTCCACGAGCCCGCCGAACTGCAATTCGGCGAGCCGTCCGTAGAGGCCCGAGCGCTCGGCGAGCTGCCGGTGGGTGCCTTCCTCGACGATCTGCCCGCGGTCGAAGACGAGGATGCGGTCTGCCGCCTTCACTGTCGCCAGCCGATGCGCGATGATGATCGTCGTGCGGTCGCGGCAGACGCTCTCGAGCGCGCGCTGCACGTCGCGCTCGCTCTCCGCATCGAGCGCGCTCGTCGCCTCGTCGAGCAGCAGGATCGGCGCCTTACGCAAGATCGCGCGGGCCAGCGCGATCCGCTGGCGCTGGCCACCCGACAATGTGACGCCGCGCTCGCCGAGCCTCGTCCGATACCCCTCGGGCAAGGCCCGGATGAAGCCGTCGGCCTGTGCGGCACGTGCGGCTGCCTCGACGTCGCCTTCGCTCGCTTCCGGCGAGCCGTAGCGGATGTTCTCGAGGACTGAATCGGCGAACAGGGCGACGTCCTGCGGCACGAGCGCGATCTGGCGCCGGAGTTCGGCGAGATCGAGGTCGGCGACATCGCGACCATCGATCGTCACCCGCCCGGATTGCGGGTCGTAGAAGCGCAAGAGGAGACTGAATACCGTCGTCTTGCCCGCCCCCGACGGACCGACGAGAGCGACCGTCTCGCCCGGCGCGATGGCGAACGTGACGCGATCGAGCGCCGGCGTATCGGGCCTGCTCGCGTAGGTGAAGGAGACGTCCTCGAAGCCGATGGCGCCCTGGACCGGGCCGGTAAACCGTTCCGGATGACGCGGCGAGCGGATGGCGGGCACGACGCTGGCCAGTTCCGTCAGCCGTTCGGCCGCTCCCGCCGCCTGGGCGAGTTCACCCCACACCTCGGCCAGTTCCGCCAGTGCGCCGGCGGCGAACACGGCATAGAGCACAAACTGCGACAGCCGCCCGCCCGTCATCTCGCCGGCGATGACCGACGTGGCGCCATACCACAGCACGCCGACGATGCTGACGACGACGAGGCCGATGGCGAGCGACGTCAGCCCGGCGCGCGCCAGGAGCCGCCGCCGCGCCGACACGAACGAGCGCTCAACGGCATCGGCGAAGCGCGCGGTGACGACGGGCTCGTGCGTGAAGGCCTGCATGGTCCGCACGGCCTGGAGGTTTTCGGCGGCGTAGGCGGAAGCCTCCGCCAAGCTGTCCTGCGCCTCGCGCGACAGGCGGCGCACGACCTTGCCGTACCCCATCAGCGGCAGCACGATCGCCGGAATGGCGACGAGCACGAGCAGGGAGAGTTCGACGCTCGTCACGAACATCATGGCAAGCGCGCCGATCAGCATGATCGTATTGCGCAAGGCCTGGCTCAGTGTGTTGCCAGCCGCCGACTTGATCTGTGTCGTGTCCGCCGTCAGCCGGCTCATGACCTCGCCGGAATGAGTCTTCTCGAAGAAGGCCGGGCCGAGCGTGGCCAGATGCGCGAACACGTCGCGGCGCAGGTCGGACACAACGCGTTCACCGAGCCAGTTGACGAAATAGAAGCGCGCCGAACTCGCCGCCGCCAGCACGAGGCCGATCAGCATCAGCATGGCGAAATACTGCCCGATGAGCCCGCTGTCGGCGGCACTGAAACCGTTGTCGATCATACGGCGCACGGCCATCGGGATCGACAGAGTGGCCGCCGCCGACACGACGAGCGCGACGAATGCCGCCGCCAGCACGCCGGGATAACGCAGGAGATATGGCTTCAGGGCAATGAGCGGGCGCAACGAGCGGCGCCCCTTGGCTCCCGTCTCCTCGCCATCGGCAGCGGCGTCATCGGGGGCATGGGCACGTGTCACGGCGGGCAAATCTCTCTCTTTCGGCGGGTCCCGGCCGGCGGGCCGCGCCGTGGTGCTGGTGCAGCAGGCCTGGCCAGACCGCCCCGCGCTCGGTCGATTGTGACTTCTGCTGCATATTGTGCAGGACGCCCGAAGGCAAGATGCCCAAAAAATGCCCGAGCCAGCGCATGACCTCAAGTGCTGGTTTGATCCCGCTGCCGCCGGCACGCCCGATCAAGCGGCTTGTGTCGGCGGCCGTTCTCGGCTATCGACCCAGCTCCGAGCTTCTGGAACAGCGTGTGACACCCTGCCGACGGTCTCCGCCGGAGCCGATGGTGTTCGTTAGAGCGGACGTCCGATATGAAAAAAGAGCCCGACTTTCATCCGCACTACCACCAGATCAAGGTGGTGATGACCGACGGCACCGAGTTCATCACGTATTCGACCTACGGCAGCGAGGGCGATACGCTGTCGCTCGACATCGACCCGAACTCGCATCCAGCCTGGACTGGCGGCGACCAGAAGCTGCTCGACCGCTCGGGCCGCCTGTCGAAGTTCAAGAAGAAGTTCGAAGGCCTGTTCTGAGGCATCGGGCTGGGTCACGCGCCCGCCGAAGGCTGCCGGCAGCCCGCCGTCCGGTTCGGACTTCAGCCGCTGAACGCGGACTTCAACATGTCGATCTGGCGCGCGACAGGGTTGGCGGCGCGCGCCGCTGCACCGCACGCGCTCACCTCGCCCGCTGGCAAGCGCGCGGTGCCGCTCGTCATGGCGCTGTCGAGCGTGACGATCCTGTCGTGCATCGCGTAGCTCGCGTCGATGAGGTCTCTCAGACCCTCGGGCAGAGCCGCCATGTCGCCCGCATGCGAGGCTCGCCCGATCGCCTTCAGCTTGACGCGCTGGCGCTTGCGGGCGGCTTCCTCCGCACTGATCTCGCCTGCCTTGAGAGCGCGCCGGATCAGCAGCCAGGATGCAATGTCGAGCAGCCGCGTCGTCAAGCGCATGCTTTCGGTCGCGTAGAGCGCGCCGATCTTCGGCGGCAGTGCCTTCGCCTCCGCCCGGCCCGCGCCGTCGAGGTAGCGCGCCGTGCTCTCGACCAGCGCCATGCCTTCGCGGAATACCGCCTCGAATTGCATGGAGGCCTGGAAGTGCGCGCCGAATGACAGCGGTGCCGCAGCCGTGCCATCCCGCTCGATGTAGGTACCTTCAGCCATGCCACGCCACGCTACGGTTACTCGATCGTTATCGGAAGGTACCCCAGCCTGTGCCGTGTGGCCAGTCCAGGATCGACCGCCCGCCACGGGTAGCATGTCGCCTCATCGAGACACTCCGCACCAAAAAAAGAGCCGCTCGTATGGCGGCTCTCGAGTCGACAGGGAGGCGTCGCGACGAGTGGAAGGCCCACTCGCAACCCAGGAATGACTGGATACTGCAAGACTACGCCGCCAAGGCTAACGCCGGGCTAACGCCCCGATTTATCTGAAACCCGGCGCGCTGTCCTTCGCCTCTCTGGCGCACCAGGATGGCACGCACGATCAGCGGCGAGCCGCCGCTCAGGCGGACTTCAGCGCTTGAACAGGGCGTCGGCGGCCGCCTCGTGCGCCTTACGCTTGGCGATCTCTGTCCTGATGCGCGCGATCTCCGCCTCGAGCTTCGGCACCATCACCTCCATCTCGGCGATCGAGAGCTTGGCGAGATCGCCGCCGATCGCCGGCCCTGGCGCGGGCGGTTGCCGCACCTCATCCCAATCCATGACGCCACTCCGTGAGGTTTGTCCTCTTGGCATTTCATTGTGAGGCTGGCGCTCCGCCGCGCGGCCCAGTCCCGCTCGCGAGGCTGCCACGGCCGCAGGCTTGCCTCAACCGGCTGCCTCGGGCATTGCTGCACCCCTCTGCCTGATCGCCCGAGGGGATATTGTCGATGACCGATCTGCCCGCCACCATGACCGTCGTCGAAATCGCTGCGGCCGGCGGGCCGGACGTTCTGCGCCCCGCGACGCGGCCCATGCCGGTACCGGGCCCCGGGCAGGTCCTGGTCGCGGTCGCCGCAGCCGGCGTCAACCGGCCCGACGTCTTGCAGCGGCAAGGCTCGTATCCGGCGCCCAAAGGGCACTCGGATATCCCGGGCCTCGAGGTGGCCGGACACGTCGCCGCCGCCGGTCCTGGCACGTCGCGTTTTGCCATCGGCGCGCCCGTCATGGCGCTCGTCAACGGCGGCGGCTACGCGAGCCACTGCCTCGCGGAGGAATCCGCCTGCCTGCCGGTCCCGGCCGGACTGGCCATATCGGCCGCAGCCGGCGTGCCCGAGACGTTTTTCACCGTTTGGCACAACGTGTTTCAGCGCGGCCGGCTTGCCGCCGGAGAGTGGTTTCTGATCCACGGCGGCACGTCCGGCATCGGCGTCACGGCAATCCAGTTGGCCAAGGCCTTCGGCGCGCGTGTCATCGCCACCGCCGGCTCGCCCGAGAAGTGCGAGGCCTGCCGCGCGCTGGGCGCCGACGTGGCCGTCGACTACCGCACGAGCGACTTCCTGGATGCCGTCAAGGAGGCGACGGCCAAGCGCGGTGTCGCCGTCATCCTCGACATGGTCGGCGGCGCCTACATCGCCAAGAACATCGCTGCTCTCGCCGACGACGGCCGCCTCGTCAACATCGCCTATCAGGCGGGCTCCAAGGCGGAGGTCGACTTCCTGCGCGTGATGCTCAAGCGACTGACGATCACCGGCTCGACCCTTCGCATCCGCCCGAACGAGGTCAAGGCAGCCATCGCCCGCGACATCGGCGAGCACGTGCTGCCCTTGCTGGCCGACGGGCGCGTGAAAGTCGTCATCGACAGCACGTTCCCGCTCGCCGAGGCAGCCCGCGCGCACGCACGCCTCGACGAGGGCGCCCACATCGGCAAGGTCATCCTCACGGTTTAGCGGGCTGATTGGGAGCGGGCGCTCGCCTCAGTCGTCGCTGCGGTCGGCCGGTGCCCGCCCCGGCCCAGCCCCGGCGGCGCCCGTGCCGGTGCGCTCGAGCCGCGCTACGACATCCATCAGGTTGGCGCGCAAATCGGCGATCTCGCTCTCCGCCATGTCGAGCCGGCACACGACATGGCGGCGCGCGCCGGCGGCCTTCTCGCGCAATTGGCGACCGCTCTCCGTCAGATGGATGAGCACCTGGCGCTCGTCGGCCGAACTGCGCTGGCGGCGCACGTGGCCCATCACCTCGAGGCGCTTGAGGAGGGGCGTCAGCGTACCGGAATCGAGCATGAGCCGCTCCCCGATCTCGCTGATCGTCTGGCCGTTCTGCTCCCACAGCGTGATGAGCACCAGATACTGCGGATAGGTGATGCCGATCGGCTCGAGTCGCTCGCGGTAGGTACGGATGATGGCGCGCGAGGAAGCATAGAGCGCGAAGCACAACTGGCTGTCGAGCCGCAGCAGCTCGTCGTCCGGGGTCTCGATGACTTTTGCCTGCTCCACGGCGTCGCCTTGTCCTTTAGTACAATACCGGCCTCAGTATCGATAACATCGTCGGCCGCTTGGAGAAAGCAGTCTCGTTGTCCGTCGGCGCCAAATCGAGCACGGCAGCGATGCGGCCCAGCGCCGCCACCGCAAGACTCAAGGCCCTGCTAGGCCGATGACTTTTGTACGCTGCTGGCGAAGGTCGGCAGCCTGATGGGCGCCGCGTCGACACGTCATCATTTCGTTGTAGTTCCGCCGGCCGTGCGACGAACGCCGCCGACGGCGCCGTCCGCTGTCGGGTACCAGCCTACAGCCGATGCACGAGTCCTTACGCCCGTGCAGCCGGTGGCACCGACGGCACGGAGGCGGCCCTCGGCGCTTCGCTGCCGTTGCGGTTGTCGTTCAGGGCCGCGAGCAGCGGCGTCAGGCCGTCCTCCTCCTCGAGCCGGTAGATCTCGACGTCGCGGATCGCCGACGGCGACCAGCCAGAGATGGTCAGCACGCGCTCGGCCTTGGACAACAGGCCGTGGTTGCGCACCGGCTCGGCCTTGCGGATCTGCTCCATCTTGTCCTTGTCGAGATCGATCGTCGCCTTGCCGTCCGTCATCTGGCCTTCGAGGGCCGCAAGGCGCTTCTTGCGGATATCGGTAAGGTCGGTGAGGCTGTCGGCGGCCTCCTCCTTGCGCAGGTCCTCCAGTTCCCGCTTGGTCGGCCATCGGACGAGGCCAAGATCGTGGAACACGCCCGCGAGCTGGTTCATGGCGAGCCCCCGCGCCGCCTCCGTCTCGTTCTTCGGATCGCAGGCGGCGAGGTTGGGGATGACGAAATAGGACGCCTTGTTGTGATAGATGAAATGCCGGCGGACCCACTCCATATCCGTTCCCGGCGCCCGCGCGGTCGCTGTCTGCATCGCCTCGCGGATCTGCAGAATGAGGCCCGTGCTCGGCTTGTGACGCACGGGTGGGGTCGCCGGCGGATTGAGCACGGTGAGCACGAACAGCCCGAGGTCGATGCCGACCGTCGCCAGTAACGCGATCACATCGCGGCCCGTGATCGGCTCGCCCGTCGCCGTCGCCCCCTCCGGCGTCTTGCCGCCCGAGATCACGTAGTGAAAGCCGCTCGCCATATAGGTACCCATGTTGGCCCACAGGTTCTTGATGGCGATGGCGACGCCGGCCGGCCCCTCGGTGAAGGCAGCCTCGCGGAGCCGCAGCACGGCGGGCTGCGCGGCCTGGTCGGCCGCCTGCCGCAGGCGCTGGGCGAGCGTCGGGTCGTAGCAACTGAAGCCGGGCTTGTTCGGCTCGGCGGATACGGCGGCCGCGAGCGCGCGCATCTCGGAAGCCGTCGAGGAGCCAAGCTCGTTGGACCGTGCAGCAATCGAGCGGGCATTGCCTCGGATCAGCGCGGCACGCGCCTCGAAGGCGCGCTGGCGCTCCTCGACAGTAGCCCCCGTCAGGCCTTCGGCTGCCTTTTTCAGCTCCTCGATGTCCCGCTGGACCGGTATGACCCAGGATTGCTCCACGCCATCGCGCAGCGAGCGAATCGAATCGCGCACCGTCGCGCGCGCATTGTAGAGCGGGCCACGCCCGGCACCCGACGGCACGCCGCAGCTTCCGCCCGAATTCTCCTCGCGCGTCATCTGGCTCTCCGACCAGGTGACGACATTGTCGAGTTGCGCCTTGACCGCCTCGATGCGCGCGCCGACCGCCGTCGAGGCATCGCGCGCGTCTTCCTGCAGGCCCGAAAGGCTCGAGCGCGTCGCCTCCTCGCCGGCAATGAGGCTCCACCAGAAGCCATAGCCGAAGCCGATCGACCAGAGGGCGAGGAACAGATAGAGCGGACCCGTCAGCAGACGCTCCGTCCACGTGCGGCCGGCTCCGAACGTCTCGCGCAAAGCGAGCCACATCAGGAACGTCAGCGCGATGACGATGGCGATGACGAGAAGCTCGTTGGTCACCGACAGGCCGCCGACGATCTCGCGCCCCGAGGCCGCCGATGACGTCGACACGCCGACGATGAAATCGTTCATGCCGGCCCACGTCGCGTAGCCGGAGATGACCAGCAGCATCAGGGACGCCGCGCCGATCAGAGCGTTGCGGCCGAACAGGTAGTCGAGCCAGCGCGAAACCCGGCTGGGTCCGACGTTGCCGCGCGCCGGATTTGCTTCGCCCGCCATGACGCACACTCCCTCGCTCGCCGACCGCCCCGTAGCAGCCCGATACCGACCCACTAGCGCAAAAGCCGTGTGTTGTCGCGAGGTTCGCGCGGCTGGCCCGGGCGAGTGGCCACCCGCCGTGACGGCGTGGCAACGGCCCGCGTTACCAGGCGAGCGCCGTCATGGCCGCGACCGGGCGGCGCTCGCGGGCGGGGAACAGAGTTGCAAGAGCCGCCGCATCGAGCAGCGCGGACACTGGCAGGTGCACCGGGCTTGCAACATATACCGAGCGGATGCCGTTGGCCGCCGCGCCGGCGATGTCGGTCTCGATGCCGTCGCCGATGACGAGCATGCGGGCCCGCGCAACCGGACCTCCGCGCAACCGCGCCAGCGCCGCGAAGGCAAGCTCGTAGATAGCCGGGTGGGGCTTGCCGGCGTAGAGCACCGTGCCGCAGCGCTCCGCGTAGACCCGGGCCAGTGCCCCCGCGCACCAGATCACGCTGCCGCCGCGCTCGACCTTGATGTCCGGGTTGGCGCACAGCATCGGCAAACCGTGGCGGGCGAGTGTCTCCAGGGCGGCGGTGTAATCGTCCGGGGTCTCCGACGTATCGTCGACGAGCCCCGTGCAAACGACGGCCGCCGCCGTGGCAGCCTCGCTGATGTGCACCGGAAGGCCATCGAACAGCGGCAGGTCACGCGCCGGACCGATGTGGACGATGCCCGCCTGCCCCAATTCCGCGATCAGGCCGCGCGTCGCATCACCCGAGGAGACGACGGCATCGTAGGCGGCGCGGTCGACGCCGATTTGATCGAGTTGAGCCGCGACGCCGGCCGCCGGGCGCGGCGAGTTCGAGAGCAAAAGGACGCTGCCACCGTCCTCGCGAAAGCGCCGGCACGCGGCGACGGCGTCCGCAAACGGACGCACCCCGTTATGCATCACGCCCCAGATGTCGACGAGCCAAGCGTCAGCCGTCGAGGCGAGTGGACCGATCGATCGCAGCACGGGAATGGCAGGCGGGGCGTCCTCGGCGTCACGCGCGGTCATGTATGGCTCCGCCGCAGGTTCGATCGAAACTGTGTGTAGGACAGCAGTCCTCGCCGGTGCAATGCGGCGCGCCGCGCTACTGGCATCGGTCAAGGCCACTCACGCCGCGGCGGTCCCGCCCTGTGGCTCGACGACCTCGGGCAACACGGGACGCGGCGCTCCAAACAGGTAGCCCTGGCCGTAGGCGACGCCGAGCCCTGCGATGGCGCGCGCGGTCGCCTCGTCGTCGATGCGCCCGACGATGGTCTCGAGTCCAAGCCCCGCCAGATGCCGGCAGATGTCGATCGCGGGCACACGATCCTCGCCGAGCGGCAGGCCATTGAGGAACACGTCGGCATCGAGCTTGACGAACTTGAAGCCGCGCACCGCGAGACCCTCCAGATCGATGTCGAGGTCGCTCACCGACGACAGCGCGAAGCGGAAGCCGAGGTCGGCGAGGTCGGCCAGCGTCGACCACTCCTGGTCGCCAAAACCGCGCACGTCGGCCTGCGCGAAGGTCATGACGAGCTGGCCCGCGAACGTCTCGCGCGCGCGGAACGCATCGGCGACCTCGTCGAGGAAGCCGGCATGCGTGATCGCAGCCCCACTGACGGTGGAGAACAACTGGTCCGTGCGCCCGCGCGCCTCGAGACGCAAGGCGAAGCGCGCCGTGCGGGCGAGGCCTGCCTGCTCCACCCGCGCCAGCAGCCCGGACCCGACGACACCGACAGCGGGCGATAGGTCGATGCCGCTGCCCGCCGCGTCACGCAGGCGCAGCGACACCTCGAAATGGCGTGGCTTGTGCGAGCCGAGCTCCAGAATGGGTTGCAGCAGCAGATCGATGCGACCGGCCGCAAGTGCTGCAACGGCCTGCGCCGCGACAGCCGCCCCGTCGAAGTCGGCAGCCGTTCCGGGCTGGCCGGTCGCAAGTCCAGGATCGCGGTGCTGGGGCGCCGCGCCGGCCGAGGCCTGGGCCTCCCCGTCGTCGTCGGACGCGGGCACGCCAACGCGCTCGATGCCGAGGCTCAGCGGCCGGATGGGCCGCCGGCCCGGCTGGCGCCGCTGAGCGCGGCCGCCCTCGCGCGAGCGTGTCGCGGCCTCGACGGCATTGACCTCGTCGGCGAGCTTGCGGATGAGCGCTTGCAGGATCTCCACGTCCGCCTCGCGCGGCGACAGCACGGGGCCGCCGGGCGGCAGCGCCGGGTCGGCGCGCTCGGCCACCTTTGCGTCGGGCACTGCGGGATAATCGGAGTTTGAGTGCAGGACGCTGCGGGGTTGGGCCGGGCCCGGATCGGCGGATAAAACGCCGGGGAGCCGCGGCGGGGCAGCAGGCGCCTGCGTCTCACCGATGAGGATCGAAGCAAGATCAGGAGGTGGCGGCACCCCGCGCAGGCCACCCGCATTCGCCGCCTGCGGCCTGAGGGACGGCAGATCGGAGCCGGCGCCAAGACTTGGCATGCGCGGTGCCGCGCCAGCGACGCGGCCGAACGCGCCGGCTACAGGCGGACGCCCAGCGCTGGGCTCGGCAGGTGCGGCGGCAGGCGCGCGAACGACGGCCGCCGGCCTGTTGGCGCGTCGCCGGACGATGTGGTGCAGCACGAGGAAGGCGGCGTAAAGCCCGAGCGCCACAAGGCTCGCGGTCAGCGGGTCGACGCCCGCCTGCAGGGTGAGCGCCGTACCGGCGGCAAGGGTGGCGAAGGCCATCGCGCACAGGACGAACACCTCCGCGAGGGAACCCGAGACCCCTTGATCGCGGTTCGGCACGGCGAATTGAGCTGTCATCAGCGGCAACCTTTTCCACGGTGGACGGGGCGGGCGCGCGCCAAGGGCGCGGCCAGCGAATCTCCGACTCTGACGCGAACAGTCCGCACCGGGCTTGCCTCTGGCAACGGCACCGCCGACCTTGTCACCAGGAATGCCGTCGGCTCGCTTGCCGATGGCTCACCGCTGTGGCCGTCTCACCCCCCCGTCGGCATTCGGCGGCTTTTCCGCATTCGCTCTGGCAAAGGCTGCGCAGGCTTGCGCAAGAGATCGCGTCAAGGCGCGTTGCCGTGCCGAAACGCCATGCTAGATTACACGCGGATGCACTATGGCGACCCACGCCGTCGCGCGTTCGCCCAGCCATGCCGGCTGCGCTGCAAGCAAAGCTTGCCGAACGCCGCCCTGCGCCGCCCGTGAGGTCGCACGCCTTGACTCGCCGTTGCGACGATCGTGATGGGGCAGTGCGGTCTCGTGAGGACGGCGATATCATCATCCCGGCCATCGCCAGCGATGGCACGCTCTATCCCGTCGGCAAGCTCGAAGCCCATCGCCTCGGCCTGCTGCATGTCGCCATCTCGGTCTTCGTGTTCGACCGGGACGGACGGCTGCTGATCCAGCGTCGCGCCGCCGGGAAGTATCATTCGGGCGGTCAGTGGGCCAACACGTGCTGCTCGCACCCCGACTGGGGCGAGGATATCGCTGCGTCCGCGCATCGGCGCATGCGTGAGGAGCTCGGCCTCGAAACTTCGCTCTCGCAAACCCGGACGATCGAGTACCGCGCGGACGTCGGCGCGGCTCTGATCGAGCATGAGCGCGTGCACGTCTTTCGCGGGTCGATCGACGCCTCGGCGGTACACCTGGACCTCGACCCGGCGGAGGTTTCCGAGACGGCCTGGATCGTTCCAGCCGACCTGATGCGGCAGGCGCGCGTGGCGCCGGAGGCTCTGACACCCTGGCTGCGCATCTATCTCGAGCGCTGGAGCGAGCTCGGTCTCGACTGAGATGGCCCTGGCGGCGTCCCTTCAGTGCCGGCGGCATGCGCCTGCTCGGGGACGCACCGCGCCACAAGACCGCCAGACGAAAAAACGCGGGCGCCATGGACTGGCTCCCGCGTCGAGAGGACGTCGTTCGCAGGGACGTCGTGTGCCCGAGGGGCTTCTTTTGTTGCTGACGCGGCGGACCACCCAACACGTGGGGCAAACGGTCGATCGACCGCTTGATGCTTGGTGTGAGGCCAGTGCCGCTGCAGGTGTGCCGCTAAAGTTGGACGGCTGTGGGTAGGGCGACCGTCTTGAGATGCGCAAGCGCCCAGTTGGTTCCACCGGGTCCCGACGAGTGGGGCGGGACACGAAGTGTCGGTGACGCGATGGTGGAATGGCACAAGCCGAACTGCCGGCTCGAGGGATGTGACGAGGCGTGGACGCGCTTGCTGCCTACGCCTCGTCACGCTTCGCTTCAGTTGCCGCCGGACTTCGACAGCTCCGGATAGTCCTTGATCATGCTCACACCGCCCAGTGGCTTGTTCGCGCCCTGGTGACAGGTGGCGCAGTTGGCCTTCGGCGCGTCTCCGCCCGGCCCGAGTCGCGTTGCCGGATAGGTCGGCTGAAGCGGCGTAAGGTAGGCGGCATTGAGATCGCGTGCCATGCGGATGCCATGGTACGCCGTGGTGCGCTGCGACCGGCTCTGGTCCCACTCCGCGAACGAGCGGGTGTTGTGACAGAAGGTGCAGTTCTGTCCGAGCGACTCGGACATGTGCATCATCAGCGAGTAAGTCCACTCGGTCTGCTTGATCGACTGCCGGTTGCCGTGCGGCAGGGCTTCCTTGCCGATGACGCGGATCTCGGCATCCTTCTCGATGAACGGCGTCAGCGGATCGTAGGGCAGCGACGAGTACGCAGCGACCTCGACGCCGGCCCTGTTCTGGCCGTTGTCGTTGCCGAGCGCGCGGGTCGACTGGCGGCTTGCCGGCTCGTTGAACCAGATGTTGTCCGGAACGGGCTTGCCGCGGTGGCAGGTGTAGCAGGTCACCCCGGTCTGGCCGACGTGGTTCTGCCACTTCTCGTTGATGTGGTAGTTCATCTGGAACATGCGCCGGGCGACCACCTTGGTATAGAGGTCGTCCTTGGCGAATGTGGCGTCCTCACCGTGGCAGTAGGCGCAGCCCTGCTCGGGAGACACCCACTCGGTGATGGCGAGCATGACGCGGTTGAACTGCGCCTCGCTCAGGTGCCCGAGCACCTTGACGTTCTGATAGACCTCGGAGGCCCGCTTGCCGCCGGCGTCCTCGGCTGGCAGCGCCTCGGGCACCGCATTGAGCGCTGCCGTTGCCGCCGCCGTCCGCTTGTTGGTGACGGTCTCCATGCCCGTGCCGCGGTAGCCGAGCTGCTCCTTCGTTGATGGCACCTTGAGGAACCAGGCGCCGAGCGCCCCGAGAAGGAAGACCGCGAACACGATCGCCGGTACCAGGAAGGGCTCGTTGGATTTGGAACTCATCTTGCACCTCCTGCGGCTGCCGGATCGAGCGCCGGCGGAACCATGGCGGGATAGCTGGGGGCGAAGTCGTGCTTGACGGCCCACAGGTACCAGTTGTCGACGACGGTCCCGGTCAACAGGATGCCGATGCCGCCGGTCAGCGGGCACAGGACTGCGAACCACCACGCCCAGCGATGGATCGACTCCATCGTCGCGTTGAAGCCCATGGTCCAGCGCCAGAACAGCGCCGCCCGCTCGGAAGCCGTGCCACGATCCGTGATCTGCTCGATCTCGCGATCACCACCGAAGCGGCTGACGGCGAGGATCGTCGCGCCGTGCATGGCAAACAGCACTGCCGAGCCATAGAGGAACGCGATCGAGAGGGCGTGGAACGGATTGTAGAACAGGTTGCCGTAGCGGATGGAGAACGCGGCCGTCCAGTCGAGGTGGGGGAAGATGCCGAACGGCACCGCCTCACCCCAGCTCCCCATGAACAGGGGCCGGAAGAAGCCGAGTACGAGATAGAGCCAGATCGCCGCTGCGAAGGCCCAGGCGACGTGCGTGCCCATGCCGAGCGCGAGCGCCCGCCGGTACATGCGCACCCACCACAGGAGCAGCGAGGCGGTGATCAGCATGCCGGCGATCATGTACCAGCCACCCTGTCCGAGCGGCGGCCACGACAGCCCATAGGCCGGCGGCGGTGGATCGAGGCTCAGCCAGAACAGTTGGCGGATGAACTGGATCGGATCCCAGTTCACCGACGCCAGCATGTTGAAGCCGATGATGTTGAAGCCGAGGATGCCGAAGATCAGCGAGAAGCTGCCCAGGTACCCCAGGTAGATCGGACCGATCTGAGCGTTGCCGAGCCGGCCGAGCAGGTCGGAGAAGGTGATGCCGCCGACGCGAGGGAAATCTCCCTGCATGTCCGCCACACCAGGCTCGCCGTGGCCGCGGACCTGTGTCCGCGTAAAGATGTTTTGATATTCAGCCATGGCACCCTCACTCAATTCCAGATCGGAAGGTTGAGCCACCAGTTCCACCACTCGGGCCAGCCACGGGTCCAGTAGGGGCCGCTGATGACGATGCAGATGGCGCTCCAGAACGCGGCGTTCAGCGCCAGGAACAAGCCCAGGCGGTGGATGCCGAGTGTGCCGATCGAGTAGCCGATCGCGTCACGGAAGAACGTGTCCTCGTGATCGGGCGTCTTGACCGTCTCGCCCTCTTGCGGATTGACCGCCGAGAGCACGAGCGCGCCGTGCAGCGACAGCGCCAGCACCGTGGTGAAGAAGAACGACACCGCGATCATGTGCGCCGGGTTGTAGTGGAAGTGCAGGAACTGGTAGCCGACGTTCGACACCCAATCGAGGTGGCTGAAGATGCCGTAGGGGAACCCATGCCCCCAGGCGCCGAGCAGCACCGGACGGATGACGACGAGCGTCACGTAAGCGAATATGGCGAAGCTGAAAGCGATAGGAATGTGATAGCCCATGCCGAGCTTGCGGGAGATTTCGGCCTGCCGCAGCGCCCACGAAACGAACGCGCCGATGGCGCATACCGTGATGAACTGCCAGAGGCCGCCTTCCTTCAGCGGCGCAATGCCGAGCCCGTATTTGAGATCGGGCGGCGCGATATTGATCGTCCAGGGATTGAAGTTCTGCTGCAGAGCAGCCCCCCAAAAGATCAAGGCCGTGCCGAGCACCGAGAAAAAGATCGTCGTGAACCCGAAGAAGCCGACGTAGAAGGGGCCGACCCAGAAATCGAACAGGTCGCCGCCGACCAGATTGCCGCCTCGGACGCGGTATTTTCTTTCAAAGCTGAGAAGTGCCATTTGCGCGATCCTCCGGGGGAAAGTCGTCCGGCTTTGGCCCCATTGCTATCGGTTTTCTTGAAGCCGGCTTCGGGTGGTGACGCCAGGACCACGCGGCCCTGCGCGCCACCAACCCAACGGGCACATCAGCCGTTGACGCCCGCGAGCTTCTTGCCGGGCATCGGCGACATCTCGGCCGCCTTGGGCGACTTGCTGGCGCCTTCGATCCAGTTGTACTTGTCGGTCGAAAGCAGCACGAGATGGATCATGATGGCCAGGAATCCGAGCCATGCATAAAGGCCGACCATGACGGTGCGAACACCGAACAATTGCCAGATTCTGTACATTGAATTCTCCTTGGTTTGATCATCGTCCGGTGCCTTGCGGGGCTACCGGAATTCCATCGACGGCATCAGGGCAGCCAGGGCTTCCAGATCCAGGTCAGGAAGTGCGCGGCGACCGCAATGGCGATGAAGACGATCGTCTGGCTCATGAAGCCAGAGTGGATCTCTCTCGCCTGCTCGTCGGTCAGGTTGTTCGGATCGAGACTATTGTTAGCCATCGTCTTCTCCGGTTCGAGTGGGCCTTCGCCCGTTACCGTGCCAATCCCGCACGGCGGGGTGTCGGCCATGGAGCTCCCATGGCGCGTGAAGCACCGACTTTCGCCGGCACAACTTCTCGATGCCGCTCAGCCGGCCCTCAGCCCATGAAGGCGTAGGGCAGCGTCGAATGCGCGAGTTCCCGCGCTTCCGTGATCAGCGACTTGTCGGGTTCGCCACTCACACCGTCCTCGAACGGCGCGCGCACCACGCGCACGGCGCGGGCGGCGATCACCGCCACGAGGAAGAAGGCGATGCTGGCGGCGAAGATGATGCGGTACTGGGCTTCCGCGCTCTGCCGGCTGCGCAGCCGGCGGCTGCGGGCTTCGCTCAGGGCGGGGGGCGATGCGATGGTGCTCATCGGTTCAGTCCTCATGTCACCGTGACGTGTAAAGAATGCTGCGAAAGGATCGTGGCAGGTCGGGCCTCATGCCATTGCTTTTTCGCGTTGACGGGGTTTGAGCGTCGCGGCGAGCCGCTCGGCCGTGACGCGCGCCTCACCGGCCTCGCGAGCGGCCTGTTCGGCGGCATCGCGCAGGTTCTTGGCCGCCGAGATGCGGCTGACGACGGGATGGCTTTCGACGTGTGCCTCGAGCCGCTCTAGCGCCTCGGCCTCCCACAGCAGCTCGCGGTGGAAACGGCCCGGCGTCGCCTCGATGCGGTCGAGGTCGCTGCCGAGCGGCAGGATGTGGAAGAGCGCGTCGAACAGAGCGTTGCAGACTTCCTGCACGAGGTGGGCTGCACCTGCATAGCCCATGAATGGGCTGCCCGTGGTTCGACGGATGAAGGTGCCGGGGAAGGAGGCCGGAACGAAGGTCGCTTTCGAGCCGACCTCGGCGAGATACATGCGCTCGTTGTAGCTGCCGAACACGACGAGAGGGGTGGCCTGCTGCACGAGGCTGCGCACCGCTTCGTTGTCGGTCTTCTTGCCCGCCGTCCGCGCGATGGCGAACGAGCACGGCAGCCCGAGATCGTCGACGAGGAAATTGCGCACGCCGCGCGCGTAGGTCTCGCCCGCCACGATGCCGAACGTCGCCGTGCCGAAGAAGTCCTGCGTGACGCTGCGCCAGATGTCCCACACGGGCTTGATCGTCGTGTGCTTTTCGCGAGCGATGAACGGCTCCGGATCGAGCCCGGTCAGCTCACCGAGCTTGCGCAGAAACTTCGTCGTCGAGTGCAGGCCGATGGGCGCCTGCAGGTAAGGCCGGTCGAGTTCCTCGCACAGCATGCGGCCGAACTCGCGGTAGAGGCAGACGTTGACATCCGCGTCGATCAGACGGCCCACGTCGGCGAGATGGCTGCCGAGCGGGAACACCATGTTGACTTCCGCGCCGATGCCTTCGACAAGGCGGCGCATCTCGGCGAGATCGGACGGCATGTTGAAGGTGCCGTACATCGGCCCGATGAGATTGACGCGGGGCTTGTCGCCCTCCTTGCGCTTCTTCGGCTTCGGCCGCTTGCCGTTCTTCGCACCGAACTCCGTCCACAGCCACTTCAGGGCGCGGTCAGCCGACTGCCACTGATCCTCGTCGATCGTGCGCGGCAGGAAGCGCTTGATGCCGGTGCCTTCGGGCGTTACGCCGCCGCCGATCATCTCGGCGATCGAGCCGGTCACGACGACGGCGGGTAGTGCTGGGTCGAGCGCGCCGTGCGCGCGCTTCATGGCGCCCTCGGTGCCGAGCTTGCCGAGCTCCTCCTCGCCGAGCCCCGTCACCACGACGGGCAGCTCGTGCGGCGGCAGACCGTCCGTGTAGTGAAGCACGGCGGTTACTGGCAGGTTCTCGCAGCCGACCGGCCCGTCGATGATGACCTGCAGCCCCTTGATGGCCGTGAAGGCGTAGACCGAACCCCAGTATCCGCCAGCGCGGTCGTGATCGAGGATCAGCATCCGATGGGCTCCTCGGAGGTGGGCTTCACCGCGCGCGAGGCAAGTTGTTTCTTGCGGAAGTCGGCCCGTTCGACGGGCGTATCCTCCCAGATGCCGGCGGCGTCCCCGGTGCCGACCCCGGCGAAGAAATCGGTCATGTCGCGGAAGCGGCCGGCGTTGCCGATGGCTGCGTTGACGACCTGCGCGACCGAGCCGGCGCCTGCTGGTCCCATGAGAGGGCGCGCCGAGATGAGGTTCGTGAAGTAGAGACCCGGGATGGCCATTTCCTTGGCCTTCTGCACGACCGGCGTGGTGCCGATGGCGAGATCGGGACGGAAGGCCTCGACGGCGGCGACGTCGCGCTCGAGTGAGGCGCGGAACACGACCTCGACACCGCGCGCCGTCAGCCAGTCGCGGTCAGCCTCGGAGAAGCGCGTTTTCGCACAGGCGCTGCCGACGTAGTGCACGGTCGCGCCGCTCTCGACGAGCAGGCGCGCGACCAGCAGCTCCGAGCCCTCGTAGCCCGATACCGTGATGCGCCCCTTGACCGGCGACCGCTCGAGGGCCGCCTTCACGGCGGGCACGAAGCGGTTCTGCGCGGCGGCGATCTTGGCAGGTGAGACGGCGCACGCCGTGCCGATCGCCTCGAGCCAGTTGGCCGTGCCCTCGACGCCGACCGGGGCCGATCCGACCACCGTGCGGCCCGCCGTCTCGAACTCGCGCACCGAGGCGGTATAGAAGGGATGGATGGCGGCAACCGCTGCGCAGTCGAAGGCTGCATAGAGTTCGCGCCATTCGCGTGTCGGCACCACCGGCCCGATGGCTAGCCCCAAGGGCTCGAGCATCATGCCGATGCCGACGGGATCGGCGGGGAACATCTCGCCGAGCAGCGTGACCGTCGGACGGTCCGGGACGCCGGCGCGCGGTGCAGCGACTGGGCCCTGTTCGGCCTCCCGGCGCGCGTAGGCGAGCATGGCGCCCGCCAGCACGTCCTTGGCCTCCGCGTGCGTCGGCACACCGAAGCCCGGCACGTCGATGCCGATGATGCGAACGCCGTTGATCTCCTTGGGCAGGAGTTGCAGCGGCACGCCTGACGCAGTCGGCACGCACAGGTTCGTGACGACGACGGCGTCGTAGAGGGCGGGATCGGCGAGCTTGTAGACGGCGTCGCGGATATCCTCGAACAGCTTGCCCGTCACGAGCGTCTCGGAGTTGAACGGAACGTAGCCGACGGTGCGGCGTGCGCCGTAGAAATGCGACGTGAACGTCAGTCCGTACACACAGCAGGCCGAGCCCGACAGCACGGTCGCGGTGCGCCGCATCCGCAAGCCAACGCGCAGCGAGCCGAAAGCGGGGCACATGCTCTGCGGCTTGTCGTGGGGACCCTGCGGATAGTCCTGCGCGTAGCGCTGGAGCGTCTCGGATTTGCCGGCGGCCTCGGCGGCGCGGCGCATCTCGCCGGCTCCGCCATGGCAGCCGCCTCCGGTCGCCGCCCCCGCGGGATCGACAATTTCAGAAGTGGTCTCGATGGCGACGTCGGGGCTCATGTGGCCTCCTACTCCGGTTTCCGTCAGACGGCGTCGTAGACGACTTCGAGCGACGGCTTGACGATCGTCGCCGTGCCGCACATGTCGGCCATGGTCGCCGGCGACAGCACGACACTGCGACCGACGACGTCGCCGCTGAACAGGCCGAGCAGGCCGTCCTGCGTCAGCGGCTTGGGATGACGCGGAGGGGCTTCGGCGACGTTGGTGGCGAGCGTCTCGAAGACGGGCGCCCAGCGGTCACCAGGCCGGCCGATGATCTGGTAGTTGGCGCTCTTGCGGCGGATGTCCTCGTCAGCCGGGATCGCCGCAAGGACAGGAATTCCGACCGCGTCGGCAAAGGCCTGCGCCTCGCCCGTACCGTCGTCCTTGTTGATGACGATGCCGGCGACGCCGACGTTGCCGCCGAGCTTGCGGAAGTACTCGACCGCCGAGCAGACGTTGTTGGCGACGTAGAGCGATTGCAGGTCGTTCGATCCGACGACGATGACCTTCTGGCACATGTCGCGGGCGATCGGCAGGCCGAAGCCGCCACACACCACGTCGCCGAGGAAGTCGAGCAGGACGTAGTCGAAGTCCCATGAATGGAAGCCGAGCTTCTCGAGCAGTTCGAAGCCGTGGATGATGCCGCGCCCGCCGCAGCCGCGGCCGACCTCGGGGCCGCCGAGCTCCATGGCGTAAACGCCGTCGCGCTTGAAGCAGACGTCGCCGATGCCGACCTCGTCGCCAGCGAGCTTCTTCTTGGTCGAGGTCTCGATGATGGTCGGGCAGCTCTTGCCGCCGAACAGCAGGGAGGTCGTGTCGCTCTTCGGGTCGCAGCCGATGAGCAATACGCGCTTGCCCTGCTGGGCCATCATGTAGCTGAGGTTGGCCAGCGTGAACGACTTGCCGATGCCGCCCTTGCCGTAGATGGCGATGATCTGCGTCGCCTTGGCCGCCTTCACCTCGGGCTCGGGCTCGAGCTCCGGCTCGCGCCGAGGCGCACTACCCCCGCCGCCGCTACCGGCGCCACCGTTGTCGATAAAGTCCTCGACCGAGGCGTGCGAACCGCCCTGCCCGATATAGCCTTCCGAAGCGCTCATTGGGCTGTCGTCCTCCAGTCGAGAATCATTTTGAGACACGCCGGGTCGCCGAAGGCCTGTTCGTAGGCCTGCGGAGCGTCACTGGCGCTGGCGCGGTGCGTGATGAGGCCGTCGAGCGACAGGTGTCGGCTCGCGACGAGGTCGAGGACCGTGGCGAGGTCGGCAGGCTGCCACTGGGCCGCGATGCGGATCCTGGCTTCCCGCATGAAGGCGGGAGGGAAAGCGAACGACAGCCGCTCGGCGTAGAAGCCCGCGAGCACGATCTCTCCGCCTGCGGCCATGCGGCCGACGAGACTGTCGAGTATGGCGCTGTCGCCGCTCACGTCGCAGATGCGCTGGTAGTCGCGGCGCGGATCGCTGTCGGCATCCGTGACGGAGTAACCAGCGGCCCCGCCGGTGCGCGAGGGATCTCGCTCCCACACGGCCGGGGCCGCTCCCCCGTGAGCAATGCACAGCCGTGCGATGAGCCGGCCGAGGACGCCATGTCCGACGATCAGGTCGGGTAGGCCGCCTGCGAGAGCGTGCTGGGCCGTCGCGGCAAGAGCCACGAGCACGCCTCGCTCGCCAAGTTGCTCGGGGATGGCGATGACACGGGCCTGCGGCACGACGAGCCGCCGCGCGGCCCCGCCGAATAGTCCGTGCGCATTGGTGTAGCAGCGCGCGCCGGGCACGAAGACGAGCGCGCCCTGATGTAGAGGCTCACGCTTCTGCCCGTCGTCATGCTTGCTGGCCGTCTCGGCGACGACGCCGACGGTCTCGTAGCCTGGCACGAGCGGATAGCCCATGCCGGGGAAAGGGGGCATGTCGCCGGTGTAGAGCAGGCGCTCCGTACCCGTGCTGATGCCGCTCCACAGCACGTCGATCACCACGTCGGCGGCTGCCGGCGCCACGAGGCCGACGCGCGCAAGCGCGAGGTCCCCCGGGCTCTTCAGCAGCACAGCCAGCGTATCCATCGACCTTTGGCCTCCTCGGCCGCGTCCGCTCCCGTGCCGGGACGATCCGCCACATGTCAGCTTAAAGTGACACTATGAACTGTCAAGGCCAATAACCAGGATCAGAGTGCTGACGACCGCATGCCGGGATGCCGAAACCGTGCCCGCCGAACCTTCAATGCATTCTGGGCAATGACCTATTCCGCCTGCTTGCGCCGTGAGCGCACCGCTCGAAAAAAGTGCGGGACATGCCGGCATGTACCGTGGCCGGCCCGGCCTCAGGCTGTCGCGACGACGAGACCCGTCTGCAACGGCATGCGCGTCGACACGATGCGGGGCGCTGCGAAGCCCGCCACAAGCGCCATCCGGCCCAATTCCTCCGGCGCACGCGCGCGGCCCGAGCCCATGGCGAGCAGGTAGAACCCAAAGTAGGCATCTCCGACCGTCTCGCTGCCGGGCGCCCGCGCCATCGGTTCGGCGATGAGCAGCGTTCCGCCAGACGCGATGGCGCGCCGCGCAGCAGCCAGGATGCGCAGCGCCTTGTCGTCGTCATGGTCGTAGAGAACCCGCACCAGGCTGACGAGATCGGCACCCGCCGGCAGCGGATCGCGGTCGAAGTCGCCACCGGTCGCAGTCGCCCGATCCGCGATGCCCTCGTGCGCGAACCGTGCCCGCGCCCGCTCGGCCACTGCCGGCAGGTCGAACAACCCGACATGGAGGTTTGGCGCGTGGGCTGCCGCCGCGACGCAGAACGTGCCATCGCCGCCACCGATATCGAGGAGCCGGCGATGGCGCGTCACGCTGTAGGCGTCGAGCACCTCCCCGGCGATGAGCGTCTGGGAAGCACCCATCAGGCGCGAGTAGGCCGCGACCGCCGCATCGTCGAGAGCGCCGGGCTCTGCTGCCGTCGCATAGGGCCAGTAGGCGCCGAGCGCGGTATCGCCGCGCCGCCGCTCGCCGCGCATCAGTCCCACCGGGTCTGCGAGGTCTGCGTAGAGCAGGTCGTGGTGCTCGATCATGGCGATGACGCCTGGATTGGCGACGAGCGCTGCGCCGAGGTCGGCGAGCCCCACACGCCCGTCCGCGCGCCAGGCGACGAGGTCGAGCGAGGCTGCCGCGTCGACGAGGCGGCGCGCTTCGGCCTCCGGCAGGTCGCAAGCCGACGCCACCTCGGACAGGTCTAGGGGACCCGTGGCAAGCGCACGGAACAGGCCGACCTTCACGCCCGCAAAGAGCACCTGCGAATAGACGAAACCGGCAACGAGATCGAACAGCTTGCGCGCCTTCCTGCGGGCGATTGGGCGCGTCAGCGGATTGCGCACGGCGGCGGCATGGAACTTGGGGTTTGCAGCGAGCCGCCCGCGCAACTCGGCGAGGCGGTCGGCGAACCGCCCCAGCATCCCCGTGCGCGGCAGGCTCACGCCGCGCATTGGGCAAGGCTGCGCGGCATGAAGCGCGCCGTCTCGCGCTGCACGACGGCGCAGAGATCGTCGCGGCCAGGGCAGTCCGGGATGGCCTCGATCGCCGCCGCGATCAGGGCCCGGAGCCTGCTGACGCTCGCCTCGATGCCGTGCTCGCGCACGTGGCTCGGGCGATCGTGCGCTATGTCCTGCCCAGCCGGCTTGCCGGTATCGCTCGCAGCCGTCACGGCATCGGCAAGGTCGTCCGCGACCTGATACGCCTCCCCGAGCCGGCAGCCGAACGCCGCCCAGCCGTGGGTCGCGCTCGCCGCGCTGCGATGTCCGGCGACTGCCGAACCGAGTTCGGCGCTTGCCATGAACAGCGCGCCGGTCTTGGCGCGATGATAGGCGGCAAGATCGATCGTGGCCTCGCTCTCCCAGCCCTGGCCAGCGACGATGCCATGCGGCATGCCGACCGCGCGCGCGAGAATGCCGACGAGTTGCGCGACGAGTTCCGGCCGGCGCGAGGAGGCAGCCGCCAGCAGCGTCTCGAAGGCGAGCACGATGAGGCCGTCGCCGACCAGCACGGCGATCGGCTCGCCATAAGCGCGGTGCACCGATGGCCGTCCGCGCCGCATGTCGGCGTCGTCGAAGCACGGCAGATCGTCGTGCACCAGGGACGCGCAGTGCATGAACTCGATCGCCGCGGCGGCCGCATCGACTGCGGCACCGTCGGCGGCTGCTTCGCCCGGACCTGCCCGGCAGGCCTGGGCGACGGCGAGGACGAGCCGCGGCCGCATGCGCGCGCCGCCACCGAGTACCGCGTACTCCATGGCTTCGGCGAGCTGCGCTGGCGCGGGCCCATGGCGGGTCCTCGCCAGCGCCGTGCGCAATGCCGCCTCGATGCGGTCTTCAACGATCCCCATGGCCGCTCCTCTGGGACCTGCCCGCCCCGCGCTTGCGTCATGTAAACTTAGATTGCCTGACTGAACTGTAAGTTTATATTGACGCCATTGGCAAGCGCCGAGCCGTTCGGAGACTGCCGAAGCCCCCCGGCCCGCCGGGCCGAGCCCTGACGAGATCGCGGAACGAGATCGCGGATGCCTGCAACAGACCCTTCCGCCACGACCGCACGCCATGGTGAAGCACAGCCCCACACCGGCTTGCCGAGTGTGGGCCGATCACAAGGCGGCGACCGCGTCGTCGTCGTCGGTGCCGGCATCGGCGGCCTCTCGGCCGCACTCGAACTCTCCCATGCCGGCTTCGACGTCCTCGTCGTCGATCAGGCCGACCAGCCGGGCGGCAAGATCCGCCAGCTCGACGTGGAGGGCCTCGCCGTCGACGCTGGCCCCACCGTCCTGACCATGCGCTGGGTGTTCGACGACCTGCTTGCCACCGTCGGTGCGCGGCTCGAGGATGAGGTGAGCCTTTCCCCCCTGTCGATCATCGCGCGGCACGCCTGGTCGGAGAGCGAGCGTCTCGACCTGCACGCCGACAAGACGGCGACGATCGACGCCATCGGCGCCTTTGCCGGGCCCGCCGAGGCGCGCGCCTACGAGGCCTTCGCGCGCACCGCCCAGCGCCTCGAAGCGAGCCTCCGGCCGACCTTCATGGCCGCCGATCGACCCTCCATGATGGGGCTTGCCGCGCGCATGGCCGCCGTCGACCCCGGCAGCCTGTTCCTGATCAATCCTCAGGCGAGCCTGTGGCAGACGCTGAAGGGGTACTTCAGCGATCCGCGCCTGCTGCAACTGTTCGGTCGTTACGCGACCTACTGCGGGGCCTCGCCGTATTCCGCGCCCGCCACCCTGATGCTGATCGCCCACGTCGAGACACAAGGCGTCTACGCCCTATCGGGCGGAATGACGGCTCTCCCGGCCGCCTTGGCACGCCTCGCGGCTGCACGCGGCGCGGCGTTCCGCATGGCAAGCACCGTGACGGCCATCACGACGACAGCAGGGCGCGTCAGCGGCGTGAGGCTCGCTGACGGCGAGGCGATCGCCGCCGACGCCGTTGTCTTCAACGGAGACGAACAGGCCTTGGCGACCGGTCTTCTCGGACCCGAGGCAAGCGTCGGCCTCACCGCGCTCAGCCCGCGCCTGCGCTCGCTGTCCGCACTCGCCGTCTGCCTCGCCGAGCGGTTCGACGGCTTCCCGCTCGTCCGCCACAACGTCTTCTTCTCGAGCAACTACACCGCCGAGTTCAACGACATAGCCCGGCTGCGCCGCCTGCCGCGTGAGCCCACCGTCTACCTGTGCGCGCAGGATCGCGGCGGCACCGACTTAGCCCCCGCTCCCAATGCTCACGAGCGCGCTCTCATTCTCGTCAATGCGCCGGCCGTCGGCGACACGACACCCCTCCCACACGAGGAGATCGACCGATGCTGGCAGGCGACCCGCGCCCTGTTGAACCGCTGCGGCCTCAGGATCGACGGCCACGGGAGCGCCCGGCGCATGACGAGTCCGGCGGACTTCCACCGCCTGTTCCCGGCGACGGGTGGGGCGCTCTACGGGCGGGCCTCGCACGGCTCGCTTTCGGCATTCCAGCGGCCCGGCAGCCGTTCGAGCCTCCCGGGGCTGTACCTGGCGGGCGGCAGCGTCCACCCGGGACCGGGTGTTCCGATGGCGGCCCTTTCCGGGCGGCAGGCAGCTGCGAGCCTTGTGCAGGACCGCGCTTCGATCAGGACGTTTCGCCCGGCGGCTACATCTGGTGGTACGTCGACGCGCTGAGCGCCGACCGCAGCCAGGGCCTGACCATCATCGGCTTCATCGGCTCGGTTTTCTCGCCCTACTACGCCTGGTCGGGCCGCCACGAGCCGATGAATCACGCAGCGCTCAACGTCGCTCTCTACAGCAGTCGCGGCGGCTACTGGACCATGACGGAGCGCGGCCGCCGCCACGTTAGCCGCGATCGGGCCACGCTCGCCATCGGCCCGAGCGCCCTGCGCTGGACCGGCACGCACCTCGAGATTTCGATCGACGAGTGGACCGCGCCATTCCCGCGCCGCGTCAAGGGCACGATCCGCATCCATCCGAAGGTCGTCACGCGCAAGCATTTCCTGCTCGACGGCGACGGCCGTCATGCCTGGTGGCCGATCGCGCCGCGCGCGCGCGTCGAGGTCGACCTGACCTCGCCCGGTCTGTCCTGGTCCGGCCCGGGCTATCTCGACATGAACGCCGGCGACGAGCCCCTGGAGCGTGGCTTCACGCGATGGGACTGGTCGCGCGCCGACGTCGGCGACGGCGCCGCCGTACTCTATGACGTGATGCGCCGCGACGGCTCACCGCTCACGCTCGGCTTGCACTTCGACCATACCGGCGGCGTCAGCGAGTTCGCCCCGCCAGGCCGTGTCCGGCTCCCCTCGACGCCGATCTGGCGCATCCCGCGCCATACCCGCGCCGAAGGCGGTCACGCAACCGTGGTCCGCACGCTGGAGGACAGCCCCTTCTATGCCCGCTCCGTCGTCGCGACCCGCCTCATTGGAACCGACACGGCGGCCATGCACGAAAGCCTCGATCTCGGCCGCTTCGCGCAAGCCTGGGTCAAAGCACTGCTGCCGTTCCGCATGCCGAGGAAGCCGTGATGACAGAGGCCTCGGATGCCGTCACGCCTGACCCGGCCGCCGCCGGGGCCGGCGACAGTCGAGCCGACCTCGCCTCCGACCATCCCCGCGCGCAGTCACGCCCCGCCGATCATGCGGCCGCCAGCGCTCGCGCCCTGCCGATCCTGACCCTGTCAGCCTACCGCTTCGGCACGGCGTCGGCGCGTCTGTGGGCCTTCGGCCAGATGCCGCTCGCCCGCCACCCCCTGTCACGCACGCCGGGTATCGGCTTTTTCAAGCTGTTCGGCTCTGGTTCCGGCGAGGGCTTCGATCCACGCCCGAATTGGTCGGTCTACGCCATCCTGGTCACCTGGCCCGACATCGCCACGGCGCGCTCGGGCATCGCGGCAAGCCCGGTCCATGCGCGCTGGCGGGACTGGTCGGCCGAAAGCGTGACGCTCTACGCCGAGACCGCCGCCGTCAGCGGGCTGTGGGACGGACGCGCCCCCTTCGTCGTGCCGCCGGTGGCTTCGGCCCAAAACGCCCGCGCGGACGCCCCGCTCGTCGTGCTCACCCGCGCGACCATCAGGAGCTCACGGCTGCTCGATTTCTGGAGCGCTGTGCCGACGCTCGGTGCGCCCGCCGGCCTGCGCCTCAAGCTGGGGCTCGGCGAGGTGCCGCTCCTGCATCAGGTCACACTCACGGTCTGGTCTGATGCCGAGGCCATGCGCGCCTTCGCTTACCGCAGCCCCGGCCACCGCGAAGCCATCCGCCGCGCACGCCAGGACGGCTGGTTCGCCGAGGATCTGTTCGCCCGCTTCCGCCTGATCGCGAGCGAAGGCACCTGGGGTGGCAGGGCCGTGGCCTGACGCTTCCCGTGGCACGGCCTCGCGCCTTGCGTGATCTCAGCCGCTCTATCCCGCGCGCGCCACATCCGGCGGCACCGCCTCGCCCGTCAGCACGACGATCGCCTCCTCGAGGCTCATCACATGCTGCTTGTCGCTGCCGAGACGCCGGATCGACACCTTGCGCTCCTCGGCCTCACGCTTGCCGACAACCAGCAGCACGGGCACCTTGACGAGGGAGTGCTCGCGCACCTTGAGATTGATTTTCTCGTTCCTCAGGTCCGTCTCGGCCCTGATCCCTGCCGCTACGAGCGCGCCCGCGACCTCGCGGGCGTAGTCGTCGGCATCCGACACGATGGTCGCCACCACCGCTTGCACCGGTGCCAGCCACAGCGGGAAGTGGCCGGCGAAGTTCTCGATCAGGATGCCGGTGAAGCGCTCGAGCGAGCCGAACATGGCGCGGTGGATCATCACCGGCGTCTTCTTCGAGGACTGCTCGTCGATGTAGAACGCGCCGAGCCGGCCGGCGAGATTGAAATCGACCTGCGTCGTGCCGCACTGCCAGTCCCGCCCGATCGCATCGCGCAGCACATACTCGAACTTCGGTCCATAGAACGCGCCCTCGCCCGGATTGAGCGAGGTCTTGATGCGGCCCTGTCCATCGGCCTCGATGCGCTCGAGCACCTCGCCCATGACGGCCTCGGCGCGATCCCACAAGGCGTCATCGCCGACGCGCTTCTCCGGCCGTGTCGACAGCTTCACCACGATCTCCGAGAAGCCGAAATCCTTGTAGATCGACAGCATCAGCTCGTTGATCTTCAGGCATTCCGCCTCGAGCTGGTCCTCGGTGATGAAGATGTGCGCGTCGTCCTGCGTGAAGTGGCGTACGCGCATCAGCCCATGCAGCGCGCCCGACGGCTCGTAGCGGTGCACCTTGCCGAACTCGGCGATCTTGATCGGCAGGTCGCGGTAGCTCTTGAGCCCGTGCTTGTAGATCTGCACATGCCCCGGGCAGTTCATCGGCTTGCAGCAGAACACGCGCTCGTCGGGCAGCGTCGTCGTGAACATGTTCTCGCCGTAGTTCTCCCAGTGGCCGGACAGCTCCCAGAAATGCTTCTCCATCATGTCGGGCGAGTTGACCTCGACGTAGCCCGCCGCCTGCTGGCGCCGGCGCATGTAGGCGATCAGCGTCTGGAACAGGGTCCAGCCGTTCGGGTGCCAGAACACCGAGCCCGGCGCCTCCTCCTGGAAATGGAACAGGTCCATCTCGCGGCCGAGCTTGCGGTGGTCGCGCTTCTCGGCCTCCTCCAGGCGCTTGAGGTGGAGAGCAAGATCCTCCTCGCTGGCCCACGCCGTCCCGTAGATGCGCTGCAGCATCGGGTTGTTGCTGTCGCCGCGCCAGTAGGCGCCTGCCACCCGCATCAGCTTGAAGGCCTTGCCGATCTGCCCTGTCGACGTCATGTGCGGGCCGCGACACAGGTCGAGCCACTGGCCCTGGCGGTAGATTTTGACGTCCTCGCCTTCGGGAATGGCGTCCACGAGTTCGACCTTGAAGCTCTCGCCCTTCTCGCGGAAATGGCGCTTGGCCTCCTCGCGCGACCAGACTTCCTTGGTGAAGGGGTCATTCCTGGCGACGATCTCGGCCATGCGCTTCTCGATGCGCGGCAGGTCGTCGGGCGAGAACGGCTCGTCCTTGGCGAAGTCGTAGTAGAAGCCATTCTCGATGACGGGGCCGATCGTCACCTGCGTGCCGGGCCATAGGTCCTGCACGGCCTCGGCCATGACGTGGGCCGCGTCGTGACGGATGAGTTCGAGGGCCTCCGCATCGCCGCGCGTCAGGATGCGCACGCTGGCATCGGCCTCGATCGGGTCGGCGAGGTCGTGCACGACCCCGTCGACGACCAGCGCCACGGCTTTCTTGGCGAGTGATTTCGAGATCGCCTCCGCCAGCCCCCGGCCGGTGATGCCCGACTTGTAGGTGCGCACTGCACCATCGGGGAACGTCAGTACGATGTCGGCCATGGCGGGCCCTCCTCTCACTCACTGCAAACCACGCAGGTAAGACGGGTTCTCGATTTCCGCTGTGTTGCGAGCGGACATGCGGCCGCGTCAGCGGGCGGCCGAGCAGATGCGCCCGCGCCATATGCCGTGTCAAGGCGCAGCTCTCCCCGATAGGCCCCAAGGCCATGCTCCAGAACCGCATTTTCCTCCGTCGCCGCGCTTTTTCCTTGGCCCCGCCCAAAAGCCGCCGCAGCTTGAAGGCACCCCTGGGGCGGGGATCGAGGTGGGCTGCCGGCCACTGCCGCACGCGGCAACCGGCGGAACGTTTCGCTCACGCCGAAAAGTCTGGGGGGCGTGTCTCGTGTTGCGTAATGCCCGCACCACCACCTTCGAGGTGGACGATCACGGCTGGCCGCTGGAGCGGCTGCGCGCGCAGCCCCGCACCGGCTGGCAGAGGTGCCTTGCCTGCGCCGTGCGCCCGGTTGCCGTGTTGCTCGTCATCATCCTCGCTGCTTGCGCGGTGCCCGGCCTCTCGCTGGCTCAGTCGTTCACCGACATGTCACTACCGAACCTGCCGCGGCCGCCAGCCGCTGGTCCCAAAGGTTCTGCGCCGGCTGCCGCCATCGAGCCATCGGCCGCGACGCAATCTCCGAAGGCCGCCCCATCGCGGCGGGCTCCCGTGGCCCACACTCTCGCCCAGTCGGGCTCGCCTGCTCCCTCGGGGACGGGGGCGACCCCAGCCGCGCCAGCGACGACGGCCGCCGGCGGCACACCCTCCATCATCACCGTCATCGCCGGCAGCACGGGCGAGACGACGCTGACCGCGGCCCAGGAACTGGCAAGCGTGCTCGACGGCGCCGATGGCCGCCCGAGGCTCGTTGCCGTCACCGGCCGCGGTGGCACGCAGAACGGCACCGACCTCGTCCAGCTGAAGGGCATCGATGCGGCCATCATGACCACGGACGCGCTGGCGCGTCTCGTCGCCGAAACCGCGAGCACTGGTGTCGGCCGGCGCCTCGTGCCGCTCGCTCGGCTGTTCCACGAGGAGGTCCATGTGCTCGCCGGCGACGACATCGGCACGCTCGCCGATCTGGCTGGCCGGCGGGTGGCGGTCGGGCCGCGCGGCGGCACCAGCGCCGTCACCGCCGACCGCCTGTTTGCGGCACTCGGCATCACGATCGCACCGGTTCATGCCGAGCACGCCGAAGCCCTTGCGCGCCTGGCTGCCGGCGAACTCGACGCAGCGGTGATCGTCTCGGCGCGCCCGGTTCCGGTCATCGCCCAGAGTGAGGTCTCGTTGCGACGGCTGCACCTGCTCCCGATCCCCTACAGCCCGGCACTCGAGACGGACTTCATCCCCGCTCGCATCGGCCGGGCCGACTACCCCGAGTTCGGCCTGGCCACGGCAAGCATCGAGACGGTGGCCGTAGGTGCCGTGCTGGTCGGCTACGACTGGCCAGCGGGCCATCCGCGACGAGCCACCACCGCCGCCCTCGTCGAAGCCTTACGCGGGGCTCTGCCGGTCTTGCGTCGTGGCGGCCGTCACCCGAAGTGGGCTGAGACGACCGGGCCGCAGCCTCTTCGTGTCACGGGTCAGCCCACAGCCGGCCAGCCTCTGACGGGTCAGCCTCTGACGGGTCAGCCGCGCGCCGCCTTCACGCCGCTGCTCGGCAGCGCGTCCGCCACCACGACTTCGCCATCGCCAGCTGGAGGCCGTCCATGACCGGACTGCGCACGACGCCCGCCGCACACGCCGAGCGCGGCTTCGACGACAGCGAGCCGCTGACGTCGCTGGAGGCGACGACGGCCGCCCTTCGTCACGCCAGCGAGCAGATCAGGGCTTTGGCGCTGAGCCAGGTCGCCGCTCCCGTGCCACCCGCTGCGGGGATGGATTTCGAGCCCGTCCTGCCAGGCGATCGCTTCGTCGAAGCTGTTGCCGCCGCCGTCGCGGAAGCAGACCATCTCGCGCACCCGTCAGAGCCTGTCGTCATGGGCCCTGCCGCCGTTGCTGCCACTCTGGGTGTCGGATCTGCCCCGCACGCAGCCGAGACCGACGAGGCCCGCCTGCCGTCCTTGTTCCGAGACGGCGTCCGCGCAGCCGGCGAGGTTGGCGTCGAGCCGGGGCCGTTGCGGCAGATGAAGATCAAGGCTGTGACCGACAACCCGCATCGTACGTCGCTCATCGGCGCCTGCGGCCTGCCGCTGGTGCAGGTTGCCGCCGTCGGGGCTCTCCTGGTCGGCGCCTACGTCGCAGCCACGCAGCTCGGCGACACGCACGCTCAACGCTTCGCGCGCGCCACGCCCGCCTTCGCCACGGCCGATGCCGGCACGGCCCCTGCCACGCTGGCACCGATCGTGCGCCCGCGTGGCATCCACAACGCCGATCTGGCCGAGGCGGAGGCGATGCCCCGCGAGAGAGCTACGGCGGCCTCGGAGCCCACGCGCGAAATCACCACCGGCAGCGACAGCGCACTGCAACGCCTGCCTGTCGAGGCCGGCGCCGTGCTGTCGCTGGCCGACACGGCCGGTCTGTCCAGCGAGCCCGGCCTCGCAGTCCTCATCGTGCGCGGCCTGCCGCGTGACTACGTGCTGCGCGGCGGCGTCCGGGCCGCCGACGGTGGCGTCGTCGTGGCGGCCGAGAACCTGCCCGAGGCGACGATCGCCGTGCCGGTCGATGCCGCCGGCGGGATCGATCTCGATATCGAGGCCGTCGACGTGGCAGCCCGGACCATCCTGCGCCAGCAGCGTGCGCTCGACGTCTCCCCCGTTGCTTTCGCCGAAGCGCTGCCGCACGACCGGCTCAGGGCGCTCGTCGGCAAGGGCGAGGCGCGTCTTGCCGAGGGCGATATCCCGGCCGCGCGGCTGTTGCTGCTGCGTGCTGCGCTGGCCGGCGACAAGGAAGCAGCCCGCCTTCTCGCCAAGACCTACAATCCGGTCGTCCTCGCCGAGGCGGGTGCCGGGTGGACCGAGGGCGATCCGGTGCGCGCCGTCTACTGGCAGGCCCAGGCCGAGCGAGCTGCGCAAACGGGCGCGACGCGCAGCCCCTGAGCCTACTCGTCGGCACGCGAGGACTTTGCCTGGGATGCAGCCGTCGCAGAGCCCGGCGCCGCGTGACAAGCCTTGCAGTGGGCAGGCTCTGCGTCCCGTTGTCCTCGCCATTGCTCGGCCATGTGCGCGCCCGACCAGCGCCCGTAGCGCCAAGGGGCGAACCTGTGGGACTGCCCAGACAGGTCGGGGACGGGGTCGTAGCCGGCCGTGCCCCAGGGCCGGCAGCGGGATATCCGTGAGGTCATGAGCCACAGGCCGCGCCAGGCGCCGTTGCGGTCGATCGCCTCGAGCGCATAGTCCGAGCAGGTCGGCAGATGACGGCAATTCCAACCGACATAGGGCTTGAGCGTCAGGCGATAGGCGTGGATCGGCAGTTTGACGAGGCCCATCGCAAGCCTGCCGGCAAGCCCCTTCATTCGGCCGCCGCGCGCCGCATGGCGAGAGCCTTGTCGATCGCTGCCAGCGTCGCCTCGAATGCGAGAAGCGTCGAGGCGTGCCGGCCGGGATAATCGCGCACGGGTTCGAGCACGGCGAGATCGGCCCAGCGCCCGGCAGGCGGCGACCCTGCTTCTTTCAGCATCGCACGCATCGTTTCGCCGATGGCCGCAACGTCGTCACGGCTCAGTCCTATCGCCTCGCGGGCAAGCACCGAGGCGGCCGCCTGCCCGAGCAGGCAAGCCTTGACCTGCTGGCCGAAATCGCTGACGCGGCCGTCGGCACCGAGCACGATATCGACCGTGACGGCCGAGCCGCACAGCTTGCTGTTGGCGGAGGCCGTCGCGTCGGGCGCAGCGAGCCTGCGGGTCCGCGGGATGGCCGCTGCCAGTTCCAGGATGCGCGTGTTGTAGATCTGATCGAGATCGGCCATGTCGGTCCTCGGCGAGCGCGGCACCGCTCGAGGCTGCCGGAACGCTTCCTGCCTGTATATAGGATGTTGCGACGCGATCGGCACCTTTGGGAAGCCAATGCGACGTGCTGCCATCCCCTGCCGCCGCAGAGGTCCCTAGAGGTCTCCAGAGATCCCCAGATTTCCCCAGAGTTGCCATGACCACACCAGAGCACCGCGAAACCCTGTTTGCCCGTACCGGCTCCTTCGCCGAGATCGAAGACGGCCTCGACTTCCAGCCCCTGTTCGACGCCAGCGGGCTCATACCGGCGATCGTCAGCGATGCGGCGACGGGCGAAGTCCTCATGTTCGCGCATATGAACCGCGACGCCCTTCGCCTGACCCTCGAAACCGGTCTTGCCCACTTCTACAGCCGCTCGCGCAAGCGTCTGTGGAAGAAGGGCGAGGACAGCGGCAATACGCTGAGCCTCGTCGCCATCGCCACCGACTGCGATCAGGACGTCGTCTGGCTCCGCGTGCGCATCGATGGGGTGGGCGCTGCCTGCCATACTGGGCGGCGCTCCTGCTTCTATCGCACGATCCCGTTCGGCACGCCCGAGTCAGCGCGCATGCCGCGTCTCGTCATGGCCGAGACGCCGCCCCTGTTCGACCCGGCGGCGGTCTACGGTGGCAAAAGCGGCTGAGCGCTGCCGTCGCACCGTCATCGCATGGTCCTATGGGCCGGTTTATGCTTTGGCCTTTCGATGATCGTCGCGGCTGCGGGCCGAAGCTAGTGCTCCGGCCCGACATTTGCTCCCCCTCACCAAGCCCTCGCAAGCAAATGTCGGGGCCAAGTGGAGCACTAGTGACTCTATGTTCCTAGTCTTGCTTGTGTATCTGACGCTTGGTTCCGCGCCTGGCAGCAACTGGTGACCAAGCGTCAGATACGCAACACTAGTCTTGGTGCGGCAGGATCGCTTCGGCAGGGTCCGGCGGGGAGAGAGCATCGATGGAGGATGGACGCATCGGCCTTGCTCTCGGCGGCGGTGCGGCGCGCGGGTGGGCCCATATCGGCGTCCTGCGCGCGCTCACGGCCGCCGGCATCCACCCGCAGGTCATTACCGGCACGTCGATCGGCGCCGTGGTCGGCGGCATCCACGCGGCAGGCTTTCTCGACGAACTCGAGGATTTCGCGCGATCACTCACCGCGCGGCGCGTCTGGAGCTATCTCGACTTCAATCTGTCGGGCTCCGGCCTCATCAGCGGCTCGCGCCTCGGCAAACTCATTGCGCACACGGTCGGCAAGTCGCGCATCGAGGATCTCGGCGTCCGCTTCGCTGCCGTCGCCACCGAGATTGGCACTGGCCATGAGATATGGCTGTCGCGCGGCGCCCTCGCTCCGGCGATGCGCGCCTCCTATGCGCTGCCCGGTATCTTCAAGCCGGTCAAGCTCAACGGCCGCTGGCTGTTCGACGGCGCGCTCGTCAATCCGGTGCCGGTCGCCCCGTGCCGGGCGCTGGGTGCGCGCTACGTCATCGCCGTCAATCTCAACTTCGATCTGGCGAGCCGCGGCACGCTGGCGGCACACTTCGACGTCGCCGACCTGGGGCCGGGCGATACTGGCGATACCGGCCTCAACGACACACCAGCGCGGGGCACCCCGAACGGGGATCGGGCGGGCGAGGCGGCCGGTCGGTTCAGCGCGCGCCGGCTGCTGCAGCGCCAGTTCTTCGGACCCGGCGACAATTCACCGGGCATATCGACCGTCATGGTCGATGCCTTCAACATCGTGCAGGACCGAATCGCCCGTTCGCGGCTCGCCGGCGACCCGCCCGACGCCATGATCGGTCCCCGCCTGCACGGGCACAACCTGTTCGATTTCCACCACGCAGGAGAACTGATCGACCTCGGCCGGCGTGCCGCCGAGCGCGAGATCGAGACCATCGCGCAGGAGATCGCGGTGCGCCGCAAGCTCGGCCGCCTCGGCCCGCTTCACGCCTGAGCTGAGACGGTTCTGAGTGGCCGTAAGAGTCGCCGTGCCCTGAGCCGCGCCCCGAAAACGCGCCGCGTCAGCCCGTCGCCAGGTAGCCGCGCATGGCCGAGACTTCCATCTCGACCTCGGCGATGTGGTGCTTCACGACGTCGCCGATCGACACGATCCCGACGAGACGGCCGTTGTCGACCACGGGCACGTGACGAAAGCGGCCCTTGGTCATGACTGCCATCAGATCTTCGATGGTCTGGCTTTCAGCGCACGTGACGACGTTGCGCGTCATGACGCTCGACACGGCAGCCTTCAGGTTCGTTTCCCCGCCGCTGGCGACCGCGCGCACAACGTCCCGCTCAGAGACGATGCCTGCGACGCTGCCGTGATCGTCAACGATCACGATGGCGCCGATCTTGCGGTTGGCCAGCTGCTCGGCGATTTCCTGCAACGTTGCCGAAGCATGCGCGGTCGCAACCGCCCGGCCCTTTGCCTTGAGAACTGCTGCCACGTTCATGGTGATCGCCTCCCGGTCGAAGGGCGGCCGTCTGGCGGGCCGCGCCGTTTGGGCAGGCCGCGACGGCCGAGGCCATGCGTCCCCGCCCGGCGGCAACCCGCCATGACTATGTCAGAAATGCTGCGACAAACCGGCGCGCCTGGCAATAGGCTCAGTGCACGATCCGCAAGGGAGTCGGCCGACGCGGTTGACGCCGGTCGAACCAGCCAAAGCACATGAGCCCTGCGAAATAGCCCCCGACATGGGCTTCCCACGCGATCGCGCCGCCTGGCGAGATGCCGGGAATACCGTACGCCGTGACGAGATTGAGCAGCAGCCAAACCCCCGTCACCGCAAGGACGCGCCGGTCGGTGAGGGCCCGGCCGAGGCTCATCAGCGGCACCCGCTCCGGCGTCTCCCGCAGTGCGGCGATATCCCGGCTGTCGAGCGCGCTGAACAAAAAGCGCATCACCGCCCCCATCATCCCCGATACCGCGCCGGAGGCCCCGACCACCGGAACCGGCTCGCCGAAATGGACGGCGAGGAAGGCTGAGGCGCCGATGACGCCCGTGAACATCATGAGGGCGAGGAACCGCCACGCACCGACCCGCAGCGCGATCGCCCCGCCGAACGCCAGAAACCACGCGCTGTTGAACATGAGATGCGTCACGTCCCCATGCACCAGCATGTGAGTGAGAAACGACGTCACGCTGGCGATCTCCCCGCCCGGCAGGTCCTCGGCATGGCCGTTGTAGCGGGCCGGCACGAAGGCCAGCGCGACCGTCCACCAGTCGTCGAGGTCGGTCGGCAGCAAGCCACGCACGACATGGACGGCGATGAAGATGCCGATGAGGACGGTGACCGCCGCTGGCACGTTGAACACCGGCTCGTAGCGTGGCTGCACGGACGTCTCCCTGCGAAGGCGAGGTCCCTCGCCGGGTGGGAGCAACAGGGTTAGCGAGGCTCTCCTCCATCGACAACGCGCATATCGTCCTGCTGGCGCGCATCTTCTCGAAAGCCGTGCCATGCCGGCGGCGCCGCATTGAGGCCCGTCGGCCTGATGGCACGGCCGGTCCCGCCCCCTGCCCGCTGGCACGGAACCCGCTGGCACGGAAGGTGCTCATCGCAGGTCGTCCGGTCCGCCTCCATCGAGGTGCCTGTGCCAGAACCGGACGCATGTTCATTTCGCCGCCCGGGAGCCTCGCCCCGGGCACGAGCAAGCTGGCGCCTGGACTGGACGACGATGATCAGAACGCCGACATGCCGCGCCCTGTTCGACTACTGGAACGCCGTGCGCGGCGAGCGCATCGCCCCGCGCCGGTTCGAGATCGAGCCCTCGCGCATTGCCGACATCCTGGCCGACACGTTCATCCTCGAGCGTGTCGATCGCGCCCATTACCGCTATCGGCTGGCCGGCACGCGCATGTGCGATGGCTTGGCGGCCGAGTTTCGCGGCGCGAGCTTCCTCGATCACTGGCAGCCCGATGCGCGCGGCCGCCTCGTAGAGCTGCTGTCCGACGTCGCAGGACGCGGCGCCATCGCGCTGTTGCGCGCCGAGGTGCCAGTGGCGGACGCCGCGCCGCGCACCTTCGAGTTCATCGTGCTGCCGCTATTGCACACCGGCCAGTCTGTGGAGCGTTTCCTAGGTGCCGCGAGCCCTGTCGAGCCCGCGCTCGCCAGCACCGCGCGCGTCGCCGGTCTGCCCGGCCTCGTCGAAGCTGAAACGTTCACGCCCGAGGACATCGGGCTGACGGCTGGCAACGGCCCCGGCGCCACGCGCCAGATGCCGCTCAGCGTGCTCGTGCGCTCGGCCCGCATCGTGCGCCACAACCGCCGGCACTTCCGTGTGTACGACGGCGGCCTCGCTCAGGAAACGCCCCGCCCGCCACGCGGCGAGGGCTGACACGCCGGGGTTTCCCGGCGCCTGCGCCGTTCACGTCGCACCTCAAGCCGCCGTTACCGCGGCTGTCTCAAAACGTCACGTCGAATTAGCCTTTCCTTAAGGCCGCTTGCGGATACTCGCTCGACGGAGGGCCCGACCACGCTCCTCCCGCCGATCCGCGTAGTGCCGCTCGTCATGTGCGGTCAGTTGAGGACCAGTTCGCCGATGACGCTCGCTCTGCGGCACTTCCGACCCCACAGGATGGAACCCGTCGAGGAGACGTCCGGCCTCATCACCGACCGGCGCCGCTACCGGCGCGTCGCCATCGCGCTGATCGGCCGCTTCATGCGCGAATCCAAGCAGGAATATCCCTGCAAGCTGATCGAGATGTCGGTGGGCGGCGCTTCCATGATGGCGCCCGTCCAGGTCGACACCGGCGAGCGCATCATCGTCTATTTCGACCATGTCGGCGGCCTTAGCGGCCACGTCGTGCGGGCCTTCGAGGAAGGCTTCGCCATGAAGTTCGACATCACCGCCCACAAGCGCGAGAAGCTCGCCTCGCAGCTTACCTGGCTCATCAACCGCAAGGAGTTCGAGGGCATCGAGGAGCGCGAGCATGAGCGCCTGCCGGTCAACGACCGCCAGATCCTCCTGCATCTGCCCGGCGGACGCAGCCTGCCCTGCGGGCTTGCCGACATCTCGATTTCCGGCGCCTCCATCCTCACGACAGCCCGGCCGCCCATCGGCACCGAGGTCGGCGTCGGTGCCCAGCGCGCCGTGGTGCGCCGTCACCACGATACCGGCATCGGCGTTCAATTCCTGATCCTGCAGGAACAATCCGCCCTGCAACCGTTTTTGGAGTGAGTGTCGTGTGGAGGGGGTCGTCGAAAACGGCTGCGTCGCCACTTGCTGCCACGGTGCGGCCAAGGTGGCCGGCCAAAGGTAACGGCGGGGACGTTGGCGGACGACCCGAAGTGTACGAGGGCGTTGGTATGCAGCGTTGCGGGCTCGTTGTGCTCATGGCGTGGTGCCTTCTCGGCTTGGCCATGCCGGCCGCCGCGGAGACGCGCACATCCTCTTATCCCGGCACGCGGCCGGGGCTGTTCATGAAGGTCTTCGGGCCGGCGCAGCCGCCCTACGGCTTCGTGCGCTTCTGCGATGCCGAGCCAGCCCACTGCCATGCCGCAATGCTGGCCCAGGAGCGCTTTTTCGCTTCGCCTGAGCGCCTCAGCGAACTCGACGCGGTCAACCGTTCCGTCAACGCGTCCATCACACCGCTCACCGACGAGGAGATTTTCGGCGTGGCGGAGTTCTGGACCATTCCGACGACGGTCGGCGATTGCGAAGATTATGTGCTGCTGAAGCGCAAGATCCTGATCGACAAGGGCTGGCCGGCGAGCGCGCTGCTCATCACCGTCGTGCGCGACGAGGCTGGCGACGGGCATGCCGTGCTGACCGCCCGCACCGCCCAGGGTGACTTCGTCCTCGACAACAAAGTGGCCGAGGTGAAGCTCTGGCACGCGACGCCCTACGACTTCGTGATGCGCCAGTCTTACGTCAATCCGCGCGTGTGGGTCTCGCTCGAGGAGCGCCTGATCGACAGCCCGCTCGTCATGGCCGGCGCCCCACCCAAAAGCGACTGACGAGCCACGAGAGTTTCCACCCCCGCAGCAACTTGCCGCGACGGATCGGCGGGCGGAGGGCAGTCCTGCGTCAGCCGGCGCGCGGGGCGAGCTTGGCCTCAAACCGCCGCCAGTTCTCGACATACCGGCCAGCGGTGGCGCGGATGCCGGCGACGTCCTCGTCGCTCAGTTCGCGCACCACCTTGCCGGGCGAGCCGAGCACGAGCGAGCGCGGCGGGATGATCTTGCCCTCGGTGACGAGCGCCTTCGCTCCGACGAGGCTGCCCTCCCCGATCACCGCCCCGTTGAGGATCACCGCGCCGATGCCGACGAGGCTGCCCGCGCCGATCGTGCACCCGTGCAGCATGGCCATGTGCCCGATGGTGGCATCCGCCCCGATCGTCATCGGAAATCCCGGATCGGTGTGCAGCACGCAGCCATCCTGCACGTTGCTGCGCGCACCGATGCGGATCTCCTCGTTGTCGCCACGCACGACCGCCGAGAACCAGACGCTCGCGTCCTCCTCGATGACGACGTTGCCGAGCACGACCGCGTTCGGCGCGACCCAATAGCGGCCAGCGCCGGGCGTGCGCACGCCATGATCGAGATCGTAAAGGACCATGGCCCGCGCGTTCCCCTCACATGTCCTCGAGATCGTCCTCGAGAATGCACATCTGGAACTGGTACTCGGTCTCGCCGTCCTCGGTCACCTTGTAGATGGTCGCCTGAAACTCGCCGCGGATGAAGACTTCCGCCATTTCGGGGCGCTTGGGCTGAGGGCGCAGCTCGAGTGAGGGAGCGCCCAGCGTCTTGCGCAGAAAAGCCTGCAATTTGGCGATCTCGGCTTTTTCCACGGCGGCATCCTCCAACACATCGGCGAGCCGGCGCCCATCGAGGGCGCGCCGGCGGCGTGCGGGTTCATGGCAGAGTTGGTGGCTCCGCGCAACGCGCAGGCGGGCACCCTCGAGCCTACTCCTGGTCGAGCGCGCGCACCGCGCCAGCCGGCAGCGCCTGATCCATGGAGCGGGCCGGCTCCGAGCAGCCGGCCGGCCCGACGACACGGGCCGGCACGCCTGCGACGGTGGTGTCCGGCGGCACGTCCTTGAGGACGACACTGCCGGCCGCGATGCGCGAGCAGTGACCGACCGTGATGTTGCCGAGCACCTTTGCGCCGGCACCGATCAGTACGTTGTCACCGATCTTGGGATGGCGGTCGCCGCTTTCCTTGCCACTGCCGCCGAGCGTGACCTGATGCAGGAACGAGCAGTTGTTGCCGACGACAGCCGTCTCACCGACGACGAAGGCCGTGGCATGATCGAGCATGATGCCCTGGCCGAAGCGGGCGGCGGGATGAATGTCGACGCTGAACAGCTTGGAGGACTGGCTCTGCAGGTAGAGGGCGAAATCGCGCCGGCCTGCCTGCCAGAGGTGGTGCGCGAAGCGATGCGTGACGAGGGCATGGAAGCCCTTGAAGTAGAGGAGCGGCTCGATGTAGCGCGAGCAGGCCGGATCGCGGTCGTAGACGGCAGCGATATCGGCGCGGAACACCTGCCCGAGCGCCGGCTCCTGCGCCAGCGCGCCCTGGAACGTCTTGGATATGAGATGGGCGTCGACATCGGTGTGATTGAGGCGCTGTGACAGGCGGTGAATGACGGATTCTTCGAGCGTCTCGTGGCACAGCACGGTCGCGAATACGAAGCTGCCGAGCGCCGGTTCGGAGCGCATCAGCGCTTCCGCCTCGCCGCGCACCTTCGACCAGATCGGATCGTGAACCTCGAGCGTGGCGCCGGGCGCCCGACCGTGTCCGTAAGCCATTGCTTGTCAACCTTCTGTGGTGCCAGCGAGGACACACGCGGAACATGGGTCTGCGGAGCATGGGCCGTGCCAATGCAGCCCGGCCGCCGAACTCCGTCCGCTCAAACTTACTACCCCCGCTCATCTGGCGACGGCGGGATCGCCCGGCAAGCCCCGCCCAGCGGCGCGGGCCACACACGGGCATGTGACCGCCAAATCGCCACTCCCTATCGTAACTGCCTCACACGACGAGCACCACTCGGCCGCGCACGCGGCCCGCCAGGATCTCGGGCGCCAGCGCCGTCACGTCCTCCACCGGCCGCGTGATGGTCAAGGCGGCGAGCTTGTCCTTCGGCAGGTCGCGGGCGAGCAACTCCCATGCCGCGATGCGAGTGGCTTTCGGCGCCATCACGCTGTCGATGCCCGCCAGCGTCACGCCGCGCAGGATGAACGGCGCAACGCTTGCCGGCAGATCCATGCCCTGGGCAAGGCCGCAGGCCGTGACGCAGCCGCCATAGCGCGTCTGAGCGATAGCGTTCACCAGCGTGTGGCTGCCTGCAACGTCGACGACGCCGGCCCAGCGCTCCTTGCCGAGCGGGCGACCCGGACCGGCCAGCTCCGCCCGGTTGATGACCTCGGCCGCCCCCAGTCCCTTGAGGAACGCCGCTTCCTCGGGCCGCCCCGTCGAGGCGATGACGTGGTGGCCGGCCTTCGCGAGAAGTGCCACCGCGATCGAGCCGACGCCGCCCGCCGCGCCCGTGACGAGCACCGGCCCGCGTTCTGGCGTGATCTCGTGGCGCATGAGTGCGAGCACGCACAGCGCTGCCGTGTAGCCGGCCGTGCCGATCGCCATGGCATCCGCCGCGCTGAATGCCGCCGGCAGATGGATGAGCCAGTTGCCGTCGACGCGGGCATAGCCCGCATAGCCGCCGTGATGGCCCTCCCCCACGCCCCATCCATTGAGCACGACGCTGTCGCCGACGGCGAAATCCGGGTTCGTGCTCGCCTCGACCGTGCCGGCGAAATCGATGCCCGGGATCAGCGGCCAGCGCCGGATGATCGGCGCCTTCTGCATCAGAGCAAGGCCATCCTTGTAGTTGATCGTCGTGTGACTGACCTTGACCGTGACGTCGCCCGGCATGAGCTCTTCCAGTCCGAGCTCAGCCCAGCCGATGGCCGCACCAGCGTCGGATTTGCTGGCCAGCAGCGCCTTGAAGCGGGTCATGCGATCGTCTCCACACCCATCGATGCGCGGCCGGCCCAGTGCACAGCCGCCATGCCGGAAGTCCGCGGCGACCATAGGCAGCCCCGCGCCGGGCGGCAATCGGCCGGCGGTCGGGCTGCCGCCTTCTCGGTCGCACAGAGCGACAGTCCAGACTGTCAATGAAAAAATCTTCCGATCCGGGATGCTGCGCCTGCGAATGCCAGCCGGCGTCGTTCAAGTCCCGTGGTCGACCAGGCAGCGACGGCTTCGCGCCGCCGTCTCCGCTTTTGTGACGAATTTAACTCATCCGCACAGCCCTCGGAAGTTGCTGCGCAGAATGACAAATCGTTCCGTGCGGTCGCCAGCTCGCGGTCGCGGCCCGCGTGTGACGCGGAACCGCCCCGTGTCGCCTCGGCGAGATCGGGACGCGGCCGACCTGCGGGAGCGGAACTGGCGCAGCGCAGCAACGTTTTTGCTTGGCTTCGGCGCGGCGGCGACCTTAACCTTTCGTCGTGATCCGCACTGCCGGAGCACAGGAGAGATCGCTCGAGCGACCAAGGAGACCAACAATGACCCTTGCGATGCGTCTGAACGTATTGGCCGCCATCATCTCCTTCGGGTTCCTCGCCGCCATCGTCATCGGCGCGCTGTGAACCGCCGGCCCGTCGCGTCAGACTCGGCCGAGACGGCGCGCCACTGACGGGACCGGTCGGGAGACAGCGGTTCTGACAACGGCACGAATGGACCCCAACGGGCAACGGGCGCGATCCACTCGGGGTCGCGCCCGTTTTTTTGAACGACCCGCTGCAGCGTGCGCTCAGCCGCGCCGGACGAAGTAACCAATGATGGCGCCAGCGAGCGGGATGAATTCCTTGTTCACGCCTGACGGCAGGCTGACCCCGAATTGCGGCAGCAGATAAACGATCGCCACACCGATCAGCGCGCCGACGAGAGCCGAGACCAGCGTCGAGGAGCCTGGCTGCGCCACATCCTTGAGGACGAGCGAGGCGACGACGCCGACGATCCACACGATGACGGCGTAAACGGCCGCCTCGATGCAATCGTTGACGACGGCGCCGAAGTTGCCCGGCAGCAGTCGAGTGATGTGCGGCTCGCCGAACCAGGCGGCGATGATCTGGACGGCAAGCAGGATGAGATAGCCGAGCATCGTAAGTTCTCCCTCGTGAGTGCCAAGTGGCATCGACCGCGTTTCCGGCAGCGGACCGGGTGCTGCCCGACAGAAGTCGCTGGCTGGTCGCCGGTTCCGTCGTTCCGTGCCGGTCGAGCAGTGCGACACACCCGCCGCCACACGAGGGGTGGTACCACGGGTTACACCCGCCGATGCCGTCACCGCGCGGTGTGCGCCACAGACTGTGCCCTCAAAGCCGCAGGCGCACGATCCTGCCACGCCAACCGACGTTCGCTTACGCCACCTCGGCTTTGTCGTAGGCACGCGGATCGTAGTTGACGACGGGCGCGAGCCACCGCTCGGCCTCGGTGATCGACCAGCCCTTGCGCTGGGCGTAGTCCTCGACCTGATCGCGTTCGACCTTGCCGACCCCGAAGTAATGGCTCTCGGGGTGGGAGAAATAGAGCCCCGACACCGAGGCGCCGGGCCACATGGCGAAGCTTTCCGTCAGCGTGATGCCGGCCTCGGCTTCGACGTCCATGAGGCGCCACAGCGTCTGCTTCTCGGTGTGGTCGGGCTGAGCGGGATAGCCGGGCGCCGGACGGATGCCGACGTACTTTTCCAAGATGAGGTCGTCGTTCGACAGGCTTTCGTCCCGGGCATAGCCCCACAACTCCCGTCGCACCCGGGCGTGCAGCGCCTCGGCGAATGCTTCGGCCAGTCGGTCGGAGAGCGCCTTCATCATGATGCGCCCGTAATCATCCGTCGCCTTGAAGTGTGCCTCGAGGGCTGCCTCCTCGCCGATGCCGGTCGTGACGGCGAAGCCACCGACGTAATCGACAAGTCCAGTTTCGCGGGGCGCGACGAAATCAGCGAGTGCCGTATGGGCCCGGTCGCGGCCTGCGTCCCGCGCGATCTGCTGGCGCAGGGTATGGAGGGTCGCGACCGTCGTGCCACGCTCTTCATCACCATAGAGCGCGATGTCGTCCTCGACAGCGTTGGCTGGCCAGAAGCCGACGACCGCATTCGCCGTCAGCCAGCGCTCGCGCACGATCCGCTCGAGGAGCGCTTGCGCGTCAGCGAAAAGCTTACGCGCCTCCGGGCCCACCACGTTGTCGTCGAGGATCGCCGGATAGCGCCCGCGCAGTTCCCAGGTCGCGAAAAAGGGCGACCAGTCGATGTAGGGCACGAGGCTCGTCAGATCGTAGGATTTGAACGTGCGCTTCCCGGTGAAGGAGGGCTTCGGCGGTGTGTAGGCGTTCCAATCGATCGCAAACCGGTTCTTTCGCGCCGCTGCCAGCGAGATGCGCGATTTCTTGGCCTCGGCAGCCAGATGCTGTTGGCGCACCTTCTCGTACTCGACGCGCACGCCGGCGACGAACCCATCCCGGTCGGTCGGCGACAACAGCTTCGAAACGACGCCAACCGCGCGGCTGGCGTCGAGCACGTGCATGGCCTGGTTGGCGGCGTAGTTGGGGGCGATCTTGACGGCAGTATGGACGCGGCTGGTGGTCGCCCCGCCGATCAGGAGCGGGACGTCGAAGCCTTCCCTCTGCATCTCGGCGGCGACGTAGCACATCTCGTCGAGCGAGGGCGTGATCAGGCCCGAAAGGCCAATGATGTCGACCTTCTCGCGCTTGGCGGTCTCCAGTATTTTGGCCGCCGGCACCATGACGCCGAGGTCGATGACCTCGTAGTTGTTACACTGCAGGACGACGCCGACGATGTTCTTGCCGATGTCGTGCACGTCTCCCTTGACCGTCGCCATCAGCACCTTGCCCGCCGCGGGCTGCCCGACGATGCCGAGGGTCTTCTTCTCCTCCTCGAGGAACGGTTGCAGATAAGCGACCGCCTGCTTCATGACGCGGGCCGACTTGACGACCTGCGGCAGGAACATCTTGCCCGCGCCGAACAGGTCGCCGACGACGTTCATGCCGTCCATGAGCGGCCCCTCGATGACGTGCAGCGGGCGCTCGGCCTGTTGGCGGGCCTCCTCGGTGTCGACCTCGATGAACTCGTTGATACCGTGGACGAGCGCGTACGACAGCCGCTCTGCGACCGGCTTCTCGCGCCACGAGAGGTCCTTTTCCTTCGCCTTGGCGCCGCCCTCGCCCTTGAAGCGCGGCGCAGCCTCCAGCAGGCGGTCGGTCGCGTCCGCGCGGCGGTTGAGGATGACGTCCTCGGCAAGATCGCGAAGCTCTGCGGGAATGTCGTCGTAGACAGGAAGCTGGCCGGCGTTGACGATGCCCATGTCCATGCCCGCACGGATGGCATGATAGAGGAAGACGGCGTGCATCGCCTCGCGCACGGGCTCGTTGCCGCGGAACGAGAACGACAGGTTCGAGACACCGCCCGAGACGTGCGTGAGCGGCATCGCTTGGCGAATGCGCCGCGTCGCCTCGATAAAGGCGACGCCATAGTCGTTGTGCTCCTCGATCCCCGTCGCCACCGCGAAGATATTGGGATCGAAAATGATGTCCTCGGGCGGGAAGCCGACTTTCTCCGTCAGCAGCTTGTAGGCACGCTGGCAGATCGCGAACTTCGCGTCTGCTGTTTCAGCCTGGCCCTTCTCGTCGAAGGCCATGACGACGACCGCAGCGCCGTAGCGGCGGACTTTCCGCGCCTGCTCGAGGAACGGGCCCTCGCCCTCCTTCAGACTGATCGAATTGACAATGGACTTGCCCTGCACGCAGCGCAGGCCCGCCTCGATCACGCTCCATTTCGAGCTGTCGATCATGATCGGAACGCGCGCGATATCGGGTTCCGAAGCGATCAGATTGAGAAACGTCGTCATCGCCTTCTCGGAATCGAGAAGGCCCTCGTCCATGTTGACGTCGAGGATCTGCGCGCCGTTTTCCACCTGGCTGCGAGCAATGGCGAGCGCACTTGCGTAATCGCCCTGCTCGATGAGCTTGCGGAATTTCGCCGAGCCGGTGACGTTGGTGCGCTCGCCGACATTGATGAAGGTCGTGGCGGCGGAG
>JANRIT010000037.1:0-130644 GCA_033764645.1 Hyphomicrobiaceae bacterium
GCGATGGTCAGGCCGAGACCGGTACCACCCTTCCGCGTCGAGCCCTGGAATGCCTTGAAAAGATGGGCGCGCGCCTTGGGCGGCACGCCGGGACCATTGTCCCTGACCTCGACATAGACCTTGCGCGCCTCGCGCCACGCCCTGACGCGGATCTCACCGGGCGGGGCGTCGCCACGCGTCTCGCACTGTCCTTCGAGCACCTGGACGGCATTGCGCACGAGATTGCTCAAGATCCGGAACAGGTGATCGCGGTCGGCGTCGATCCTGAGCGTATCGCTGATATCGACCACCCAGTCGATGCTGCCTTCATGCGCACCACCGCTGCCAAGTCCGAGCCCGTCGCCGACCTCCTCGACGAGCGGTCTGAGCCGCATCAGCTCGCGGCGCGGCGGTGCCTCCTCGGCGCGGCCGAACTTCAGACTGTCGGTGCAGAAGTTGATGGCGCGGTCGAGCGACGCGATGAGCTTGGGCGCGAAGCGCTGCACGGTCGGATCGGGGATCGTCGTCAGGCGGTCCGAGATGAGCTGCGCGTTGGCCAGCATGTTCCTGAGATCGTGATTGATCTTCGAGACGGCGAGGCCGAGCTGGGCGAGGCGGTTTTTCTGCAGGAGCAGCTGCGAGAGCTGGGTCTGCATCTGAGCGAGCTCGCGCTCGGCCGTGCCGACCTCGTCGGAGCGGTCCGACGGCGCGATGATCCGACTGGGATCTTCAGGATTCTGGCTGAAATGGACCATGCTGCGCGTGATGCGCATCATCGGCTGCACCAGAAGCCGGGACAGCGTGATGTACACCAGAGCGGCGGTGATCAGCGAGATGATGATCGAGAGGCCGAGGATGTTGAGGCCATGCCGCAGCATCACCGCTCGCAGCGGCGCCTCCGGCAGTACGATCTCGATGAAGTCCTCTACGTTCTGCCCGTTGTCACCGAGCACGCGGATGGTACGACTGCCGCCGGCGAAGAAGACCGCGAGCGCATCGCCGATGAGTGCCGCCCGGTGGCCGATCTCGTTCATGAAGCCGGCATCCGCGTGCCGTCGGAGATCGTAGACCTGGTCGACGACCATCGCCTGCTCGGGAGGCAGCACCATGCGCCGCTGGCCGTCCTTCTTGACCGCAACGGCCTTGACCTGCGCGGTCGTCAGGAGATCGGTGCGTAGCATCTGCGGGACGGTGCCGCCTGGAAGCGCCTCGGCCGCGAGCGCGGCGAGGCGTGCCGCTGTCAACCGGTCGTTCAACCAGCTGACGCGATAGTTGGCGATCGAGGGGACGAAGATCAGCACCTCCGCCAGCATCACGAATGCCGACGTCAGCATCAGCAGCTTGAATGGAAGTCCGAGCCGCAGCCACTCGCGCCGGATGCGTTCGAGCACCGACAGCGGAGGGACCGGCGGCGGGGGCGGGGCAGAGGCGTGCGCTTGGCCACCCGGCTGCGGTGAACCGGCCAAGCCCGGCCGCGGGCCGGCGGCGGTATCAGCCGTCGTCCTTGCCACGGGCCGGTCGTCGGAATCGCGCGCCACCAATGAGCTCTCGTTCAGCCGGATGCGCCACTGCCGATGCGGACGGCGCGATTTGACCGACCGCTAGCACGAAGTGCGCACCAATGTGCGGCGAGAATCGGTGCCGGAGCGCGGAAGTTCAAGCCCGAAAGAGCGTTAATCGACTGTCCTCAGCCGAGCTTCTTCATGTAGGAGATCGCCTTTCGCACGAGCGGATTGCTGGCGGCGGTGGCGAAATAGCGGTAGGCGGCCCGCTTGTTCACTTCGCCGAGCGTCGGATAGGGGGCGATCCAGCCGGTCAAGGCCTTGATGTTCATTCGCTGCGAGATGGCGAGCGACCACATCCCGATCAGCTCGCCGGCGTGCGCGCCGACGATCGTGCAGCCCAGAATCCGGCCGCGCTTGTCCGTGACCACCTTGACATGGCCTTCCGTGGTTCGCTCGGCCTGGGCGCGGTCGTTCTCGTGCAGCGGCCAGCGCAGCACGTTGATCTTGCCGGCCTTGGCCCGCGCCTGCGTCTCGCCCAGGCCGACGTGCGCGAGCTCGGGCTCGGTGTAGGTCACCCACGGCACCTGGGCATTGTCGGTCTTCGCCGGAAGGCGGAACAGCGCTCTGCGGATGACGATGCCGGCATGGTAGTTGGCCACGTGGGTGAATTGCAGCCCGCCGATGACATCGCCGATGGCGAACACCTTGCGGTTTGACGTCACCAGTCCGGCGTCGACGGCGATGCCGCGCTTGTCGAATTTGATGCCTGCCGCATCGAGGCCGAGATCGGACAGGTTCGGCTTGCGGCCGGCAGCTACGAGCACGTGGCTACCGTCGACCACCTCGGCGCCGTTCGCGGTCGCAATGGTCAGCTTCACCGCGTCGAGGCCGCCTTCGACGCGCTCGACCTTCGCGCCCTCGCGGATGTCGATGCCTTCAGCCCGCAGTGCGTCGAGCACCACCGCCGTCAGCTCCGGATCGTCCTTGCCGAGCGCCTTGAGGCCTTCCAGAACCGTGACCTTCGATCCCAGGCGGCGGTGCGCCTGGGCCATCTCCATGCCGATCGGCCCGCCGCCGATGACGACGAGATGACGGATCGGCTTCTGATTGTCGAAGATGGTCTCGTTGGTGAAGTAGGGAACCGTGTCGAGACCCGGAATAGGTGGAACCACGGGTGAGGAGCCGGTGGCGACGATGAAGCGGCGCGCAGTGATACGGTGCTCGCCCGCGACGACGGTGCCGGGATCTACGAAGCGGCCTGCGGCGGTGATCACATGAACACCAAGTCCGGTGAAACGCTCGACGGAATCGTTGGGCGCGATGGCGGCGATGACGGCGTGCACGTGATCGTGCACGGCCTTCATGTCGATCGCCGGCTCGACGGGCGCGATGCCGAACGGCGCTGACGTTCGCATGGCGTGCGCGCGTTTGCCCGCGGCGAGCAGCGCTTTCGACGGCACGCAACCGTAGTTGAGGCAGTCGCCGCCCATCTTGTGCTTCTCGATCAGCACCACGCTCTGGCCGAACGCGGCGGCGGCGGCGGCGACGGACAGACCTCCCGAGCCCGCACCGATGACGCAAAGATCGCACGCGATCGTCTCGCCAGCTCCACTCTTCAAGGATCGCGCGGCATCATTGGCATCAAGCGGCGACATGGCGGTTGTTCCACTTCTTGAGGGCGACCGGGATCAGTGCGACGAAGCCGAGCGCTGCAAAGGCGACGACGAGCTCTGTCGTCACGAGCTTGGTGGTGTCGATGGTGTACGGGCACAGCGCGTCGCCAGCTCCAGGATTCTTCGCGAGGCAGGCGTTGTAAGCCGCGTTCTGGGCCTCCACCACGCTTCCGAGTCCGGAGCCGGCGATCGAAAAAGCCGTGGTACCTGGAATGATGCCCACGAGTGTGCCGACGACGTAGGTGCCGAGCGGTACGCCGAGCAGCGCCGGAGCGAGATTGACGACGACGAACGGAAATGCCGGGACGAGGCGCAGGAACAGGAGATAGCTCAGCGCGTTCTCTTTGAATCCTTCGCGAAGCTTTCCGATCCAAGGTCCTGCCTTGGCGGCGAGGCTTTCGCCGAACGAGGAACGGGCGACGAGGAAGATGATCGTCGCGCCGATTGTCGCGCCGACCACGGTGGCGGGCGCGCCGATCTGCCAGCCGAAAAGCAGTCCGCCGGTGAGCGTCATGACCAGGCCGCCCGGAAGCGAGAGTGCGACGACCGCGATATAGGCGAGCACGTAAGTCGCGAGCGCGACGGCAAGGTTCTCAGAGATGAACGCCTTGAGCGCCTCGTAGTTCAGGCCGATCGTCTTGAAGGACAAGAGCTTGTGCCAGCCCATGGCGAAGGTCAGCGCCATAAGCCCGGCGATCACGAGCAGAGGCAGCCATCGGGCAAGTCCGCTACGGGACGCTGGTGCAGCATCGGAATCTGTCATGGTCGGTGGCCTCACGGAATGCTCTGGTCAGCTGTCACTTGCCCGCGTCGTTCAACAACCAGTCGTAGTCGTAGTCCGCAATGCCGCTCGCGGCATCGAGTTTGGCTTTGAGCTCCGGCGCTGCGAACGACTTTACGTGCGCCAGCACGCCCTTGTCGCTGCCGCCGAAATCGGACTGGAACCAAGAGTAGATCGACGACGCCTTGACCTTGCCGTCCGACACACGGATGCCGCGTGGATGGTTGACGTAGGCCTTGGCTGCATCGTCGAGCTGGGCTTCGAGCCGCGCGCCGGTGAGCGCTTCGGTCCCCAGGTTCGGGCAGCCGAACGAGGCGCAATTGACCGCATAGTGGACGCGCGGATCCTTGAATACCGGGCGAAGGATGCCGTGCTCGATGTCGTCAAGCGAGAGATCCTGCCCGTTGACCTTGACCACCTTCGCCTTCCAGGGACCTCCGGTGACGAGCGTCAACAGGCCGCCGCCAAGATTGATGTCCTTGATGGACTTGACCGGATACTTGTCGAGAACGATGTCGATGGTCTTAGCGTTATAGAGGTTGGCCCAGAACGCGAACTGCTCCGGCCGGTCGAGTGCGGCCACGTCGACCGCCTCCAGGCTGGCGACGTATTGCTTGAGGGCGGCGTGCCCCTCCGACTTGAAGCGGGCGTAGGCAACGCGATTGATGCGGTCGGATCCAGGCACGACGAACGTCTTGAGGAGCTTGTCCCAGGCACCGTGATCGATCCTCGCGGTCGAGCCCTGCGCCGATGCGGCGAATGTCTCGGCGGGCGATGCGGCCAGCAATGGAGGGGCGAAAAAGGACAACGCAACACTCGCGGCCATAGCCGTGGAGCCGATCCGGCGTAGTAGCCCGAATGACTTGGAGATAGTGTTCGCATTCAACATATTTGCCCCGAATACTTTCAGTTTAGTTGGCGATGGCCAGCGTCTCAGTGAACGGGAAGATGAACGAAATCGGCGGAGAATAATATGGGGTCTCAACGGGTCGTGAATATTCGATCGTGCATGTGATCTCGCGTGACCGCCCTCGGTCGCGGCGGAGCTTGCGGCCTGTCGGTGCCGAGCACCACAATTGACTTGGCCGCCTTCCGCACCTATAAGCTCGCCACTTCATCCAACGTCGAGATGCGCGGTACGCCGCTCGGCCGGGGACGCCCCGGGCCGGACTTGGTGCTCCCCGTCTCCGACCGGCGCTTGCGGCCCTTGGCCCGAGTGCGGCAACGCACGGAGAGACAACGTGAAACGGACCTACCAGCCGAGCAAGATCGTGCGCAAGCGCCGCCACGGTTTCCGCAAGCGGATGCTGACCGCGGGTGGCATCAAGGTGCTGGCTCGCCGCCGGGCCAAGGGCCGCAAGCGTCTGTCGGCCTGACCTCCGGACAATTTGACCTCGAATGCCGTGCACGCTGGATCACCTTGGCGCACGGAACCGAGAGCCGAGCGGAGGCCGTTCCCTTCTGCCGGTATGGTTGCTGGACGGTTCGGGCTCCAGCGCGGAGACGTTGCGTGCCGTGGGGCTCGTCAGGATCAATCCCGTCACGCTCAAGAAGCGGTCCGAGTTCCTTCGCATTCGCGGAGGCGCTCGCTCGTCGACCGCGTCGTTCGTGCTCGAGACCAAGCTGCGCGCCGAGCCCGACGCGGCCGCCGGATCAGGGCCTAGGTTCGGATTTACAGTGACGAAGCAGCTCGGCTCGGCGGTCACGCGCAACCGCATCCGCCGTAGGCTCAAGGCCGCTGTCGCGCTCGCGGCGGCGTCGCAGGCTCGGCCTGGCTACGACTATGTGCTGATCGCCCGGAGCCCGGCGCTCGACCGGCCGTTCGCCGAACTCAAGAAAGAGCTTGAAGACGCACTCCATCGCGTGCATCACGCTCCGCGACGCCATTCGAAGCGCCGACGATGACGACGGCCCGGCGCGCGTGGCTCCACGACTGAGCACGGCAGGCGAACGGCGTGACGGGGTGTCGTATGCCAATTCCTCCGCGTTCCGGCGAATGAAGCGGAGCGCGCGGCCGCGAGCCAAAGCTCGCGGTACGATGGTCCGAGCTAGCTGAGGCCACATGCAAGGCAAAGAACCCGAAAACTCGACCAACCTGATGCTGGCGGTCGCCCTGTCGATGGCCGTGCTGTTCGCGTGGCAGGTGTTCTATGCCGGACCGAAGCTCAAGGAGGAGCAGGCGCGGCTCGACAAGGAGAAAGCCGCCCAGTCGCAGACGGTACAGCCACCTGCCCCAGGCGGCGCCCCGGTCGGCCCGTCCACGGCGCCGGGTCCCTCCGTTCCGGGCGGCGCCGGTACCACCACGGCGCAGGCACCCGTCGCGGGTGGCGACGTGCCGAAGCCGTCCGCCGTCCCCGCCGGACCATTGTCGCCCGAGAAGGCCGCGGAGCTGCGGGCCGAGGCTCTCAAAGGTGCGCCCCGTGTGGCGATTGAGACGCCGTCTCTCAAGGGATCGATCGCCCTGAAAGGCGGCCGCATCGATGATCTCCTGCTCGCCAAGTATCGCCTCAAGGCGGACCCGAAGAGCGCCAACGTGCCGTTGTTCTCTCCGGCCGAGGCGCCCTACCCCTATTTCGCCGAGATCGGCTGGAGCGCCCAGTCGGGCGGCCTGAAGCTTCCCGACCGCGATACCGTCTGGACTCTCGACAAGTCCGGCCCGCTGACGCCGAAGTCTCCGCTCGTCATGCTCTACGACAACGGCCAGGGCCTCGTCTTCCGGCGCACGATCACGATCGACGACGACTACATGTTCAAGATCATGGACGAGATCGAGAACAAGACGCAGGCCGACATCACCGTGTTTCCCTACGCCCGGCTCTACCGCTACGGCACGCCCCAGATCGAGGGCTTCTACATCCAGCACGAGGGCCTGATCGGCGTACTGGGTGATGCGGGGCTCAAGGAGCTCACCTATTCCGACGTGATGAAGGAGGGTGGCAGCCAGCGCTTCGAGGGCAAGATCGGCGGCTGGCTCGGCATCACCGACAAGTACTGGGCGGCGGCCTTGATTCCTGACCAGACGGCGACCTATTCCGGCGCGCTGCGCCTCGCCTCGCCGCGGACGCCAACGAGCAAAGAGGCATTCCAGGCCGACTATCTGCGCGCCGGGCTCGTCATTCCGCCGGCCTCACGAAAAGGCGTGGAAAGCCGCATTTTCGCCGGCGCGAAACAGGTCGATCTCATCGAGCGCTACGAGGACGCATCCGGCATCAAGCAGTTCGATCTGCTGATCGACTGGGGCTGGTTCTACTTCATCACCAAGCCGCTCTATCACCTCATCAACTGGTTCTACAAACTGCTCGGCAACTTCGGCCTCGCGATTCTCGCGGTCACAGTGCTCGTCAAGCTCGCGTTCTTCCCGCTGGCGAACAAGAGCTACGAGTCGATGGCCAAGATGAAGAAGCTGCAGCCGGAGATGGAGCAGTTGCGCGAGCGCTTCAAGGACGACAAGGCCGCTCAGCAGCAGGAGCTGATGAAGCTCTACCAGAAGGAGAAGATCAATCCGCTTGCCGGCTGCCTGCCGATCCTGGTGCAGATCCCGGTGTTCTTCGCGCTCTACAAAGTGCTGTTCGTCTCGATCGACATGAGGCATGCGCCCTTCTTCGGCTGGATCAAGGATCTTTCGGCACCAGATCCCACGTCGCTGTTCAATCTGTTCGGCCTGCTGCCATTCGCGGTGCCCGAGTATTTCGCCATCGGCGCATGGCCGGTTATCATGGGCATCACCATGTGGCTGCAGATGCAGCTCAACCCGCCGCAGCCCGACCCGATGCAGCAGGCGATCTTCAACTGGATGCCGGTGCTGTTCACGTTCCTGCTCGCATCCTTCCCGGCCGGTCTCGTGATCTACTGGGCCTGGAACAACATCCTGTCGATGTCGCAGCAGGCCTTCATCCTCAAGAAGCAGGGCGTGAAGATCCCCCTCAAAGAGAACATCGTGCGGATCTTCGGGCCACTCCTGTCGCTCGTCGGCATCGCCAAGGCGGACAAGGGTGCCAAGAGCTGAGTCGCGGTGCGATCGCCGCCCAACCTCGGGGATCGACAATGAGCGACACGGCGGGCGACGGCGGTTCGGTCTTGGCCGGTTTCACGGCAGCCGAGATCGAGGCCGGTGACGAGCTGTTCAAGCGGCCGGTGGCGTTCGTGAAAAGTGTCGCCGCACTCGACGGTCTGCCGCCGGCCGACCGCGTCGAAATCGCACTCGCCGGACGATCGAACGTTGGCAAATCCAGCCTCATCAATGCGGTGGTGCGCGACGGTTCTCTGGCCCGCACCTCGAACACGCCGGGCCGCACGCAGCAACTCAACTATTTCCTGACCGACGACCGCGCGCTCTATCTCGTGGACATGCCGGGCTACGGCTTCGCCAAGGCGCCGAAGTCGGCGGTCGAGGAGTGGACGCGCCTCGTCAAGGCGTATCTTCGCGGCCGCCCGACGCTCGCCCGGGTGTTCGTCCTGATCGATGCGCGGAACGGTCTCAAATCCGTCGATCTCGAGATCCTTTCGCTGCTCGACGAGGCGGCGGTCTCGTATCAGGCGGTGCTAACCAAGGCCGACAAGATCAATGCCTACGAGCTCGCGAGCGTCGAGGTGGCGACGGCGGCTGCGTTGTCGCGCCGTCCGGCAGCCTTTCCGGGCATGCTCTCGACGTCATCGGAGACTGGGCACGGTATTGCCGAGTTCCGGGCCGCGATCGCACGGATCGTGGCCGAGCGCCGTCACACCTAGGCTGGACGGGCCCCGATTGCGTCGCCTCAGCCGCGACCCTCGAAAGGCATCTCCGTCGCCTTCAAAGTCATGAACAGCACGTTCGCCTCCAGGGGGAGCCGCGCCATGTAGAGCACGGCGTCGGCGACGTGCTTCAACTCGATGCTCGGCTCGGGCGCCGCCCCCACTGCGGCGGGGGCGGTGCTCGCCGCCGCGGCGGCCAGGGCCGTGGCGGCATTGCCGATGTCGATCTGCGAGCAAGCGATTCGGTGCCCTCGCCCCTCGAGCGCAATCGCCTTGGTGAGGCCGGCGATCGCATGCTTGGTCGCTGCATAGGCGGCCGTCCGCGGGCGCGGTACGTAGGCCGAGATCGACCCGTTGTTGATGATGCGCCCGCCCCTCGGATCCTGGGTCTTCATCATTCTGATGGCTTCCTGGCAGCACAGGAATGCGCCGGTCAAATTGATGTCGACGACCTTGCGCCAGGTGTCGACCGGCAGTTCCTCGATCGGCATGGCCGGCGCGAATATACCGGCATTGTTGAACAAGACGTCGAGGCGGCCGAAGGCCCTCTTGGTCGCCGCGAACAGCGCCTTGACCGACGCCTCGTCGCCGATGTCGGCCGCGACCGGCATCATGCGCCCGCCACCCGGCTTGGCCGCTGCGGCGGTCTTCTCGAGCTCGGCCAAGCGCCGGCCGGCGAGGGCGACATCATATCCGTCGCCCTGTAGCGCGAGCGCGACGGCACGGCCGATTCCCGATCCGGCTCCAGTGACGACGGCGACCTTCGGCATGAGCGTCTCCAGGAAATGCGGGGAGCTAGAATGGCGACGGGCGGCCGATGCCGCCCGTGAGATGACATGTCCCATTATTTGATCTCGAACCCTGGCCCGATGCAAGCCCCGCTTCTGCTCGCAGCGAGGTCAGGCCGCTTCTTGCAAGGGATCGGCGGCGTCGATTGGAAGCGCGGGCAGGATGAGCGCAGATTTCAGCGACAACGCGATCGAGAAGCGGTGCACCGCTTCCACTCGGGAGGATGGACCCATGCTCACAACGCCGACGATCCAGCAGATGCTGAACGAAACGCCGCTATTCGCGGGCTGCTCACCCGACGCGCTGGTCGCAATTGCGCAAATCGCGGTCGAGCGCGATTGCAAGCGAGGCGAGGTCGTCTACTCGGCCGGCAGCGAGGCGGTCGACATGTTCATCCTCGTCCGCGGGATGGTCAGCTTCACGACCGACACCGGAGTCGGAACGCTCAACGTCGAGACGCTGATGAAGCGGCACATGGTGTTCGGCTGGGCGGCGCTCGTGCCGGAGCATCCGCGGCGACTGGGCAGCGCCAAGTGCCTCGAGGATTCGAAGCTCTTGGTCATCAACGGCGACGCGCTGCTCGACGTGCTGGCTGCTCACCCGCAGTCGGGCTTCGTCGTGATGAAGCGGCTGTGCTCGATGATTGCGAGCACGTTCATCGAGAAGAAGCGCTGACGCACGCGGGTCCGGTCGACGCACTGCTGCGCGGACCCCTCAGCGGGTCGGCACGGGCTTCTCGCCGCGATAGTCGTAGAAGCCGCGCTGCGTCTTGCGGCCCAGCCAGCCGGCCTCGACGTACTTCACGAGCAGCGGGCACGGACGATACTTCGAATCCGACAGTCCTTCGTAGAGCACCTGCATCACCGAAAGACAGGTATCGAGGCCGATGAAGTCGGCAAGCTCCAGGGGCCCCATCGGATGATGGGCGCCGAGCTTCATCGCCTTGTCGATGGCTTCGACCGTACCGACACCTTCGTAAAGCGTGTAGACGGCCTCGTTGATCATCGGAAGCAGGATGCGGTTGACGATGAATGCCGGGAAGTCCTCGGACACGGCGGTCTTCTTGCCGAGGCTGTCGACGAAGGCGCGCGCGGTGGCAAACGTCTCGTCCTCGGTGGCGATGCCGCGGATCAGCTCGACGAGCTCCATCAGCGGCACCGGGTTCATGAAGTGCATGCCGATGAAGTCCTCGGCGCGGTCGGTCGTGGAGGCGAGCCTCGTGATCGAGATCGAGGACGTGTTCGACGCCAGGAGCGCGCCCTTCTTCAGCTTGGGACAGAGGTCGACGAAGATTCGACGCTTGACGGCCTCGTCCTCGGTGGCGGCCTCGATGACGAGGTCGCAATCGCCGAGCGCGGCGAAGTCGGGCGCGTAGCTGATGCGCTTCAAGGCGGGTCCCTTCTCGGCCTCCTTGAGGGTGCCCTTGGCGACCTGGCGCGTCATGTTCTTGTCGATGATCTGCAGCGCCTTTTCGACGGCTTCCTTCTTCAGATCGTTGATGGCGACGTCGTAGCCGGCGAGCGCGACGACGTGGGCGATGCCGTTGCCCATCTGACCGGCACCGATGATGCCGACCTTCTTGATCGTCGAGGCTGAGGGCGCGTCAGCCTTGGGCTTCTTCGCAGTTTTCACCGGAGCATCCATGGCTCGATCCTTCTTGTGCGGCGGGGCGGAGCTCGGTCCGACCTCGACCCATTGCAGTCGGTCTTCAGGCCTTCTTGAGCTCGGCGGCGAGCTCTGGCAGCGCCTGGAACAGATCGGCGACGAGGCCGTAGTCGGCGACCTGGAAGATCGGCGCCTCGCCGTCCTTGTTGATCGCAACGATGACTTTCGAGTCTTTCATTCCTGCGAGGTGCTGGATGGCGCCCGATATGCCGACGGCGATGTAGAGTTCGGGCGCGACGACCTTGCCCGTCTGGCCGACCTGCATGTCGTTGGGCACAAAGCCGGCATCGACGGCGGCGCGCGACGCACCCATGGCCGCGCCGAGCTGGTCGGCGACCGGCTCGATATAGGTCTTGAAGTTCTCGCCCGAGCCCATGCCGCGTCCGCCGGAGATGACGATCTTGGCGCCGGCGAGTTCGGGCCGGTCGGATTTGGTGAGCTCGGCCGATGCGAACGCCGATTGTCCGATTGCGGCAGGCGCGGGCAACTCCTCGATCGCAGCGGAGCCGCCTTCCGGCGCCGATGGAAATGCGGCGGTGCGGACGGTGACGATTTTCTTCGGCTCGCCCGACTGGACGGTCTGAATGGCGTTGCCAGCGTAGATCGGCCGCTCGAAGGTGTCGGGCGTCACGACCCTCGTGATGTCGGAGATCTGCATCACGTCGAGGGCGGCGGCAACCCGCGGCAGTACATTCTTGCCCGACGCGGTGGCAGGCGCAACGATGGCGCTGTAGCTCGCCGCGAGCGGTACGATCGTGGCCGCGAGTTCTTCGCCGAGGCCGTGGTCGAGGTGCGGTGCGTCGGCGACCAATACTTTCGCCACGCCCGAGAGCCTTGCCGCAGCATCGGCAGCCGGCCGGCAGTTGTGGCCGGCGACAAGGATGTGGACGTCGCCACCCATCGCGGCCGCGGCCGACAGGGCCTTGGCGGTCGCGCCGTTGAGCTTGTCATTGGAATGCTCGGCGATCAGCAGCGTGGTCATCAGAGCACTCCCGCCTCGGTCTTCAGCTTCTGAACGAGCTCGGCGACGCTGCCGACCTTGACGCCGGCCTTGCGGGTCGCGGGCTCGGTGGTCTTCAGAACTTTCAGACGCGGCGTAATGTCGACGCCGAAATCCTCAGGCTTCTTCACTTCGAGCGGCTTCTTCTTCGCCTTCATGATGTTCGGCAGCGTCGGATAGCGCGGCTCGTTGAGCCTCAGGTCGGTCGTGATGACGGCCGGGAGCTTGAGTTTCAAGGTCTCGAGGCCGCCGTCGATCTCGCGTGTGACGGTGGCCGAGCCCTGCTCGAGGACGAGCTTGGAGGCGAAGGTGCCCTGCGGCCAGCCAAGCAACGCGGCCAGCATCTGGCCTGTCTGATTGCTGTCGTCGTCGATCGCTTGCTTGCCCATGATGACGAAGTCGGGTGTCTCGGCGGCGACGACGGCCTTCAGCAGTTTGGCCACGGCGAGCGGCTCGACGGTCGCGTTCTCGGCCGTCTCGATCAACAAACCACGATCGGCGCCGATGGCAAGCGCGGTCCGAATCGTCTCCTGCGCCTTCGGAGGGCCGACCGAGACGACGACGATCTCGGTAGAACCGCCCTTGTCCTTGATGCGGACGGCTTCCTCGACGGCGATCTCGTCGAACGGGTTCATCGACATCTTGACGTTGGCGAGCTCGATGCCCGTCCCGTCCGCCTTCACCCTGATCTTGACGTTGTAGTCCACCACCCGCTTGACGGGGACGAGGATCTTCATGTCCGCGATTGCTCCGAGCACGCGCCTTGTTTTCGTCCGACCGGGGCGCTGGTTGTGCAGCGCGGTCGGCCCGCCTGGCGAATGATGCCGGATCCTAGCGAACGTGCCCCTGTCCGACCTTCGCACTTGCGAAAGGAAAAACTACGGGTGGTCACGATGCGAGTCAATTGGCCGCCAGGCGCAATGCGGTCCTGCGCAGCGAAAAACTGTATTCTGTATACCAAACGTCGTTCAGGAACTCGCCCCTCGCCCGCGTCAGGGTCAGCGCGCGCCCAGTCCACGGTCGAACAGGGGGACGCCGGGCCGCCGCATGACGACGACCAGCAGCGCGCCGGCGACGAGACCGCCGATGTGCGCCCACCACGCGACCGGGCCCACCTGCGGCAACAGCACCATGACGACCTGCGTCAAGATCCAGGCCCCGAGGGCGAGCGCGGCGGAAATTCTGAGCGGGATGACCCGCAGTGCGAGCACCCAGACCTGCACGCGCGGGTGCAGCATGATGTAGGCGGCGATCACGCCCGCGACGGCCCCGCTGGCACCGATCAGCGGCACGCCCGAGGCGGAGGAGATCGCGGCATGGGTGAAACCTGCGAATATGCCGCACAGCAGATAGAAGGCGAGGAACTTCGCGTGTCCCATGGCGTCTTCGACGTTGTCGCCGAACACCCAAAGGAACAGCATGTTCCCGATGAGATGCATCGGGTCGCCGTGGAAGAACATGTAGCTCAGAAGCGTCAGCCGCTCAGGGACCGCAACGGCATCGTGGGGGCCGGGGCCGGCTCCGGGACCGAAAAAGCCGGCGCGAAAAAGCTCGTTCGGAACCACCGCGAAACTCGCCACCACGCGCTCGTCGATCCCCGTCGCCTGCAGCAGGAAGATGGCGACGTTCACGGCGATCAGCCCGAGCGTCACGTATTGGTAGGGGATAGAGCGCAGCGGATTGTCGTCCTGGATTGGTATGAACACGGGCGAGCCTCGCGATGGGTGGCGGCTGTGGGCAGCGTTCCTGTGGCGATTACCGCGTCAAGTAGCACGTCGCCGGGCGTGACGGGTACGGAAAGCTAGTCTCGCAGTGTGTCCGAAAGAGCGACGCGAAATCCGGGATTGCTAGCGGTTCTGGCCGGGAACCCACAAGACGTCGCTCCGCCCGCGGTCGTTGACGTAGCGACCGGCGACAAAAAGGAAATCAGAGAGCCGGTTCATATACTTGATGACCGAGCCGCTGACCGGCTCGTCGGTTTGGGCCGCAAGTTCGACGATCAAGCGCTCGGCGCGGCGGCAGACGGTGCGTGCCACGTGAAGCTGCGCGGCAGCCGGTGATCCGCCAGGAAGAACGAAGGATTTTAGAGGCTTCATCTCGGCGTTCATCTCGTCGATCTCATGCTCCAGCCGCTCGACCTGCGCGTCGCTCACCCGCAGCGGCTCGTAGGCGAGCTTCTTGCCGCGGTCGGGGACGCAGAGATCGGCGCCGAGATCGAACAAATCATTCTGGATTCGGATGAGCTTGCTGTCGAGACCCGGCTGGCCGCCCGCCATGTGGATCCTGACCATGCCGATCGCGGCGTTCGTCTCGTCGACCGTGCCATAGGCGGCGATTCGCAGCGACTGCTTGGGGACGCGCTCGCCCGTGCCGAGGCCCGTGGTCCCGTCGTCGCCGGTCTTTGTGTAGATTTTATTGAGCTTTACCATCTGTCTGCCTGTCTTGGCTTCGACGCAGTGCGAATGTTCGAGGGTTGCCATCCCTCGCGTGGCTCCTGCAGGCGATCAGGCGCGCTGGAGCAGGACGAACCCGATGATGATCAGAATGGCGACGAACTGCAGCCCGATCCGCCAGCGCATCAACGTCTGGCTGAGGTTGGGGCTTGTCCCCCGCAACAGCGTGACGAGTCCGAGGACGAGCACGACGAGGACGGCGAGAACGGCGATTGTGGTCAGGTGGTAGAGGGCGAATTGCATTAGCGGATCTTTCGCGTGGTCTGAGGGGCGGCGGAGCCGGGCGTTCCGAAGGTGCCCAGAGCCCCGATGTCCTGCGTCCAAGGAGATAGCGCCTCGATGGACATTCGTTAATTGGCCAGATTGTACCATCGGTGTCATGGTCGTGTCGCAGTGGACACTCGGCTCCCGTCGGCGTTGGATAAGGGCCGCGGCGCCGGAGATGACCATTGCGAGACGCTACAATTGCCGTAATCCTGAGTTGAAGAATCAATGCAAGCGCCCGCCGGCGGATGCGCGGGACGGGCGCTTCGGATCGGCAGGCACCAGGGCGAATGGCACGGCGATGGATGCGTTGCCGCTTCGGCCTTATCGGACATGGCTTCGGGGCAACGCACGTCGCTTGGGGCTCACGGATTGGATCGCATGACGGCGGCTGAAGCGCAGAGACGGTTTGCGACACCGGGCACCGCCCGATGCGCCGTCGCAGCACTCGCCGCCGCAACCGCCATCCTTGCGAGCGGCGCCGAGCCGCTGGCCCAAGTGGGCCCGGACGAGGCGACGCGTGCGCTCGACAAGAAGCGCAACGAGCTCAAGGCGACGGAGACCCGCGCGAAGTCGCTCGAGCTCGATGTCAAGGCGCTCGACGAGGAGCGGCGCAAGATTAACGAGCGGCTGGTCGAGACCGCCGCGCTGATCCAGTCGAGCGAGGCGCGGATGACCTCGATAGAGGCGCGCCTCGGCGAGCTCGAGGCGCAGGAGAAGCTGCTGCGCGGGTCGCTCAATCAAAGACACGGCCAGATCTCGAAGTTGCTCTCGGCGCTGCTGCGGATGGGGCGCAACCCACCACCAGTCATGATCACGCAGCGCGAGGACGCCCTGAAGATGGTGCGCAGTGCCATGCTGCTCGCTGCCGCGTTCCCGGAGCTGCGCGGACAGGCGCTGGCGCTCGTCGAGCGGTTGAACGAGCTGGTGCGGGTGATGACCGACGTTCGCTCGGAAAGCGAGCGGCTGCGGACTGAGACGCAGCGGCTCGCAGATGCACGCACCCGCCTCGCCGGGCTGATGGAGACCAAGAAGCAGTCGCTCGGCGAACGGCAGGCCGAGCTCGAGAAGGTCAGGGCGGCGGCCCAGGAGATTTCGAAGAACGTCTCCGATCTCGGCGAGTTGATCGCCAAGCTCGATCAGGCGGTGAGCAGGAACACGGGCCTCGCGAGCTACGAGGAGGAGACGCGGCGCGAGCGGGAGGCGTCGTCGGCCGCCTCGCAGGAGGCCGCCGCTGTGGCGACGAAGGAGGTTGCGACGACGCCGGCGGATCTCGTCGCGACGGCCCCGCCGCCCGCCGCTGCCTTGACTCCACCGACCAAGGAGACCGAAGTCGCGCTGCTCACTCCGCCGCCCAAGCCGTCCCCGCGCGTCGTCGAGCTGGCGCCCGCCGCGCTGAGCGGCGCCATTCCGCGCGATCCGGGGCGCATCAAGCCGGCGATCCCATTCGAGCAGACCAAGGACCGATTGCCGCTCCCGGCTCAAGGTCGCCGCGTGCTCTCGTTCGGCGAGAAGACGAATTATGGCGGCCAGTCGAAGGGAATGGTGCTGGAGACGCGCCACGGCGCCCAGATCACCTCGCCGACCGACGGATGGATCGTCTACGCCGGTGAATTCCGCAGCTACGGCCAACTCTTGATCATCAACGCGGGCGGCGGATATCATATTCTATTGGCTGGATTGTCTCAGATCGATGTACAACCCGGTCAATTCGTGCTCGCCGCCGAGCCCGTCGGTACGATGGGCGTGGCCAGCAAGGGGAGCCCCGCTTCGGCGTCGCAGGCGGCGCCGGTGTTGTACGTCGAGTTCCGCAAGGACGGCAGACCGATCGATCCCGATCCGTGGTGGGTCGAGGAGGCGCGCAAGGTTCAGAATTTCGGCCAGCAGAAGGTACAAGGCTAATGCGCAAGACAGACTTCGCGTTCTGGACGTTCCTGACGATGACCGGCCTCGCCGCCGTGACCACCGTCCTGAATGTCAGCCAGACGCTGTCCGCGACGGGACAGAACTCGGAGCTGTACCGCCAGCTCGATCTGTTCGGCGACGTGCTCGAGCGGGTTCGATCGGATTACGTGGAGAAGCCGGACGATACCCAGCTCATCGAGAATGCCATTAACGGCATGCTGGCCGCGCTCGACCCTCATTCGGCGTATCTGAGCCCCAAGCACTTCCGCGACATGCAGGTGCAGACGCGCGGCGAGTTCGGCGGTCTCGGCATCGAGGTGACGATGGAGAACGGCGTCGTCAAGGTGGTGGCGCCGATCGACGACACGCCTGCGTTCAAGGCCGGCGTGCAGGCCAACGACCTCATCACCCACCTCGACAACGAGCAGATCGTGGGGCTGACGCTCGAGCAGGCTGTCGAGAAGATGCGGGGGCCGGTCAATACGCCGATCACACTGACCGTCGTGCGCAAGGGCAAGGACGATCCGTTCGACATCAAGGTCGTGCGCGACGTGATCCGCATCAACGCGGTGAAGGCCCGCTCGGAGGGCGACGTCGCCTACATCAAGGTAACGACGTTCAACGAGCAGACGCATGCCAATCTCGTGAAGTCGATCGAGAACCTGAAGAAGCAGATCGGCAAGGATCTCAAGGGCTACATCATCGACCTGCGGAACAATCCGGGCGGCCTTCTGGATCAGGCCATCGCTGTGTCGGACGATTTCCTCGACCGCGGCGCGATCGTGCTGACAAAGGGCCGCAACAACGAGGAGACGCAACGCAGCCAGGCGCGCCCGGGTGACATCACCGACGGCAAGAAGGTGGCGATCCTCATCAACGGCGGCTCGGCGTCGGCGTCCGAGATCGTCGCGGGCGCCTTGCAGGATCACAAGCGCGCTACCGTGATCGGCACGCGATCGTTCGGCAAGGGCAGCGTTCAGACCATCATTCCCCTCGGCGCCAACGGCGCGATTCGGCTGACCACGGCGCGCTACTACACGCCGTCGAACCGCTCGATTCAGGCAAAGGGCATCGATCCCGACGTCATCGTCGAGCAGGAGCTTCCGGAGGAGATGAAGAGCAAAGCCAGCGCCGACCGCGCACGCGGCGAGGCGAGCCTGCGCGGTCACCTGCGCAATCCCGACAAGAAGGATGGCGCCAAGGACTCGAAAGAAGCAAAGGACGCTAAGGACGCTAAGGATGCGGCCAAGGAGAAGGAGCAGTCGGGTTCGTCGGCCTACGTGCCGAAGGAGCCGGAGAAGGATACTCAGCTCCAGTATGCGCTGCGCTTCGTTCGCGGGCTGCCGACCGAGACGGCCACCCCGGCGCAGCCGACGGTCGGCACCGAGGAGAAGAAGAGCGTGCCGAACTGATCGCGCCTGCGTCCGCGACTCGATTAAATCGATGGGCGCCCCGAAGGGCGCCCATCGTTGTTTCCGCGGTCGACGCCGTGACGATTTTCCGCAACTCTTTGCGAGTCCCCCCGATGCCCGATCCCGACATCTCCCGTTTGCCCTACCGCCCGTGCGTGGGCGTCATGATCCTCAACCGCCGTGGTCAGGTGTGGGTCGGCCGGCGCATCGACAGCCGCAACGATCCCGAAGGGAGCGGCAACTGGTGGCAGATGCCGCAAGGTGGCATCGACGCCGGCGAGGAACCGAAAGCGGCGGCGCGGCGCGAAATCGAAGAGGAAACGGGCATTCGCTCGATCACGTTTCTTGCCGAAAGCCGTGACTGGCACACCTACGACCTGCCACCACATCTCGTCGGCAAAGCCTGGGGCGGACGCTACCGCGGACAGCGGCAGAAGTGGTTCGTGGTCCGCTTCACTGGAGACGAGAGCGAGATCAACATCGCCCCCGCACCGCCGCACCAGATCGAGTTCGATAGATGGCGCTGGGCCGAGCCGTCCGAGCTGATCGAGCTCATCATTCCGTTCAAGCGCCAAGTATACGGCGCCGTGCTTGCCGAGCTCGGTCACCTCGCCGTGCCGGCGGAAACCTGAGGCGACAATCGGCGAGCCGTGCCCCAGACGCGACGCGGGCTGTCGGAGACCGTCACACGCGCTTTGCAGAATCATGCTCAGATCACCGTCAATCCCAGACAGTGATTCGGATCGCGCCGTAGCGGCGCGCTCACGGCGTACCGACGAAAGGCCGAGCGCCCGCAATGAAGCCGTCTCCGGTTACCGCGATGCCGGCGCCCACAGCGCTGCCGTACCGGTCATGCGCCGGTGTCATGCTGCTCAATCGGCATGGCCAGGTATGGGTGGGACGCCGCCGGCCGAAGTGGATCGGCGACCGCTCGGCGCACATCTGGCAGATGCCGCAGGGCGGAATCGACAAGGGCGAGACGCCGCGAGCCGCGGCGATCAGAGAGCTCGCGGAAGAGACAGGTGTCACCAACGTCGAGCTTCTTGGCGAGATCCGGCGATGGCTCAGCTACGACCTGCCACAAGAACTGGTCGGGGTTGCGCTGAAAGGGCGGTTCCGCGGTCAGCGCCAGCGTTGGTTCGCGATGCGGTTCCTCGGCCAGGACAAGGAGATCGACATCTCCGGAACGAGCGGTCACAAGGCCGAGTTCGACGCCTGGCGCTGGGTCGAGCGCGAGAGGCTGCCGGAACTCGCCATCCCCTTCAAGCGGCCGATCTACGAGATCGTCGTCGAGGAATTCGCCGATCTCACGTAGCAGAACGGGCGCCGATGGCGCCCGTGCATCGTCCCGAGACGTGTGATCGGCCGCGGTGCACGTCAGTGCCCCTTGCCGGCCCCCGCACCGCCGAGTGCCTTCAACTGCTCGACGGCGTCGTAGGCGAAGCGGCGGGCCTCGTCGTCCTTGGCGTCCTTGAATGCCTTCTCAGCGGTCTCGATCTCGGCGGCGAGGCGCGCACCAGTCAAGTCGGCAACGTCGGTCGCGTCCTTGGCGAGCACGGTGAGACCGCTGGGCTGGACGTCTGCGAAGCCGCTCATGATGAAGATGCGGGTGGTTTGGCCAGCGGCCTTGATGTCGAGCGTGCCCGGGCGGAGGTTGGCGATCACGGGCGAATGGCCAGCCAGCACCGTGAAATCTCCGTCGGAGCCGGGGAGTCGCACCTGGTCGGCATCGGTCGACATAAGGATACGCTCGGGGGACACGAGCTCGAACTTGAAAGTGCCAGCCATATCTCTCGTCTCTTTCGGTTCACGCAGCAGTTTGGTCCGCCGCGTTGGTTCGCCGCCGTGAGCACGCGCCGGACGCGGCCCCCATTGTCAGCGTTCAGCCCACTTCCTCGCCGCCGGTCTTGGCTCTGACCTCGTCCACAGTCTGAAGCTTGGTGCCGCAGAACGGGCAGAAGAACAACGGGTGGTCGACCATGCCCGGCTCGTCCTCCTCGAGATCGACGAGGCCGACGGACATGTAAAGAATTCCATCCTCGGATACCGTGATGAGCGGCTCGAACTCCGCGCCGCTCATCGCATCCTTCAGTTCCGAGCAGCAGGAACCGAACTCTTTTCCGGAGGTCTGGAGGCCTCCGTCGTTCTGGTCGTCTGCCATCCCTACCTCCCGCTGCTCGCTGCCGCCCGTGCTCTGAGCCAAACCATCGAGCGCTTATACGCGGATTCTCGCGATCAGGCAGCTTCCGCCAGCTTCTCGGCCTTGGCGATCGCCTCGTCGATAGTGCCGACCATGTAGAACGCCTGCTCGGGCAGGTGATCGTAGTCGCCGTCGCAGAGGCCCTTGAAACCCTTGATCGTGTCGGCGAGCATCACGAGCTTCCCCGGCGAGCCGGTGAACACCTCGGCGACGAAGAACGGCTGCGACATGAAGCGCTCGATTTTGCGGGCGCGGGCGACCGTCATCTTGTCGTCTTCCGAAAGCTCGTCCATGCCGAGAATGGCGATGATGTCCTGCAGGGACTTGTACTTCTGCAGGATCGATTGAACCTTGCGAGCCACCGCGTAGTGCTCCTCGCCGACGACGCGCGGATCGAGCATGCGCGAGGTGCTGTCAAGCGGGTCGACGGCCGGGTAGATGCCCTTCTCTGCGATCGCGCGTGACAGCACGGTGGTCGCATCCAAGTGAGCGAATGAGGCGGCGGGCGCCGGGTCGGTCAGGTCGTCGGCCGGAACGTAGATCGCCTGAACCGACGTGATCGAGCCCTTCTGCGTCGTGGTGATGCGCTCCTGCAGCGCGCCCATGTCGGTGGCGAGTGTCGGCTGATAGCCGACCGCCGAGGGGATGCGGCCAAGCAGCGCCGAAACTTCCGAGCCCGCCTGCGTGAAGCGGAAGATGTTGTCGACGAAGAACAGCACGTCCTGACCCTGGTCGCGGAAGTTCTCGGCGACGGTGAGGCCGGTCAGCGCGACACGCGCGCGGGCACCCGGCGGCTCGTTCATCTGGCCGTAGACGAGGGCGGCCTTGGAGCCCTTGGCCGAGCCGTTGTTCTTCTTGGGGTCGATGTTGACCTTGGACTCGATCATCTCGTGATAGAGGTCGTTGCCCTCGCGCGTACGCTCGCCGACGCCGGCGAACACCGAGTAGCCGCCGTGCGCCTTGGCGACGTTATTGATGAGCTCCATGATGAGCACGGTCTTGCCGACGCCAGCGCCGCCGAACAGTCCGATCTTGCCGCCCTTCGCGTTGGGGGCGAGCAGATCAACGACCTTGATGCCGGTGACGAGGATCTGCGCCTCGGTGGCCTGATCGGCGAACGACGGCGCGGCCTGATGGATGGCGCGCTTCGACTTGGTGACGACGGGGCCGGCCTCGTCCACCGGCTCACCGATGACGTTCATGATGCGGCCGAGCGTCTCGTCGCCGACCGGCACCATGATCGGCGCACCGGTGTCGACGACGTCCTGGCCACGCACCAGCCCCTCGGTCGAGTCCATTGCGATGGTGCGGACCGAGTTCTCGCCGAGGTGCTGGGCAACTTCGAGTACGAGCCGCTGGCCCTGATTCTTGGTCTCGAGCGCGTTCAGGATCTCGGGCAGCTCGCCGTCGAACTGCACGTCGACCACGGCGCCCATCACTTGGCGAATCTTACCAACCTTGTTCGTCATTTCGGTGTCCTCGTTCGCGAATGTGTTCAGAGCGCTTCAGCGCCGGAGATGATTTCGATGAGCTCTTTGGTGATCTGCGCCTGCCGCTGACGGTTGTACTTGATCGTCAGCTTGTTGATCATGTCGGCGGCGTTGCGGGTGGCGTTGTCCATGGCGCTCATACGGGCACCCTGCTCGGACGCGGCGTTCTCGAGAAGGCCGCGCAGGATCTGGGTAGAGATGTTCTGGCCGAGCAGGAACGACAGCACCTCTTCCTCGGAGGGCTCGTAGTCGTAGACGGCCGTGGCGCCGGATGCCCTGGTGTCGGCTTTCATCTCGGGAACGCGGGCGGGGATCAGCTGTAGCGCCGTCGGCTTCTGGGCGATCACTGACTTGAACTCGGCGAAGTACATCGTGGCGACGTCGAACTCGCCGCGCTCGAACATCCCGAGCACCTTGCCCGCCACGTCCTCGGCATGCACGGCGCCGACCTGCTTGACGCCGCGCAGCTCGACGCGCTCGACGATCGACTTGCCGAGATCGCGGCGGAGGTTGTCGGCGCCCTTCCTGCCGACGGTCATAATCTTGACGGTCTTGCCGGCGGCGACGAGCTTCTGCGCGTCGGCACGGGCGAGCTTGGCGATATTGGAGTTGAAGCCGCCGCAAAGACCGCGCTCCGCCGTCATGACGATGAGCAGGTGTACCTGGTCCTTGCCGGTGCCGACGAGCAGCGGCGACTGCCCCTCGCGTGTCGTCACCCGGCTTGCGACGTTGGCCAGAACCTGATCCATCCGCTCGGCGTAGGGCCTGGCCGCGGTCGCGGCTTCCTGGGCGCGGCGCAACTTGGCCGCCGCCACCATCTGCATGGCCTTCGTGATCTTCCGCGTCGCCTTCACCGAGGCGATGCGGTTTCGCATGTCCTTCAAGCTCGCCATCGGGCGCTCTCCTTGCGGTCAGTCCCGGTTCAGGCGGTGAAGGCCTTGGCGAATTTGTCGAGGTAGGCGACGAGCTTCTTCTCGGTCTCGCCGGACAGCGCCTTCTCGCTGCGGATCGACTCGAGCATCCCCTTCTCGTCCCGCAGCCCGCGGAGCAGCTCGGCCTCGAACTTGCCGACGGCCGAGACCGGCAGCGCGTCGAGATAGCCGCGGGTGCCGGCGAAGATCACCGCCACCTGCTCCTCCATTTTCAGCGGCGAGAACTGCGGCTGCTTCAAGAGTTCGGTCAGGCGCGCGCCGCGGGCGAGCATCTTCTGCGTGGCGGCGTCGAGATCGGAGCCGAACTGGGCGAAGGCCGCCATCTCGCGGTACTGCGCCAGCTCGCCCTTGATCTTGCCGGCGACCTGCTTCATCGCCTTGGTTTGCGCCGAGGAGCCGACGCGCGACACCGAGAGGCCGACGTTCACGGCCGGACGGATGCCCTGGTAGAAGAGGTCCGTCTCGAGGAAGATCTGTCCGTCGGTGATCGAGATGACGTTCGTGGGAATGTAGGCCGAAACGTCATTGGCCTGGGTCTCGATGACCGGGAGTGCGGTGAGCGAGCCTTTTCCGTGAGCGTCGCCGAGCTTCGCCGCGCGCTCGAGCAGGCGCGAGTGGAGATAGAACACGTCGCCCGGATAGGCCTCGCGGCCCGGCGGACGGCGCAGCAGCAACGACATCTGCCGGTAGGCGACGGCCTGCTTGGAAAGATCGTCGTAGGCGATCACGGCATGCATGCCGTTGTCGCGGAAGTACTCGCCCATGGTGCAGCCGGTGAACGGTGCGAGGTACTGCATCGGGGCCGGATCGGAGGCGGTGGCGGCCACGATGATCGAGTACTCGAGCGCGCCGCGCTCTTCGAGAACCTTGACGAACTGCGCGACGGTCGAGCGCTTCTGGCCGACGGCGACGTAGACGCAGTAGAGCTTCGCGCTCTCGTCGTTACCCTCGTTCAAGGGCTTCTGGTTGAGGAAGGTGTCGAGGATGACGGCGGTCTTGCCGGTCTGGCGATCGCCGATGACGAGCTCGCGCTGGCCGCGACCGATCGGGATCAGCGCGTCGATGGCCTTGAGGCCGGTGGCCATCGGCTCATGCACCGACTTGCGCGGCAGGATGCCCGGCGCCTTGACGTCGACGCGCATCTTCTTGTCCGACTTGATCGGGCCCTTGCCGTCGATCGGGTTGCCGAGGCCGTCGACGACGCGTCCGAGCAGGCCCTTGCCGACCGGAACCTCGACGATCGCCTTGGTGCGCTTGACGGTCTGGCCTTCCTTGATCGAGCGATCGTCACCGAAGATCACGATACCGACGTTGTCGGCCTCGAGGTTGAGGGCCATGCCCTTGGTGCCGTCCTGGAACTCGACCATCTCGCCGGCCTGGACGTGATCGAGGCCGTATACGCGGGCGATGCCGTCGCCGACGGAGAGCACCTGACCGATCTCGGAGACCTCGGCCTCGGTGCCGAAGTTCTTGATCTGATCCTTCAAGATCGCCGAGATCTCTGCGGCCCGGATTTCCATCGGTTGACCCCTTCATGCAGCCGTTGTTTTCGACACCGCTCGAGGTGCCGCAGTTGTCATGGGCGCCGCGCGGGCGGCCCAAAGTCCCGTGTGCCCGCCGCGCTCTTAGGGCTCTGCCACCCCTCGACCGCGCCGGTCGTTGCTTCGATCAGGCCGACGCCTTGAGGCGTGAGCGCAGCGCGCCGAGCTTGGTGCGCAGCGAATTGTCCACCATGCGGCTGCCGACCTTGACGATCAGACCGCCGAGAATTTCCGGCTCGACCTTCTGGGCGAGGTCGACCTCTTTGCCGAGCGCACGCGCCAGCTCGGCGCGGATCTGGGCCACTTGAGCGTCGGCGAGCGGCTGAGCGCTCGTCACCTCGGCGGAGACCTCGCCGCGGGCAGCAGCCGCGATCGCCTTGAACGCGGCGATCATCTCGGGAACGGCGAACAGGCGGCGGTTGCGCGCGACGACCTTCAGGAAGTTGCCGGTCAGCCCACCCACTCCGGCCTTCTCCAGGACGGCGGTGAGCGCGCGCGCCTGATCGTCGGCGGAAAAAACCGGGCTCCTGATCATGCGGCGCAGGTCGGCGCTCATATCGAGCATGGACTGGAACGCCTTGAGGTCGCCTTCAACTGCGGCGACGCTGCCGGTCTCGGTCGCAAGGTCGAAGAGCGCGCTGGCATAGCGGCCAGGCATGCTCGCCAGGTTTGTTTGGTCAGTTGCCACGTCGAACCGCTCTTCCGCGCCGGGGGACGGCACTCTTGGGCCGGATCAGCGCGAATAACCGCGATCCCAGCCCGTTGATCGGGGATGACGACGAGAACAAGATGGTTGCAGGGGCCGGCGTTGCACGGCCGCCCCCCTGTTCAGCGCCGGGGGCTCAATATCATGGGCTCGGCAGTGCAGCAACGGGGCTCGCGGGTGCTATTGCCGCACCTTACCGAGGCACGGGGCCGAGGCACGTACCGGCATTTCCTCCGAGTGCCGCCGGCGGGCCGCTTCCACCGCTCTCCTTCGCCACCCCGCGGGGAGTGCCGGTCACAGGAAGCTGTAGGGGTCGACGTCGACCGTGACCTGCACGTCGCTCGGCAGGCTCGGCACGTGCGACATCCATGCCCGCAGATAGGATTGCAGATCGATCTCGCGGGAGGCCTTGACGAGCAGGCGCCAGCGGTGGCGGCCACGGATCACCGCGATCGGGGCCTCGGCGGGACCGAGGACGGAGATGCGCTCGGAAGCTGGCGCGGCGCGCGCGATGGCGCGTGCGGCGGCCTCCGCGTCGGCGCGCTGGCGGGCCGAGACGACGAGAGCGCCGAGGCGGCCGTAGGGCGGCAGCAGGCCCGCCTGACGTTCCCTGATCTCCCGCTCGATGAACGCGTCGCGATCGCCGGTCAGGATTGCCTGCATCACGGGGTGGTCGGGCAGGTGGGTCTGGACGAGGCCACGGCCCCGGATGGCGGCACGTCCGGCGCGGCCTGTCACCTGATGCAGAAGCTGAAAGGTGCGTTCGCCGGCGCGCGGGTCGGCGCCCTGCGACAGGCCGAGGTCGCCGTCGACGATGCCGACGAGCGTCAGGTCGGGGAAGTGGTGCCCCTTGGCGACGAGCTGCGTGCCGATGATGATGTCGGCTTCGCCCGCCTCGATGCGGCGGATGATCTCGCGCATCTCGGCGAGGCCGGGGATCAGATCGGACGACAGGATCGCGACGCGCGCCTCCGGAAAGAGCTCGGCCACCTCCTCGGCGACGCGCTCGACGCCGGGACCGCACGCGGTGAGCGCGTCGGGGGCCTGGCAACTCGGGCAGTTCTGCGGAATGGGCAGTGAGAAACCGCAGTGATGGCAATCGAGCCGCTTCTTGAAGCGGTGCTCGACGAGCCATGCGGTACACTGCGGGCATTCGATGCGATGGCCGCACGAGCGGCACAGCGTGAGGGGAGCATAGCCGCGCCGGTTGAGGAACAAGAGCGACTGGTGCGCCTCGGCGAGCGTCGCCGCCATGGCCGCGACGAGCGGCGGAGCAAGCCAGCGCCCCTTGTCGGGAGGCGTGCGGCGCAGGTCGATCGCCTCGATCTCGGGCAGGTCCGTGCCAGAGTAGCGGCCGGGCAGGACGACGTGCGCGTAGCGGCCCGAGCGCGCGTTGACGTGGCTCTCGATCGATGGCGTCGCGGACGCCAGCACCACGGGGATGGCGCCGAGGTGGCCACGCACGACGGCCATGTCGCGGGCCTGATAGTGCACGCGGTCGTCCTGCTTGTAGCCGGCGTCGTGCTCTTCGTCGACGACGACGAGGCCGAGGTCGGCAAAGGGCAGGAACAGCGCCGAGCGGGCCCCGATGACGACGCGCGCCTCGCCGGATGCCACCGCCCGCCACAGCCGGCCGCGCTCGGGCCCCGAAAGCGCGGAGTGCCACTCGACCGGAGCACAGCCGAAGCGCTCGGCGAAGCGACCGAGGAACTGGCTCGTCAGCGCGATCTCGGGCAACAGGACGAGGGCCTGGCGGCCCGCCTCCAGCGTGCGCGCCACGGCCTCGAAATACACTTCCGTCTTGCCGGAACCCGTCACGCCATCGAGCAGCGTGACGGAGAACGCCGCGCCATCGACAGCCGCGCGCAAGGCATGCACGGCCCGGTCCTGATGGTCGGCGAAGGCGGGGCGATGGTGGCCGGGATCGGGCACCGGGCAGCGCTTCTCCGGGATCGCCGCCTCGACGAGGCAACCGGCGGCGACGAGACCGTCGATCACGCCCGCCGTGCACGATGCCGCGGCGGCGAGCGCGGATTTCGGCCGGATGAGGCCATCAGCGGCGATCTCGAGAGCCTTGGCGCGGGCGGGCGTCAGGCGTGGCGGAGCGATGGCTCCCGGCACGATCGTCACGCCGAAGCGCGGGCGCGTCGGCTCGAACACCTCGCGCGCGCTCATCATCATGCGCGCGACCATGCCGAGCGGGGCGAGCGTATAGCGTGCGACCCACTCGGCAAAGCGCAGCGACAGGGCGGGCAGCACCGGCGCATCGAGGATGTCGGTGATCTGCTTGAGCTTCCTGATGTCGATCGGCTTGCCCGCGGGCCCGCGCGGCGCGTCCCAGACGATGCCGATGCGTGTCGTCGAGCCGAACGGGACGATGACGAAGGCGCCAGGGGGAGCCTCGTGCTCTGCCGGCAGGAGATAGTCGTAGGTCTGGTCGAGGGCCACGGGCAGCAGCACGGGCACCGTAGCGGGGGACGCCCCACCGGCCCGCGCCTCCGTGCCGAACAGACTATCCAAAGGGTCGCGCATAGCCGTAAAGAAGCTCAACGCCCCGTTTCGCCGGCCCCTCACCTGGACGCCGGCCAAGGCAACCCCAAGGCAGGCCGAGGAGCCGTCCCATGAAATTCTTCGTCGATACGGCCGATATCGCCGAAATCCGCGCCATCGCCGCGACTGGCCTGCTCGACGGCGTGACGACGAACCCGTCCCTCATCGCCAAGACGGGGCGGGACTTCAAGCGCACCATCGCGGAAATCTGCGAGGTCGTGTCCGGGCCGGTGTCGGCGGAGGTCGCCGCACTCGATACCGATGGCATGCTGGCAGAGGGCCGCCTTCTCGCCAAGATCGCCAAGAACGTCACCGTCAAGGTGCCGCTCACCCTCGATGGCCTCAAGGCCTGCAAGGTGCTGACGGGCGAGGGGACCATGGTCAACGTCACCTTGTGCTTCTCGGCCAATCAGGCGCTGCTCGCGGCCAAGGCGGGAGCGACGTTCGTTTCGCCGTTCATCGGCCGGCTCGACGACATCGGCCTCGACGGCATGGAACTGATCGCCGAGATCCGCCAGATCTACGACAACTATCCGACGCTCTCGACCGACATTCTCGCCGCCTCGATCCGCACCGTAAACCACGTCAAGGACGCCGCCCTCGTCGGCGCGGACGTCGCGACGATCCCGCCAGCGATCCTCAAGGCCCTCGTCAAGCATCCGCTGACCGACAAGGGCATCGAGACGTTTCTGGCGGACTGGCAGAACACCGGGCAGAGCATTTTGTGAGGGGGTGGGCCAGCTCGACCTGTCCACTGATGCATACCAACTGAGCTGAACCTACGATAGCCCGCTGGGGACGCCGTTCATGCAATAGAGAGGCTTATCTTGAACCTGTTTAAGTGCCCTTAAAGCGCATGCGTTGAGCGAACGATCCCCACGTTAAAATTGATTTCCAATCGCATCCAAACGGGCATTAATTTCCATGCTGCGCTTCCACATTTCTTGCACTGCCTCGTCTGCAGCTTCTCCATATCCGTCCTTGTCAAGCACGTAGCGCCATAACGCTTCGATGTGTGACAACTGTTCAACGACCTTCACGCTTTCCAATACTTGTTCGGGAGCGAGGTGTGGCGAGAAAATTTCAATCAGCCGACTAGTAGACTGCGAAACCACTCTCCACACATGCCGAGCATGCTCGGCGGTTCGGGCCATTTCAGCGTAAGCTCCACTAGCTGCACGGATTTCTCCGGAGTCTAACCGCTGTTGCGCCTTCATTAATCCACTCAAAGCCGCGACAAATTTATCTTGCTCACTCTTTATTGGAGCAACAGACTCCAAATACGCATTCTGGTATCTTCTTTGCCTCGACTGTCGTTCATAAATCGCACGCTGCCTCAGAAAGGCTGGTATAAGCACTATGGTAAGCACTAGCGAAACGGCTTCAGTCGAAAGGTTGATCAAAACACTGACAGCCACATCATGCCAATTCATAGCATATCCAAGAGTTTCATGTCGGCTTTTGAGAAACTGAATTTCACACTCCGGTTTGAGGTTAGCATAATTTGGCGACAATTGCAACCCAATTTCGGCTGACAGCAATGCGCGCCGTTTCGATGGCCGGCTTCCCGAGATGCAACACTCGCGGCATCACAGCTGTGCAGGCGGCCGTCCACGCAAGTTTGCGATGGGCTGCGAGGCGTTCGGCGAAAGCATTTGGGATGTGGTGCACGGACCGCGTGGCGTGGATGGCCGCCTGCGCGGCCATGACGAATTCGAATGGTCAGCAAAGAACCGGGACACGAAGTCTGCCTGTTGACATGAGTGTAGTTGCACGTATCATGTTCAGCATGACAAAGCTCAACCGCCAGCCACTGCCCCACACCGCCGCCGAGATCGGCGAGGCGTGCGTCTGTCTCGGCCTGCGCAAGGCCGCGCGGCAGGTCGCGCGCCGCTACGACGAAGCGCTCCGTCCGCTCGATCTCACGTCCGGCCAATTCTCGATCATCGCGGCGCTCGTGGGCGAGACGGCACTTCCGCTCGGCGCGCTGGCGGAACGGCTCGGCATGGACCGCACGACGCTCAACCGCAACCTCAAGCCCCTGGAGGCTCGGCGGCTCATCGCCACGGCGGCAGCGGAGGTCGACAAGCGAGTTCGCGGACTGGCGCTGACGGCGGCTGGTCGCAACGTCCTCGCTCAGGCCCTGCCGCTGTGGGCCAGCGCGCAAGAGGGCAGCGCGCGACGCCTCGGTGAGCGCGGCTGGCGCGACCTGCGCGAGCGCCTGCGACGGCTCGACTGACGGCGCGCTGATCCACCATTCACAATGCACGCAGCCAATTAGGCTGCCTCGATACGTGTAATTCAACTCAACTGAAGGAGATCGCCAATGACCACCTCCCTCACATTATCTGCCGCGCCGTCCCCCGACCGGGCCTTCACCATCATTCTCGGCGTCATCACCACCGCCTGGCTGCTCGCCGTCGTCGCCGGCGCCACGTCGGGTTTCTTCGCCTCTCTCTATTCGCCGCTGATCGCCGGCATCGTCGCCGTCACGATCATCCTTCCGGTTGGGTGGTACTTTACCTCGCCGCGCTTTCAGGCTTGGGCCGATGCGCTCGGCCACCGGCCGATCCTCGCTTTCCACGTCTGGCGCGTGCCCGCCGCACTTTTGTTTTTCTGGTACGGCGCGCACGGCCAACTGCCGCCGCTGTTCTGGATCCTCGCCGGGGCCGGCGATCTCGCGGCAGGGCTCATCGCGGCCTTCGTGCTGAGCCGCCCGCCGTCGGCGCGGGCAACATTCGGCTTCCACGTCTTCGGCTTTCTTGATCTCGTCGTCGCGGTCGGAACTGGGCTCGCCTACAGCCTGCTGCTCGATCCGCGCATGGCCCCGATCACGGTTCTGCCGCTCGCCCTCATTCCGCTGTTCGGCGTCGGTATCTCAGGGGCATCGCACATCATCGCCTTCGACATGCTGAGGCGCGTTACGGGATTCGGACCGCCGGGCACCGTGCATGGCCATCGCAAGCCGGCGTGAAGCGTGGCGCGGCGTTAACCTTGCGTTAACCAAATCGACCGGATCGTCGGCGGTCTCATTCGCAAAATGGCGCTCCACATGCCGAGCCACGTCCCGACCCGCAACGAGGATGGCAGCGAGGATCCCGTTCCGCGGCTTGCCGACCTCGTCGCCGCCTTCCTCGAACATCTCGCGCTGGAACGTGGTGCGGCCGAGAACACCCGGACGGCCTACGAGCGCGATCTCGCTCAGCTATCGGCATACCTCGATAAGCTGCTCGGCCGGCCGGCGACCCTGACGGACCTCGCCCGCGTCGATGTCCGACAGTTGCGCGGCTTCATTGCGCAGCGGCGGCGGGCCGGGGTGCAGTCGCGCTCGGTGGCACGGGGGCTTTCGGCGCTGCGCAGCTTCTTCCGCTGGCTGGAAGCGGCGGGCCACACGCGCAACCGTGCCATCCTGCAGATCGCTCTGCCCAAGCTGCCGCACAGCGTGCCGAAGCCGATCACGGTCGAGAAGGCGCGCGCGCTGGTCGCGCCCGGCATGGCAGCCGAGCTGGACTGGGTGGCCGCGCGCGATACCGCCGTGCTGCTGCTGCTCTACGGTTGCGGCCTGCGCATTTCCGAAGCCCTCGCCATCACGCGCCGCGAGGCCCCGATCGGCGGACGCGACACACTCGTCATCGCCGGCAAGGGCGGCAAGGAGCGGCTCGTGCCGGTGCTCGGCGTGGTCTCGGCCGCGATCGAGCGCTACCTCGCGCTGCTGCCCTATGCGATCGCAGACGACGAGCCGATGTTTCGCGGCGCCAAGGGCGGTCCGCTGTCGCCGAGGCTGATCCAGCTCGCCATAGAGGGCATGCGCGAAGCACTCGGACTGCCGGAAACGGCGACGCCGCATGCACTGCGCCACTCGTTTGCCACGCACCTGCTGTCGGCCGGCGCCGATCTGCGGCAGATCCAGGACCTGCTCGGACACGCCTCGCTCTCGACGACGCAGCTCTATACCGAGGTCGACCGCGAACGGCTGATCGCGGTCTACGACGCGGCGCATCCGCGGCGGTAGCTTCTAGCCGACGAACCGCTGGGTGAGAATGACGGTGAGCGCCGCGGCGATCGCCGTCAGCGTCGCGCCCCAGGCCATGTCGACGAGGGCGACGCTCAAGGGAAAGCCGCGTGTCACGGCAAGGTTGGTCAGGTCATATGTGCCGTAGGCGACAAGTCCGAAGAAGGCGCCCATCGTGAGCGCGCGCCACCAGCCGCCGGCCTCTAGAGCCGGGGAGACGACGAACACCATCACACCGACGACGTAGAGCAGATAGAACGCGACGGCAGCAGGGACGTTGATCTGATCGGCCATCAAGGGGCCGAGCGCCGATCGGTAGAAGCTGTTGGCGACCAGCCCGAGCCAGATGAGGTCGAGGATCAGGAAAATCCCGGCGAGGATCAGGTAGCTCAGGAATGGTTTCATCGCGGCCTCCCCATCGTCTTGGCTCCGTTACGTCACGCGCACGTGACACAACGCAGGGACGGGGGATTTGGCTCAGCGGGAGAGCGAAAATAGTTGGGCGGGCAGGTGTGCTTCTTCATCGGGAAACGCTGTAGGGCGGGCTAGCGAAGCTTATTGTACCGATTAGCAACACCCGCCATCCGGCGGGCTATGGCTGCACCTAACCCGCTACCTACCCCGCTACCTTTCTGCGACCGAAAAGATCACAGCGAAGAACATTGAGGGAACCGACGAATCGGCCCATAAAGCCACCGACGGCTACCGTCTATCTCCCTCAGGTTTCTGCGCCCTCTGCCCCAACGTCAAAGGGTTGCATGGTGCAATCCTGAGACCGTGGCTCTGTGCCCACGGGGAAAGGAGGAAAGGCACATGGTGCTCGTAGTCGACTATTACCGCATACGTTGCGGCCGGGTCGAGTTTGTCCGTAGTCACCTAAGACGTTGGCCAAATACGTGAGTGGTCGATAGCTGTTGCAGCAGCCTTTGACCTGCACTAACGGTGCTCAAAACTTAGCGGTAGCCGTCATCCTGCTAGCATAGAATCACCTAATAAATCCTTTCGTAGCAGGCCGATATGGCTCTGCCTAGATGTCTATTTGTTGAAGTTACATATGGATCGCCCGCTTATCGACGGCCAGCGCCGCTTCCTTCACGGCTTCGGCGAGCGTCGGGTGAGCGTGGCAGGTGCGGGCCAAGTCCTCGGCCGAGCCGCCGAACTCCATGATGACGGCGGCCTCCGCGATCAGCTCGCCAGCGTTGGGGCCGATGATGTGAATCCCCAGGACGCGGTCGGTCGCGGCGTCGGCCAGCACCTTGACGAAGCCATCTGTCGTGCGATTGACCTTGGCGCGGCCGTTGGCGAGGAACGGAAACTTGCCGGCGTTGAAGGCGATGCCGGCCGCCTTCAGCTCCTCCTCGGTTTTGCCGACGCTCGCCACCTCGGGCGCGGTGTAGATCACCGACGGTATGACGTCATAGTTCACGTGACCCGCCTGACCTGCCAGCACCTCGGCCAAGGCGATGCCCTCGTCCTCGGCCTTGTGGGCGAGCATGGGGCCGGCGATGACGTCGCCGATCGCATAGATACCGGGCACGTTAGTCTGATAATGCGCATCGACGACGACGCGGCGGCGGTTGTCCATCGCGACACCGACGTCCTCGAGGCCCAGTCCCTCCGTGTACGGCACCCGGCCGATGGCGACGAGCACGACGTCGGCGTCGATTACCTTGGACGCTCCGCCCGCCGCCGGCTCGACCGTCACCTTTGAGCCCATCGCCGACTTGGCGACGCCCGTGACCTTGGCGCCGAGCTCGAAGGTGAAGCCTTGCTTCTGAAGGATCTTCTGGAACTGCTTGGCGACTTCCATGTCCATGCCGGGCAGGATGCGGTCGAGGTATTCGACGACGTGCACATCGGCACCCAGGCGCCGCCACACCGAGCCCAGCTCCAGGCCGATGACGCCGGCGCCGACGATGAGGAGCTTGCCGGGGACCTTGGCGAGATCGAGGGCGCCCGTCGACGACACGACAGTCGTCTCGTCGATGTCGATACCGGGCAGGCGGGCCACATCCGAGCCGGTGGCGATGACGATCGCCTTGGTGGCGAGCGCGACCGGCGCGCCGCCGTCGGCCGGCGTCACCGTCACCTCGCCCGGCGCGGTGATGCGACCGGTGCCGCGGTGGGCGTCGATCTTGTTCTTCTTGAGCAGGAACTCGATGCCGTCGACGTTGCCCTTGATGCCCTCCGCCTTGAAGGCCTGCATGCGGGCGAGGTCGAGCTTGGGCGCAACGTCGATGCCCATGGCGGCGAAGCCGTGCGCCGCCTCGTCGTAGAGCTCGCTGGCGTGCAGCAGCGCCTTCGACGGAATGCAGCCAACGTTGAGGCAGGTGCCGCCGTGGGTCGCGCGCTTCTCGACGACGGCGACCTTCATTCCCAGTTGCGCGGCGCGGATGGCGCACACATAGCCGCCCGGGCCGGTGCCGATGACGACGAGATCGTACGTGGGCATGGGGTTCGTTCCTCGCGGCCATCCGCTCTGGCGGGCTGTGGCGATCGGGCTATTGCGACGGGCCCCGCCGAGCCACCCTCTGAGGATCGACCACACGTGCGATCCCTCGTGTTGCTGCGGCGGGCGGTCCGGCTATCGGGCTTTAGAGGTCGAGGACGAAGCGGGCGGGGTCCTCGAGGCACTCCTTGACGCGCACGAGGAACGTAACCGCCTCCTTGCCGTCGACGATGCGGTGGTCGTAGGACAGCGCGAGATACATCATCGGACGCGCGGCGATGGACCCGTCCTTCAGCACAACGGGGCGCTGCTCGATGCGGTGCATGCCGAGGATGCCCGACTGCGGGGCATTGAGGATCGGCGTCGACAGCAGTGAACCGTAAACCCCGCCATTCGAGATGGTGAAGGTACCGCCCTGCATGTCCTCGATGGTGAGCTGGCCGGTGCGGGCGCGCTTGCCGAACTCGGCGATCTTGGCCTCTATGCCCGCGATCGAGAGCGTGTCGGCCTCGCGGATGACGGGAACGACGAGGCCCTTCTCGGTGCCGACGGCGACGCCGATGTGGTAATAATTCTTGTAGACGATGTCCTCGCCGTCGATCTCGCCATTGACGGCGGGAATCTCCTTCAGCGCCTGGATGCAGGCCTTGGCGAAGAAGCCCATGAAGCCGAGCTTGATGCCGTGGCGCTTCTCGAACGCGTCCTTGTACTGATTGCGCATGTCCATGATGGCCGTCATGTCGACGTCGTTGAACGTCGTCAGCATGGCCGCCGTGTTCTGGGCGTCTTTCAGCCGGCGGGCGATGGTCTGGCGCAGGCGCGTCATGCGCACCCGCTCCTCGCGCGTTGCATCGACGGTGGCCGAGGGAACGCGCAGAGCCTGGGCCGGCGTCGGCACGGCAGCTGGGATGTAGGCCGTGGCAGCGGGTGCGGCGGGCGGAGCGGACTTGGCAGCCGCCACGTCCTGCTTCAGGACCTGCCCGCGCTTGCCCGTGCCGGCGACGTCATCGGACGACAGCCCCGCCTCGGCCATGGCCTTGCGCGCAGCCGGCGAGGGCGGCATGGCGCTCGCTGCGGGAGCGGTCGGCGCAGCAACGGGTGCAGCAGCCGCGGCGGGGGTGGCAGCCGCCGCCACCGGCGGCTCCGTGGCGGCACCGTTGCCTTCCCGCAGCGCGCCGATCACCGCGCCGACGGCGACAGTCTGGCCCTTGCCGGCGAGGATGTCGGCGAGCACGCCGGAGGCCGGAGCCGGCACCTCGACCGTCACCTTGTCGGTCTCCAGCTCGACGAGCGGCTCGTCAGCCTTGACGGTGTCGCCCGGCTTCTTGAACCACTGCCCGACGGTCGCCTCAGTCACGGACTCACCCAGCGTCGGCACGCGGATCTCGGTTGCCATCTCGTTCCTCGTCTCACTCACGACCCCGGCTCACGCCGCGCAGTCTGACCTCGTTTCAAGACAATCGTGCAAGCGTGCGCCGCCAGCGCGAGCACACGAAGGTGTTCACGCCGCGCTCAAGGCTTCCGCGACGAGCGCCTTCTGCTCGCTCTGGTGGCGCGACAGGAGCCCCGTCGCGGTCGATGCCGACGCCGGACGGCCGGCGTAGGCCGCGCGGCGCACGTTGGCGCCGATGTGATCGAGCACCCATTCGATATTCGGCTCGATGAAACTCCAGGCGCCCATGTTCTTGGGCTCCTCCTGGCACCACACGAACTCGCGCGCGTTGACGAAGCGGCCGACCTCGCCGATCAGCGTGCGCGCCGGGAAGGGATAGAGCTGCTCGATGCGCATCAGGTAGACGTCGCTCAAGCCGAGCGCCTCGCGCGCCTCCAAGAGATCGTAGTAGACCTTGCCCGAGCAGAACACGACGCGGCGGATGTCGGCGTCGGCGGCGAGGCGGAAGCCCTCGATTCGCTCGTTCTTCATGGCGTCGGCGTCGTCCCACAGCACGCGATGGAACGACGTGCCGGTGACGAGCTCGTCGAGCCGCGAGACGACGCGCTTGTGCCGCAGCAGCGACTTCGGCGTCATCAGGATGAGCGGCTTCCTGAACTTGCGGTGGAGCTGGCGGCGCAGGATGTGGAAGTAGTTCGCTGGCGTCGTGCAGTTGGCAACCTGCCAGTTGTCCTCGGCGGAGAGTTGCAGAAAGCGCTCGAGACGGGCCGAGGAATGCTCCGGCCCCTGCCCCTCGTAGCCGTGCGGCAGGAGGCAGACGAGGCCGGACATGCGCAGCCACTTGCGCTCGCCGGAGGACAGGAACTGGTCGAAGATGACCTGCGCGCCGTTGGCGAAATCGCCGAACTGCGCCTCCCAGCAGACGAGCGCGTTCGGCTCGGCCAGCGAATAGCCGTACTCGAAGCCGAGCACGGCCTCTTCCGACAGCATCGAGTTGATGACCTCGAAGCGGGCCTGATCGGGCGCGATGTGGCGCAGCGGCGTGTAGCGCTTCTCGCTGGTCTGGTCGATAAGCACGGCGTGCCGCTGCGAGAAGGTGCCGCGCTCGCAATCCTGGCCGGACAGACGGACGGGGAAGCCTTCGCGAACGAGCGTGCCGAAGGCGAGGTGCTCACCCATGGCCCAGTCGATACCCTCGCCGGTCTCGATCATCTCGCGGCGGCGCTCGACGAGCTTGCCGACGGTCTTGTGCGCGTCGAAGTCGGAGGGGTAGCGCGTGATGCGGCGACCGATCTCGACCAGCCTCTCGCGCGCGACACCGGTGTCGCCGCGCCGGGACTCGTCGTCGGCGAAACCGATCGACGACCAGCGGCCGTCGAGCCAGTCGGCCTTGTTGGGCTTGTAGGTATCGGCGGCCTGGAACTCGCCTTCGAGGTGGGCGCGGAAACTTTCGCGGATGGCGTCCGATTCGGCCTGGCTGACGACGCCCTCGCCGACGATGCGCTCGGCGTACATGTTGGAGACCGGCGTGTGGGAGCGGATGACGCGGTACATGCGCGGCTGGGTGAACATGGGCTCGTCGCTCTCGTTGTGGCCGAAGCGGCGATAGCAGACCATGTCGATGACGACCGGCTTCTGGAACCTCTGGCGGAACTCGGTCGCGACCTTGGCGACGTGGACGACCGCTTCCGGGTCGTCGCCGTTGACGTGGAAGATCGGGGCCTCGACCATCTTGGCGACATCGGTGCAGTAGGGTGACGAGCGCGAGTGGCGCGGATTCGTCGTGAAGCCGATCTGGTTGTTGATGATAAAGTGGATCGAGCCGCCGGTGCGGTGGCCCTTGAGGCCGGACAGCCCCATGCACTCGGCGACGACGCCCTGGCCGGCAAAAGCCGCGTCGCCGTGAATGAGGAGCGGCAGCACGGCGCGGCGATCGTCGGGCTCGCAGCCGTGCTGGTCCTGCTTGGCGCGCACCTTGCCGAGCACCACCGGATCGACGATCTCGAGGTGCGATGGATTGGCCGTCAGCGAAAGATGGACGTTGTTGCCGTCGAAGGCGCGATCCGAGGACGCGCCGAGGTGATACTTCACGTCGCCCGAGCCTTCGACGTCGTCGGGCTTGAACGAGCCGCCCTTGAACTCGTTGAAGATCGCCCGGTGCGGCTTCGACATGACGTTGGCGAGCACGTTGAGCCGGCCGCGGTGGGCCATGCCGATGACGATCTCCTTCACGCCGAGCTGGCCGCCGCGCTTGATGATCTGCTCGAGGGCGGGCACCATCGCCTCGCCGCCGTCGAGACCGAAGCGCTTCGTGCCGGTGTACTTCACGTCGGAGAACTTCTCGAACAGCTCAGCCTCGACGAGCTTCTTGAAGATGGCGATCTTGCCCTCGCGGGTAAAGCGGATGTCCTTCTCCTCGCCCTCGATCCGCTCCTGGATCCACGACTTCTGCGCCGGGTTCGAGATGTGCATGAACTCGACGCCGATGTGCCGGCAGTAGGTGCGGCGCACGATCTGCAGAACCTGGCGGATGCTGCCTGTCTCGAGGCCGAGCACGCGGTCGAGGAAAATCGGTCGATCGAGATCGGCCTCGGTGAAGCCATACGTCTCGGGCTTTAGCTCGCGGTGCACCTTGCGGTCGGTGATGTCGAGCGGGTCGAGGTCGGCGGCCAGATGGCCCATGACGCGATAGGCGCGGATCAGCATCAGCGCGCGGATCGAATCCTGGATCGCACGCAGCGAGGCGGCGGGCGAAAGCTCCATGCCCTGCGCCTGCGCGCGCGACGACAGCCGCTCGCTCAGGTGGGTTTCCATCGCCTCGTAGTCGCCGGTCAGGGCGGCGACGAGATCGCCGTTGGTCGTCAGCTTGGCGAGCGGCGTCGCCCAGGACGGATTGGTCGCCTCGACGTTGGCCGCCCCCTGGCCCTCCTGCAGGCTCTCGAAGAAATGGCGCCAGGCGTCGGGCACCGAGCCGGGGTTACGGGCGTACTGGCCCTGAAGCTCCTCGATGTAGGCGGCGTTGGCGCCGTCGAGGAAGGACGTCATGAGGAAGGATTGATTGAGGGCCTGACGGGACATTCGGGAGCTGTTTCCTGTCCAGTATGGGAGGATGCGCCGCCATCGGATCGACGGCGAGGAGGTGGCGCGGGTCGGTGGCCCTGACGAAGGCCGTCGGAGCGGTTGGCATGATGCAGAACCGCGGACCCGGAGGAATGCTGCGCCCGCGAACGTGGCCCTTACTTAGTACGTTTCGCCGCAGGGTTTAAGACCGTCGAAAGTGGCGGGGCTCACAAACACCGTCCGCACCTCGGCGCGGCGAACGTTTTTTGCTGGCCCACACGCGGCAAGCCGGAGTGGGGCGACATCGGGTCGTGAGCGCCCTGCCTCAGGGTTGGGCAGTGCCGGCGGCCGCGGACTTTTTTGGCAGCGCAGCATCCGCGTCGAGGATCGCACGAAGCACAAAGTAGCCAGCGACTCCCGACAGAAGCGTGCCGCCGAGGACGCCGATGCGGACGGCTGCCGCGCTGCTGTCGTCGGGGAAGGCGAGCGTGCCGATGAACAGGCTCATCGTGAAGCCGATGCCGGCCAGCAAGGACGCGCCGTAGATGTGGCGCCAGTCGAGGCCCTCGGGAAGGGTAGCGATACCGGCACGAACAGCAAGCCAGGACAGGCCGACGATGCCGATCTGCTTGCCGATGAACAGTCCGAGCGCGATGCCGAGCGGTATGCCGGCGAAGACGTCCGCGAAGGACAGCCCCGACAGAGAGACGCCGGCGTTGGCGAAGGCGAACACCGGCATGATGCCGAAGGCGACCCACGGCGCGAGGCCGTGCTCGACCTCCTTGACGGGCGAGTGGCTCGCGTCGGCGGGATCGCGCATGGGAATGAACAGCGCCACCACGACGCCGGCCAGTGTCGCGTGCACACCAGACTTCAGAACGCACACCCATAGGAAGATGCCGACCAGCACATATGGTGTGAGGCGGGCCACTCCGAACCAGTTGAGGAGCGCGAGGCCAACGACACCGGCGAGCGCAAGTTGCAGGGCCGTCATCGACAGGTCGCTCGTGTAGAACAGCGCAATGATGATGACCGCGCCGAGATCGTCGATGATGGCGAGTGCGAGCAGGAAGACTTTCAGCGCGGCCGGTACGCGCGGACCCAGCAGGGCGAGCACGCCGAGGGCGAAGGCGATGTCCGTCGCGGCCGGAATGGCCCAGCCGCGCAGTGCGGTCGGATCGTTCCAGTTGATCGCCACATAGATGAGCGCCGGGACGAGCATGCCGCCGACGGCAGCAAAGGCGGGCAGCGCCGCACTCTGAAACGTTGCCAACCGGCCCTCGAGCAACTCCTTCTTGATCTCGAGGCCGACGAGAAAGAAGAAGATGGCCATCAAGCCGTCATTGATCCAGAGCAGCAGCGGCTTCTCGAGGGCGAGCGGTCCGACGCGCACGGCGACAGGGGTCTCGTTGAAGCCTGCGTAGAGCCATTGCAGCGGCGAATTCGCGAGCAGAATGGCGAGCACGGCGGCGGCCATGAGAACGATGCCGCCAGCCGCTTGATGGTCGAAGAAGGCGCGCGCGCCCCGCATGAAGGAGTTGGCGGCGCCTGTGCCGGTATCCGAGGGCTCCGGCTTCATCTTGTCGGCCACCATTCTGTTCCTTCAAGATCGCTGCTGCGCACGCAGCGTTGGCTACTCGGCCGGACGGGCATTCCGGCCAGTCGCTCTCATTATCTCCAACCGCACATAAGGCCTTCGGCGCCGATTTCCAGGGTTCGCCGCGCCCTCGCGTCAGTCAGGTCGGGAGGCACGGTCCCGTCACAGGAAGCGGCCCGATCGCTCCAGCACCTCGATCTTGTAGCCATCGGGGTCGGCGATGAAGAAGAAGCGGCCGAACTTGGCGCCGTCGCGGTTCATCTGCTTGATGTCGCCTGGCGTGAGGCCGGCCTCTTTGAGGCGCGCGTGCTCGATGTCGAGGTCGTTGACCGAGACGGCGAGGTGGCCGTAGCCGTTGCCTAGGTCGTAGGGCTCAACGCGGCCGTGGTTGATTGTGAGTTCCACCTCGAAGGGGCTTTCGGGGCCGGACATGTAGACGAGTGTGAAGCCGTCGAAGTCGTAGCGGCCGGCGATGTCGAGGCCGAACGCCGCACGGTAGAAGGCGACGGCGCGCGCTTCCTCCAGCACGCGGATCATCATGTGGATGGGCTTGGCCATGGTCGGTCGTCCCCCTTGATTTCGCAGTCGCTGCGCGAGCGAGGGCCGGCCCTCGCACTCCCACTGGGAGGCACAGCCTCTCAGACCCTCCAGTATTTGACTCGACAAGGTCGGGTTGGCCAGTGGTGGCAGACATGTCTGTCGATCGCACGAGCTTTCGGGTAATTTGTCGCCGAGGACCGAAGTTCATGGCCAAGCCGAAGCCCACGCCCGCCACCTACGCCGACATCCAGTCGCTGCCGCCTCATGTCGTTGGCGAGATTCTGTTCGGCGTGCTGCACACGCATCCGCGGCCGGCGCCGCGGCATGCGCGAGCGTCGTCGATGCTCGGCGTCGAACTAGGAGGTCCCTTCGACCGGGGGCGCGGCGGTCCGGGAGGCTGGATCATCCTCGACGAACCGGAATTGCATCTTGGTCCGCATGTGGTCGTACCTGACCTTGCTGGATGGCGGCGCGAGCGGATGCCGCAACTCCCAGACACTGCGCATTTCGAGATCGCGCCCGACTGGGTCGCGGAAGTGCTGTCGCCTGCCACGCAGCGCTACGACCGCACCGACAAGCTCGCAATCTACGCCGCCTTCGGCGTTGCTCACGCTTGGTACGTCGACCCGATCCAACGAACGCTGGAAGTGTTCACGCTGGAGTACGGCCGCGCGGGTGCCGGGTCGGCACCTGAAGCGCAGGCAAGATGGGTTATCGTTGCGACGCTGAAGGACGACGAGCCCGTCGCCGCCCCGCCATTCGAGGTGCACGAGTTCAGCCTCGGGGTGTTGTGGGAAGGCTGAATTCGCCTAGGTCGGGTTTGGGCGACGGTGACACCACCGATGGACGCCGATAAGTGCCGCCCGAAGTGATCTCCGGCGCAACTGAACCGATGCTCACGCCTGTCATCCAGGTGCTTGTCACCGGGATCCACCTCTCCGAAAGCCTCGACGCCCGTTGCCCGATAGATCCCGGCAATGCCGGCATCAAGTGCCGGGACTGGCAAATGCCGGGATGACATAGGTCGGTTCGTGGGGCCTGGTGAACCGGTTCTCGGAGGTCTTCACTCTACCCCCGCAACACCTCCACCAGCGTCTTGCCCAACCGCGCCGGGCTCGGCGAGACACGGATGCCGGCGGCTTCCATGGCGGCGATCTTGTCCTCGGCGCCGCCTTTGCCGCCGCTGATGACGGCACCGGCGTGGCCCATGGTGCGACCGGGGGGGGCGGTGCGGCCAGCGATGAAGCCTGCCATCGGCTTCTTGCGGCCCTTCTTGGCCTGCTCGATGAGCCAGGCGGAAGCCTCCTCCTCGGCCGAGCCACCAATCTCGCCGATCATGATGATGCTCTCGGTCTCGGGGTCGTTCAGGAACAGGTCGAGCACGTCGATGAACTCGGTACCCTTGACGGGGTCGCCGCCGATGCCGACGGCCGTCGTCTGGCCCAGGCCCTCGTTCGTCGTCTGGAACACGGCTTCATAGGTCAGCGTGCCCGACCGCGACAGGATGCCGACGGAGCCCTTCTTGAAGATCGAGCCCGGCATGATGCCGATCTTGCATTCGTTGGGCGTCAGCACGCCGGGGCAGTTCGGCCCGACGAGGCGCGACTTCGACTTGTCCAAACGCGCCTTGACCTTGACCATGTCCATCACCGGCACGCCCTCGGTGATGGCGACGATGAGCGGGATCTCGGCCTCGATGGCCTCGATGATGGCGTCGGCCGCGCCGGCCGGCGGCACGTAGACCACCGTCGCATTGGCGCCCGTCTTCTCCTTGCCCTCGGCGACCGACGTGAAGATCGGCAGTTTCTCGCCGCCCTTGCCGACCCAGGTCTCTCCCCCCTTCTTGGGGTTGATGCCGCCGACCATCTGGGTGCCGTGGTAGGCGAGTGCCTGCTCGGTGTGGAAAGTGCCGGTCTTGCCGGTCAGGCCCTGCACGAGGACCTTGGTGTTCTTGTCGATCAGGATGGACATGGTGGTTGGCTCCCCCTTGGGCTCACTCGAGATGACGTAGACCTGTTTCAGAGAAAGGGATTGACGACTTTAACGGAGCCGTAGACCTGACCGTCGCTCAGGTCTTCCGTGTAGAGTGTTTTGGCACCGAACCGCTCCGCCGCCGCGATGATCGCACCGTCCCAATAGGAGATCTGATAGCGCTGAGACAGTTCGATCCCGGATCGAACGATATTCGCGTCAATCGGCAGGCAGGGCTTTTTCGCCAGGTTGACGACCCATTGCTTGGCGACTTCGGGCGACAGCGGCTTCGGTCCCTTCCTGATCGCGTTCACATAGAACTCGGCCAGCACCTGAGCCGACAGGCCAAACTCCATCTGCAAAATCTGCAAGGCCCGTTCGTGCTTCTCGGGCGCCTGGGCGCGCCCGCCCGCAGCGTAGAGCAGCACATTGGAGTCGAGGAACAGGTCAACGCCACCGATCAAAGCGCTTGGCTCCGGTGTAGGCCTCCTCGCGCACGAAAGGCCCGCGACCGAAGTCGGCCTCACTTTCGCGCGCGAGTTTCAGAAGCGCTTCGGTCGCCTCGCAGTGCTGCTTTTCCTGGTCGACGACGCGCTGAAGGAACTCCCGCACCATCTCGTTGACGCTCGTGCGCTTCATGGCGGCGAGCACGCGCGCCTTGTCGAGCAGATCTTCGTCGATGGCGAGGGTGATGTTCTTCTGGGGCATGGGGGGCGCGTGGCAGATGTTTACACGGGTTATGTGTAGCACATAGCCTGTGTGGGACGCGGGGGCAAGGGGCTGTGGGGAGGGGTAACATCAACCGTCTTCTACTGATTAAGTTCGAGGGCCTTGCCCCTCGCGCTCCCCACATGGGACGGCGTCCCTTGACCCGGGGCAGGGGGCGTTTGAGAGGGGCCAATTGCCTTTATGAGAACGAATGGATCATCAGTCGACGGGTGTTTTCCGAGCGCAGCAATGCACTGCTCTTTGCTTTGAAGTTCGCTGCAATGCGCCAGCCCGCTTGTCGTCGAATCTGTTAAAGACTCGATATGACCAAGCGACGGAAAGAAGTTGATCCGAACCGCGTCCAACAGCTACTGCTCTGCCTCGATGGACTTCGGTATTCGTTCGGCATTTTCTTATCGTGTCACAACCGTGTTCAATCTACTCTGAACGCTTTCGAGGCGGGTTGGCAATCAGGAGCGCCTACGGGCGCCGTAATGCAAGTCGTGGCCGACGCCTGGTCGATGATCGACGCCGTTCATCGCATTCGACTCCTGATCGATCGCGCGCCGGTGTTGCCGAAGAACGAGCCCGCCTTCCGCGTCTTTAAGGATGCCACGAGCGGCGTTGAGCCGCTCCGACACTACATCCAGCACATCAACAATGAAGTTTCGAAAATCATTGGTCATGCGCAGCCTTTGTGGGGCTCGATTTCATGGGTCAGCGAAGCTGATCCTCTGAAGCAGTTCACGCTGCACACTGGTAGTCAGCACTTGAAGACGAGTGTAAACGGCCTCGCATTCGACCGGCAGCAAATGCGATTTGCCTGCTCGCTCGAGTTGCGCGTCGGCGACCACAGCATCGATCTCGCCAGTCTGGCGCACCACGCACGTACGCTAGATCAGATGATTGCAGATTGGGCAGGCACGATCGAATTCGCAGACGGCCAGAGGTACGATTATCGACCGGCTGTTGCGCCCTTGGTGATGATGGCTGTGCTTACTCCGCCCGTCGTCGAACCTCTCCCAGATCAGTCTTAGAATGGCCCTTCAACGGAGGTTTCGTAAGCGCCCCTCAACGCGACCCGACTACGCGTCCGTTGCGACGCATTGATGTCACAAGTGTTCGGCACATTTACCACACAGCTGTTTAGCAACGGCACCTTGTCCGGGTTGGGTCACTGCTAGCCTAGCCCACCTGCAAGAAGGGGCGACGTCGGCATGTGTTGCCGTCGCCCCCCTACCCCTTCACAGCCGCGACGATCTTCTGGGCGGCGTCGTCGAGGTCGTTGGCGGAGATGACGTTCAAACCGCTCTCGTTGATGATCTTCTTGCCCAACTCGACGTTGGTGCCTTCCAGGCGCACGACGAGCGGCACTTTCAGGCCCACCTCTTTCACTGCCGCAAGCACGCCCTCAGCGATCGTATCGCAGCGCATGATGCCGCCGAAGATGTTGACCAGGATGCCCTTCACGTTGGGATCGGCCGTGATGATCTTGAAGGCCGCCGTCACCTTCTCCTTGCTCGCGCCGCCGCCGACGTCGAGGAAGTTTGCGGGCTCCGCGCCATAGAGCTTGATGATGTCCATGGTCGACATGGCGAGACCCGCGCCGTTGACCATGCAGCCGATGTTGCCGTCGAGGGCGACGTAGGAGAGGTCGTACTTGCTCGCTTCGATCTCCTTGTCGTCCTCCTCCGTCACGTCGCGCAACGCCATGATGTCGGGGTGGCGGAACAGCGCGTTGTTGTCGAAGGACATCTTGGCATCGAGAACGCGCAGGTGGCCGTCCTTCATGACGATCAGCGGATTGATCTCGAGCAGGCTCATGTCCTTCTCGGTGAAGGCTTTGTAGAGCGTCGGGAACAGCTTCATGCCGTCCGCGCGCGCCGGACCGTCGAGCTTGAGGGCGTCGCACAGGAGGCCCGCGTTATCGGCGGTGACGCCGGTCGTCGGGTCGATAGCCAGCGTGATGATCTTTTCCGGGCTGTCGTGGGCGACGGCCTCGATGTCCATGCCGCCCTCGGTCGAGACGACGAAGGAGGGGCGGCCGACGGAGCGGTCGATCAGGATGGAGAGGTACAGCTCGCGCGCGATGTTGGCGCCGTCCTCGATGTAGAGGCGGTTGACCTGCTTGCCGGCGGGGCCCGTCTGCGCCGTCACCAGCGTGTTGCCGAGCATCTCGCGGACGTTCTTCAGGGCCTCATCGGCCGAGAAGCTGACGCGCACGCCGCCCTTGGCGTCGGGACCGAGTTCCTTGAACTTGCCCTTGCCACGGCCGCCGGCGTGGATCTGGCTCTTGACGACGTAGACGGGGCCGGGCAGCGCCTTGATCGCCGCCTCGGCGTCGGCCGCCGCAAGGACTGGAACGCCAGCCGCGATCGGCACGCCGAACGACGCGAGGACCTGTTTGGCCTGATACTCGTGGATGTTCATCGGTTTCGTCCCGTCGTTTTTTGAGTTGCGGCGCTCTGGCCAAGCGGCCGGCACCAGGTTCGCTGTGTCGTCGAACTTGGACTTTAGTGGCATCCCATATGCCAGGACGTGGCGGCGGCATCGATGCACTTTATTGCCGCACGCGATGCGCCCTGTGGCGGCTCCTCACGCAACTTTGCCGCCCCTCACACAACTTTGCCGCCCCTCACCCTAACCCTCTCCCCATACGCCTTCGGCTTTGGGGAGAGGGAATGTCATCCCCCCTCTCCCCGGCTGCGGGGAGAGGGTCGGGGTGAGGGGAGGTTGCATCACGCCCCCAATTGCGGAGCGACCTTCATGCAGGCATCGACGAGACCCTTCACGCTCTCGACCGACTTCATGAACATGGCCCGCTCGCTGCCGTTGAGGTCGATCTCGACGATGCGCTCAGCGCCGCCCGCTCCGATAACGACCGGGACGCCGACATAAAGCCCCTTCACCCCGTACTCGCCATCCAGATAGGCGGCACACGGCAGCACTCGCTTCTTGTCCTTGATGTAGCTGTCGGCCATCTCGACCGCCGACGCGGCGGGCGCGTAGAACGCCGAGCCGGTTTTCAGCAGCGCGACGATCTCGCCGCCGCCCTTCCTCGTGCGGTCGACGATCTGGTCGAGGCGGTCCTGTTTGATCCAGCCCATGCGCACGAGGTCGGGCAGCGGGATGCCGGCAACCGTCGAATAGCGGATGAGCGGCACCATGTCGTCGCCGTGGCCGCCGAGCACGAAGGCCGATACGTCCTCGACGGAGACGTTGAGCTCGCTCGCCAGGAAGTGGCGGAAGCGCGAGGTGTCGAGGACGCCGGCCATGCCGACGACCTTGTTGCGTGGCAGGCCCGAGGCCTTCTGCAGCGCCCAGACCATGGCGTCGAGCGGGTTGGTGATGACGATGACGAAGGCGTTCGGCGCGTACTTGCGGATGCCGGCGCCGACCTGCTCCATGACGCCGAGATTGATGCCGATGAGGTCGTCGCGGCTCATGCCGGGCTTGCGCGGAACGCCGGCTGTAACGATGCACACGTCGGCGCCCTCGATGTCGGCGTAGGCGTTGGCGCCGCGGTACGCACAATCGAAGCCGTCGACGGCGCCGGACTGGGCGATGTCGAGGGCCTTGCCCTGCGGGGTGCCCTCGGCGATGTCGAACAGGACGACGTCGCCCAGCTCCTTCAGGCCGATGAGGTGAGCCAGCGTGCCACCGATCATACCCGAGCCGATCAGTGCGATTTTGGTCCGCGCCATGCGGGGCCTCCTGAGATTTGCGATGCCGGTGAAGCATGCCTTGTGATGCATGCGGTGCGGAGCCCCAGCCCTGGCTCACGACGAGCGAGATTGCCGGTTTTGCTATCGCGGAATACCCCGCCGTTCAAGCCGAGGCGTCAGACTTCTGACGAAAGTGGCGGCGGCCTCAGAGTGCGCCATCGGTGCGGCCGCCACGCTCGGTGCGGGACAGGAGGTAGGCTTCCGTCCGCATCTCCATCAGGCGGGAGGCCGTACGCTGGAAGAGGGCTGCTTCATCGCCCGCCGGATAGAGCTCGTCGGGCTGCGCATCGGCGCTGACCACGAGCCCGACCCGATTGTCGTACAGGGCGTCGATGAGATTGATGAAACGGCGCGCCTCGTTGCGCCGCGCGGGCGGCAGGACGGGAATGCCGTCGATCATCACGGTATGGTACTCGCGGGCGATGCGCAGGTAGTCGGCGGCGCCGAGCGGCCGGTCGCACAGGTCGGCGAACGAGAAGCGGGCCACGCCTAGCGCCGCCTTCGGAACCTCGACCGTCCGACCCTTCACGGCAAGTCGCTGAGGCTCGCCGCCGTCCGCCGGCGTCGCCGTCAGGCCCGTCCAGATGGCGTCGAGCGCGCGGCTCGATGCCGCGTCGGCCGGCGTGAAGTAGAGCGGACGGCCGACCAGCCGCTCCAGCCTGAAGTCGCGCGCGGCCTTCAGCTCGAGGATGTCCATGTGATCCTCGATCAGGTCGATGAAGGGCAGGAAGAGCTGGCGGTTGAGGCCGTTGCGGTAGAGATCTTCAGGATGCGCGTTGGACGTCGCCACGACGACCACGCCGCTTGCGAACAGCCCCTTGAACAGCCGGCCGAGGATCATCGCGTCGGCGATGTCGGTGACGTGCAGCTCATCGAAACAGAGCAGCCTCGTCGCCTTCGCCATGTCCGCTGCAACGTGGGGGATCGGGTCGCCCGGAACGGACTTGCGGGCAAGCCCGATGGCCTCGTGCGTCTCGGCCATGAACTCATGGAAGTGGCGGCGCAGCTTGGCGGCGAGGGGAACCGCATCGAAGAACAGGTCCATCAGCATGGTTTTGCCGCGGCCGACGCCGCCGTGCAGGTAGAGCCCGCGCAAGCCGACCTGCGACGGCTTTGCGCCGCGCAGATAGCCGAGGAGGCCGCCGCGACCGCCCTGGCTTGCCGCGAGCGCCGCCGCGATGGCGTCGAGACGGCGAACGGCATCGGCCTGAGCCGGATCGGGCTCGAGCAGTCCAGCGGCGATGCGGGCGGCGTAACGCGCCCCGACCGGACCTTCTCCGCCGCGCTCGACCCGACCCGTCATCGACACTCCCTCGCCCGTGCTCCCATCCAACGGGAACAGTGGTGCCGCTGGCAAGCGTGTGGCGTCGATCGCTTCGATCGGAGCGGCTTTCGCCGCCGAACTATTTCGCATGTGCGAGAATGTCTCAGGTCGCGGCGCGGCCCGCAATCAAGACTTTAGCGACTTATCTCGGCAAATTCCGATGGTTGCCATGCCGGTGGCGCATTGCTCGGGCTTGTCGTCGCTCCTATGTTGCGTTGTGCATTGCAGCAGCACGCTGCGCCTGCCCACTGCGTGACCGCCAGCGACACAGACTGGCGGGACCAAGGGGCGGCAAATCCTGGAGCGGAGGGGCCGTGATGAACGACCACCGGATCTGGGGGGGAACCATTCGCAAGCTGTGGCCGTCGGAAAGCGAAGCGTTCCGCGACCACCTTCTGAGGCTCGACAAGGTGAGCCGCCGCCTGCGCTTCGCGCACGGCGTGTCGGATGCCTTCATCGAGGACTACGCCCTGCGCATGAGCGACATGGGCGCTATCGTGCTCGCCTACTTCAAGGACGGCAAAGTGCGCGCCTGCGCAGAGCTGCGCAAGCTCGGCGACACGTGGGGCACGGAGGCGGAAGCCGCCTTCTCGGTGGAGGAAGCCTATCAGCATCAGGGCATCGGCACGGAGCTGATGGGCCGAGTCATCCGCGCGGCGCGCAACAGGGGTGTCAATCACCTGTTCATGAGCTGCCTTGCGGAGAACGCCAAGATGCAAGCCATCGCGCGCAAGCACGAGGCAGACTTGCGCTTCGAGTACGGCGAGGTGGTCGGCGAGATCGTGCCGCAGGAGCCGAACTACTTCTCGATCCTGGCCGAGGCCGTCGATGACCGTGTCGGCTACATGATGGCGGTGCTCGACCTGCAAAGCCGCATGATCCGCGCGGCGTGATCGAGCAGGCGCGCACGAAACGTCGCGCGCGCTCCGCTGCGGCTTGAGCCGTCACCGCGCGCGAACGACGATAGTGCGCGCTCATCCACTCGCATCGCGCATGCTGAGTAACGGTCGCCGATCACCGACCGAGGACGTGACTGCGATTTCTATCTGACCACAATCACTTCACTCGTTTTCCTCGCTCGCGGACTCGTGCGAAGCCTGCAGCCTCCTCGGCAGACGCGAAATTTGAGTCTTCCGCGCAACACTTCGCAGGCTCCGGAGAGAAATCTCACCCGACAAAGCAGATTGCCTGTCAACAAATACCGCGAACTCGCACATCTTTTTTTTGGTTCGGAATTGATTCGAACAACCTCAAGGAGATAGCGAAACATGTCGAACGAAGAGATCAAGATCGAAGCCGCTGGCAAGGGCAAGAAGCCGGCGGTCAAGAAGCCGACGGCCCGCAAGTCGACGAAGACCACCGCGTCCGCGTCGGCCCGCTCGAAGGCTCCGGCGCGTGGCAAGACCGCCGCCAAGAAGCCGGCTGCTGCGAAGAAGGCCGTCGCGCCCAAGAAGCCGGCTGCCGCCAAGAAGGCGACGACGGCGAAGAAGCCGGCCGCTGCCAAGAAGACCACGGCCGCGAAGAAGCCGGCCGCTGCCAAGAAGCCGGCTGCCCGCCGCGCCACGAAGGCCGCCTGAGGCGACAAGGGCCGAGGCTTCGCGTGATGGGGACCGGCTGGGCACCGGTCCGTCATCGCCGAGGCGACGGCCCTTCACCTCCGGCATCGAAAACGTGTGTGATGTCCCTCGAGACCGGCAGCAGCCCGCCTGCGCCGGTCTTTCTTTTTGCGGCGAGCCTTTTCGGCGATGGCGCGGCGGCTAACCAGCCACGCGCACTTCGTGCTCCGGCCCCGACATTTGCTTCCCCTCACCGAGCCCTCGCGAGCACATGCCGGGGCCAAGCGTCAGATGGGCAACACCAGCGCGCGATCAGACGCGGCGCTCGACCATCAGCTTTTTCAGCTCGGCGATGGCCTTGGCAGGATTGAGCCCCTTCGGGCAGGCGCGGGCGCAATTCAGAATGGTGTGGCAGCGGTAGAGACGGAATGGATCCTCGAGATCGTCGAGGCGCTCGCCGGTCGCCTCGTCGCGGCTGTCGATCACCCAGCGGTAGGCCTGCAGCAGAATGGCCGGACCGAGGTAGCGGTCCGAGTTCCACCAGTAGCTCGGGCACGACGTCGAGCAGCACGCGCACAAGATGCATTCGTAAAGCCCGTCGAGGGCTTCGCGGTCCTCGCGTGACTGCTGCCACTCGGTGCGCGGTGTCGGCGTATCCGTCTTCAGCCAGGGCTCGATCGAACGATGCTGGGCGTAGAAGTGCGTCATGTCCGGCACGAGGTCCTTGACGACCTGCATGTGCGGCAGTGGGTAGATGCGGATGGCTCCAGAGACGTCGTCGATCGACTTCAGGCAGGCCAGCGTGTTGGTGCCGTCGATGTTCATCGAACATGAGCCGCAGATGCCCTCGCGGCAGGAGCGGCGGAAGGTCAGCGTCTGGTCGATCTCCGCCTTGATCTTCATGAGCGCGTCGAGGACCATCGGGCCGCAGTCGCCGCGGTCGATCCAATAGGTATCCAGGCGCGGATTATCGCCGTCGTCGGGGTTCCAGCGGTAGACGCGAAACTCCTTCCAGTCGCACTTGCTGCCTGGCTCGTTCCACGTCTTGCCGGCCTTTACGACAGAGTTCTTGGGAAGCGTGAGCTGGACCATGGCGGACTTTCTGCTGCAGTGCGGTAGAGCTGAGCCGAACGTGCGGCCTCATCCGCAGACTGTCAACGCTACGTTCGGAAGGGCCAAATTGGTTCGCAGGCGGCCCGGCGGTCCGTTGCCCGTCAATCGACGCGGCAGTCCTTCATGCGGTGGACGAGCCCGTGCAGCTTCTCAGCGACCTCGAGACCCGTATCGACGGACACCTTCAGCGTCGCGCGGCTGGTGATGAGACCGTTCAGGCGCTCCTGGCATTCCGAGAAGCCGTAGAACAGCTCCTCGGGCGCGTCGATCTCGCCGTCCTCGACGGCCGACATGACGTCGTAGGCATTCTGGGAGGCCAGCACGAGCATGGATGCGACGTCGTTGACGATCTGCTGGTAGAGGCGAGCAGCGTCGCCGGTCACGCGCGGGCCGTGCACGCCGAACTTGAGCGGTGAACTCGCGCCGGCGCCCTCGCCGCAGAACAGGCGCGGGTGCTTCTGAAAGCGGCGGAAGATCTCGACGAGGCCGAGGCTGCACGTCTCGAGGTCGCGCAGCGCGGTGGAGGCCTTGCGCTTCGAGCGCGTGCGGTCCGGCGTCTTGTCCTGCGCCGCCCAGTTGATGGTGGCGATGGAGGCGACCGCGCCGAGCGCGGCGAGAGCCGGAAGCACGGCGGAGAACGGGTCGGGCGCGTTACGGGTATCGGCGTCCGGCCCCGGCTTGAGCGGCGGCGCTGCGGCGGGGCGCTTCAAGGCGCTTGCATCGGCGGGTTTCACGGGTGCTCCTAAGGCCAAGGCCCGGGTCAGCGACTCGGCTGATCGTCTGCGTCGCGGATGCTCTTATGCGCAGTCGGTGTCAGACAAGCGGCAGCGGTGCTGTCGGGCTCGATTGGCTGGGGATAGCGCGGGGTGCCTTCAGGCAGGCCGGCGTGTCTTGAGCGCGCGTTCGATGGCGGGCCGCAGGTCGTTGTTGTCCTCGATGCGCAGCATTCGGATGTCACGGACCGAAGGGCCGAACCACGCATATCGATCGGTCAAGTCCTGAACGGCAAGCACGCAGGTCACGGGGTCGACACCGTCGCCTCCGAAGTACACGCTGCCTTGCTGCCACTCGAAGCCGTAGGATTGCAGAGCATTGCGGATCTCGAGATATGCGTTGCGCCAGCTCGCCGATCCATAGCTGTCCTGCAAGGTCGCCGTGTCGAGGTCGAAGGAGATCGCATACACGGTCGGGGACCTCCCTGACGTGCGGGTGTTGTGACCGATTGGCGGCGCCTGCGTCATGCCGATTACCATAGTATTCGCAGCGGTTCGCCGCCAGCCCGCACTGCGTGCCGAACTACGACGTCCTCAATACACCCGCGCCTTGGGCTTGATGTAGCTGACCTCGTTGGTCAGCGTGTAGGTGTGCACGGGGCGGTAGTCGAGGCGAACGCTGCGCGTCGCGTCGTCGGCCCAGGCGAGCGTGTGCTTCATCCAGTTGGTGTCGTCGCGGCTCGCGAAATCCTCGCGCGCGTGAGCGCCGCGGCTTTCCGTGCGGTTGGCCGCGCTCGTCACCGTAACGGCGGCCTGCGCGATCAGGTTGTCGTACTCGAGCGCCTCGATGAGATCGGAGTTCCAGATCAGCGAACGGTCGGCGACGCGGATGTCGTCGCTGTCCGTCCAGATCCGGCCGATCAGCTCGACGCCTTCCTCCAGTACGGGACCATCGCGGAACACGGCGCAGTTCGTCTGCATGACCTTCTGCATTCGGAGGCGCAATGCGGAGGTCGGCGTGGCGCCGGAAGCATGCCTCAGACGGTCGAGCCGCGAAAGCGCAAGGTCGCCGGCGTCGGAGGGAAGGTCGGGGACGCTGCCCGGCTCGACCACGTCTGCACAGCGCAGGCCGGCCGCGCGTCCGAACACGACGAGATCGATGAGCGAGTTCGAGCCGAGCCGGTTGGCGCCGTGCACCGACACACAGGCCGCCTCGCCGATGGCCATCAGTCCGGGGACGATATGGTCGGGGTCCCCGTTTTTGAGCGTCACCACCTCGCCGTGGTAGTTGGTCGGTATGCCGCCCATGTTGTAGTGCACCGTCGGCAGCACCGGAATCGGCTCGCGGCGCAGATCGACCCCGGCGAAGACCTTGGCGTTCTCGGTGATGCCGGGCAGCCGCTCGGCGAGGATCGCCGGGTCGAGATGGTCGAGGTGCAGGTAGATGTGATCCTTGCCCTTGCCGACGCCGCGGCCTTCGCGGATCTCGATCGTCATCGAACGCGAGACGACGTCACGGGAGGCCAGGTCCTTCGCGGAGGGCGCATAGCGCTCCATGAAGCGCTCGCCCTCGGAGTTCGTCAGGTAGCCCCCTTCGCCGCGCGCGCCCTCGGTGATGAGCACGCCAGCGCCGTAGATGCCGGTCGGATGGAACTGGACGAACTCCATGTCCTGCAGGGGCAGGCCGGCGCGCAGCACCATGGCGTTGCCGTCGCCCGTGCAGGTGTGGGCCGACGTGCAGGAGAAGTAGGCGCGGCCGTAGCCGCCGGTCGCCAGGATGGTCTTCTTGGCGCGGAAGCGATGGATCGTGCCGTCGTCGAGGCAGATGGCGACGACGCCCCGGCAAGCCCCATCCTGATCCATGATCAGGTCGATCGCGAAGTATTCGATGAAGAACTCGGCGGCGTGGCGCAGGCTCTGGCCATAGAGCGTATGCAGCATGGCGTGGCCGGTGCGGTCGGCGGCCGCGCAGGTGCGCTGGGCGGGCGGACCCTCGCCGAAGTGGGTGGTCATGCCACCGAACGGGCGCTGATAAATGCGGCCCTCTTCCGTGCGCGAGAACGGCACGCCGTAGTGCTCGAGCTCGTAGACGGCATCGGGCGCGTTGCGGCAGAGGTACTCGATGCTGTCCTGGTCGCCGAGCCAGTCCGAGCCCTTGACGGTATCGTACATGTGCCAGCGCCAATCGTCGGGTCCCATGTTGCCGAGAGCCGCCGCAACGCCGCCCTGGGCGGCGACCGTGTGCGACCGGGTCGGGAACACCTTCGTCACGCACGCCGTACGCAGGCCGGCCTCGGCGCAGCCGAGCGTGGCGCGCAGGCCCGCGCCGCCAGCGCCCACCACGACGACGTCGAAGGCATGATCGACGATCGCATAAGCCTTGCCGTTGATCGCCGGGCCGCTGCCGGAGTGGCGTGCGTGGCCATTCGCGCCGTTGGCACCTGCCGCCATTGTCTCAGCCTCCGAAGCTCAGTTTCAATACCGCCCATACGCTCGCCGTGCCGACGAGGATCGTGAAAAAGGTGTTCGCCATGAGGGCCAGGACCTTGCCCAATTCATTCGTCACGTAGTCCTCGATGATGACCTGCATCCCCAAGCGCATGTGGATGAGCCCGGAGGTGATGAGCAGCAGCAGAGGCACGGCGATGATGGGAGAGGACAGGCTCGCGCGCACGTGTGTGTAGTCGGCGCCGGCAAGTCCAACCAGCAGCGCGATGAGAAAGGTGACGAGGAAGACATTCGCCATCGCCGTCACGCGCTGCAGCCAGAAGTGATCGGCACCTTCCTTGGCAGAGCCGAGGCGGCGGGCGTTCTTCAGCGGTGTGCGCATGGCGGAGCGTGACGACATGTCGGGCACCCTTCCTCAGCGGGCGAAGAGGGCATATGCCCAGATGGCGAGCGTCAGACCGGCGGACAGGCCGATGGTCGCCCAGGACAAGCGCTGCACGGTCGGAATGTCGAAGCCGCGGCCCGTGTCCCAGATGAAGTGGCGGAGGCCGCCAAACAAATGGTGCAGCAGCGCCCAGGTGTAGCCGAACAGGACGACCTGCCCTGGCAGCGAGCCGAACAGCCCGTTCACGACGGCGAACGCTTCTGGCCCGGTCGCGGCGGCGACGAGCCATGCTGCAAGCAGCAGCGTGCCGACGTAGAGGGCGGCGCCGGTGATGCGATGCAGGATCGACATCACCATGTTGACGAGCGGCCGGTAGATCTGGAGGTGCGGCGACAGTGGTCGCGCTGCCTTTTCCGCCCGTCGCATCGGGGTCGTTTCTGCCATGGCCGCCTTCGTTTCACTCCTCGCTGACGGGCCTCGCTGACGCGCGGCGAGACCCGGTCAGCTGATGCATCGCTGCGATCGGGCCTGCATCTGCCATCACTGCGCAACGATCACCATGGATTTACAGGCCATTGTGCGCTGCGGCAATGCGGCGAACGGGGGATGACGCGGCAGCATGGTGCAGATCAGAGGAACGAAGCTTGCGCCCGGCGCTGCCCGGCATTACCGACCACCTCGAAGAGCGACGTAGAGGAGACCCGTCATGGCCGAGAACATCGATCACAGCCGCGAGATCGCAGAATTGAAGCGCGAGATTGCCGAACTGTCGGGTCTCGCGCTAGCCACGGGCGTGATGCTGACGCAGCTCCTCCAGAAGAACTGCCTCAGGGAGCTCAACCCGCAGGCCGCCGCCACGCAGATCGTCACAAACGCGCGAGGGGCCATCGAAGGCTTCGCCAAGCAGCACGGCGCCGACCCGGTCACCACGCAGCGCGCGCTCGATGCGGTCCAGCAGTACGAGGATCAGATTCGCGCCGTGCTGGCGGTTTGACCGACACGCCCTGATCCCCGGCCTTTTCAATCCAGGCTCCCCACGATCGCCTTGGCGAGCGCCTGGCCGCTCTCGAAGGCATGCTCGGCAAGGCGGCCGAAGCACCAGTCGCCGGCGACCCCGACGCGATGCTCGGTGGAGTAGACGTACATCTCCCCCAGCGCCTGCTCGACGAGCCCGGTCCGCCACAAGTGGGCCGTCATAACGGTCGGGCGTACGGGCGGCAGGCCCAGCACGTGGCTGACCTCGCCCCACAGCTCGCCGGCGACCACGTCCGGCTCAACGTCCTCGGTCTCCCGGCTCCAGCCCGGCGACGCATGCACGACGATCGTTTCACCGCGTGAGGCGCGCCCCGGCTTGGTGTTGTTGCGGGCAACCCAGCGGATCACTTCGGACATATCGGAGTAGACGTCGGGCTCGGGCAGCGTGCGTTCGTCGAGGCGTGCGAGCAGGGCCCAGCAGGGCCCCATGCGGACGCGCGAGATATGCTCGGCCATGTCCGTCAGCGGGCCGAGCAGAAGGCGGGCGCGCGGGGCTGGAACGGCGATCGCGACGGCCGCATAGGGGCCAGCCGTCGTCTGGTCGTCGAACCAGATGGTCCAGCCCTTGCCGACCTTGCTGATGGTGTGTGCGGTCTTGCCGGTGTGGATGCGCACGCTCTCGGCCAGCGGCCGGACCAGCGACGACATGCCCGGAACGCCGACGTACCAGCCCGACGCCGTTACCGCCTCAGTGCCGGAGGAACCAGCCGTCATGCGCGGCGACCAGGGCGTCGCATAGCCCGTTCCAACCAATTCATCGACATACTGGCGGAAACGCGCCGAGCGCGTCGTGACGTATTGCGCGCCGTGGTCGTAGGGGACGACGCCAACGCGCATCGTTCCCATGCGGCCGCCGATGATCCGGTCTTCCTCGAAGATCTCGACATAGTGACCCGCCAGCCGAAGCGTGCGGGCGCACGACAGCCCCGCCAGTCCCGCTCCGATCACTGCCGTCCGGCTGGTCACGAAAAATCCGCCCGATGAAAATCTGAACCGGCATTGGAGATGCCGGCCCGACCGCACGCCGTGGGCCCGCCCGGTCCGCAGCGCAGGCAGCAGTGTGCCATACGGCAAAAGACTAAGGGCACATGATTAACGAGCCGTCACACAGCTCCGATGACGGATTTTATTGCGCCCTCTCAGCGCGGAACGGCGAGCCACAGATCGAGGTCGAGGATGACACCGTCGAGATAGGCGCCGTCCGGCCCCTTGAGGGGATGGCTCGCGCAGGCCTGATTCTTCACCGCGACGAGGCGTGTGCGCAGGGCGCCGATGTCCTCACGACCGGGGATTTCGGCCTTGGCCAGCACCTCGGACCACGCATAGACGGTGTCCCCAGCAAACAGCGGTGCGACATGACGGCCGGCATTGATGGCCGCGACATGGAAAGCGTTCTGCAGGCCGTTGAACGACAGGGCGCGGGCGAGCGATATGACGACGCCGCCATAGATGAGGCGGCGGCCGAAGCGGCCCTGACCCTCGGTGTGCTGGTTGAAGTGCACCTTGGCGGTGTTCTGGTAGAGGCGCGTCGCCATCTGATGCTCGGCCTCCTCGACGGTCATGCCGTCGACGTGGTCGATCCTCTCGCCGACGGCATAGTCGCCCCACAGGTAGGGGCTGCCGGCGAGCGCTAGGTCGTAGCCGGCGCGATCGAGCATCGGTATCGCTCCGCCGAGGCTCGATGGAGCGACGACGTCGGCCAGCTCCGGCACGACGGCCGGCGGCGGCGGGCCGGACTCATTGCCTTTGCGCACCATCACCCAGCGCACGAACTCCAGAACCTTCTCGCCCGTCTCGTCGCGCCCTGTCGAGCGCACGTAGACGGTGCCGGTCTTGCCGTTCGAGTTCTCCTTGACGCCGATGACCTCGGAGACGGTGGACAGCGTCGCGCCGGGGTAGACCGGCTTGAGGAAGCGGCATTCCGCGTAGCCGAGGTTGGCGATCGCGTTCAGCGAGATGTCGGGCACCGTCTTGCCGAAGACGACGTGGAAAGCGAGCAGGTCGTCGAGGGGAGCCTCAGGATAGCCGATGGCTCGTGCGAAGGCGGCGGACGACTGCACGGCGAAGCGAGGCCCGTACAGGCTCATGTAGAGCGCCGCGTCACCGGAAGACACCGTGCGCGGCGTGGCGTGCGTCAGCACCTGCCCGACGCGGAAGTCCTCGAAGAAATTGCCGGGGTTCGTCTTGGTCGGGCTCATGTACTCAGATTTCCATTTCGGATCACGAGAGCGTTGCGCAGTTTCCAAGCCAAACACCTATGTCGTCCCGGCACTCGTTGCCGGGACCCAGCGTTACCGTAGGTGTCTGCGCTCGTAGGAGTATGGCTCCCGGTGACAAGCACCGGGATGACGGGAGTGAGTTATTCTCTTTATGCTCGTATCCCGCCTCACCGGTTGATTCGTCGGCCTCACAGTGGCCCCTCAGTTCATATCCGCGATTGCCTCGGCGATCGCGACGGTGCGCTCGGCCATGTGCAGGTGCAGGCGCTCGACCATCTTGCCGTCGACGGTGATGACGCCAAGCTTTTCGTACTCCGGCCGGGCGAACTCAGAGATGATGCGGCGCGACCACTCGACCTCGGACGGCGAGGGCGAAAACACCTCGTTGGCGACCGGCACCTGACTGGGGTGAATGAGTGTCTTGCCGTCCATGCCCAACGTGCGGCCGTGCTCGGCCTCGGCACGCAAGCCGACATCGTCGCGGAAATCGTTGTAGACGCCGTCGAGCACGTCCAACCCGTAGGCGCGCGCGGCGACGATGGTCATCGACAGCCACGGCACCACGGCAAAGCGATCCTTGTAGGCGCGGGCGTGGCTCTCCTTGAGCAGGTCGTTGGTGCCCATCACCATGCACGTCAGGCGATGCTCGCGCTCGATGCCGGCCATGGCGATCTCGCGCACGTTGAGGATCGACATGGGCGTCTCCATCATCGCCCACAGCTTGACCTTGTCGGGTGCGCGCGCGGCCGTCAGAACCTTGGCCGCCGAGATGATGTCGCCGGGCCGGCCGACCTTCGGCACGAGAATGGCGTCGGGCGCGGCCGCGGAGGCCGCGAAGAGGTCTTCGGCGCCCCACGGCGTCTCCAGGCCGTTGACCCGGATGACGATCTCGCGCTTGCCGTAGCCGCCCGCCTCGACCGCCGCGCAGACGTTGCGGCGCGCTTCGACCTTGGCATCCGGCGCCACGGCGTCCTCCAGGTCGAGGATCAGGGCGTCGGCGGCAATCGATTTCGCCTTCTCGAGCGCGCGGACGTTCGAACCTGGCATGTAGAGCACGCTGCGGCGGGGGCGGACGAGCATGGGCTGGCCTCCTTAAGTGCGCTGACAGGAGTAGCTTCCGGAACACGATGTTGCGGCGCGACATACGTCGAGGCAACCGGAATCGCAATCGACCATTAGGCTCGCGTGGCTCCGGCCGACAGGTGTTCAGGGTGGTATCGCGATGGATGACGCGTTAGGACGTGGAGCGCTGCCCGCCGTTGCAACGAGCCCGGAGATCCCATGGCCCGCATTCTCGCCATCTCGTCCTATGTGGCTCACGGGCACGTCGGTCTGGCGGCCATCGTTCCAACGCTGCAACGGATGGGACACGACGTTGTCGGCCTGCCGACCGTGGTGCTGTCCAGCCATTACGGATACGAGCCGGTCGCCGGCCTCGAACTCGACGCCAGCGACCTCGGGGCCATGCTCGAAGCGTTGCGCGAAAACGGCTGGCTCGACGATCTCGATGGCGTCGTGACCGGGTTCATGGCCGACCCACAGTCGGTCGCCGTGGTGGCCGCCGAGCTGCAGCGCATCGCCGATGAGCACCCCGACGTCATCTACTTGTGCGATCCGGTAATGGGGGACGACCCCAAGGGCCTCTACGTTCCAGTCGAGGTCGCCGAAGCGATCCGCGACCGCCTCGTACCACTCGCCGACGTGCTGACACCGAACCGCTTCGAACTCGCTTGGCTCACCGGCATGCCCGTCACGGACCCGGCAACCGCCGATGCGGCGGCCGATGCGACGGGAGCTGAGCTCGTCGTCGTGACGAGTGTGCCGGCCGCCGACGGCCTGATCGGCAATCTGATGAGTGACGAAGACCGGGCGCTCATCGCCAGCGTTCCACACCGGCGCCAGGTCCCGCACGGCACGGGCGACCTGATGGCCGCTCTCGTGCTCGGCCACATGATCGACGGCCTCGAGCATGCAGACGCGGTGGCACGTGCGGCCGCCGGCGTCGAAGCCGTGCTGCAGGAAAGCGCGGGCACGACCGAGATGCGCCTCGTCGACGCGCTCGAACGCGCCACCGGCGCCGACCCCTGGCCGATGGCCGACATCGAGGAGGCGTGAAGCGGCTCGTCGCCGGTGTCGATGGTGCGCGCGGCGGCTACGTCGTCGTTACCGCTCGGCTCGGCCATCCCGCGAGCGCTGAAGTGCGGCTCGTGGCCGATTTCGCCAGCGTGCTCGCGCTCGATCCGTTACCAGAGGCGATCGCCGTCGACATGCCGATCGGCCTGCCTACCGTCGGTACGCCGGGCGGACGGGCCTGCGATCGGGCTGCCCGTGCCGTGCTCGGCCAGCGCCAATCATCGCTGTTCGCCGTGCCCTCGCGCCGCGCGGTCGCCTGCCTCGACTATCGTGACGCATGCGCGGTGGCACTCGCCACATCCGATCCGCCGCGCAAGGTGTCGATGCAGGCCTTCAACCTGTTCCCCAAGATGCGCGAGATCGACGCCCTCATGACGCCTGCGTTGCAGGCGCGCGTTTTCGAGTGCCATCCGGAGGTGGCGTTCGTCACGCTCAACGGCGGCAACGCCCTCGGCGAGCCCAAGAAGGTCAGGTCGGCGCCCTACGCACCTGGGCTCGCGTTGCGCCAGGGCCTGCTCGAAGCGGCCGGCTTCCCGCGCCGGCTCTTCGAGCCCGGGCTCATTGCGCGGTCGGCCGCAACTCCCGACGACATCCTCGATGCCGCCGTCAATGCCTGGGCGGCCGCGCGGATCGCGCGCGGGGAGGCTACGTGCTTCCCCGACGAACCAGAGAGAGATGAACGCGGGCTCGTCATGGCGATCCACGCCTGATCCGGCCTAGCGCGAGCCGTGCGGTGCCCGGCGCTGGCGATGGCCGCAGTGGTTCGTCTTGACGCTGGACTTCAAGCGCCCGACGTTGGACAGTCCGCGCGAGCCACCGCCCAGCGATCGTCAGGACAAAAAGAATGGCGCCGTTCCCCGAGCATCTCGCCGACCGCTTCCGCCGGTTCAAGTTCCGCCATTTCACGGCGCATCAGGACCAGTACGAGGAGCTTGCCAAGTACGGTCAGAACCCGGACACGATGCTGATTTCCTGCTGCGACAGCCGGGTCGCGCCGGAGACCGTGTTCTCGGCCATGCCGGGCGAGTTGTTCGTCGTGCGCAACGTCGCCAACCTGGTGCCGCCTTACGAGACGGGCGGGCGGTTCCACGGCGTCAGTTCGGCGATCGAGTTCGCCGTCCTCAACCTGCGCGTCAAGCACATCGTGGTCATGGGCCATACCGGCTGCGGCGGCATCAAGGCCGCGCTCGATCACAACACGGCAATCGAGACCGAGGCCAAGTTCATCACGCGCTGGATGTCGATGCTCGACGACGCGCGACTGCGCGTTCTCGCGTCCCACCAGATGGCATCGACCGCCGAGAAGGTCTCAGCGCTCGAGCGCGAGGCGATCAAGACATCGATCAACAACCTGCGAACCTTCCCGTTCGTCAAGGACCTCGAGGAGAAGGGCCGGCTCGACCTGTGCGGGGCGCTGTTCGATATCGGCTCAGGCTCGCTCAGCGTGCTCAATCCGCAGACCGGCGACTTCTACGCGCTCTGAATTGAGGTCTGCCTCGACCCCATGGTCTCACCGCGTCAGCGAGCGGGGGCTTTAGACGTGGCGGCCCTGGCTCTGTCGAGCGCGGGGATGATCACTTCGGCGAGGCTCGCGGCCGTGAGCGGACCGACGTGCTTGTGGGCGATGCGGCCCGCGCCATCGATGACGAACGTCTCGGGCATGCCGTAGACACCCCACTCGATCGCCCCGCGGCCCGACGGATCGGCGCCCACGGCGGCGAACGGATTGCCGTAGCGCCCGAGGAAGCGGCGGGCGGCGGCTGGATCGTCTTTGTAGTTCACGCCGAAGAGGCGCACGCCGGTGCGATTGGCGAGGTCGACCAGGTGCGGGTGCTCGGCGACGCACGGCGCGCACCAGGACGCCCAGAAGTTGACCACCGTGACCTCGCCCTTGCCGAGGTCGGCACTCGTAAAGCCCGACACGGCGCGGCCGTCCGCCGTGAGATCGGGCACAGGCGCAAACTGGGTCCCGGGTACGGGCTTGCCGATGAGCGCCGACGGCAGCTTCGACGGATCGCCCGAAGTCAGGGCCAGCGCGAACATGCCTGTCATCGCCGCGAAGATCAGGGCGGGAACCACAACCCAGCCGAAACGGTGGCGCGACGCGGCCGATCGGTTGGCACCCGGCTCCTCAGTTCTCATCGCACGTCTTTCCGGTCCGGCGCACCGGAGCGGCGGCGCACGCCGCGCGCTTCCAGTGCCTCGATCGCGCGCTGCTGGCGGCGGCCGTCGAGCACGAGCCAGCCGGTGAGGGCGGCCAGCACGATCGCGACGGCGCCGTAGCAGGCAAGAATGAAAATGGCGTGCGGGCCCAGGTCCACCGGCGTTGTCCCTCGTGCTGTCGATTGCATCACTCGGCGGGCGCGGCCACTGGCCCGCGCGCGCGGTCGACCTCGGCCAGGCGCAGCGCCTTGACGCGCCGGCGCAGGATCTCGTTGCGCATCGCCTTCATGTGCAGAGCAAAGAAGACGAGCGAGAAGCCGATGGCCGAGACGAGCAGCGGGTAGAGTTGCGACCAGTGGATCTTGGGCCCATCGCTGCGGAACACGCTCGAGGGCTGATGGAGCGTGTTCCACGCCGGGATCTCGAGGCCGAGGCTCGGGATCGCCAGGCCTTCGACAGAAATCTTGATGAACGGCAGGATGACGATGCCGACGAGGGCGAGCACGGCCGTCAGCTTGGCAGCCTGCGCTTCGTCGTCGAGGGACGAACGCAGCGCGATGAGGCCGAGATAGAGAAAGAACAACAGCAGCACCGAGGTGAGCCGGGCATCCCACACCCAGTATGTGCCCCACATCGGCTTGCCCCAGAGTGATCCCGTGAGGAGGGCGAGCAAGGTGAAGGCCGCACCGATGGGCGCGGCCGCCTTGGCCGAGACGTCGGCGAGCGGATGGCGGAAGACGAGCAGCCCAAAGCTCGACAGCGCAACGAGCGCGTACCCCATCATGCCGAGCCAGGCGGACGGCACGTGGACGTACATGATCTTGATGGTCTGGCCCTGCTGGTAGTCCGCGGGCGCGTTCCAGCCGAGATAGAGGCCGTACGCGGTGACGGCAACGGCGACGGCGGCGAGCCACGGCAGGACGGCCGCCGACAGCGCCATGAAGCGCGTCGGGTTGGCGAGGCGTTGGGTGATCGACTGGCTCGTCATCGCCAACAACACTTAAGTGGTCAGCAGTAGCCGCGCAATCGGGACGGGACACGTCGGGACCGGTGGCCGGCGGGTTGCAGATTCACGTGAAACAAATCGACGTTTCACAACCGACCGGTCAGGCAGCGCGCGGCGCATAGAGGATGACGGCGGCGCCCAACAAACAAATGGCAGCGCCCGTCAAGTCCCACTGGTCCGGCCGCTGGCCCTCGGCAACCCACAGCCAGAGCAGCGAGGCGGCGATGTAGATCCCGCCGTAGATCGCGTAGGCACGGCCAGCATGCTCGACTTCGACGCGTGTCAGCAGCCAGGCGAACAGGACGAGCAGGCCGACACCCGGGACGAGCCAGAGCTTCGAGGCGTCCATGCGCACTACCGCCCACACGGCAAAGCAACCGGCAATCTCGGCCAGCGCAGCGGCTGCGAACAGCGCCAGGTTGTACATGTCGTCGCCTCTCGCTTCTGCCCTCGAAGATCTCATTGCATTTGAATGCGGATCGCCGCAGCGGCCGCGATCGGGCCCAGCACCAGGGAGCCGAGCGATACGGCTGCGAGGATGAGGAACGACGGCCAGAACGCCGATTGCGCCACCAGCGCCGCTGAAATGGTGGCGATGCCGTAGATCAGCGTCGGCACGTAGAGCGGCAGCACCAGCAGTGCGATCAGCAGGCCGCCGCGCCGGGCACGCAGCGTCAGGGCCGCTCCGATGGCGCCGAGGAAGCTGACCGCCGGCGTGCCGACGAGCATGGTGGCGACGAGCACGCCATAAGCTGCGATATCGAGGTTCAACAGGATGCCGAGCACAGGCGCGGCAAGCGCCAGCGGGATGCCCGTCGTCAGCCAGTGCGCGAAGGCCTTGGCCGCGCACACCGCCTCGAGCGGCTCCTGACCGAGCGCCAGAATTTCGAGCGACCCGTCCTCGAAATCGGTCTCGAACATGCGCGGCAGCGACAGGAGAGCGGCCAGCAGCAGCGCGATCCACAGAATGCCCGGTGCGATGCGCGACAACAGGTTGAGATCGGGGCCCAGGCCGAGCGGCAGCAGTGCCACGACGAGAAGGTAGAAGCCGAGCGCGGTGCCCAGTGCACCGCCCTCGCGCATGGCGATGCCGACGTCACGCGCGACGAGTGCCGACAGCCGCATCACAGCGCCACCTCGTCCGGTCTGATGGCCGTGCGCGGCGCCAGTCTCAGTTCGCGGGCGGCGGCGAGCCCAAGGGGAATGTGCGTGGCGGCCAAGACCATTCCGCCGGCCTCGAGATGCTCGCCGACGAGGCCGGCCACGACCGCCGTCGAGGCGGCATCGAGCGACACCGTCGGCTCATCGAGGAGCCACAGCGCACGGTCGGCGACGAGCAGGCGCGCGAGGCCGAGACGCCGCTTCTGGCCAGCGGAGAGGTAGGCGGCCGGGATGTCGGCGAGCGAGGACAGTGCGAGGCGGTCCATCGCCGCCTCGAGCCGAGCAGCGCGGTCGCTGGCCCCCGCCGGGGCGAGAAAACCACCCCAGAAATCCAGGTTCTCGGCAACGCTCATGATGCCCTTGATGGCGTTCTGGTGCCCGACGTAGTGCACATGGTCGGCGACATCGAGCGGCGCGCCCGCGGCATCGGTCAGGGCGAGGCTGCCGGCGCGGGGCGCGAGGAACCCGGCGATGGCGCGCAGTAGCGTCGTCTTGCCGGCGCCGTTCGGCCCGGTCAGCAGGAGCGCCTCGCCGCGCGACACCTGAAACGACACGGCGTCGAGAACAGGCCGGCCGCCCCGGTCGACGGCGAGTTCGAGTGCGCGCAGGTGCAAGGGGATGCTCAGAGGCTGGGCGGACCTCAGCCCAAACGGCGGGCGGAAGCCCGGAATGCGGGCAAAACGGAGGATTGGCGGCAACGCTTTGCCTTAGTCGTGTGGCCGTCGCCGTTCGCGCCCTATATAAAAAGCGCGCATCCAACGATGCCAGCACAAAAGCGACGCGATGCGTCGCGCGCGGGTCATCCGATTCGCACGCGCGGCCCAGAGGCTCAGCTTGGTTCCGTCGGCGCTCCGGCTTGTGCTGCTCGAAGTTCTGACCACGGAGGCCTTCCCTTGAGCGCGACCACCGCCCCATCCCTCGATAGCTTCAACTGCCGCACGACGCTCGTCGTCGACGGCAAATCCTATACCTACTTCTCGCTGCCCGACGCCGAGAAGAACGGGCTTGCCGGCATCGGCCGGCTGCCGTTCTCGATGAAGGTGCTGCTCGAGAACCTGCTGCGCCACGAGGATGGCCGCAGCGTCAGCAAAGCCGATATCGAGGCCGTCGCCCGCTGGCTCGACGACAAGGGCAAGGCCGGCGCCGAGGTCGGGTTCCGGCCAGCGCGCGTGCTCATGCAGGATTTCACCGGCGTTCCCGCCGTCGTCGATCTCGCCGCCATGCGCGACGGCATGCTGGCGCTCGGGGGCAACCCCGACAAGATCAACCCGCTGGTGCCGGTCGACCTCGTCATCGACCATTCCGTCATCGTCGATGCCTTCGGCACGCCGCAGGCATTCGCGGAGAACGTCGAACTCGAGTACAGCCGCAATGGCGAACGCTACAACTTCCTGAAGTGGGGCCAGGGCGCCTTCGACAATTTCCGCGTCGTGCCGCCGGGCACGGGCATCTGCCATCAGGTCAACCTCGAATATCTCGCGCAGACGGTGTGGACGCGCGATCTCGATAACGGCGAGACGCTCGCCTATCCCGACACTCTGGTCGGCACCGACAGCCACACGACCATGGTCAACGGGCTCGCCGTGCTCGGCTGGGGCGTGGGCGGCATCGAGGCGGAGGCGGCCATGCTCGGCCAGCCTCAGTCGATGCTGCTGCCGGAAGTGATCGGCTTCAAGCTGACCGGCAAGCTGCGGGAGGGCGTGACCGCGACGGACCTCGTGCTGACGGTGACGCAGATGCTGCGCAAGAAGGGCGTGGTCAACAAATTCGTCGAGTTCTACGGGCCCGGCCTCGACAACATGACGCTCGCCGACCGGGCGACCATCGCCAACATGGCCCCGGAATACGGCGCCACGTGCGGCTTCTTTCCCGTCGACGGCGAGACGATCAACTACCTCAGGATCTCGGGGCGGGCGGAAGCGCGCATCGCACTCGTGGAGGCCTACGCCAAGGCTCAGGGGCTGTGGCGGGAGGCCGGGGGCGCCGATCCGGTGTTCACCGATACCCTCTCGCTCGACCTCGCCGACGTGGTGCCCTCGCTCGCCGGGCCGAAGCGGCCCGAGGGCCGGGTCGCGCTGCCCGACGTCAAGTCCGGTTTTGCTGTTGCGCTCGAAGGCGAGTACCGCAAGCCCGGCGAGGCCGACAAGCGCGTCGCGGTCGCCGGCACCGACTACACGGTCGGCCATGGCGACGTCGTCATCGCAGCGATCACGAGCTGCACGAACACATCGAATCCCAGTGTTCTCATCGCTGCGGGCCTGCTGGCGCGCAACGCGGTCGCCAAGGGGCTCCGCGCCAAGCCGTGGGTCAAAACCTCGCTGGCGCCGGGAAGCCAGGTGGTGGCCGCCTACCTCGAAAAGGCGGGGCTGCAAACCTACCTCGACAAGATCGGATTCAACCTCGTCGGCTTCGGCTGCACGACGTGCATCGGTAACTCGGGACCACTGCCCGAACCCATCTCGAAGGCGATCAACGACAACGGCATCGTCGCGGCCGCCGTGCTGTCGGGCAACCGCAACTTCGAGGGTCGCGTCTCGCCCGACGTGCAGGCGAACTACCTCGCCTCGCCGCCGCTCGTCGTCGCCTACGCGCTCGCCGGCACGGTCACGAAGGACCTGACGAGCGAGCCGATCGGCACGGGCAGCGACGGCGAGCCGGTGTTCCTCAAGGACATCTGGCCAACGACGCACGAGATCCAGGACTTCATCGCCAAGTCGATCAGCCGCGAGCTGTTCGCGGCGAAATACTCCGACGTGTTCAAGGGCGACGCCCACTGGCAGGGAATTGCCACGAGCGTGGGCCAGACTTACGGCTGGGACAACCGCTCGACCTACGTGCAGAACCCGCCCTACTTCGAGGGCATGAAGGCCGCGCCGAAGCCGGTCACCGACGTCGTCGGCGCGCGCATCCTCGGGCTGTTCGGCGACAAGATCACCACCGATCACATCTCGCCCGCCGGCTCGATCAAGGCCGCCTCGCCGGCTGGCCGCTATCTCATCGACAACGGCGTGGCGGTCGCCGACTTCAACCAGTACGGCACGCGGCGCGGCAACCACGAGGTGATGATGCGCGGCACGTTCGCCAACATCCGCATCAAGAACCACATGGTGAAGGATGCCGGCGGCAACGTGAAGGAAGGCGGGCTGACGGTCCACTATCCGTCTGGCGAGGAGATGGCCATCTACGATGCGGCCATGCGCTACAGGGCCGAAGGCGTGCCGCTCGTCGTGTTCGCGGGTGTCGAGTACGGCAATGGCTCCTCGCGCGACTGGGCGGCAAAGGGAACGAACCTGCTCGGCGTGCGCGCCGTCATCGCGCAATCCTTCGAGCGCATCCACCGTTCGAACCTCGTCGGCATGGGCATCGTGCCGTTCGTCTTCCCTGACGGACAGTCGTGGCAGACGATCGGCCTCACAGGCGCGGAGACCGTGACGATCCGCGGGCTTTCCGACGTCAAGCCGCGCCAGATGATGACTGCCGAGATCACGTACGCGGACGGGCGGGTGGCAGACGTTCCCATCCAATGCCGCATCGATACGCTCGACGAACTCGAGTACGTCCGCAACGGCGGCATCCTGCACTACGTGCTGCGCAATCTCGCCCGAGCCGCCTGAGCTCGCGCGGGTTCATCCGTTCCTGGCCCCGTGAGTGCAATGATTGCTACAGAGCACTCATGGGCCGGATATTGATCCGCACACTCGATGACGCCGTGCTGGCGGCACTCCGCTCGAGAGCCGCCAGCACGGGCACTTCGCTCGAAGTGGAGAAACGACGCGCGCTGGCTGCCTCCGTAGGCGTGACGCGCGGAGAAGCTCTGGCTCGCCTCGATGCTGTCCGAGACGACATTGGCACGTTGGACGGCCCGTCCAGCCTGGAGGACCTCAGCGCCGACCGCCGTCGAACGTGATGAAGGTGATCGCCGGCGAGCGTGGCGCTCGAGTGGGTGCTGCTGTCAAGGCAACGTGACTTCCACTTTATCCGCTAACTCCCGATAGTCTGGCCAGCCCGAGCCGTGGCCTGGAATGCAGAGGAGCGAGCGCGAATGTCGAAGGTGCTGCGCCAGATCGGCATCGGCTGTGCAGCGGTCGTGATGGCCGCGAGCTTCACGCCAACCGCGCACGCCGGACAGCCAGTGAGTGCCGTCGTTGAACTGTTCACCAGCCAGGGCTGCTCGTCGTGTCCGCCGGCAGATTCGCTGATGGGCCGCTACGCCGCGCGCGGCGACGTCATCGCCCTGACGTTCGCCGTCGATTACTGGGACTACCTCGGCTGGAAGGATACGCTGGCGAGCCCGCGCTACGCCGAACGCCAGCGCGCCTATGCCAAGGGCCGTGGCGACAGCTCGGTCTATACGCCACAGGCCGTCATCAACGGGCGATTGCACGCGGTCGGGTCCAGTGGCCCGGACATCGACAAGGCGATCCAGCGCCTGTCGCTGGCACAGCCGATGACCGTGCCGATCGAGGTGCGCGAGGATGGCCTGTCACTCGTCATCGAAGCCGGCGAAGGCGCTGCGACACCGCCGGGCGAGCCGGCCACCATCTGGCTCGCCGTCATGCAGGCCGAGCACAAGGTGGAGATCGCGCGCGGCGAGAACGCCGGACGCTCGATCACCTACTACAACGTCGTGCGCGAGCTCGCACCGGTCGGCGAGTGGCGCGGGCAGGCGACGCGCATCACACTCGCCCGGGATTCGGTGATGTGGCCGGGTGCCAAGGCCTGTGCCATCCTGCTTCAGCAGGGGCTCGGCGGTCCTATCCTGGGGGCTGCACGCTGGCAGGAATGAAGCGCGCGCACGCACATGCCGCGGGACGTGACCGATGAACGAGGCAGAACGGAAAGGTGATCGCGCCGACGTCGTCATCCGGCGTGCGGAACGTGCTGATGTGCCGGCGCTGATCCGCCTCTTGGGAATTCTGTTCACCCAGGAAGCCGATTTCGTTCCTGATGCCGACCGGCAGTCCGCTGGCCTGCTGCTCATTCTGGACAACCCTGCCTCGGGCCTGATCCTCGTCGCCGACGGCGGCGAGAGGGGGGTCGTCGGCTCCGCCTGCCTCCTCTTCACGGTTTCCACCGCGCTGGGCGCGCCGGTCGCCATCCTCGAGGATGTGATCGTCGATCCAGAGTGGCGGGGCCAGGGCTTGGGCCGCAGGCTGGTCGGTGCAGTGATCGAGGCGGCGGGCGCGGCCGGCTGCCAGCGCATCAGCCTGCTGACCGATCATGACAATGCGCGCGCGCAAGCGCTCTATCAGTCGTTCGGGTTTCTTGCCTCCGGCATGCGGCTCTACCGGCTGTTGCTGGGGCGGTAACGCCGGAGCCACCGAGGTGCGCTGAGTGTTGTCGTTCCGGGACTAGAAGCCGCGCTCGGTGAGCAATTTGGCGACCCCTGCGTGGAGATCGGCGGGCGCAGGGGAAGCGGCCTTGGTGTTGGCGAGCGTCGTCTCGGCGGCCTGGGGCAGCCTGGTGGCCAGCGCCGGTTGCGCCTTCGCCAACGCAGCCGCCAGCCGGTAGACGCTATCGGCCGGCGCATCGCGCCGCGCGAGAATGTAGGCCCATGCACCGACGGAGCGCAGGTCGCGATCCTGTCCCTTGTAGCTGCCGGCCGGCACGACCATCGGCTTGAGCACCGGGAACTTCGCGGTTGCCGCCGCGATCTCCTCGTCGTCGAGACCAACGAGACGCCCGCCCGCGTCGGTCACGGCCGTGAAGCCCGGCCAGCCGATACCGCCGCCCCAGAAGCCGGCGACCGCGCCGGAGGCCACGAGGCCCGGGCCGTCACCCGCCTTCTCCAGGTAGCGGGGCGTGAAATCCTTGTCGGGATCGAGGCCGAGACCGCGCGCGATGTAGTGGCCGATGGCGGTCAGACCCGAGGCCGGCGTGCCCCATGCGACGGGCTTGCCGACGAAATCCCTGAAGCGCTGCGCGGGGCTGTCGGCGCGCACCGCGAACAATCCGGCGCTGCCATAGAGGGCGGCGACGATCGCCAGATCGGCGCGCGGGCGGCCCACACCGTAGAGCGCCTCATATGCGGGAAGGCCCGCAACAAGGGCGAAGTCCACCTCGCCGCGCTCCAGAAGCCCGATATTCTCCTCGCTGCCCTTGCTCGGTCGCGTCGTGATGCGGAGCGACGCATCGGCGGCGCCCATGGCCTCGGCGGCGGCGTTGCCGAACTGCTCGAAGCCACCACCCGGCGTCGCGGTGGCGAGCTCGACCTCGAGCGGCGGAGGTGCCTCGGTCGCGGCCAGCGACGTCGGCGCGGTGATCGACAAGAACAGGGCGCACAGGAGACCGGCGGGCCAGCCCAACCAGGCTTCACGACAGACGATTCGCATGCTCACTTCCCCGCCTCGCTCAGGCGAGGCCACGCCGCTTCAAGAGGCCGTCGACAGACGGCGGTCGACCACGAAACGCCAACCACGCCACTTCCGGATCGCGGCTGTTGCCGGCCGCATAAATGAATTGCCGCAGGCGGCCAGCGACATCGGGATCGAAAACGTCGCCGGTCTCCCTGAACGCCTCGAAGGCGTCGGTATCCATGACCTCCGACCACAGGTAGCTGTAGTAGCCCGCCGCGTAACCGCCCATCACGTGCATGAAGTGCGGCAGGCGATGGCGCATGACGATCTCATCGGGCATGCCGATGCGGGCGAGCTGGCTTTTCTCGAAGCGGGCTGCATCGAGGCCGGCCGCGCTCTCACGTGTCGTCGCGTGCAGTTCCATGTCGAGGAGCGCGCAGGCCGTGAATTCGACGGTCGCGAAGCCCTGGTTGAACGTCGACGCCTTCTTGATGCGGTCGATGGTGGTCTTGGGCATGGGCTTTCGCGTCTTGTGATGGAGTGCGAAGCGCCGCAGCACTGAAGGCTCGGACAGCCAGTGCTCGTAAAGCTGGGACGGCAGCTCGACAAAATCGCGCGCCACCGCCGTGCCGGCGATCGACGGATAGGTCGTTTCCGAGAGCATGCCATGCAGGCCATGGCCGAACTCGTGGAACAGGGTACGGGCGTCGTCGAACGAGAGCAGCGTCGGGGCGCCCGGCGCGCCCTTCGAACAACTCATAACGTTGACGACGATCGGCCGGACGCGCTTGCCGCCGAGCTTGTGGGCCGTGCGGAAGGTCGACATCCACGCTCCCGAGCGCTTGCCGGAGCGCGCGAAGTAATCGCCCATAAAGACGGCCAGATGCTCACCGTCCCGGTCCCTGACCTCGAACACGCGCACGTCGGGATGATAACGCGGGGCGTCGGGCAACTCGGTGAAGGTCAAGCCGAACAGCCGGCTGGCGGTGTCGAACGCGGCGGCGAGGATGTTGTCGAGGACGAGGTAGGGGCGCACCTCGCCATCGTCGAGATCGAAGCGGGCTTTGCGCTCCTTCTCCGCGAGATAGCGCCAGTCCCAGGCGGCGACGGAGTAGTTGGCGCCCTCGGCACGGGCGCGCGCGGCGAGAGCGTCTCGCTCCTCGGCGGCGCGGGCGAGCGCCGGCTGCCAGACGGCGCCGAGCAAGTCACGGACTGCTTGCGGCGACTTCGCCATGGTGTCGGCGAGGCTGTAGTCGGCGAACGTCGGGTAGCCCATCAGCTCGGCGAACTCGGCGCGCAGGGCCGCCACCTCGGCGATAATGGCCGCATTGTCGGTCGGTCCGCCGTTGGCGCCTCTGCTGGTCCAGGCGCGGAAGGCCTTCTCCCTGAGGTCGCGACGGGAAGAAAAGGTCAGGAAGCCTTCGACCGACGAGCGCGCCAGCGTGATGGCGTGCGCTTCGCCCTGATCGTCGGGAATGGCGAGATCGATTGCCGCCTGCCGGGCACTGGCGACGAGGGTCGGCGGCAGCCCGGCGAGATCGGCGGGACCGCGCAGGACCATATGCCAGGCCTGCTCATCGGCAAGGACGTTCTGGTTGAACGCCGTCGTCAGGCTGGCGAGACGCTCATTGATGGCGGCCACGCGCTTCTTCGCCTTCGGCTTGAGAGCCGCGCCCGCGCGCGTGAACCACGTGTAGTAGCGCTCGATCAGGCGCGACTGCTCGGCATCCAGGCGCAGGCTCGCCCGGCGCTCGTAGAGATCGGCGATGCGCGCGAACAGGCGCGGATCGAGGTTGATGGCGCTGTGGTGGGCGGCGAGCTGCGGGGCGATGGCACGCTCGAGCTCCTGCAAGGCCGGGTTGGTCGCAGCACTCGTCAGGTTGAAGAACACGTCCGCGACACGGTCGACCGGCAGCCAGCTCTTGTCGATGGCCGCGATGGTGTTGGCGAACGTGGGGGTGGCCTCGTTGTCGGCGATGGCGCGGATCGCCTGACGGTGTTCGGCGAGCACCGTGGCGAAAGCCGTTGCGAAATGGCGAGCCTCGATCGCTGCGAAGGGCGGCATGCCGAATGGCGTGCGCCATGGTTCCAGCAGAGGATTGCGATCAGCGGCTACGGTGTCGGCGGGGGCGGTGATCGATCTGGCCATGGGCTTCCCGGAAAGCTCGCGCGTCTGCCTCGTCAGCATATAGGGCAAACGGCAGTGGCGCGGGAGAGAGTGCAACGGGTCAAGAAACGGAAAACGCGCGCCTCGGGGGGAGGGCGCGCGTTCTTCCGCTGGGGACTGAGATGGGGGCTCTCAGCTGCGAAGGGGGCCCGGTCCACGGAGAGGCGCCACGGGAGGGACTTGGGGGGCTGATCTCCCCGCGGCGTTGCGAATGGACCGGGCCGTTTCGCAGTAATGCTCTTATGGAGAACCAATGCGGCGCCGCCGGGGACCAATTGTGACCACTTGGTGATTTTTGTTTCTGAATGTTACCGATCGTTCAGTTTCTCGCGGGCTGAGCCGAGGCGCGTCGGGAGCGCTTCTTCGGTCAGCGGGACATCGCGGCTCAGCCTTGAACTATCGGACGTTCCCGGCAATCATGACGAGCCAGTGACAGGGAGGCGCGCGCTTTGAGCGAATCCGACCCGATAATAGTTTTCCGCCCGCGTCGGCCAGCACCGCCGGCGCATGGCCCCAAGGGCGCCGCAAGCGAGACGCGCGCGGATCGTCTCGAGGCGAGCAACCGGTCATCAGCCGCCATCGAATCGGCCCGCCTTGCGCCGGCCACGCGCTTCAACCGGCAGGAGCTCAGCGAGATCCTCGCGGTCTACGGCCGCAAGGTCGCCGCCGGCGAGTGGCGGGACTACGCCATCGACATGGGCCGCGACAGCGCCGTCTTCTCGGTATTCCGCAAGGCGAGCGAGTGCCCGTTCGTGCGCATTGAAAAGACACCGAAGCTCGCCAGCAGGCAGGGAGCTTACAGCGTCGTCGGAGCTGCCGGGCAGGTGCTCAAGCGCGGCACCGAACTGAAGCGCGTCCTCGCCGTCCTCGAGAAGCGGGTCGAGGTCGTACGCTAACGAGCGGTGGGGGTCACAGGGACGCCGGCGTCGTCGCACCTGCGCCGAGCGGGCGCTGCATGTAGACGACCGAGAGCCAGCCGCCATGCTTCCAGCCGACGTCGGCAAAGCGCCCGACGTGGCTAAAACCCATCGCCGCGTGAAAGGCGATCGATGTTTCCGCGCCCGGATCGCTGATGCCGGCGATCATCTGGCGGAAGCCCGCCGCCGCGCAGGTGGCGATCAGTTCCGTGAGCAGCCTGCGCCCAATGCCGAGACGCTGGGCGTGCGGATCGACGTAGATCGAATGTTCGACCGTGTGGCGCCAGCCGGCCTGCTCATGGAAGGGCCCGGCGTAGGCGTAGCCCAAGAGCCTGCCTGCGCTCTCGTCGGCGCTGGCGGGGCTTGCGATAGCGACCAGCGCCGGATAGCCCGAGGCGCTGAGCTTGGCGAGACGAGCCGCAAACTCGGCAGGGGTCGGCGGCTCATGGCGCCAGTTCTCGACGCCGGACACGATATAGCCCGCCTCGATGCCGGCCATGGCGGGGGCGTCTTCAGTGCGTGCCGGCCGGACGGTCACACCGTCCACGGCGATGCTCCGGGGGACTTGGCTCACAGGTATCGGGCCGATCTCAGGTCGGAATGAAGAAGGGCCCCGCGGCGTGTGCCGCGGAGCCCTCGCATGATGGCAGTCGACGTCTCTGAAGTGAGCCGCCCTCTTTCCTCCACTTACTCGCGGTCGCCGAACAGCGACAGGAGCGAGGTGAAGAGGTTGACGAAGTTCAGGTAGAGGCTGAGGGCGCCGAAGATGGCAGCCTTGGCCGCAACCGCCGCGTCGTGACGGACGACGAGGTACTCGTCCTTGATGCGCTGCGTGTCATACGCCGTCAGGCCGGCGAACACGAGAACACCGATGGCCGAGATGGCGAACTGCAGCGCGCTCGACTGCAGGAAGATGTTCACGATCGCGGCGATGATGATACCAATCACGCCCATCACCAGGAACGAACCCCAGCCCGACAGATCGCGCTTGGTCATGTAGCCCCAGGCCGACAGACCCGCGAAGGCGGCGGCGGTGACGAAGAACACCTGCGCGATCGACTGGCCGGTGAACACCAGGAAGATCGACGACAGCGACACGCCCATGATGGCCGCGAACGCCCAGAACGCAGCCTGCGCACCGCCGACGCTCATCTTGTGGGCGCCAAAGCCGATCAGGAAGATGAAAGCGAGCGGCGCCAGCATGATGACCCACTTGAGCGGCGAGGCATAGAGAAGCTGCGCGACGGCGGGGTTCGAAGCGGCGGTCGCCGCCGTGGCGAAAGCGACGATGCCCGTGAGGGCGACGCCGGCCGCCATGTAGTTGTAGACGCCCAGCATGTGGGCGCGCAGGCCCTCGTCGACCGCCACGCCGGTGCGCGTGGTCGCGGCCGCCTGGGCGTACCGCTCATCGTACTGTGGCTGTGCCATGTGATGATCCCTTCTGAGGGCCGAGGCCAACTCTCGGCTATCGTTCGACTATGTCGTCGCCGGCCTGCTCTTTCAAGCGCGGGCGATCCTGTTGCAGTGACGCAGATGGTGGATTTTCGCCGCCGCTACAAGGGTCTTGCCGGCTCAGGATCGGCGGCGACCGCGAAAAATTCGCGCGCCCGACTGCTCCGACCCCAAACATTAATGAATAATGAAATCGGCATGAACTGATGCTGACTTATGCGGGCCCGAAACCGGTGGCGAGGCCACTTCGAAAAACTACTCCGAGCGCAGGATCGCCACCGGGCGGGCGCGCAACACCTGCCAGGTACCCAGCGCGCCGAAGCCCATGACGAGCGCGAGCGCCACAGCCAAGGTCTGCAGGACGGCTGCGGCGGAAAAATAGAACGGCACATCGATGACGAAGGTCAGGACGGCCCAGGCGGCAACGCTGCCGAGTGCCACCGCGATGACGGCGGCGACGAGCGCCAGCAGGGCGTACTCCAGCGCATGCGCTGCGATGATACGCGCACGAGTCGCCCCCAGAGTCTTCAAGATCACCGCATCGCGCACCCGCCTGCGCTGCGCGGTGGCGAGCGCGCCGGCCAGAACGAGGGCGCCCGCGAGCAGGGTGACACCGCCTGCCACCCGCACGGCGAGCATCACCTTCTCGAATACGGCGGCAAAAGCGTCGATTGCATCGCGCAGTCGGATCGCCGTGACGGTCGGCAGAGCGCGGGCGAGCGTGCGGGCGAGAGAGACCTCGTCGCTGAGCGCCGTGCCCGGCGGCAGCTTGACAGTCGCGAGCAGGTTGTACGGCGCGCCCGCGAGGGTGTTGGGTGAGAAGACGAGCACGAAATTGATGGCGAGGCTGTCCCAGTCGAGTTCGCGCAGGCTCGCGATGCGCGCGGTGATGTTGCGGCCGAGGACGTTGACCGTCACCTCGTCGCCGATGCCGACGCCCAGCATGCGCGCAAGATCGGCCTCGAAGGAGACGAGCGGAGGACCGGCATAGTCCACCGGCCACCACTCGCCGGCCACCATGCGCGAGCCCTCGGGCAGCGTTGCCGCATAGGTGATGCCGCGATCGCCGCGCAGCACCCATTCGGCCTCCGGGGGTGCCTTGATGTCCTCGACAGCGCGATCGCCGAGCCTGACGAGCCGGCCGCGCAGCATCGGGGCCTCGCGCACGACCGCTCCCGTCGCGGTGCGGCTGGCGATTTCGCGCACGGTTTCGATCTCGGTGCGCTTGATATCCAGCATGAAGTAGTCAGGCGCGTCGTCGGGGAGCTTGCCTTGCAGCTCGCGCACGAGTGAGGCATCCGTCAGCCCGACCGCGACGAGCAGCGACAGGCCCAGTCCAAGCGACAGCACCACGGCGCGCGCAAAGCCGCCCGGCGCGCCGATGCTGCGGATGGCGACGGCGAGTTCGGGCGAGGCCGGGCGCGGCGCGCGGCGGGCCGCCCAGGCGACCCACTGGCCGAGACCGACGAACGCCACGAACACGACGACGACGGCGAGGCAAAACCACAGCGCCGTCAGGCGCGCGTCCGTCGACAGGATGGCGATAGCGGCCAGCGCCAGCGCGATCACCGCCGTCAAGACCACGTAGCGGCGCGGCGGCAGGCGGGTGTCGTCGCCGACCTCGTCGCGGAACAGGACGGCAGGAGAGATCTGCTCTGCCCGGCCGAGCGGCCACAGCGAGAACAAGAGCGCGACGAGCACGCCATAGCCGGCCGCCGTCAAGAGGCCCGGCCAGGACATCGCCGCATCGGCCGGGATAGGCAGGGCATCGCCAAAGGCCGCGACGAGGGCCGGGGGCACGGTGGCGGCGACCGTCAGGCCGACGAGGATGCCGATGACGGCCATCGCGAGGATCTGGGCGAGGAAGGTCGCGACGACCACGGGTCCGGTCGCGCCCAGCGCCCGCATGGCCGCGATCGAGCGCCGGCGCCGGTCGATGAAGTGGCTCACGGCGTTGGCGATGCCGACACCACCGACGATCAGCGCCGTCAGCCCGATCAGGGTGAGGAACTGGCGCAGCCGCTCCAGCGTGCGGCGGATCTGCGGAGAAGGATCGCGCCGGTCGCTGACGGTATAGCCCGACTCCGGCATCGCAGCGGCGAGTGCCGCCCGGGCGTCGGTGAGCTCGGCTGGTCCAGCGCCGGAGGGATCGCCGCCGCCGGGCAGCGTCATCGCATAGCGCCAGCGCACGAGGGAGCCCGGGGCGATGAGGCCGGTCGCCTCCAGCGTGGCGTGGCCTAGGATGACGCGCGGCCCGTAGCTCAAGCGGTCGCCGAGGCCATCGGGCTCCTTGTCGATGACCGCACCGATGACGGCTTTCGCCGCGCCGATCGACACGCGATCGCCGACGGCAAGGCCAAGGCGCTCCAGCAGGATCGGCTCGACGGCGATCTCGCCGCGCGCCAGCACTGCTGCGAGCGAGGCGCCGGCGCGCAAGTCCAGGCGGCCGACCAGCGGGTAGGCCGCATCGACGCTCTTCAACTCGATCAGCATGCTGTCGCTGCCGTCGGGCAGGCGCGCCATCGAGCGCAGCGTTGCCGTCTCGCTGAGGCCGGTCGCGACCTTCGCCATCGCCGCCCGCTCTGCCTCACTCGCGCGAGCGTGCATCCTGACGAGTGTCACGTCGCCGCCGATGATCTGGCGACCCTGCCGTTCGAGGCCAGCCTCCAGCGCTCCGGCGAGCTGGCCCACTGCGCCGATGACGGCGACGCCGAGCGCAAGGCTCATGAGAAAGACGACGAAGCCATCGAGGCCGGAGCGCATGTTGCGCACGGCAAGCCGCAACGGCAGAGCCCATGGGGAGGGCCGGGGGGCGGCTGGTTGTGGCTGGAGGGGGCTGTCGAGCATCAGTGCGCCGGCACCGTAACGTCGGCTGTGACGAGGCCGCTCGCCATGCGCACCACGCGGTCACAGCGCGCCGCCAGGCTCTCGTCATGGGTGACGAGAACGAGCGTCGCACCAGACCGCCGGTGCAGGCCGAACAACAGGTCGACGACCTGCCGACCCGTGGCACCGTCGAGGTTGCCGGTCGGCTCGTCGGCAAGCAGGAGACGGGGGGCCGGCGCGAGGGCACGTGCCAGCGCGACGCGCTGCTGCTCGCCGCCCGAAAGCTCGGCCGGGAAATGGTCGAGCCGGTGGCCCAGGCCGACCTCGACGAGAAGGGCGCGCGCGCGGTCGAAGGCATCAGGATCGCCACGGAACTCGAGCGGCAGGGCGACATTCTCGAGCGCGGTCATGGTCGGCACCAGGTGGAACGACTGGAAGACGATGCCGACGAGCGCGCCTCGGAGGCGGGCGAGCCGGTCCTCGTCGAGACCGGACAGTTCATTGCCGGCGATGACGACGCGGCCCGAAGTCGGCCGCTCCAATCCGGCGAGAACCATGAGCAGCGAGGTCTTGCCCGAACCGGACGGCCCGAGGATTGCCACAGACTGGGCCTCGTCGATGGCAAGGTCGATGCCGCGCAAGATATCGACGGAGCCGGCCCGGCTCGTGAGCGACAGGCGCAGGTCGGAAACCGACGCGATAGGGTTTGCCACGAAACGGTCCTTCCTGGCCTCGATAGGTCGATTGATGAACGAGCCGATGGCTGGATCCCGATCGCTTTCACCGGCGTTGACGGAACCGCACTCGACGGGCGAACCACGGGAAGCAGCACATGATGGCGCCGACGACGACACGCAAGTGGACGAGGTTCCAGCGCCCTGACGCCGCCGGCGCGATGCCGGTCCTCATGACGCTGGTCCTCGTGACCCTCATTTGCGGCGTTCAGGTGACGGCGGCCGGCGCGGAGCAGCGACCCATGAAGATCGTGGCGTTCGGCGACAGCTTGACGGCCGGCTTTGGCGTCGCCCCTAACGAAGCCTTCCCGGTGCGGCTCCAGGCAGCGCTCACAGCGCGCGGCCACCGCGTCGAGATCGTCAACGCCGGCGTCTCGGGGGACACTACGGCAGCCGGGCTCGAACGGCTCGACTGGGCGGTCGGTGAGGATGCCGACGGCGTCATTCTCGAACTCGGTGCCAATGATGCCCTGCGCGGGCTGCCGCCTGAGGTCACTCGCGCCAACCTCGAGGCGCTCATTGTGCGCCTGAAGGCAAAGGGCATGCCGATCCTGCTCGCCGGCATGAAGGCGCCGCGCAACTGGGGCGAGGACTATGCGAGGTCGTTCGATGCGATCTTTCCTGACCTCGCCGCCCGCCATGGCCTCGGGTTCTACCCCTTCTTTCTGGAAGGCGTCGCCGTCGATCCAAGCCTCAACCAGGACGATGGGATGCACCCTAACGCGCGCGGCGTGGACCGCATCGTCGCCGGCATCCTACCAAGCGTCGAGGCGCTCATCGGGGTCGTCGCCAAGCGGCGCGGAGATGGCACTTGACGGGGCAAGGCCCGGCGACGCCTGATGGAGCCCCGGACCGGCGAAGCGGCGCGCCGCCTCGGGCCCCCGCTCATCGAGGAGCCCCGCCCATGCCACGCCTTTTCACCGCGCTCGAATTGCCCGAGGACATCCGCGACGACCTCGCCGACCTCGAGATGCCGATCCCGGGAGCACGCTTCGTCGACACGGACGACCTGCACGTCACGCTGCGCTTCGCCGGCGACGTCGACAACCGCACTGCCAACGAGTTTGCCGACGCTCTGGCGTCCATCGACGGGGAAGCCTTCATCACGCGGATCGCCGGGCTTGGCGTGTTCGGCGGCCGGGAAGCCAAATCGATCCATGCGACGGTCGAGGCAGGGCCAGCGCTCGAAAGGCTTGCGCGCGCCAACGAGCGGGCCGCGCGGGCGGCCGGGCTCGCGCCCGAGACGCGCGCCTTCAAGCCGCACGTCACCATCGCTCGGCTGCGCAACCCGCGCGCCGAAGCACTCGCCCGCTTCCTGTCGCGGCACGGCGCTTACAGCAGCGAGCCGTTTCTGATCACGCATTTCGCGCTGATATCGTCAAAGCCGATGGTGGGCGGTGGCCCTTACGTGGTCGAGGAGACCTATCCCCTCGCCGAGGTCAGCCGCCGCAGCGGGCTAGCCGGGCCGGCTTGAGATTTGCCTCTGGCGATCAGGGATCCCCAGGCCAGCGGTACTTTTGCTTGGCGTTGCCGAAGAACGCGGCGGCGCCGGCGCTCGCCGACGACTTTTTGCGGACCGCGCCCGAGGACGGCCCCGACTGGCGCCACGTCGCGCGTGCTGGCGGTCGGCTCGATGCAGCCGGTATCGCTGTGACGGGACCTGGTGCAGCGATCGCTGCCATCGGCATCAGCTCCGCTGCGCTGGCGGATGCGAGTACCACCCCGCCATCCGCGGGTGCCGGACCTATTCCGCCAGCGTGAGCCGCGCTGATCTCGGTCGCATCGGCAGCCGGCGCAACCGCCTTCGCGCGCTCGGCTGCCTCGGTCTCGGCAAGCTGGCGCCGCCGCACTTCGAGGGCCGCCAGCTCTTCGATGTAGGCGTAGCGCAGGTGGCGCGCGCGCTCGGCCGCAGACCACGGCATTGGCCGGCAGGCGCAACCGTCGACGAGGCGCTTGCGGTAGAGGAAGGCATGACGGAGTTCGCCATACGTACGGCCGGACAGGTCCATCATGGCGGCCGGATCGTCGCTCGACTTCGGCAGGTAGTAGAGGCGGGCCTGGCTGCCGCATGCCTGCTCGCAGGCGGCCGCGTCGCGCCTGAACGTCGCCGGGCTCGTCGCGCTGCGGATGGGGAAGTAGTAGCCGTCGCACGTTCGCACACAGTACGTGCGATAGGAGCCGCCGCTGGTGGCGTCATCTTCGGCCGGGGCGTCGTGGCGCGGGGACCATGGGTTCGATTGCGGCGTGAGCGGCGGCAGGCGACGCACCGACATTTTCGGTTGCGACCCGCCGAACACGCCGAACAGCCCGTCGAACAGCGATTGCGCGCGGGCGGCGGCGGGCCACCCGGCCAGCGCAAGCACGAAGAGGCTCGCAACGAGCCCCGACACCCCCAAACGCAACATCACTGACGCACCCGCACGATACCCCACCACTCAGCGCGGCAGTATCGCTCGGCGTGGCAAACAATCCCTGAACGGGCGCGCGGTGCGCGAGTGCCAGCCGAAGCGGCCTTCAGCCTCCGCTCGGCGCGGATGGCTCAGTAGCGGCCAGCGACGCTGCGGCGGACGAGATCGTTGGTCGTCACGCGAGGGCTCGGCCGCTGGGAGGGCGCGGCGGCGAACGTGGGAATCGCGAATGGGTATCCGTCGGCGATGGCCTGGCTCTCGATGACGGCCGGGCGGACGCGGCCACGCTTGCGCGTGACGGGCTTCGGGCGCAGCAGCGGTTCGACGGCGGCCACGTCGGGATGCTCGGAGAGGCGGGCAAGGCGCGCGAACAGCTCTGCCGAGGGAGCGGCCAGATCGGCCGGCTGGTTGGCAGCCGGCGCAGGCGGTCGGGCGGTGTGCGCGGCGGCAACGGCGGCGGCGACGGCCGGAGCGGTCGAGGCGGCGGCTTCAGCGGTCGGCACCGGCGCCTCGCTGTCTGGGGATACGCGCGCGTAAGCGCGATGCTGAGCACTGGCCTCGCGGGTCCACGGCTGCGGGCGGCACGAGCAGGCCTCGTCGTAACCCGCGCGATAGCTGAAGGCTGTCGGCAGGGCGACGTAAGGTTCGCCGTCGGGCGTCTCCATGTCCTCCGGCACGCCACCGGGCTGGGGGTAAACGTAAAGCCTGGCCGGCGCTGCGCAGCTTGCCGCACAGAGTGCCGCGTCGCGGGCAAAGCCGTCGCTCGACGTGCGCGCGCTGACGGGCACGAAGTACCCATCGCACATGCGCACGCAAACGGTACGGAAAGCAAGGCGGCCACTAGGCAAGGTGGAGCGAGAAGCTTCGCTGCCAGATGCGCCGGCCTCGGTATCGGGCCTGCCGCCCCACACGGTCGAGAAGGCGCGGTAGCCGGTCTCCGGACCGCGTGACAGAGCCGTGCGCAGCGATGCGTCGACGCCGGCCTGACGGCGCGCGGCAAGCTCACGCTTTTCGTCGCGGCGCTGCTGCCAATAGTCCCACCGCTCGAAATCCGGGCGCTGAAGCGGCGCAGTTTGCACGTCGCCCTCCACCTCCCCGGGCGCTCGTTCATCTGAGGGGGTGCTTACGGGCAGCGCGGCAGGCGGCCTCGCGACACCGGTCCGGGTGGGCTCGGCTGGTTGCAGCAGGGGCGTGGAGACGCGGGATACGGCCATTAGGCGCGGAGGGTCGGCGCGGCGGACCTCGGCATTCAGCGCCCGGTCGAGGTTGACCGCCACCCAGCCGACGGACAGTGCAACGGCCATCGTCGCGGCGAGGCCGGGACGCCGGACGAGGCCGCCGAGTAGGCGGGCAACAATCGATGCCGGCACACGCTGCCACATTTCTCCGGCTCTTTGCCTGCTTTCCAGATTGCCATGCGTATCGTCGTGCGTCTGGCACGGCGCGCTATCGGCCCGTACCGCGGGGAGAACGTCAGGAGCGCCCGGCGAGTTGCCGGCGGCTGCCGAAATATACTTGGCCGGCGACGCGACCATACATGCCGCACGCGAAACCGGCTTGTCGAGTATCGAGGAAACACTTCCACCAGCGCGGTTAATCGACTGACATAAAGAGATATTCCTTCAAGCCTGGTCGGGAACGAGCACGATCTTGCCGGTCGCCCGGCGCTCGTCGAGCACGGTCAGCGCCTCGGCAGCGCGAGCGAATGGGTAGGTCGCCTCGATACGTGGCGCGAGCCGCCCCTCGGCGATCCATGCCAGCAGTTGGGCGACGTTGGCGCGGTGCTGGAGCGGATCGCGCCTGACAGCCTCGCTCCAGAACACGCCGATCGCAGCGCACCCCTTCAACAGCAGCAGATTGAGCGGCAGCTTCGGGATGTCGCCAGCGGCAAAGCCAACGACGAGATAACGGCCGGCCCAGGCGGTTGCCCGCACGGCCGGCTCGCAATAGGGACCGCCGACGCAATCGTAGACGACATCGACGCCGCGCCCGCCGGTCAGGTCGCGCAGGGCTGACTTGAGGTCGGCCGTGCCGTAGTCGACGAGCTCGTCGGCGCCAGCCGTGCGGCAGATGGCGAGCTTGTCGGGTCCAGAGGCGGCCGCGATGACGCGGGCTCCCATCAACTTGGCGATCTCGACGGCGGCGAGGCCGGCACCTCCCGAGGCGCCGAGCACCGCCACCGTCTCGCCGGGCCGCACGCCGGCGCGATCGCGCAGGCCATGCAGAGCAGTGCCGTACGTGATCGAAATTCCGGCGGCGGTCGCGACATCGACGCCGGCGGGGATGGTCACAACGCGGCCGGCATCGACCGCGACAAACTCGCGGGCGCCGCCCCAGCCGAGATAGGCAACCGCCAGTTCGCCCTCCGACAGGCCGGTCACCCCAGGCCCCACGGCGCTGATCGTGCCGGCCACTTCGCCCGATGGCGAGAACGGCAGCTCGGGCTTGAACTGGTAGCGACCGCGCGTCACAAGTGTATCGAAGAAGTTCAGCGCGGCGGCCCGCACGGCGATGATCACCTCACCCGGCTGCACGGCCGGCTCGGCAATCTCCTCAACGCTGAGGGCAGCCGGTCCATCGAGCGACCGGCACAGCACAGCACGCATCTCCCTCAACCCTCCCCAACGGCTAGCATCATTGCGGCTTGCGTGACCGAGAACTGGCATGACCGAGAACTGGCCACCCCTGCCACGCGGCTATTTCGCCATCGGTGCCGAGCGCATGTCCAAGTCACTCAACCTCGGCAACCTGATGCGGTCCGCGCACGGCTTCGGCGCCAGCTTCACGTTCACCATAGGGGCGACCTACGGCGCTCTGGAAGCCTTTGCCGATACCTCGAAGAGCCGCTCGCACGTGCCGCATTACAACTGGCGCACGCTCGATGATCTCGTTCTGCCGCAGGGTTGCAAGCTCGTCGGCATCGAACTCATCGATACGGCCATCGACCTGCCGAGCTTCCGCCATCCGTTGCAGGCCGCCTACGTGCTCGGTCCCGAGAAGGGCTCGTTGTCCGAGCCACTGCTCCAGCGCTGCCATTACGTCGTCAAGATACCGACCCGGTTCTGTGTCAATGTCGCGATGGCTGGCGCGGTGGTGATGTACGATCGCGTGCGCTCGCTCGCTCGCTTTCCGGATCGGCCCGTGCGCGAGGGTGGACCGTGAGGCGTCGAACACCGACACGGCCTCAAGCGTACCGTGGCAAAATTACCAAGTCGCGCCGAGAAGTGCTGGTGCGGTTGCCTTTCGCCCGGCACCTTTTCTATATCGGGGAGGCGCAAGTCTCCGTCTCGAGCCAAGGACCATCCAAAGCCCATGTCACGCACCGACAAGAGCCCGGCCCGGATCGGCGCCTTTCTGGTTGCCGCAACGCTCGCCGCCGGCAGCGCCGCGGAAGCCGCCAACCTCGTGAAATCCTACCGCGACTGGAGCGTTTTCGCGCACGACGAACCGGACAAGAAAATCTGCTTCGCCGCCTCCCAGCCCAAGGAGAGCGAGCCGTCCAGCGCCAATCGCGACGCGGTGTTCTTCTACATCTCCGCCTGGCCGAAGGACGGCGTGAAGAACGAGGTGAGCATCCGCCTCGGCTACCCTGTGAAAAAGGGCAGTACCGTGCGCGTATCGGTCGGCGGCAAATCGTTCGATCTGTTTGCCAAGGACGACAAGGCGTTCGTCGCCGACGCCACGGAGGAGCTCAAGCTCATCGAGGCGATGCGCGCCGGCTCCATCATGAAGATCGAGGCCGTTTCGGAGCGCGGCACGGCGACGGCTGACAGCTACTCGCTGATGGGCATCTCGGGAGCGCTGAGCGGTCTCGCGCAGGAGTGTCCATAACTTCTAAACGTGTGCGCGGATGGCGCGGCCCGAGCGGTCAGACCGGGGTCCGGCGCGCGCGCAGTTGCACGTAGAGTGCGCCCTCGCCGCCGTGATGAATGGCCGCCGTCGTATAACTGACCACGAACGCACGCAGTTCCGGCTCAGCCAGCCAGCGCGGCACGGCCCGGCGCAGAATTCCGCGCTCGACGCTCGGAATGACCTCGTCGCTGACGTGCCGCTCGCGGTGAACCGGTCCGCCCTTGCCGGTGATGACCAGCACCCAGCGCTGGCCCCGACCGTAGGCTTGGCTGAGAAAGCGGACAAGGGCGGCGTGAGCCTCGTTCTGGCGCATGCCGTGCAGATCGATCCGCGCCTCGATCTCGACGCGGCCCGAGCGCAGGCGGCGGGCGTTGCGCGGCTCGAAGTCCGACAGGTCCGGCGGCGCAGAGGGACGGCTCTGCGGCTTGGGGTTGGGCCGAGGGGCCGCGACTGGCTGGCGCGCCTGCGCGGCGGCCTCCGATTGCGGTGGCATCGGCGGTGCGGGTGGCTCGGCATCACCCACGCGTCGCTCGTGGCGCAACTGCGGCCGGGGCTGCGAGACCAGCGGCTCGCCTGCCGCGCCATGCGCGATCCTCGGCTTGCCGGAACGCAACGGCAACATGGTGCGGGCGGCGTGCGACCACAGCGCGCGATCCTCCTCGCTGAGCAGCGGCCGGCGGCGGCCGCACCGCATGGGCTCATCACGCGATCCGCCATCGTCGCCGCCCTGATCGCCTGACATCGTCATCAGTGCCGATCCTCGCCGGAGCCTCGCGGAAGCAGCACGATGAAGCGGCAGGCGTGCTTCGTCATGCCAGCGCGACGGCCAGCCTCGACGCCGGCGCCGTAGTAGACGTCGCCGCGCTGAGGGCCGCGGATCGCCGAGCCGACATCGTGGGCGATCATCAAGCGGCGAAAGCCAGACGTCGCGCCGTCGTGAGCATTATCGCTCAAACCGGGTGCCGATATCCAGATCGGGGTCCCGAGAGCGTGGAAACCGGTATCGACGGCGAGGCTGCGGCCGGCGAACAACGGCATGCCGTCGACGCCGAGCGCGCGTGTCCCGTGCTCCGGACCCAGCTCGGCAAAGAAAATATAGGAGGCGTTGCGCCGCAGCAGGGCGGACGCGCGCGCCGGGTCGGCGCGGAGCCAGGCGACAAGGTGGTCGAGGGTCATGTCGGCGGCCGCAACGGCACCTTCCTCCACGAGCAGGCGGCCGACGGAGGTGTAGGGATGGCCGTTCTTGCCAGCGTAGGTGACGCGAACGCCTGATCCGTCGGGAAGCCGAAGCAGACCCGAGCCCTGCACATGCATGAGATAGAGCGCGACCGGATCGGCGGCGTAGAACAGCTCGAGGCCCTGACCGTCGAGCGCCCCGTCGTCGATCGCCGCACGGGTCGGAAACGGCTCGAGGCCGCCATCGGGGCACCGGCGCGCGTGGGTCGGGCGGTCGGCACGGGCACCGCGCTCAGCCTCGGTCACGAGATTCACGAGATCGGCGGGCCGGCTGTAGATGGGATGAGGATAGGCAGACGAGCGCGTGCGGCTCGCGGCCAGCTCTGGCTCGTAGTAGCCTGTGAGGAGACCTTCGGGCGGAGTTGCCCGGATAACCGCCGGTACGAAATGGCTCTCGAAGAAGGCGCGCGCTCTATCGTCGGTCTCGATGCCGCCAGCGGCAGCGAGGGCGGCGCGAGCAACCGCTAAGCGGACTTGCGGCGAGCGCTCGATGCATGGAGCGGCGCTGGCCGGCGTGCCGACGTGAGCCGCCCAGGCGGCGAATGCAACAAATGCTTCGAAATGGCGGTCAGCGCGCCAGCCGTCTATCTCGCTGAAGGCGATCGGCTCGACTTCGATGCCTTGGTGCTGCGGCGGCTCGGCGGTGGTCATCGGGTTGGCCGGTCTCGACGGGCGGCTCGGTCCGAAATCCCGTGAAACACGCGGACTGATTCACGTGAAATGGCAGCCGGCCGAACGCCGCCGGCTCAGTTCGGAGCCTGTGTGGCGACGAGCTTCCAGTTGGGGTTGGCGAGCGCGCGGGGGTTGGAGACGTCACGCGCGAAGGTCCAGATGTCGGTCACTTCCTTGACCCGCTGCGGATCGCCGTCGACGACCTCGCCGGACCGGTCGCGGGTCGCCGAGATGAGCTGGCTCACGAAGCGGACCGAAACAGCCGCCGAGCCGCCCTTGACGTCGGCTTCGAGGATGTCGGCTTTCTGGATGCCGACAAAACTCTGGTCGACCTGCTCGCCGCGCGCCTCGCGGTCGGCGATAGCGCCGACGAAGCCCTCGTAAACGTCGGGGCTCAGCAAATCCTTCAACACGCGGCGGTTGCCCTCGGCGAAGGCCGTGACGACCATCTCGTAGGCCTGACGGGCGCCGCGCAGGAAATGCTCGGGATCGAAATTGGGGTCACGGGCAAGGATCGCCAGCAGACCCTGCTCGATCGATGCATCCGAGCCGGCGGCGACCTTGATGCGCGCCTGAGCCTCGGCACCCGATGTTTCCATCTCGCGCTCGGAGCCGGGAACTTCAGCGCCGCGGCGCGGCAACGTCACGACCTTGTCGGCACCCGACTTCGCCTCCTGGGCGCGGGCCTCGGCTCGATAGCGCTCGATACGGCTCTCCTCGTCACCCGTGCGCCGGCCGAGCACGCTGCGCAGCTTGAGGATCGCGACAACGGCGACGATGAGCGAAATGAGGGTGATGATGTCGATCTGGCCGTCCATGGCTCGTCGTCGCTTTCATGCCGGTATCGGACCCGGCGGTCGGTACCATCGTGGCTCGCATCCCCGCGGAAGCAAGCGTGATCGGAAGCTGGGGTAGGTATGGCCTTGCGGACATCTTCAGTCCGGCTCTCAGGGTGAACCCGAGCGAGCCACACTTGTCTGTTGGTATCGACCGCAACTTAGGGCACAAGTTGGGCGAAGCCAACCGCGTTGCAAGGGCCCAAGGTGCGATCCAGTCCCTCGAGACTTCGCGCCGAGGGGGTACGTTCGGCACCTGCCGCAGGATCGAATGGTTTCGATGCGACTAGTCAGCCTCCTCCTCCTGATCGCGTTTCCGCTGATCGAGATCGCCATGCTCATCATCGTCGGGCGGCGCATCGGCGTGCTGGCGACCGTCGCCCTCGTCATGCTGACGGCGGTGGCGGGCCTGTTGCTGCTGCGGCGGCAGGGGGTCGGCATGCTGACGCGGGCAGCGGCCGCCGCGCGGCAGGGCGAACCGCCGGCGGCGGCCGCGCTCGACGGGCTGGTCGGGGTGATGGCGGCCGTGTTGCTGATCACACCGGGACCGATCGCGGACGTGCTCGGCGTCCTCCTGCTGATCCCCCCAGTGCGTTCTTTCGTGGCGCGAAACATGGCGCGGCGGCTGGCGGAGGAGGGCGTGTTCTCGGTCAGGGTCTACCAGGGTCGCCGTCGCGGTGGCGGGCCCGCAGCGGAGCGGACGCCGGCGCCGGATGCGAACGGGGACGGCCCGGTCATCGAGGGTGAGTTCCGCCGCCTCGACGAGACGACCGCCCGGCCAACTCGGTCGAACGGCGGCCAGTGACCTCGGCGAGGTCTCTTCGGCGCGCGACGGGTCGTTTGCAGGCGCTGCCTGGCTGTGATAGCCCCACGGCGCAATCGTCGAACCGACAGATCAACACGGGCGTGCGCCGGAACGGACGGCGCCGCGAAAGGAACGGCCCATGGCGGAAAATGGAAACGGCACGGCGGGCGAAGCAGCGAAATCCGGCCCGGCGCAGATCCAGGCCCAGATCGTCGCCCAGTACATCAAGGACCTGTCGTTCGAGAACCCGAACATCACCAAAATGCTGAGCGGGCCTGGCGAAAACCCCAACATGCGCCTCGAGGTCAACGTCGGCGGGCGCCGCGTCGGACCGGACATCTACGAAAGCGCCATCGATTTTTCCGCAAAGGCGACCAACAAGGAAGGCACCATCTACGAGATGGAGCTCGTGTATGCCGGCATGTTCCGCCTCCAGAACATTCCCGACGAGGCCCTCGAGCCTTTCCTGCTCATCAATTGCCCGACGCTGCTGTTCCCCTTCCTGCGCCGGCTCGTCGCCGACATCTCGCGCGAGGGCGGCTTCCCGCCGCTGCTGCTCGACCCGATCGACTTCGCCGGGCTTTACGTCCGCCGCAAGAAAGAGGAAGCCGAGAAGGCCGGCACAGCTTGACTGGCGAGCGTGGTCGGCAAGCCGGAGGCGCGCGTCACGACGATGAACGGGCGCGCTCAGGCCGAGCGCGCTTAGGCCGGCCCCTCGCCTTTCAGATAATCGAGCCAGATGGCGGCGGGCCCCAGGGTCGCCACGAACGTCTCATGGGCGACGATATCGGCCTTGCTCAAGCGCTCCGGCAACGGCTTCGACCGCTGCGCGGCCGGGCGCGGACCGCCGCGCGGTTGCGCGCCATCGCCACTAGCGGCGGAAGCCGAGCGGGCGAGTGCCAGCGTCGCCTGACGCTCGCCGAGCAGCTCGACGTACACCTCGGCCAGCAGGAGACTATCGACCAGCGCGCCGTGCTTCAATCGCTTCGAGTTGTCGATACCGTATCGCTTGCACAAGGCGTCGAGGCTGTTGGGCCCGCCTGGATGCTTGCGCCGCGCCAGCAGCAGCGTGTCTGTCACGCGCTCGCGGCGGATGACCGGCAGTTCGACCCGCGTCAGCTCCATGTTGAGGAAGCCGACGTCGAAATCGGCGTTGTGGATGATGAGTTGATCGTGTCCGATGAAGTCGAGGAAACCGGGCGCGATGGCGGCGAAGAGCGGCTTATCCTTCAGGAAGGCCGTCGAGATGCCGTGAACGGCTTCGGCTTCGCGGGGCACGTCGCGCTCGGGATTGACGAAGGCGTGGAACTCGCGCCCCGACGGAATACGATTGACGAGTTCGATGCAGCCGATCTCGATCAGGCGGTCGCCGTTGCGGGGATCGAGGCCAGTCGTCTCGGTGTCGAGCACGATTTCGCGCAGCATCTGATAAGTTCCTCGATCAATTGACCGCTGACGGCAGGAGGCGGCAGGCCGAGACGAATGCGGGCAGGCCCAGTCTAACGCCGACGCCAGTGGCGCAAGTATGCCTCCGCAGACCGCTTGCGGAGCGCGACCAGAACCTTATCGACGTCGGAGAGCATGCGGTCGAGCGGCCGGGAGCTGTCCACACTATAATCGGCGCGGGCCGTCTTCTTGCGCGCCGACCACTGCCGGGCCAGGATCGCCGAAAGCTTCGCTTCGTTCATGCCGGGGCGCGCCAGCACCCGCGCACGCTGCGTCTTGCGGTCGGCCGTGACGACCATGACGGCATCGACGAGCCGATCGGCCCCGGTCTCGAACAGCAGCGGTATCTCCAGCACCGCGATCGCCTTGCCCAGCCGGTACTGGCGATGCAAAAAACGCCGCTCAGCTCCGCGCACCAGGGGATGGACGATGGCATTGAGGCGGGCGAAGCCCTCCGTGTCGTGCAGGAGCGCTGCCAGCAGCGCCGAGCGGTCGACCACGCCATCGCGTGTCGTTCCCGGAAATTCGGCCTCGATCAAGGCCGCCGCCTTGCCGCGATAGAGCCGGTGCACGGCAGCATCCGCGTCGAACACGGGCACGCCACGACCGCGCAGATGCCTGGCGACCGTCGATTTGCCCATGCCGATGGAGCCGGTGAGACCGACGATGAGCATCAGCCCCTCGCCAGATCGGCGACGATCAGATCGCGCAGCGCCTCGGTCACCTGCGGGCGCACGCCGAACCAGCGCTCGAAGCCGGGTACGGCCTGGTGCAGCAGCATGCCGAGCCCGTCGACCGTGGTGAGGCCGGCGGCAGCGGCGGCGGCGAGCAGTCCGGTCTTCAGCGGCACGTAGACGATATCGGCCACCACGAGACCCGGCCGGGCGGAGGCGAAATCGAGACCTAGGTCGCCATCGCCCTTCATGCCGATCGTCGTCGTGTTGACGATGAGGTCAACGGCGGCAGCGACGCCGCCGCGCTCCTCCCAGTCGCGCACCTCGATGCGCGGGCCGAAGGCGGCAGCGAGCGCCACTGCCCGCTCGCGCGTGCGGTTGAACAGGAGGCAGCGGGCAACACCGGCGGACACCAGACCAAAGCAGATGGCGCGGGCCGAGCCACCGGCGCCGAGAACCGCAACACTTGCGCCAGCGAGGTCGAGCGAAGGGGCTGACCGGACGAGATGCGTCATGAAGCCGTAGGTATCGGTATTGGCGGCGACGAGGCGGCCATCCTCGATCCACAGCGTGTTGGCGGCGCCCACAGCCTCGGCGGAAGCCTCGCGCCGGTCGGCGGCGGCGAAGGCTGTCTCCTTGTGGGGAACCGTCACGTTGCAGCCGACGTAGCCGGCCGCCGAGAGCCCCTTGAAGAAATCTGCCGCCTGATCGGACGGGACCGCCACCTTGTCGTAGCTGCCGGCGATGCCGTAGCGCTCGAGCCAATGGCCGTGGATCAGGGGCGAGCGGGATTGTGCGATGGGCCAGCCGACGACGCAGGCGCGCTTCACGACGCAATCGCTCCCCGTTGACGCAACTCGGACAAGAGCGGCAGCAGGGGCAGGCCGAGGATGGTGAAGTAATCGCCATCCACCGCATCGAACAGTTGAATGCCGAGGCCCTCCAGCTCGTAGGCGCCGACCGACCAGCACACGTCGGGTCCGGCGCGCACGAGGTAATCGTCCAGGAATGCGTCGCTGAAAGCGCGCATGGTGAGGCGGGCCGTGTCGGTGGCCTGCCACGTCACCTCGCCGGCTTCGGCCATGACGACGGCGCTCGTCAACTGATGCGTGCGGCCGCGCAACCTGAGGAGGCTCGAGCGGGCTGCGGCGAGGTCTGCGGGTTTGGAGACGAGGTCGCCATCGAGGGACAGCACCTGGTCGGCGGCGACGACGAGGCCGCCCGGGTGGCGCGCGCTGACCGACCGGCCCTTGGCGCGAGCGAGTTCGAGGGCGATCGACTCTGGGCCTGGCGCCGGCTCACTGGACATCATGCGGGCTTTCAGTGCCGCTTCATCGATATCGGCCGGATCGACGGTGAAAGCGAGGCCAGCCGATTTCAGCATCGCGTAGCGGGCCTTGCTGCCAGAGGCGAGGATCAGATGGCGAGTCGTCATCATCTAAAGTGCCCTGAGCGCGTCCACGGTCACTCGCCCGTCTCGGTACGCGGCGGCGAGCGACCTTCACGGCGGTCATTATACAGCTTGATGATGGTCGCTGCCGTCTCCTCGATCGAACGGCGCGTGACGTCGATGACCGGCCAGCCGTTCTTGGCGCAGATGCGGCGCGAATGGGCGATCTCGGCGAGGATGCGGTCGCGGTCGGCGTATTCTCTCAAGTCGCGGTCGCCGAGCACCATGGCGCGGTTGCGCCGCACCTCCGCGATGCGATCGGCTTGGGCGATCAGGCAGACGATGAAGGCGGTGTGCTGTCCCGTCAGCGCTTCCGGCAATGGGATCTCCGGCACGATCGGCACGTTCGCGGTCTTGTAGCCGCGCTGGGCGAGATAGATGCTGGTGGGGGTCTTGGAGGTTCGCGAGATGCCGAGGATGACGACGTCGGCCCGGCTCAGGTCCTCGGGCAACTGGCCGTCGTCATGGGCCATCGTGAAGTTCAGGGCATCGATGCGCCGGAAATATTGTGCGTCGAGGACGTGCTGGCCTGCGACGGTCGGCGTCTTGGGGGCGCCGAGATAGCTCTCGAAGACCTGCATAATGGGCTGGAGAACAGCGAGGCACGGCAGCTTCAGCTCGGCGCAGCGCGCTTCGAGGGCGCGTGTGAGGTCCTCGTTGACGACCGTGTAAAGCACCACGCCGGGAGCCTGCTCGATTTCCTGGAGGACGCGGTCGAGCTGGCGGCGGGTGCGGACGAGTGGGTGCACGTGCTCGATGGGGCGCACCTGCGAATACTGTACGCTCGCCGCCTTGGCGATGGTGGTCAGGGTCTCACCCGTCGCGTCCGAGACGAGATGGAGATGGTAGTAGCTCGGAGGGGGGCTGGACATGTGGACAACGCCGGGAGTGGAGGAAGGCCGGGGACGAGTTCGATATGCATGGCAGAACAAGTCCTGGTTCATGCACGGTGTTACGCACATCGGGGCTGTCGCGATACGACTTTTCCCGTCGCCGCGGTATGTGGCGGCTCGGGCGGGCTCGTCCTCAGGCAGTGGCTCACTATCCCCAGGGTGTTCGACGAGGTTGCAGAGCCATCGCGTGTCACAACCGATTGACGCTCAAGTGTGTTCGGTCTTCTAGTGGTGTTGGGTGGGACATGACGCTAGATGTGGTCTTCAGGTTTTCCGGCGACGCTGGCGTTGTGGGGAACCGGTGGAGAAAGCGGTCTTCCCCGCTATCCCGCCCGCTAAGAGAAGAAAAAACAGACTCCAAAAAAATTTGAGTCTTTGAAGGGAGAAGGGCAGAGGGTGGCAAAACTCGAAGGGAGCGCCCCGCGGCGCAGGTTCCTCGCACCATTCGCTGGAGAGGCCGCTCGGCCGGCGCCGATCTGGCTGATGCGGCAGGCCGGACGCTATCTGCCGGAGTATCGCGCGACGCGGGTGGAGGCCGGCAGCTTTCTCGATTTGTGCTACAACCCGAAGCTCGCCGCGGAGGTGACCTTCCAGCCGATCCGGCGCTACGGGCTCGACGCGGCGATCCTGTTTTCGGACATCCTCGTCGTGCCGGATGCGCTGGGACAGCGCGTGCGGTTCCTCGAAGGGGAGGGACCGGCGCTGGATGCGATCGCGGACCGTGCGGCGTTCGAGAAGCTCGATGCGGACGCCGCGCCGAAAAAGCTTGCCATCGTGCACGATGCCGTGGGTCTCATTCGCGCCGGCCTGCCGGACGAGACGGCGCTGATCGGCTTCTGCGGCGCGCCGTGGACGGTTGCGACGTACATGGTCGGTGGGCGCGGCTCGCCGGATCAGGCGGCCGCTCGCCTGATGGCCTACCGGGACCCGGAGCTGTTCGGGCGCATCATCGATCTCCTGGTCGGCGCCTCGGTCGAATATCTCGCCGGGCAGATCGAGGCCGGCGTCGATGTCGTGCAGATTTTCGACAGTTGGGCGGGCAGCCTGCCGGACGACGAATTCGAGCGTTGGGTCGTGGCGCCGACTCGTGCCATGGTCTCGGCACTGAAAGAGCGGCACCCGAGCGTACCCGTGATCGGATTTCCGCGCGGCGCCGGCTCGGCGACGGCGAGGTTCGTTACGGCGACGGGGGTCGACGGGGTCAGTTGCGATTCATCGATGCCGCTCGTCCAGATGCTGGAGCTGTCGGAGATGGGCGTCGTTGTGCAAGGCAATCTCGATCCGCTGTTGCTCGTGTCGGGCGGACCGGCTCTCGACCGGCGCATCGATGAAATCCTCGCGGCCATGGAGGGGCGGCCGTTCGTGTTCAACCTCGGCCACGGCATCGTGCCGCAGACCCCGCCGGAGCACGTGGCCCGGCTCGTCGAACGGGTGCGCGGGCGGGCATGAGCGGGGCCAGCGCTGACACGGCCGGTGCGATCGCAGCGCGGCGCTCCGGCATCGCCATCGCCGCCGTCGTCGCCGTCACGGCGCTCGTCATCCTGGTGTTCGGTGCGGACGCTTATGACTGGGTGAAGGCCGTGCATGTCATGGCCATCATCGCCTGGATGGCGGGCCTTCTCTATCTGCCGCGCCTGTTCGTCTACCATTGCGATGCCGCGCCGGGCTCGGTCCAGTCCGAGACGTTCAAGGTAATGGAGGGCCGGCTCCTCACCTACATCATGACACCGGCGACGGCGGTCGCCTGGATCCTCGGGCTGTGGCTCGGCTGGCAGGGCGGATGGCTGCTGCAAGGCTGGTTCCTCGCCAAGCTCGCGCTCGTCACGGTCATGTCCGGGATGCATCACTTCCTAGCGCGGGCCGTGCGGGCGTTCGCCGAGGACCGCAACCAGCACTCGGCGCGGACGTGGCGCATGCTCAACGAGATCCCCGCTGTCCTGATGATCGGCATTGTCATCCTGGTCGTCGTCAAGCCGTTCTGACCGCGCCGATGCGGCGTATGCCTCCGGCTCGGCGGCGAGCGGGGAAAACCCTTTCGTGTGACGGCGGTTTCTGATAGAGGAACGGGGCAACGAGTCTTCGACGCGGCCCCAGGGCCGCAACGATCCGCGCCCGCGGATCGACAGTGGGCCGACGCGACAACTCTCCGCGATTGTTCGCCCCACGCTCGTTTTCATCCGCATCCCCTCAGCACGATACCTTTTCCCTCCTTTCGCCCGCCCCATCGCTCTCCTGCCGCCGGGCCGCTGCTCATCCGGAGCCAAAAACCCCCATGGAACAAGTCAAACTCGAGGACCTCAAGGCCAAAACTCCGACGGAGCTTCTGAGCTTTGCCGAGGAGGTCGGGGTCGAGAATGCCAGCACGATGCGCAAGCAGGAGCTGATGTTCGCGACCTTGAAGCAACTCGCTGCCAAGGAAATCGACATCATTGGTACTGGTGTCGTAGAAGTCCTTCAGGACGGCTTCGGCTTTCTGCGATCGCCCGAAGCGAACTACTTGCCGGGGCCTGACGACATCTATGTCTCACCATCGCAAATCCGGCGCTTTGCATTGCGCACCGGAGATACCGTCGAGGGCCGCATCCGCAGCCCCAAGGAGGGCGAGCGCTACTTCGCGCTGTTGCAGGTCAATCGCATCAACTTCGAAGAACCGGAAGCGGCCAAGCACAAGATCCACTTCGACAATCTGACGCCGCTCTATCCGACGCGCTGGCTCAAAATGGAAATCGAGGATCCGACGATCAAGGATTTCTCGGCGCGCGTCATCGATATCGTGGCACCCCTCGGCAAGGGCCAGCGCGGGCTGATCGTCGCCCCGCCGCGCACCGGCAAGACGGTGCTCCTGCAGAACATCGCGCACGCCATCTCGGCCAATCATCCCGAGTGCTACCTGATCGTCCTCCTGATCGACGAACGGCCCGAGGAAGTCACGGACATGCAGCGCTCGGTCAAGGGTGAGGTGATCGCCTCGACCTTCGACGAGCCGCCCTCGCGGCACGTGCAGGTTTCCGAGATGGTGATCGAGAAGGCCAAGCGCCTGGTCGAGCACAAGCGCGACGTGGTGATCCTGCTCGATTCCATCACGCGGCTCGGACGTGCCTACAACACGGTGGTGCCGTCGTCCGGCAAGGTGCTGACGGGCGGCGTCGATTCGAACGCTCTGCAGCGGCCGAAGCGCTTTTTCGGCGCGGCGCGCAACATCGAGGAGGGCGGCTCACTGACCATCATCGCCACAGCGCTGATCGATACTGGCTCGCGCATGGACGAAGTCATCTTCGAAGAGTTCAAGGGTACGGGCAACTCGGAAATCATTCTCGACCGCAAGGTCTCGGACAAGCGCGTCTTCCCGGCAATCGACGTGGCAAGGTCGGGCACCCGCAAGGAAGACCTGCTCATCCCGAAAGATCAACTCAAGAAGGTCTATGTCTTGCGGCGCATCTTGAACCCGATGGGTACTATGGATGCCATCGAGTTCCTGATTGACAAGTTGAAGCAGACGAAGACCAACTCGGACTTCTTCGGGTCGATGAATACCTGATCTTGGTGGGGCCGTTCGACTCGGTCTCGACTCTGCGGACCGACGGGCGAATCAGGAGTCAAGTTGTAAGGACTCCGGTTTCACGTGAAACCTGTCGACAACGACTCGTGGCGACCTTCCGACTTCTTCAAACGCGCTTCGGTCAGCCGACCGGAGCGCGTTGTCGTTGCAGCAGCTCGCGCGCGGCAGCAGGGTCGGTCACCGGTGCCTGACAGGCGCGGCCGAGGCAGGCGTAGAGCGTGGCCTTGCCGTCGCGGGTGGTCTTGCCATCGACGCCGGGTCCGAGATCGATCGACGGGTCGGCGAGGCAGTGTTCCAGCGCGCCGGGCAGCGCCAGGCCATGGAGCGTGGCGCGCATTTCGGGCTCACCGTCGCCGGCGATGATGACGACCTGCTGCGGGGCCAGGATGTCGAGCGAGGCTGCGAGCACACCCGTGTGGCTCGCCGGGTTGGCGCCGATGTCCGGCGAGAGGCTTTCGAGGATGGTGGCGGCCTGCTCGACGTAGCGATCGGACCCGGTCAGCAGGGCCAGGTGGGCGAGGTTCGTGATCTGAATGCTGTTGGCGGACGGGGTCGCGTTGTCGAGGCCGTCGGCGAGGCGGACGATCACGTCAACAGTGTCGTCGGCGGTCGTGGCGTAGCGGCCGAAATCGGTCAGCCAGTAGTGGCGATGCAGCGTGTCTGTCCAGGCAACGGCGTCGGCGAGATACGTGCGATCGGCCGTCGCCTCGTCGAGGCGGATGGCGGCCCAAATCATGTTCGCGTAGTCCGACGATGTGCCGGCCGCCGGGTTCAATCGGCCCACCCGCCAAGAGTGCCGGAAGCGGCCGTCGACGAGCAGCGTTGCCTTGACGAAACGATAGGCGGCCACGGCCATGGCAAGCCAGTCGGGGCGCTCGAACACGGTCGCGGCGCGTGCAAGAGCGGCGATCATCAGCCCGTTCCAGTCAGTCAGGACCTTGTCGTCGAAGCCCGGGCGCACGCGCTGATCGCGGCGTGACAGAAGCCGGTCGCGGATATCGCGCAAGGCTGCCTCGTCCTCGTGCGAGCGCAGGGATCTGTCCTTCAGACGGTTGAGAATGACGTGGCCTTCCCAGTTGCCGCCTTCGGCGACGTCGTAGACTTCCGCGAACCGGGTGGCGTCGGACGGGCCCAGGACGTCGATGATCTCGTCGAGCGTCCAGACGTAGAACCTGCCCTCCTCACCCTCACTGTCGGCATCAAGGGAGGCGGCGAAGGCGCCCCCTGCCGTCGTCATCTCGCGAGCGAGCCAGGCGACCGTCTCCTCGACGCGGATGCGGTAGAGCGGATCGTGCGTCTCCCGCCAGACGTCCGTCAGCAGGTCGACGAGGAGTGCGTTGTCGTAGAGCATCTTCTCGAAGTGCGGGGCGAGCCAGCGCTCGTCGGTCGAGTAGCGCGCAAAGCCGCCGCCGAGGTGATCATAGATGCCGCCCTGGCATAGGCCGGTCAGCGTAGTGGTGACGGCGCGGGCGGCATCGGCGTTGCCGTAGCGGATGGCGCCGCGCCACAACAGCCAGAAGAAGCTCCACTGGGGGAACTTGGGCGCGCCGACGATGCCGCCGTGGACCGGGTCGGTCGCACGCGTCAGGCGCGTCGTCATGTCGGCGAGCAGGCGGTCGCCTACGACGATCCCACCACGGCCCTCGGGCCGGCGCTCGAGATCGGCCAGGATGGCGCGGCTGTTGTGCTCCGCCTTTTCCGGCTCCTCGCGGTAGATGCGGGCGATCGCCTTCAGCACGTCGGAAAAACCGGGACGGCCATAGCGACTCGCCGGAGGAAAATAGGTTCCGCCGAAGAATGGCCGGCCGTCTGCGTCGAGGAACATGGTCAGGGGCCAGCCGCCCTGCTCGCCGAGACGGTGCAGCGCGTTCATGTAGATGGCGTCGATGTCCGGCCGCTCCTCGCGATCGACCTTGATGTTGATGAAGAGGTCGTTCATCAGGGCCGCCGTCGGTTCGTCCTCGAAGCTTTCGTGCGCCATGACATGGCACCAGTGGCAGGCCGAATAACCGACCGAGAGCAGCATCGGTTTGCCGGTGCGGCGCGCCTCGGCCAACGCCTCGGGTCCCCACGGCCACCAGTGGACGGGGTTGTCCTTGTGCTGCAGGAGATAGGGGCTCGTCTCTTCGGCGAGGCGGTTGCGGCTCATGGGGTCGGGCTCCCGGGCTGATGCGCAAGTGGCACAGGGCGGGCTCGCAGGGTTGAAGTCAATGGTCGATGGCGACGGCGCGGACGACGATCCAGGTGGCGGACGAGGTCGCCGTGAAGGTGGCCGCGAGACGATCTTCGCTGTCGCGAGCGGCGCTGGGAAAGCCGGGGTGGCTGTGGTGCGCGTCTCGGGTCCAGGCGCGCTTTCCGCGGTGATCGGCCTCACGGGGTCGCTGCCGCCACCGCGAAGGGCGGTCGTCAGAACGCTGCGGCGGGGCGAGGACGGTGCGCCCATCGATCGCGGACTTGTCGTGACCTTCCCGGCACCCTCGAGCTTCACGGGCGAGGATATGGCGGAGTTTCACCTGCATGGCGGGCGTGCCGTCGTGGCAGCGACGCTCGCCGGCCTCGCGGGGCTCGCCGGCTTTCGGCTGGCGAAGCCCGGCGAGTTCGCACGGCGCGCCTTCGATGCCGGAAAGCTCGATCTCAGCGAGGTCGAGGGTCTCGCCGATCTCATCGACGCCGAGACCGAGGCGCAGCGGGCGCAGGCAATGCGGCAGGCGTCGGGCGGTTTGCGCGTCGTCGTCGAGGGGTGGCGTGACCGTCTCGTCGGTGCGATGGCGCTCGTCGAGGCGGCGATTGATTTCTCGGATGAAGCCGACGTTGCCGACGACGCCGTTGCGCGAGCAGAGGCAGACGCGGCCGCGCTCATGGCGGAGATCACAGCGGAACTGGCGCGTGGCCACAGCGCCGAAATCGTTCGGGACGGCCTGCGTGTCGTGCTCACAGGGCCGCCGAACGTCGGCAAGTCGAGCCTCATCAATGCGCTGGCACGGCGCGACGTCGCCATCGTCTCGGCCGAGCCCGGCACGACGCGCGATGTTCTAGAGGTCAGGCTCGATATCGGCGGTTACGCGGTTGTCGTCAGCGACACGGCGGGATTGCGCACGGCGGAGGGAGCGATCGAAGCAGAGGGTATCCGACGCACGCGCCAGGCGATGTCCGCCGCCGACGTGGTGGTCGTGGTGGGTGCCCCTGATGTGGCGATGCCAGACGCAAGGCGGGACGCGATCGGACCAGAGCACGGCGCGGGCGGCTCGCCCCGGCTGATCAGGGTACGCAACAAGGCCGATCTCGGAGTTGGTACGGACGTGTCCGGCCCAGTGGCGGACACGTCCGCACTCGCAGTTTCGGCGCGGACCGGGGCTGGCATCGACCGCCTGCTCGCTGCGCTCGGCATGCATGCGAGAGACCTCGCAGGGCATGAGGAACCCGGTGTCGTGACCCAGGCCCGCCAGCGGGAGGTAGTCAGTTCAGCGCTCGGCGAGCTGAACTCGTTCGTGGCAGAGCGCGAGCTTCCGATCGAGGTGCGGGCCGAGGCGCTGCGGCGGGCGGCGGCGGCACTCGCGCGGATCAGCGGCCGCGTCGACGTGGAGGACGTGCTCGATCAGGTCTTCGGCCGCTTCTGCATCGGCAAATAGCTGCACTTCCTCGTTTCACGTGAATCACTCGTCGTCTCTCGGCGGGCTATCGGAGCGCCTCGGATTGTCGTCCCGGCGCTCGCGCTTGGCGCGTTCGCACTTGAGCCTCGGCCGGCTCGTCCTGTATGCGCTTGAGATATGCACACACATCGCACGCTGGATGTCGTCGTCGTCGGAGGAGGCCACGCAGGATGCGAGGCCGCCGCCGCCGCCGCGCGCCTCGGGGCGCGCACTGCACTCGTGACGCACGCCTTCGCGACCATTGGGGAGATGAGTTGCAACCCGGCTATCGGCGGGCTCGGCAAGGGACACCTCGTGCGCGAGGTCGATGCACTCGACGGGCTGATGGGGCGCGTCGCGGATGCAGCCGGCATTCAGTTCCGCCTGCTCAACCGGTCGAAGGGTCCGGCGGTGCAGGGGCCGCGCGCGCAGGCGGACCGCAAGCTCTACCGGCAGGCCATGCAGCAGGCGATTGCCGACACCGACGGGCTCGTCGTGATCGAAGGCGGTGTCGAGGATCTCCTGATCGAGGCCGGCCGCTGCGTCGGCGTCGTTGTGGCGGGCGGTGAGCCGATCTCGTGCGGCGCGGTCGTGCTGACGACGGGTACGTTCCTCAACGGTCTCATTCATCTCGGCGACACGCGCGTGCCGGCGGGGCGGATGGGGGCACTTCCGGCGCTCAGGCTGTCGGAACGGCTCGCCGCGCTCGGCCTCCCGCTCGGCCGCCTCAAGACCGGCACACCGGCACGTCTTGCCGCTTCATCGATCGACTGGGCGAGCCTCGAGAAGCAAGACGGCGACGAGGAGCCGGTTGCTTTCTCGTTCCTGACCGAGGCCATCACCAACCCGCAGATCGCCTGTGGCGTGACGACCACGACGGCTGCGACGCACGCCATCATTCGCGCCAACCTCGCCCGCTCGGCGATGTACTCGGGCGCCATCGCGAGTGTTGGGCCGCGCTACTGCCCCTCGATCGAGGACAAGGTCGTGCGCTTCGCCGACCGGGCGGGCCATCAGGTGTTCCTCGAGCCCGAAGGCCTCGATGACGACACAGTCTATCCGAACGGTGTCTCGACCTCGCTGCCGGCGGACGTGCAGGAGGCCTTTCTCAGGACCATGCCGGGCCTCGAGCGTGTCGTCGTCAGGCGACCCGGATACGCGATCGAGTACGACCACGTGGACCCGCGGGCCTTGTCGCCGACGCTGGAAGTGCGGAACGTGCCGGGGCTTTTTCTGGCTGGGCAGATCAATGGTACGACCGGCTACGAGGAGGCGGCCGCGCAGGGGCTCGTCGCGGGGCTCAATGCAGCCATGGGTGCGGGCCGCGTCGGAGAGATTGGCCACGGTCGGGGGCAATTCGTGGTGTCCCGCGCGGATGCCTACCTCGGCGTGATGATCGACGACCTCGTAACGCGTGGGGTCAGCGAGCCCTATCGCATGTTCACCTCGCGCGCCGAGTTCCGCCTGCGTTTGCGCGCCGACAACGCCGATCAGAGGCTGACCCCGCTCGGCGACGCCATCGGCTGCGTCGGAGCACGGCGCTCGAAAGCCCACCGTCGCAAGGCTGAGGCGCTGGCCAGTGCTCGCGATCTCCTAGATGGCAGGACGCTGACGCCGAGCGAAGCGGAGCGGCACGGGCTTGCCCTCAACAAGGACGGACGGCGGCGCAGTGCGTTCGAGCTCATGGCCCTGCCCGGCGTCGACCTGGCGCGGCTCGCTGCCATCTGGCCGGAACTCGGCGCGATCACCGAACCCATTGCTCGTCAGGTCGAGATCGATGCGCGCTACCATGCCTACGTGGCGCGCCAGGAGGATGACGTCGCTGCTCTCAAGAGGGACGAGAGCCTGCGCCTGCCGAGCGACTTCGACGCGGCGGCCGTCGGCGGGCTTTCGACCGAAGTGCGCCAGAAGCTCGCCCTCCACCGGCCAGCGAACATCGCGCAGGCGGCCCGCATCGACGGCATGACGCCGGCCGCGCTGATGCTGATCGCTGCCTATCTGCGCAAGGCGCGGCCGGAGAGTGCGGCGTGACCGGGGAGAGCGAATCGTGCCGCCCGGTCGCCGTGGCGACGGCGGATGATTTCGCCGAAGCGTTCGATGTTTCACGTGAATCCATGGCGCGGCTCGAGGCCTACGAGGGTCTTCTGCGGCGCTGGCAGAAGACGATCAACCTCGTAGCGCCGCGCACGCTCGATGAAATCTGGCAGCGCCATTTCGCCGACAGCGCGCAACTGATCGACCTCGTCGAGGAGCCGCTTGGCCGGTGGGTCGACCTCGGCTCGGGGGCGGGCTTTCCCGGTCTCGTCATCGCCATCCTGCGTCACGGCTTGCCGGGCGGGGCGGAGGCGCCGAGGGTCACGCTCGTCGAAAGCGATACCCGGAAAGCCGCTTTCCTCACTGAAGTCGCGCGGCAGACGGCGGTCCCTGTGGACATCGTTGCCCGGCGAATCGAGCTAGTGTCGACTCAGGGTAGGCTCGCGCCGGCGCGAATCGTCTCTGCGCGTGCGCTGGCGCCGCTGGGAAGGCTCATCGAACTCGCGGCACCCCTGTTCGGGCCTGGGACCATCGGTGTCTTCCCGAAGGGCCGCGAAGCTGCGCACGAGATCGCCGAGGCGCGCCGCGCCTCAGACTTCGAGGCCCGCCTCGTGCCCAGTCGTACCGATGCGGAGGCACGCATCGTTCTGATCACAAATCCGGTGGCCCGGACCGGCGGAGCAATAGAGGGCGGACGATGACAGGACCAGGTAGCAGGCATCCGAGGTCGCCTCGCGTTCTGGCGATCGCCAACCAGAAGGGCGGCGTCGGCAAGACGACGACGGCCATCAATCTGTCGACGGCGCTCGCGGCGACGGGCGAGCGCGTGCTCGTGGTCGATCTCGATCCGCAGGGCAATGCTTCGACGGGTTTCGGCATCGATCTCGAGGCGCGTGCCAAGACGTCCTACGACGTCATGCTCGGTGCCTCGGGTCTCGTCGCGGCCGCGCAGCCGACCGCCATTCCGGGCTTGTTCATCGTGCCGGCCAACAGCGACCTCGTCGGTCTCGACAGCGAAATCTTCAACGAGCAGAACCGGCCCTACCGGCTGCGCAACGCCATCACCGAGCTGCTCGAGCCGGGCTCGCCCGGTCCTGACGGCGGCGGGCCCTTCGATTACGTGCTGATCGACTGTCCGCCCTCGCTCAACGTGCTCACGCTCAACGCCATGACGGCGGCGCACGCGGTGCTGGTGCCCGTGCAGTGCGAGTTCTTCGCGCTCGAGGGCATCTCGCAGCTCAACGACACCATCGAGCAGATCAAGGGCGCCCTCAACCCCGCCCTCGAGATCCAGGGCGTCGTCCTCACCATGCACGATGCGCGTACCGCGCTCTCCAAGGAGGTCGCCGAGAACGTGCGCAGCTTCTTCGGGCCGAAGGTCTACGAGACGATGATCCCGCGCAATACGCGGGTGGCCGAGGCGCCTTCGCACGGCAAGCCGCTGCTCCTCTACGACTACGAATGCGCAGGCAGCCAGGCCTACATCCGGCTGGCGACCGAGATCATCGAGCGAGAGCGCCACATCAAGGCGGCGTGAGGCGGCGACGACGTCAACCATGCAATCTGGGAAAGGCCGGTAAGGCAATGAATCAGCCGCTGCATTCGAGCCGGCTCGGCCGAGGTCTCGCATCGCTGATCGGCGAGGCGCGGCCGGCGCGCAGCGAAGCCGCTAGCGCCGAGGCGGGCGCGGGCGGTCCCGTGCCGGAGGGCGAGCACAGGCTCGTTGCAATCGATCGCATCCATCCCGGCGGGCATAATCCGAGGCGGACGTTCGCCGAGGACGATCTTGCCGAGCTCGCCGCTTCGATCAAGGAGAACGGCATCATCCAGCCGATCGTGGTGCGTCCTGATGCCAAGGCAGCCGGACATTACGAGATCGTGGCTGGCGAGCGCCGGTGGCGGGCGAGCCGGCTCGCCGGGCTGAGCGACGTGCCCGTCGTCGTGCGCGAGATGACCGACCAGCAGGCGCACGAGTGGGCGCTCATCGAAAACGTGCAGCGCGCCGATCTCAACGCCATCGAGGAGGCTCTCGGCTACCGCGAGCTGGTCGAGCGCTTCCAGTATTCGCAGGAGCAGATCTCCGAGAAGATCGGCAAGAGCCGCAGTCATGTCGCCAACACGCTTCGCCTGCTGCGCCTGCCGGAGGCGGTACAGGCACTGGTGCAGATGGGCCAGCTCACCGCAGGTCATGCGCGTGCGCTGATCGGCCGGGACGATGCCGAAACGCTCGCCGAGCGAATCATCGCCGAAGATCTCAACGTGCGTGCCGTCGAGGCGATGGTGCAGGGTGGCGTCGGCGGCGCGGAGGGCGCGCAAGGCGCGCGCAAGGTGCGCGACAAGGACCCCGATACACGCGCCTTCGAGCGCGAACTGACCGACCTTCTCGGCCTCAAGGTCGAGATCAAGCGGGGCTCCGGCGAGAGCGGCAACCTCGTCATCAAGTACGGCAATTTCGATCAGCTCGAATGGATCCGCATGCGGCTGACCGGCGGGCATGGCTGATCGGGTGCGGACGTGCGCGGGCGATCCGGCAACTTTGCACCGTGGTCCTGCTTGACGGGCCGCCGCGGCGTTGCTCGACTGGCTTGAGTGTTTCATGAAAGTGCCGCGTCCCATGTCCGATGATGTCCTGCGCCAGCTAGCCGAGACGATCCGAGCGCGGCGTGCTGGCGACGCGGAGGCCTCCTACACACGCAAGCTGCTCGATGCCGGGCCAGCCAAAATAGGCAAGAAGCTCGGCGAGGAGGCGGTCGAGACGATCATCGCCGCCGTCGCGGAGAGCGACGAGGCGCTGGCCGGGGAAGCCGCCGATCTCATCTATCATCTGCTCGTGCTTCTCGAGGCGCGGTCGATCGATGTCGGCACCGTGCTCGAGATTCTGGAGCGCCGGATGGGACGCTCGGGCCTCGAAGAAAAGGCGTCCCGCGGGCGGAGCGGCTGAGCACGCCATGACCCATCCTCGACCAGAGAGCGGCAGGGGTGTCGGCACTGGCGCTGCGAATGGCGGCGGCCTGGCTTACTCGCCGTACCGGCACTTCTCGCGGGATGAATGGGCGGGCCTGCGTGCCGATACGCCGATGACGCTTGCTGAAGACGAGGTCAGCCAGCTTTCCGGCGTGATCGAAGAGCTGTCGATGAGCGAGGTGGAGGAAATCTATCTGCCGCTGTCGCGGCTGCTCAATCTCTACGTCGCCGCCGCGCAGAAGCTGCACGCGGTCACCTCGCGCTTCCTCGGGCAGACCGAGCGGCGGGTACCCTTCATCATCGGCGTTGCGGGCTCGGTTGCTATCGGCAAGAGCACGACGGCACGCGTCCTGAAGACCTTGCTCGCGCGCTGGCCACATCATCCGCGCGTCGACCTCATCACGACAGACGGCTTCCTGATGCCCAACGCCGAACTCGAGGCGCGCGGGCTGATGGACCGCAAGGGCTTTCCCGAAAGCTTCGATACCGCGCGGCTGCTGGCGTTTCTGGCCGATGTGAAATCGGGCCGCGCCATCGCCGAGGCGCCGGTCTATTCGCACTTCCACTACGACATCATCCCCGGCCAGACGATTCAGATCGAGCGGCCCGACATCCTGGTCGTGGAAGGGCTCAACGTGTTGCAGCCGGCCCGCCTGCCGCGCGATGGCCGGGCCATCCCGTTCGTGTCGGACTTCTTCGATTTCTCTATCTTTCTCGACGCCGATCCGGCGGTGATCGAGACGTGGTACATCGAGCGGTTCATGCGATTGCGGCGCACGGCGTTTCGCGACCCAGCCGCCTATTTTCACCGCTACGCCAACCTCAATGACGAGGAGGCCGTGAGCCGGGCGCGGCGCATCTGGAAAAGCATCAACCTGCGCAACCTGGAAGAAAACATCATTCCGACGCGCCAGCGCGCGCGGCTCATTCTCAACAAAGCCGCCAACCATAGGGTCGAGAGCGTCGCACTGCGCAAGCTGTGACGGGGCGGTGGCGGCACGCACGGGATGTATCGCGAAAAAAAGAGGCCGCCAAACGGGGCGGCCTTTGCTGTTTTCGCGATGTTTCGAGGTGGTGGGACTGAACGCTTCACGAGGCTGGTGAGACAGTGCAGGTGAACGCACGGGTGACGCAGACGCGGCTTACGGTACTCAGCGGTGCGCATCGCCGGCTTGGGGCCCGACGAGCGCGATGAAGTAGGAGTTCCACGCAAGTTGAAATCGCAGTGCTGCCACCGCTGGCGGCGACAGCATGGCCTGGCTGCCGAGTTCGACCTGCGCCTTGAAGGCGGCGCTGGCGGCGCGCATGCCGGCGGTGAGAAGGGCTGACCAGACGCGCGCAGCATCGTTGGCGGGGTCGGGAACAGGTGTCCTGGTGGCACGGGCGGTGCCGACCGGCGGCGAGGCGCGCTGATGCTCTTGCGATGCAACGCGCGGGACGAGAGTTCCGGGGGTTGCGGCCGCTGGAGGTATCGGGGGCACCATCTCGGTCACGGCCACCGGGCCGGGCGGACGGGCAGCGATCGGATCGCGCTCTGAAGTCACTTGCTGCAAACGCGGATCGCGCGGTTTGTCGAGGCATATCGACCGGGCGCCCGCGTCGTCGTTGTCGGCGCGCAGACGCTGACGCAGGTCGCGCTCGGAGATGGCAAGGTCGCTCTCGCATTCGGATCGAAACGCCGCAAACTTGTCGCGCAGCCGACGAATGATGGAAGGATCCTGGATACCGAGATTGCGAATGGCGGTGGTCGGCTTCAATTCTGGGTCGGCGGCAAGCATTCCTGCGATTTCGCGGAGTATTGCAGTGTCGTCGATTCCGGAACCTTTCGGCCGGCCGCGGCGAGCGGGCGTGGCTGACATAACTTTGAGGCCCCTGTGAGGATGTGGGTGGATTGCATTGATTGGTCATGGAATTCGGTTCTAGTTCCAAGGAAAATAATGCGGCTGCGGGACGAAAATACGAGGACGCATCTACAATTGTTGCCCTGTTGCATCCAGATGCCGATCGGAAGCGCGAACGAAATGTAAACGCTCCGCAGGGGAGCTTTCAATTATTGGTTCAATGCGGTTTCGGCCGAATGCATGCAAGCCGATCTTCTCGACGCAGAAGTATGGTGTTACGCGCAGACTACTCGGCGGCGGCCGAGGGGCGGGACGTTGGGCCGTCGCGTAAGCGGCCCAGCGGTTGCGTCGGTTCTACCTGTCGGTAGATGATTTTGCGCTTATTGATGTTTATGCTACAGTAAGGCATGGCAGAGACAGGCCTCAAGTGCAGCCTCGAACGGATTGGTCTCAGACAGGCCGACTTCGCGCGGCTGATCGGTGTCAGTGCGCGCACGGTGAGCCTGTGGGCAACGGGCGAGAAGGCTCTGCCCGGCCCGGTTTGTGCCTACCTGCGGCTGATCAGGGACATGCCGCCCGATGCCCTCGCACGTGAATTGAGGCGCGTCGCTGGCCGGGCCAAGATGCTCGACGAGGGCTTGTACAGTCTCAGCTACGGCGTGCCGGGCGGGGCGAAGTCGGATACGGCACTCGCCGTCCTGCGCAATGGCAAGGTGCTCGGCTCGGACCGGCTGGGCGGCGTATTTTCGGGAACCTACGAGTTCGATGCGGTCGAGGAGATCAATCGCTTGCACGTGCGCCTCAAGATGCCACCGCGTGGGACCCTCGTGACAGGTCACGTCTCGGGGTCGCAAGGCGAGGTGATCGACATCCTGGCCGCCGTCGAGCGCGCCGCGCCATTATCGCGTGCAACCGTTTCAGTGCTCGGTTCGCCGGTCGAGATCGAACTGAGCTTCCTCGGAGCCTTGCCGGTATGACCAGCAACCCGAGAGTGCTGCTCGGCGTGGTGACCGGCGCACACGGCATTCGCGGCGAGGTCACGATCAAGTCGTTCACGGCAGTGGCGGAGGATATTGCCGCTTATGGTCCGCTGACCGATGGCGGTGGCGGGCGTCCGCTTCGGCTCAAGGTGAAGCGCGTCACGACCAAGGGCGTCGTGGCGGCAGTCGCCGGGGTGACGGACCGCACTGCCGCAGAAGCTCTGCGGGGGGCCGAGTTGTGGGTGGCACGCGATCGCCTGCCGCCGACCGAGGACGGCGAGTTCTATCACGCCGATCTCATCGGCATGGCTGCGGTGGACAAAGCGGGTCAGCCGTTCGGCGAGGTTGTCGGCGTCGAAAATTACGGCGCCGGTGATCTGCTGGAGGTCCGGCTGGCGGGCGGGCGCAAGACCGAGCTCGTCCCCTTCACATTAGCCCACGTGCCCGACGTCGATGTCGCCGGCCGCCGCGTCATCGTCGCCTGGCCGCTCGCCTACGTGGTGGCGCAGGGGTTCGAGCCGGACGCCCACGATGAGGGTGGGACGGACGACGGGTGCGAGGCTACCGTCAAATAGGCTCGCCACGCAGCAGCCTGGGGACATCGCCCATTAGGCCGGCGGCTTCCTTGACGATCAGCGACTTGGCCAGCGGCAGACGATCGACGAGCCCGAGGCCGAACTCGCGCAACGGCCGCAGCAATCTGACATCGTTCGAAAACAGCCGGTTGAGCCCGTCGAAGGCAGCCGTCGACATGGTGCTGTCGAAGCGCCGCCAGCGGGCGAACCGCGTGAGGCCGTCGGTGTCGCCGACGTCCGTTCCAGTCCGCGCAGACTCGGCGACGATCTCGGCAAGTGCGGCAACGTCGCGGAAACCGAGGTTGAGACCCTGACCGGCGATCGGGTGCACGCCCCGCGCCGCATCGCCGATCAGCGCCAGGCGCGGCCCCGTCAGCGCGCGCGCGAGATGGAGACGAAGGGGCCAGCTCGCCCGCGCGCCCGCCAGGCTCAGCGTGCCGAGACGGCCGGCGCAGCGCGCTTCGATCTCCGCAAGGAACGCGCTGTCGTCGAGGGCCAGGATGCGGCGGGCCTCCCTCGCGTCCTCGCTCCAGGTGATACAGGAGCGGTCACCGGTCAGCGGCAGGATGGCGAACGGACCGCCGGGGAGGAAATGCTGCACGGCCCGCCCGCGATGAGGTTCGCTGTGGGCGATCTCTGTGCAGATGCCGGTCTGACGATACTCCCATTCGACGGTCTTGATGCCGGCGGCGCGACGGATGGGCGAGGTCCGGCCGTCGGCAGCGACGACGAGGCGGGTCGTCACCTGGCTGCCGTCGGCGAGCGTGACGCGTGCGACGCCTCCCTGTGCTTCGTAGCCCGTGGCCGCAGGAGCGATGAGTGTGATGCCCGCTGTCGCAGTGGCCTCCGCGCGCAGCGCTCCGGCGAGGCAGGCGTCTGGCACGACGTAGGAAGCCGGCTCGCCGCCCTCGACGGTGTTGTCGTAGGTCAGCAAGACAGGGCGGATGCCGGCGCCGAGGGCGCTGTCCGTGATCTCGATCTCGACCACCGGCTGAGCCTCGGTCGCGATGGACGGCCAGACGCCGATGCGATCGAGGAGGTTGCGGGAGGCGGCGGCGATCGAGAATGCGCGGGGGCTGCGGCGCGTCGCTTCTGGTCCGGCGCCAGGGTTCGCACCGACGCCCGTGACGGCGACCGACAGTTCGCCGCCGAGGCCCTTCGCGAGTGCCAAGGCCAGCGCCAAACCTGTGAAGTTGCTGCCAGAAACGACGACGTCGAACGGTTTTGGTGTATGCGGCATGGGCGTCTCGCCGGGCGATCGGCGCCTTCCTGTTGGCTCGATACGTGAGATAGCACTCGCCGTCCGGGTCGCGAAGGGTCGCCGCGTCAGCCTAATTTTTCGGCAATCGATGCAATCTGCACAAACTTCGGGCGGACAATCGGGGCAATGCTGCGGCTGCTTTGTGGCGTCAGTTAGATTCTGTTAGCGATTGCATAAAGTTAGCGCACTGCACACAAGTTGGCACGCTCCTTGACTCTCCGGCTACCGGAAACCGCGGCCGGGCTGGCTTCGGTCGATCCAACACTCGCGTGCGTGGGCGTCTCCTCCGGGGCCGGCGCCGCGGAGTGTCTGTGAAGGGGGTCAAGGCATGAAACTGCTGACTGCAATCATCAAGCCCTTCAAGCTCGAGGAGGTCCGCACGGCGCTCACCGATCTCGGCTTGCAGGGCATGACCGTCACCGAGGTCAAGGGTTATGGCCGACAGAAGGGCCATACCGAGATCTATCGCGGCGCCGAGTACGCCGTGAGCTTCCTGCCGAAGATCAAGATCGAGGTCGTGGTGCCTGCTGCGCAGGTGACCAAGGCCGTCGAGGCCGTGCAGAGCGCCGCCAAGACGGGTCAGATCGGCGACGGAAAGATCTTCATCTCGCCCATCGAGCACACGGTCCGCGTCCGCACGGGCGAGACCGACGAGACCGCACTCTGAACCAACAACCGATCCCGTCGATTGGAACTGGAGACTTCGCATATGAAACTCGACTTGCTCGCCGGTCGTGCGCGGGCGCTGGCTGGTGCCGGACTGCTCTCCCTCGTCGCTACCCCCGCATTCGCGGCGGTCGACAAGGGTGACACCGGCTTCATGTTCCTGTGCACCGTCCTCGTGCTTCTGATGACCGTCCCCGGCCTCGCGCTGTTCTACGGCGGCCTCGTGCGCTCCAAGAACATGCTCTCGGTGCTCATGCAGGTGTTCACCATCACCTGCGTCGTCGCGCTCATCTGGCTGACCTACGGCTACAGCATGGCCTTCACCAGCGGCGGCGAACTCAACAGCTTCGTCGGCGGCTTCTCCAAGGTCTTCCTGTCGGGCGTCGCGATCGATGCGCCGGCGGCAACCTTCTCGAACGGCGTCTCGATCTACGAGTACTCGTTCATCGCCTTCCAGATGACCTTCGCCTGCATCACCCCGGCGCTTGTCGTCGGTGCTTTCGCCGAGCGCATGAAGTTCTCGGCAATCCTCGCCTTCACGGTGCTGTGGGTCACGTTCGTCTACTTCCCCATGGCGCACATGGTCTGGTACTGGGCCGGTCCGGACGCTCTCGCCGCTGCTGCGAAGGCCGTCGCCGATGCTCCTGCCGAGGGCAAGGCTGCCGCGCAGGCCGCGCTTGATGCCGTCGTCGCCGATGCGGGTTACATCTTCGCGATGGGCGCCATCGACTTCGCCGGTGGCACGGTCGTGCACATCAACGCCGGCATCGCAGGCCTCGTCGGCGCCATCCTGGTTGGCCGTCGCGTCGGCTACGGCCGCGAGGCGATGCCGCCCCACTCGCTGACCATGACCATGATCGGCGCCTCGCTGCTGTGGGTCGGCTGGTTCGGCTTCAACTGCGGCTCGAACCTCGAGTCGAACGCGGTCGCCATCATGGCGATGCTCAACACCTTCGGTGCGACGGCTGCTGCTGGCGTGTCGTGGATCCTCGTCGAGTGGATGATCAAGGGTAAGCCGTCGCTGCTCGGCCTCGCGTCGGGTGTCGTCGCCGGCCTCGTTGCCGTGACGCCGGCCTCGGGCTTCGCCGGCCCGATGGGCGCGATCTGCCTCGGCCTCGTCGCCGGTGTGGTCTGCTTCATCTTCTGCACGGGCATCAAGAACGCACTCGGTTATGACGACAGCCTCGACGTCTTCGGCGTCCATGGCATCGGCGGCATCATCGGCGCCATCGGCACGGGCATCGTCGCCGATCCGTCGCTCGGCGGCGCCGGCATCGCCGACTACATCTCGAAGCCGGGCGAGCTCGTCGTCGCTCCCTTCGACATGGTCAATCAGGTGATCATCCAGGCCAAGGCGGTCGGCGTGACCATCCTCTGGTGCGGCGTCATCTCGACCGTGATCTTCCTGCTCATCAAGTTCACGATCGGTCTGCGTCCGACGACCGATCAGGAGCGCGAGGGCCTCGACCTCGTCGATCACGGCGAGCGCGCCTACAGCTACTGACGACATGAGTGCACCGGGGATCGCGGGCGCTTGCTCGCGGCTCCCCGGCGCCTCCTCCACAAGCTCCCGAGCACGAGCCTCCCTAGGCGTGCTCTTACCTGGCCCGGGCCCGCAAAAGGCTCCGGGCCTTTTTGCTTTTCGCCCGAGCCGGCGGCGAGCCCTGATCCCGCAGCGGCCGGCAGGCGGTCGCGCCGGTCGCCACCAGCAGGCGGTCTTGCGGCCGCATGAGTGCAACCAGGCGCAAGAGGTGGCGACGGCGGAGCGCGACGCAGCCCTCTGTCGGCAGGAGGCCGGGCCGCGCGACGTGGAAAAAAATCGCACTGCCCGCGCCGCGACGGCGGGGAAGGTCGTTGTGGCCGACGACGACGACGATGTCGTAGAGGCCGTCGCATCGCCACAGCCGTTCGGCGCTCGCCGGATAGGGGTGGCGGACGGGCCTGTTGTAATTGCGGTCACCCGGAGCGTCGCACCAGCCGTCGTCGGTGCGCAGCGCTGCGACGGGCAGAGACGAGCGTGGGCGCGCCACGCGATCAGGGCGATACAACACGCGGCGCCAGGGATATGTGCCAGCCGGTGTGCGGCCGTCCCCTTCGGCCTTGAACACGCCGATGCCGGCCCTTCCCAGGGCGCAGGCGAAGCACAAGTGACCGAACCGGACATGGCCACGGTCGGGTCGGCCGGGTGTGGCAGTGACGACCATTTGACGGCTGCCGCGTCGTTCAGTCATTGTGAGGCTCCGTCGAGGTGAAGGATCGAGGCCGGCTTGCGAACGGCGCGTCGCTGTGGTGCTGCTCGCGGGCGTTCCGGGTGATGGCGTGGCACGCGCCGGGCTCATGCTGGCGGCGGCACTGGTGGCTCGCGCCGGCTCCCGTGCGGGGAGCCTGTCCGGTACACCAACTCGATGGCGCCGTGGAAGCTCTCAGGGGAGCACCTTCATGACCACTGCCCGCCGCATCCTCATCGTCGATGATGACGATGACTTGAGGTCGTCGATCAAGGATCAGCTCGATCTGCACGAGGAATTCGAGGTGGCCACGGCCGACACGGCAACGCGCGGCATCGAGTTCGCCAAGGCCGATCATTTCGACCTCCTGCTGTTCGACGTCGGCCTCCCGGACATGGATGGGCGCGAGGCCGTGAAGCTTCTGCGCAAGAGCGGCTACAAGAGCCCGATCGTCATGCTGACGGCCAACGATTCGGATGCCGACCAGATCCTCGGTCTCGACGCAGGAGCCAACGACTACATCACGAAGCCGTTCAAGTTCGCGGTGCTGCTGGCGCGCATCCGGGCGCAGTTGCGCCAGCACGAGCAGAGCGAGGACGCCGTCTTCCAGATCGGGCCTTATACCTTCAAGCCCGCATCCAAGCTGCTCGTCGACGAGAAGGGTGGCAAGGTGCGCCTGACGGAGAAGGAAACGTCGATCCTCAAGTATCTCTACCGGGCCAACGAGAAGGTCGTGACGCGCGACGTACTCCTGCAGGAAGTCTGGGGCTACAATGCCGGCGTGACGACGCACACCCTCGAGACGCACATCTACCGCCTGCGGCAGAAGATCGAGAAGGACCCGTCGAACTCCGAGCTTCTGGTGACGGAGACGGGTGGATACAAGCTCGTGCCGTGATGGCGCGCCACCGACTGCACGTCACCGGACGGGGCGTGGTTCGGCTCGGCTCGGTTCGATTGGGTTGGCCCGCGGCGCCGAGCCTCACGTTTTTTCGGAGACGATCGCGGCATGATGCCAGCCACAGGCCTCAACGTGCTGGCCTCGGGGGCCTTCGAGTATCCGTTCAGCCGCGTTCGCGACTTGCTCGCGCCCTTTGAGCCGGGGATCAGGCCGGGGATCGACCTGACGCTGGGCGAGCCGCGCGAGATGATGCCCTCGTTCGTCACCGAGCGCTGGGCCGAGGCGCAGGCGAGCCTCGCCAAGTATCCAGCCATCCGCGGCTCTGACGAACTGCGCGGAGCCATCGCCGACTGGCTCACTCGGCGCTACGGACTTTCGGCCGGGACTGTCGAGCCGGCTCGCCACATCCTGCCCCTCAACGGCTCGCGCGAGGGGCTGTTCTACGCCTGCCTGCCGGCGGTCGGGCGCAAGCGGCTGGCCGATGGCGTGCGGCCTGCCGTCGTCATGTGCAATCCCTACTACGCCGCCTATATCGGAGCGGCACTCGCGGCCAACGCCGAGCCCGTCTACCTCAATGCCACGCCCGCCACGGGCAACCTGCCCGATCTCGACCGGCTCGCGGAGGATCGGGCGCTGCTCGAGCGGACGGCGGCGCTCTATATCTGCTCGCCGGCCAACCCGCAGGGCGCGGTCGCCTCGCGTGACTACATCGCCCAAGCGCTCGCACTGGCGCGCTGCCACGACTTCATGCTGCTGTTCGACGAGTGCTACTCGGAGATCTATTCCGGCGAGGCGCCGATTGGCGGCCTCGAGGTCGCGGCCGAGAGCGCCGAGGGCTTCGCCAACATCGTCGTGTTCAATTCACTGTCCAAGCGATCGAACCTGCCGGGGCTCAGGTCGGGCTTCGTCGCCGGGGACGCCGTCTTCCTCGATACGCTCGCCAACATCCGCAACCTCATCGGCCCGCAGATGCCCGGGCCGACCCAGGCGGCAAGTGCCGCCATCTGGGCTGAGGAACAGCATGTCGCCGTCAACCGGCAGGCCTACCGGCGCAAGTTCGACCTCGCCGATGCCATCCTCGGCCGACGCTTCGGCTACGTGCGCCCGGCCGGCGGCTTTTTCCTGTGGCTCGACATGTCGCAAGCCGGCGGCGGCGAAGAGGCCGCGGTAACCCTATGGCAACGCGGCGGTGTCAAAGTTCTGCCAGGCGTTTACCTGGCGCAAACCGGAACGGACGGCAGCAACCCCGGCACAGATTTCGTGCGGGTGGCGTTGGTGCAGGACGAGGCGAGCATCGGGGAGGCGCTGAGACGGCTCGTTTCCGTTATCGCGTAACCGTCATCGGACCTTGTAGCCAACATGACCGAGGATCACGTCCCCGATCGCCTCCTGCCGCGCGACGTCGAGGAGCATCTGTCGGCTGCGCTATGGCGTATCGCGGGCCTCATGGCGATCGCGACGCTGCTGCTTGCGTGGACGGCGCTCCTGAGCTGGAGCAGCAGCGATCCCGGCCTGATCAACGTCACCCGAGACGCCCCGCGCAACATGCTCGGACATGCCGGGGCGCTGACCTCCGACGTTCTGATGCAGGCGCTCGGTCTCGCGGCGGTCCTCGTGCTGCTCGTCGCGACGCTGTGGGCGGCGAGCCTGGCGCTCGTCGGCCGGGTCTTTCGCATCCGCTTGAAAGCGGCGGGCCTGCCGTTCGCCGTGCTGCTGCTGGCAGGCGCGCTCTCGTCCCTGCCCAAACCGCCGATATGGCCTCTCGATCCCGGCTTCGGGGGTGTCGTCGGCGACGGCGTCTATCGCTTCGCGTTCGCCATCGTGGCGGGCATCGCACCGGACCGGGCCGGGCTGTTCGCTGGTCTCATACTGTTCGCTTTGGGCGCCTCGGCTGCCACTCAGGTGCTGCTGGCAGACGCGCGTGACGTGATGGCGGCGTGGCGCATGCGTCGAGGGCGTGCGCCGCATGATGATCGCCAGCGCGGGTCGGCTGGCGCAGCGCGTCGTCCAGTTGAGGCCAGCCTGCCGCGAGCGAGTGCCGATGTCGAGGACGTGCTGGTGCTGGCGCGTGCTGCGCCCGGCGCGGCAATTCCTGATATCGCGCTGCCGGGAGGTGCCGTGGCAGCCGCTGTCGCTGCGTCGCGTCCGGCTCACGCCGGTCCTGCCGCCCAGCTTTCGGCAGAGCCGGTGCGCGTGCCGGCCACCTCGACGCGTGCGCTCGACCACGCCTATGGACGACATGCCACGCAGGTCCCGCCGCCGCCCCGCTGGCAACTGCCTGCGGGCTCGACGCCCTACCCGGTGGCGGAAGAGAGTGTTAGCCTCGATGCCGGCGAGAACGACTTCGGCCCGCTCGAGGATGATGGCGACGACGGGCACCGCGAGTTCGCCGAGCGCTTTGCTCCGGGTGGCAAGAAGCGGACGGCGAAACCCCGCAAGCCCGCGCCATCCCGTCCCGCCAGGCAGGACTCGGGGGAGGTCGCGACTTTATCGGCGCGGCCGGAAGATCGCATCGGTGGAGCGGCGCGAGGACGGTCGGGCATCTCCGCGCCGAAAAGCACGCCGCCGGCGCAACGGCATGGGCAGCGGACCGCGCAACGACCTGCCGAAGGCATGCCGATCGTCGCCGACGAGGAGACCTACCACCGGCCGTCGCTCAATCTTCTGACGTCCTGCGAGCCGATACCCGCCGCGGCCTCCGCCGGGCCGGCCATCGCGCCTCCCGATGATCGCAAGCTGTTGGCCGTCCTCGAGCACTTCGGGGTCCGCGCGGTGATGCGATCGCTTCGTCCCGGGCCCGTCATTACCGTCTACGAGATCGAGGTGGCGCCAGGAACACGGATCGGCCGCGTCGCCGGGCTCGCCGACGATATCGCGCGCGCGCTGGGGTCCCCGGCGGCCCGCGTCGTCGAGCGCGACGGCCGCAACGTCATCGCCATCGAACTCGCCAACAGCGAACGGCGGCCAGTGCCGTTGCGTGAGCTGATCGAAGGGCCGATCCTGCGGGCTGCCGAGCGCGGTGACACGCTGCCGATCGTCTGCGGACGCGCAACCGGCGGCGAAGCGGCGATCGTCGATCTCGCCCGGCTGCCGCATCTCTTGGTGGTCGGAGGTCCGGGATCGGATAGCGGCTCGCTGATCGATGCCGCGCTGTTGTCGCTCGTCTACCGGCACGGGCCGACGTCCTGCCGCCTGCTGCTCTCCGGCACGCGCCAGCGGCGTCTCCAGGCCTATCGCGGCATCCCGCATCTGGCAGCGCCTGTCATCGCCGATGCGCAGAAGGCCGTGGCGGCGCTCGCCTGGGTTGCGGAGGAACTCGACGAGCGCAGCAAGCGCATGGCGCAACTCCCGGCGAGCAACATCGAGCTGTTCAACAATCGCGTGCGCAACGCCCGCCGGATCGGCACGTTGCCCTCGCGCGTGGTGCAGACCGGCTTCGACCGCCGGACCGGCAAGGCGATCCGCGAGCGCGAGCAACTCGATTTCCTGCCGATGCCATATCTCGTCGTGGTGATCGACGAGATCGCCGACCTGATGGCCGTCGACGCCGGGGCTTTCGAGCGCCTGCTCGAGCGGCTGTCGCAAAAGGCGCGTGCGGCCGGCATTCACCTGCTGATGGCGACCGAGCACGCGAGCCCCTCTGTCGTGACTGCCGGTGTCAAGGCGCACGTTCCGACGCGGTTGTGCCTGCGGGTCGCCTCCAAGGCCGAGAGCAAGGCGGTGCTCGATGCCCCCGGCGCCGAGCGGCTGCTTGCCGAGGGCGATATGCTGATGACCATCGGCACGCAGGCGCCGGTGCGGCTCACCGCAGGCACGGTGGCAGCCGAGGATGTGCGCGCCGTCGCCGACTACCTCGGCACGCTGCCGGGTCCGGGATACGTGCCGGCCCTGGCGCGGCTCATCGGCTGACGCTTCCCGGCATTACACACTCACCTGCGCGGGCTGCCCATTTCTCGACTCATTGTTGAGGAAAGCCATCGTCCGGGGACGGGTGGGCGCGGCGGTGCGCGCCTCCCGACGGGCCGCGCGGCGCTTTCGAGCCCTGCGTCGGGTCCGGACTGCGGTCGGTGCACAGAGTACCATCGACGCACGAAGTACGAGCTGCGCACGAATTACGGGCAGCGCGCATGGGCGGCACAACCCGTCATCGTGGCGGGCAATCGGGAGCGGGGCGGGACAGGACATGACACCGGCAACAGGCACGATCGTAAGCGCGATCGCTACGTCACTCGTCTTGGCTCTATCGGCCAGCGTGGCCGTGGCGCAAACTCCGGCGAACGCCGGAACGGCGGCGCCCGGCGGCGCCAATCCCGCCGGCGCGGGCTGGAGCGCCCAGGTGGCTCCCGGCGCGGAGGGTCTGGCACTCGATGCGGGACAGACGGCGGCGGTGAAGTCGGTCAACGGCTACTTCAACGGCCTCAAGACGCTGCAGGGCGCTTTCGTTCAGACGGGTGCTGACGGCAAGGTCATGAAGGGCAACTTCGAGATGATGCGCCCGGGCATGTTCCGTTTCGATTATGCCAAGCCTTCCAAGCAGATCATCATCTCCGATGGCACCAATCTCGCCATCCAGGACCACGACCTCAACAACGAGGACCGCGTGGCGCTCGACCAGACGCCGTTCCGCGTCCTCTTGCGCAGCGATGTCGACCTGATGCGCGATGCCAAGATTCGCGAAGTGCAGGACACGGGCGATCTCCTGCTCGTCGCGCTCGAGGACAAAAGCCCCGACACGCCAGGCCGCATCAAGCTCGTTCTGGCCAAGTCGCCGTCGCTGCAACTGAAAGAGTGGGTGACGACGGACGCGCAGGGTCTCGATACGCGCGTCGAGGTCGGCGAATTGAAGCAGGACGCCGAATTGAAGGCGGAGCGCTTCGTCATCAAGGCCGTCGGCAACCCGTTCAAGCAGCAGTGAACGGGGTTCGAAACTACGCCACCCCCCCTGGCATCCCAGGGTGTGGCTGTTCGGTCGCTAGGCAACGATCAAGCTGATACAAACAGTGGGTAAGTCTTCACGTTTTCGTGAAGACTTGGGATTGCCCCTATTGTCCCGGCGGCAACTTGCACTAGATTGAGGACAGTCAGGCGCGTCACCCTGTTTTCGGTAGTGCCCCCCGTCTAGCCGAAGACGCAAGCCTGAGATGCCGGCTTCCCTCCCGGCATCATGCGCGAGAGCGCCGACGCCCAGTCCCTCCCCCCGGGACTGGGCGTTCTTCATTTCAGCGCTCTGTTATCGTTCTGTTTTGCAGGGACCGATGACGCCGCGTGATGGCGCGTCAGTGCTGGTGCGCGGCCTGCCGTGCGGCCGTGCCGAGACCGCCGAGTGCGGCGTCGATCGCACGCAGCTCCTTGGCGAGCCGGTTGAGCCGACCTGCGATCTTCTGCACGAAATGATCGGCTAGCGCCGGGTCGTCCTCCATCTGCGCGACGAGCTCGCTGCGCGTGATGCGGAGCGCGCGCACGCTGCCGCGCGCCATGATCGTCGAGGTGTGCTTGGTCTCGACCAGCATCGCCATCTCGCCGACCAGCGCGCCGGGTGGAACCGGCTCGGGCGCGCCATCGAAGTCGGGACCGGTGGTGCGCACGGCATCGCCAGCCACGATGAGAATGGCAGCGTCCCCTGTCGCGTCCTCGGCAATGATGGTGTCGCCAGCCTTGAACACGACACGCTCGGCGCGCCGGGCGATCTCGGTGATCTGCAATGGCTTCAGACCCTGGAACAGCGGGACGTTGAGCAGCGGCTTGACGAGTGCGTCGATGGCCATGGGTCGATGGTCCTCGTTGCGGATCGCTCGTGCTGGATGCCGCATCGGGCAGCATGGTCGCTGGCCGGGCGGCTCTGCCGTTACAGAGCTCGGTTCTGCACGCAACTGAACGCGGTTAAATCGGACGACATTCGAGCCTTTCCTGATTCGCTGCGCAGCGTCCATTGTAAGCCTTTGGCCCGTTGGCGTTTTCCGCGACGACTTGGTCGCAGGCGGCGACGATCAGCACATCGGTGTGATCCATGTGACCCGGTCATGTGACGGACGGCGGATGTAGGACGGCGCGGCGCGGACACCCAGTCTGGAACCCTTCAAATCGACATCCGACCGGCAACTGAATTGTTGACTTTTTGTCGATGGATTGCCTCATATGCCGCCGTCGGCGGCGCGAGCGCGCGGCCGGCGCACACGACCGGGCTCGATTGGCCCGGCGCACCCGACCCAGGATGGGGCCTTGACCCCCGTCGATAGGAGATCCTCATGTCTCATCACAGTGCGGCCCGTGAAGGCCGCAGGCTGAAGTTCGCGGCGGCCGCGATGGCTTCGCTCGCCGGCGCCATCGTGCCCGCGATCGCCGCCGAAGAGGTCAATGTCTACTCGTACCGCGAGCCCGGGCTCATGGAGCCGCTGTTCAAGGCCTTCACCGACAAGACGGGCATCAAGGTCAACGTCGTTTTCGCCAAGGATGGCCTCACCGAGAGGCTGGCGGCCGAGGGTGCCAACAGCCCAGCCGACGTTCTGCTGACCGTCGATATCGCCCGGCTCACCGAGGCCGAGGAGAAGGGCGTCACGCAGCCCGTGCAATCGGATGCGATCAACGCCGACATCCCGGCGGCTTATCGCGATCCGCAGGGTCACTGGATCGGCCTGTCGCAGCGCGCCCGCGTCGTCTATGCCTCGCGCGAGCGGGTCAAGCAGGACAGCATCACCTACGCCGAGCTCGCCGACCCCAAGTGGAAGGGCAAGATCTGCTCGCGCTCCGGCCAGCACGCCTACAACGTCGGGCTGCTCGCCTCGATCATCGCGCACGAGGGCCCAGCCAAGGCCGAGGCGTGGGCCAAGGGTGTCAAGGACAACCTCGCCCGCAAGCCCGCCGGCGGCGACCGCGACCAGGTCAAGAGCATCTTTGCCGGTGAGTGCGACATCGCCATCGGCAACACTTATTACATGGGCGCGATGGAGACGAGCGATAAGCCCGAGCAGCAGGAGTGGGCGAAGTCGGTGAAGCTCCTCTTCCCGAACGCGGGTGATCGCGGCACGCACGTCAACATTTCGGGCGCCGTCCTCACCAAGCACGCTCCGCACAAGGCGGCCGGCATCAAGCTGATAGAGTTCCTCGCCTCGGGCGACGCGCAGCGCATCTACGCCGAGGCGGTCAGCGAGTATCCGCTCAAGGACGGCGTGGCGGTTTCGAGCCGTGTCGCATCGTGGGGCAAGCTCGTGCCCGACAAGATCCTCCTCGAGGACGTCGCCAAGTTCCGCAAGCAGGCGTCGGAGATCATGGACAAGGTCGGTTTCGACGCGGGGCCAGGCGCCTGATCGCTCGCCCCTGTTCTGATCCGCCCAAAACAAAGGCGCCGGCCCTCGCAGGAGAGCCGGCGCCTTTTTCGTGTGGTGCGCGGGGTGAGCGCCCGCGCGCTCGATCAGTTGCGCTGGCCGATCGAGATGGCGTAGGCCGGCTGGCGCTGGGTGAAGAGCGGATCGTTCGTCGGGCCGGCGATGCCGTCGGCGAGGTTCGAGGGATCGAAGATCGTGCCGTCGCAGGTGGCGTTGTCCTCGAGGGCCTTGATGGTCAGCGTACCGAGCTTTGCCGTTGGGCGCTTGTCCTCGTCGGTCCACATCTGCGTGGCGTTGGTCGTCAGGTCTGCCGTGCCGCCCATGATGGCCACCATGTCGAAGGAGGCCGGGCCGCTGCCGCCGATGCGAGCCTTCAGATCGTCGACCAGGAAGTCGGCGGGCTTGGCCTTGGCCTCGTCGTCGGTGAGGCCGACCTCGCCGCCGGTCGGAACCATCCTGAACTTGACGATCTTCGTCTCGCCCGCGGCGTTGGTCAGCGTGTAGGGATGAATGCCCCAGTAGGAGACGCCGACCCACGATCCGGGCACGGGCTTGCTGGCGAGGTACTTGCCCTGCAGCGTCGTCTCGGGATTGGCCTCGGCGAAGGCCTTGATCTTCTCCGGGTCCGGCTTGCCGTCGGCGCCGGGCAGCCGGGCTTGCAGGAAGCCCAGCATCTGCTCGGGCGACTTCACGAAGTTGATCGGTGCGTTGACCATGACGAACTCGGTCTGACCCGGGCCGCCCGCGTCGAGGCGGAGCGACAAGCCACGGTTCACGGTCTTGGTCGCGTCGGCGACCTTCGGGTTGCCGCCGCCGACGGAGAAGCGAACGACGGCCTTCGACGCCTTGGCGAAAAGGGCTGACTTCGACAGGCCCTTCGCCTCGGCGGTCGGGACGAACTCGGCGGTGAAGCACTGGCCCTTGGCGCCGCTGGGGCGAGCCTTCTGCTTGCCCGACAAGGTGCGCATCACCTCGACGATGGCATCGGCTTCGGCCGCCTGAGCGGTCGTCACGACCGGGGCGGGTAGGACGAATGCCGTGGCGGCGAGTGCGAGAACGATCGGACGCATGCTTTTCTCCTGGCTCGAGGCTGGGTCAACCACCGAGCACGTGGGTAGCCGTGCGGCACGGCGGCTACCATGCACAAGACGGTCAGTAGGCTTCACGTCTGCGTTATGGGTTCGCGAGACCGCGTTTGGAGTGGCGGCCGGCCGGTCAGCGGCCGACGGGGATCTCGCCGAGGAAGGCTGTGAGATCGTCAGTCATGTGATGAACATGCACGGGCAGTTCGGTCCACGCGCGCATGGCAACCTGGACAGGATGATCGACGTACTCTGAATGGACGAGCACGGTCGTCATGCCGAGGACGTGCGGAGCCTCGAGATTGTGCGGCATATCCTCGAACATCGCGGCGGTGCGCGGATCGACCCCGTGGCGGCGGATCATGCGGTCGAAGGCGTCGGCGTGGGGTTTCGGAACGAAATCGCAACTCTCGATCGAAGCGATATCCTCGAACAGGTCGAGCACGCCGAGCTTGCCCGCGACCCGCTCGGCGTGGCGGCGCGAGCCGTTCGTGTAGATGAGCCGCCGGCCGGGCAGCGCCGTCAGGGCGGTGCGCAAGCTGGGGTGCTCTGAAACCGGCGACAGGTCGATGTCGTGCACGTAGTCGAGGAAGGGTCCCGGCGGCAGCTTGTGCTCCTGCATGAGGCCGGCGAGCGTCGTGCCGTATTGCCGGTAGTAGTGCTTCTGGAGATAGCGGGCATGGTCGAACGGCACGCCCAGCGTCTCGGCGATGAAGCGACCCATGCGCTGGTCGACCTCGGCGAAGAGGTTGCACTCGGCCGGATAGAGCGTGTTGTCGAGATCGAAGATCCACACTGAGGTGCGCGAGAAATCGCGCGGCGCGGCGGCGCGCAGCGGCGTTCTCGGGGAAGCGCCCGGACGTGCGTGATGGGGGTCCGACATCGCGCCCGCACTCACGAGCGGGTCTGGCGGCCGACGACGAGCGTGCCGGAGCCGTGCGGCGTGAACAATTCGAGGAGGACGCAGTGCGGCACGCGGCCATCGATGATGGCGACGCCCTCGACGCCGGCCTCCACGACCTCGATGCAGCCCTCGATCTTGGGGATCATGCCGCCCGAGATGGTGCCGGCGCGGATCATGGCGCGGGCCTGCTCGATCGTCAGCTTGGGGATCAGCCTCTTGTCGTCGTCCATGACGCCGGCGACGTCGGTCAGAAGCAGCAGGCGCTTTGCCTTCATGCGGGCAGCGAGCGCGGAGGCGAAGCTGTCGGCGTTGACGTTGAGCGTCTCGCCCTCGGCCGAAGCGGCAACCGGTGCGATGACCGGGATCAGGTCGGACTTCGAGATGACCTCGACGATGTGCGGGTTCACGTACTTCGGGTCACCCACGTAGCCGATGTCGACGGCCTGCATGATGTTCGATGTCGGATCGGGCAGATGCGTGACACGCGAGGCGATCATCAGGTTGGCGTCCTTGCCGCAGATGCCGACCGCCTTGCCGCCCTGGCGGTTGATCGACTGCACGATCTGCTTGTTGATGGCGCCCGCGAGGACCATCTCCACGACCTCGACGGTCGGCTTGTCGGTCACGCGCAGGCCATGCACGAAGCCCGTCTCGATCGACAGCTTCTTCAGCATGCGGGCGATTTGCGGCCCCCCGCCGTGCACGACGATCGGATTGACGCCCGACTGCTTGAGGTAGACGACATCCTGCGCGAAGGCGTCGGCGAGCGCCTCGTCACCCATCGCGTTGCCGCCGAACTTGATGACGACGGTCTGCTCGTCGTACCGGATGAGGTGCGGCAGGGCCTCGGCGAGGATCTTCGCCTGCACATGCGCGCTGATGTCGCTGGCCTGGCCCGTGTCGACGGCCGGTGCATGGGCGTGCTTGGCTTTATCTGTCATCTCGACTCGACCGGTCATGGGGCGCGTCCATCGCAATCATGTCCCGCGGCCGCCTCGCCTGGCGGACGGGCGCCATCGGGCGCTCCGGAGATATATCGGGTGGCAGGACCGGCACAACGGAATTCCCTCACAATCACGAGCTATCGGCATGGTTCCGCCGGGGGCGCGAACCAGATAAGACCGGTGGTCGCGGGGCCCGGCCCCGTCGGCTCGTACTGAGGCGCCGCATCGTGGTGGCGCACAAGCTCGAAGCGGCGAGGCGCGGCAGCCGTTGCAGGTCTTCGAGGCGCGGAAGGGCTCCGCGTAACGTTGGTTTCATCCCATTTTTCGCGGTGGACCGTCGTCCGGTTCGTCGAGAAAAATGCGCAAGGCGGGCGAGATGGTTGCACAAGCGCAACTCGGTCACGTTCCCATGTCGCCGCGGCTCGCCAAGTCGCTGGCGCGCGCTGCGGAGTACGCGCGTGCGCAGGCCCACGCCGAGGTGGCGCTGGAGCACGTGCTGCTTGCCCTCAGCGAAGACGAGGACGCCACGGCGATCCTCGGGGCGGCGGCCATCGATGTCGACGTGCTCAAGACCGACGTATCGGGGCATCTCGGCCGGCTCGAAGGGCGGCTGCCGGACGGTCATCCCGGCACCAGCGCCATCTCCAACGAACTGAAAGGCGTTTTGCAGTACGCAGCGAAGGCGGCGCGGCAGAGCAAGCGCGCCGACATCGACGGCGCGATCGTGCTGTGCGCCATCGTCGGCCTGGGCCAGAGCAATGCCGCAGCAATCCTGCGCGCGCATGGCCTCACCTTCGAGGCGGCGATCCAGGCCTTGCAGAACCAACTGCGAGCAGCCGCGCAGAGCGGGGGACCCGGCGGCAGACCGGGCAGCGGCGGCGAGATCGACGGCAGCCGTCCGCGCTCCCCGGCCGATGCGATCTTGGCCGATACGCGGGCGCGCATCGAGAGCCGGCGCAATCAGGGGCTCGGCCCGAGCCTCGGGGACGCCGCGACCGCGCCGCCGCAGCGCTCGCCGCACGACATGGAGGCGGGCCAGCCGTTCGACGCGCCCGGAAGCTTCGAGCCGTCCAATTCAGCGCCGCCGCCGCAGGTTCCGCACCTGCCGCCGGCGCCCGGTCCCGAGCCGGTGGCGACACGGCCAGCCGCGCAATCGTGGGCGCCGCAGCCAGCACCGCCGCCGGCGAGCGGAACGGGTGGCGGGCTTGCCCGGCCTTATCGCATACCGCCGCCGCTGCCACCCGAAGGGCCTGTGACGCCGCTCCCATACGGAGAGGCCGCGGCCGGCACGGCGGTGCGTCCCGATCCGGTCGCCGCTCCCCCGCCCTGGGCGCCGGTACCAGGACCGCCGCCCGGGTGGGGGCAAACACCGCCAGCAGGGCAGGCCGGGCCAGGTGGCGCGGTGGGTGGCCCGAACGGCGGACGCTTCGGCTCTCCGGTGGCGGGCGGGGGCCTGCCGCCGCTCGACGACGTATTGCCGCCGCTGCAACCGGCCGGTGCTCAGGCTGGCCGCGGCATGGGCCCGGCACCAGGCCCGCCGCCGGCCTCGCCACAGCACGCCAACGCACCCGCGCCCTACGCACAGGATGCGGCGGCTGCCGCGCGTGCCCGCGGACGGCGCAAACCGGCGGGCGCCCCGGCGAGCGGGATGGCGATCGAAACGGGCCAACTCGTCGAGAACATTCCGCGCTTCATGCGCGTGGGGCGGCCGTCGCTCGTCGAGGTGCGCATCGCCAAGTCCGAGGTTACGGCGATCGCGGCAGGGCTCGAAGGCGGCGGCGCGGCCTATCGGCACGACGTGCTGATCACCAAGGCGATGGCCGTACGGCTGCGCGCACCCGACGGCGGGTTCTTCATCGAGACGGCGTCACCCGAAACGCAGTGGATCGATAATCCCGGCGGCATGTACACCGAGGATTTCGCAAGCTGGCGGTGGACCGTCACGCCCAAGCTCAGCGGCCGCAAGAGGCTGCAACTGATCGTCTCGGCGCGCACGGTGGGTACGGACGGCGTGGCGGCGGAAACCGCGCTTCCCGATCAGGTCGTCGAGGTGCGCGTGCGCATGAATTACGCGCGCACGTTCGCTCGCTGGCTCGGCTGGATCTTGGCCGCCGTGATCGGCGGCGCGCTCGCGCGATTCGGCGAGCAGGGCTGGTCGGCCGCCGAGCCGATCGTCAGGCAGTTGCTCGCTCCCTGAGGCAGCGGCTGCGCTGGCATGTGTCGTCGATCGGGCCAAAAAATTGCCGGGCCGGGATCGAGATCCCGCCCGGCAACAAGTCGCGATCTGGATCGGCGCCCTGCGGGTGGTGGCAAAAATACCCGGGTCGGGACGACGCTCCTGATGACGTCACAAACGACGTTGCGACGATGGCGGATCAGAGCCACGATCCGCGCCGATAGTCCAGATATTTCAGAAATTACTCAACGACTTGGTATGCCATGGCGGCCGCTGCGTCCGGTCGTCGGCCTGCGGAGCATCGGCGGACGCGAGCCGGTACGCTTCGTGTGCCAGTGGCCGCGTCAGGTCGTGCGCGGCGGCGCCTTCGACAACAGGAAGTCGCGCAGCACCTGCACCTTCTTGGAGCCTTTGAGCTCCTCGGGGTAGACGTAGTAGAGATTGAGCTTGGGGGCGATGATCTGGCTCAGCACCGGCACCAGATCGCTTTCGCCTTCGACCAGGTATTCCGGCAGCATGCCGATGCCGATGCCGGAACGGATCGCATACTTCATCGCCACCACGCTGTTGACGCGGAAGTGCGGCTCGCGCGACTTGCCGCCCTCGAGCCCGACGGTTTCGATGAAGGTGATGGCGGTCAGGTGCTGGGCGGGAGCGCCGCTGTAGGAGACAATGCGGTGACGGGCGAGCGCGGCGATGTTCTGCGGCGCGCCGTGCTTGCGGATGTAGCCGGATGAGGCATAGGCGCCGACATCCATGGCAAACAGCGGCCGGCGGATCAGCTCGACGTTCTGCGGCTCCCACGTCCAGATGGCGACATCGGCGGCGCGCATCGAAATGTCGAGCTGCTCGTCGTTGAGCACGAGCTCGATGCGGATCTCGGGATAGAGCTCCATGAACTCGCGCAGGCGCTGGGTCACCCATACCGTGCCGATGCCGATGGGAGCGGTGACACGCAGATCGCCGGCCGGCTTGGTGCCGGAGTCCGAGAGCATCAGCTCGGCGGTCTGCAACTTCGAGATCACCTCCGCGACGGTACGGAACAGAAGCTCGCCGGGCTCCGTCAGGACGAGGCCGCGCGCATGGCGGTGGAACAGCGGTACCTTGAGGTCGCGCTCCAGCGCGGAGACCTGACGGCTCACCGCCGACTGGCTCATGTGCAGAGCGTCGCCCGCGTGCGTGAAGCTGCCGGCCTCCGCAGCGGCATGGAAAATCTTGAGCTTGTCCCAATCCATCGGATGATCCTGGGTCGCTGTCGTCCGCTGAGCGGCGCTGTGCGCCTCGGCGTCGGCTCAATGGCCACCGGCCAGCCAGCGCTCGGCCTCGAGGGCGGCCATGCACCCCATGCCGGCGGCCGTTACGGCCTGGCGGAAGATGTCGTCGGTGACGTCGCCGGCGGCGAAAACGCCAGGAACGTTCGTCGCTGTCGAGAAGGGCGCCGTCCTGAGATAGCCGCCTTCCTTCATCTCGAGTTGTCCAGCGAACAGCTCGGTCGCGGGCTTGTGGCCGATCGCAATGAAGACGCCGTCGGCCGGGCGCAGCGAGACGGCTCCCGACTTGATGTTCTTCAGGCGCACGCCGGTGACGGACTTGGGCTCCTCGGTGCCGACGATCTCGTCGACGACGCTGTCCCAGACGACTTCTATCTTCGGGTTCTTGAACAGTCGGTCCTGCAGGATGCGCTCGGCGCGGAAGCCGTCACGGCGATGCACGACGGTCACCTTGGAGGCGAACTTCGTGAGGAACAGCGCTTCCTCGACGGCGGTGTTGCCGCCGCCGACCACGATCACTTCCTTGCCGCGATAGAAGAAACCGTCACAGGTGGCGCAGGCGGACACGCCGTGGCCCTTGAAGTGGGCTTCCGACGGCATGTCGAGCCAGCGGGCCTGGGCGCCGGTGCTGATGACGAGCGCATCGCAGGTATAGGTGTCGCCGGAATCGCCCTTCAGGCGGAACGGCCGAGCGGTGGTGTCCACCTCGACGATGTGGTCCATGACGATGTCGGTGCCGACGTTGGCGGCCTGCGCCTGCATCTGCTCCATCAGCCACGGTCCCATGATGGGGTCGGCGAAGCCCGGATAGTTCTCGACGTCGGTCGTGATGGTGAGCTGACCGCCCGGCTGGATGCCCTGGATGAGGAGTGGTTGCAGCATGGCGCGCGCCGCGTAGATGGCGGCCGTGTAGCCCGCCGGTCCCGAGCCGAGGATGAGCACTTTCGCGTGACGTGGGTCAGCCATGGCTGGCGACCTCCCTGTTGCGGCTGAAGCAGCGCACTTCGCTCGCGCGCGCTGGTGGCGCGGCGCCTCGGCCGGATGTTCCGAACTGGCGCACAATATAGGAAGTCGTGCGCGGCGCTACGAGGTTGCCCCCTGTCCTGCACCACTTTCGGCCGCAGCGCGGCGCAGGAAGCCCGCGATCATCCTGATGGTGGGCGGGGCGTACAGGATGCGGCGGTGGCCGAGGCCCTCGAAGACGTGCAGGCTGGCCATCGGGCAGCGGGCAGCAATGGCGTGCGCGTTGGCAACGGGGACTTCGACGTCGTCGCTGGCATGGAGCAGGAGCGCAGGCCGGCCGGTCGCGGCGAGAAACGCCGAGCCGGTGAACTCCCTGATCGGGCGATGGGCGATGCGCTCCAGGCGCCGTTCGAAGCCGGCGGCGGTACGCGGTGACAGGCCGCGATCACGCGCGAAAGTGCCCGTGATTTCCGTGAAGGCGTCGGGCGCGGAGATGAGCACATAGCGGGAGAAGGCGTGAGCGTGGCTGAGCGGGCGGGCGCCGCTGCCCGCCATCAGCGCGGCAAGGCAGCCCATCGAGTGGGCGACCACGGTGTCGAACGGACCGAGCCGATCGGCGACGTCGAGCACGGCGCGGGCGCAGTCGATCAGGCTGGCGACACGGCCGCCGGTGTAGCCGTGCGCCGGGCAATCGACGAGCACGACCTGATGCCCGATGCGGCGCAGCGGCTCGGCGATCGCCATCATGAAGGAGGCTTCACTCGTCCAGCCGTGCACGACGAGAACCTTGCCCGAAGGTGGGGCGTCAGGCGCGAGGCGAAAGGCGGTGGCTGGCCCGGCCCTCGTCGGCACCGACATGCGCTCGTGGCTCGTCAGATGATGGCGGGCGCGCGCCGTCAGCCGGGTGTGATCGGCGCTGCGATAGAGGGAAAAGTCCGGCATGCAGAAGAGCCGGTAGGCGAGATCGGCGGCGCGCGCAGGGGCCCAACGCCCGACCAGAGCAAGATCGATCGCCGCTTCCCCGTAGCGGTGTGCGATATGGCTTCCTGCATGCGCCAGGGCGCGGCGCGCCACTGCGCGAGCTTCGGTGGTCGCGCGCCGCTTCGTGGGGATTGTCGTCGGCCGCCGCATGTGTGGAGGTCTGCCATCGCCGTCTGTCGTCGTACCGCAAGTTGCGGCGCTGGCACGGCGCGCGCCAGTGTCAGATATGACGCAGCGCTTTCAGGCTCGCGTGGCCGCCGCGACCGACGATGATGTGATCGTGGACGGTGACGCCGAGCGGCCGGCCCGCCTCGATGATGAGGCGGGTCATGTCGATGTCCGCGCGCGAGGGCGTGGGATCACCCGACGGGTGGTTGTGCACGAGGATCAGCGCGGTCGCCGATAGCTCGAGCGCGCGCTTGACGACCTCCCGCACGTAGACGGGCGTATGGTCGACAGTGCCGCGGCCGCGCACCTCGTCGGCAATGAGGCGGTTCTTCTTGTCGAGAAAAAGCACGCGGAACTCCTCGACATCGGCGTAGGCCTGGGCCGCACGCAGATAGTCCAGGACATGCGCCCAGGAGGTGAGTACCGGCTCGGCGGCGGCCTTATGCTTGAGCACGCTCAAGGCTGCCGCGGCGACGAGGTGCAGATCGGTGACCACGGCTTCGCCAACGCCCTCGACCTCGCTCAGGCGGCCGGCCGGCGCATTGACGACCTCGGCGAAGCTGCCGAAGCGCGCGATCAGCCGCTTGGCAAGATCCTTCGTGTCGCGGCGCGGGATGGTGCGGAAGAGCACGAGCTCCAGCAACTCGTATTCGGCAAGCGCGCCCGATCCTGCCGTGCGGAAGCGCTGGCGCAGGCGCTCGCGATGGCCATGGCGCAGATCGGGCGCGGCCCCGAACAGGTCGCCGTCGACTGCGTTATCGCCGAGGTCGTCGCGTGAACTGGCTGAAGCGTTGTTCCCGGGTGGGCGGACGGCTTCCCCGAAGCCCGCCGCAGCAGGCCGTGGACGCCGCGACTTGCCGCCTTCAGCCATGACGCGAGGTCACCCCGCTCTCGTTCGATCACGTCCGTGGGCTGCGGGCCGCCGGCCCGGTCAGGCCGCAGCGGCTCGGAAGGGCGGGCAGTCGAAGCCCGCCGGCGACCTGGTGAAGATTTCACAACCGGCGTCCGTGACGCCGATGGCGTGCTCGAACTGGGCGGAAAGCTGGCGATCGCGTGTGACCGCCGTCCAGCCGTCGGGCAGGACTTTGACGGCCGCCTTGCCGAGATTGATCATCGGCTCGACGGTGAAGAACATGCCGGGCTTGAGGCGAACGCCGTCGCCGCGCTTGCCGTAGTGGAGGATATTGGGCCGGTCGTGGAACTGGCGGCCAAGCCCATGGCCGCAGAACTCGCGCACGACGCTG
>JANRIT010000038.1:0-82830 GCA_033764645.1 Hyphomicrobiaceae bacterium
GCCCGCTCCCTCACCGCCTGCGCAGCAGCGAGGGCATCATGCGGGCGAGCACGTTGTCGCCGCGCACGAAGTGGTGATAGAGCGCCGCGCCGATGTGCATGGCGAGGAGCAGGCCTAGCGCGTAGCCCGCCAACTTGTGCAGGTAGAAGGCCTGCTCGGCCGTCACCTTGTCGGGCGCGACGAGGCCGGGCAGCTTGAACAGGCCGAAGATGTCGAGGGCCGGATAGGCCGAGACGCCGATATAACCGAACACCGGAATGGCCAGCAGCAGCGCGTAAAGCGACCAATGCGTGATCTCGCTCACCGTGCGCTGCCAGGGTTCCAGCGTCGGCTCGGGCTTGGGCGCACCGTTGCCCAGGCGATAGGCGAGGCGGGCCATGACGAGGGCGAAGATGATCACGCCGCCGATCTTGTGGGCGCTGTACAGGCTGTTGGTCGTGCCGTCCCAGAGATTCAGCACGTTGCCGCGATAGGCCATGTAGAGGCCGACCGGGATCTGGATGGCGATAAGCGCGACCACGATCCAGTGATAGCCGCGCGCGGTCCCCGAATAGACCTCGACCTCGCCCGATCTGGTGGCCACCGTGGCGCCTGCTGACTTCGGCATCGGATCGTTCCTCCAGAGCGTGGGCCGCCGATCAGCGGGCCATCACCTCAAACCTTGCCACGGCTCGCGCTGAAATCGCAATCGAAGAGCACGTCGCCGTCGGCGAGCACGTGAACGGTGGTCACCGGGCGGCGGGCGGCGGCGAGCCGGCCCTCCGGCCTGAGATCGAGCCCGGTTTTGCCAGAGCCGATGATCACGGGCGCCACCAGCACATGCAGGCGGTCTACGACACCCGCATCAAGGCACGATGACACGGTCTGCGCGCCGCCCTCGATCAGCAAGCGATGTAAGCCCAACGCGAAAAGCCGCGTAACGATCCCGCCCGGTGCGAGCCGCCCATCAGCCGCGCGCGGTACGACAATCACTTCGACGCCGGGCGGCAGGGCCGGTCCCCCGCCCTCGGCCCGCACGACGATACGCCTCGCGCCATCGCCGGCCACGAGGCACTTGGCGCCGTCGCGCAGCCGGGCCGAGGGATCGATGACGACGCGGGCGGGCTGGCTGCGCCCCGCCGGCAGGGCGACGCGGCGGACGTTGAGCTGTGGATCGTCGGCGTCGACCGTGCCGATGCCAACGACCACGGCATCGACCTCGGCGCGCAGGGCGTGCAGGTGGTCGAGCGCGGCCTCGCCGTTGATCCAGCGGCTTTCGCCCGTGACGGTGGCAATCCGGCCGTCGAGCGATTGGCCGAGCTGGGCAACGACGAACGGCCGGTCGAGCGGGGCGGCACGGATCGGGGCGAGGGGATCGACGGCTGCCGGCGCCAGCCGCGACGACGGCGCCGCTGCCTGCTCGGACGCTCGCGATGGCCCTGGCTGTGGCGCGGGCGCCTCGTCGTTCATCATGTCGCGCCCTCTACCTGCCGCCGCCGCCCCGATGCCGCCTTCGCACCATGCGATCGGGCGTCCTGCGGTGGCGATCGGTTTTGGTTTGCAGCCGTGTCGTCACGTCACTAACAACGGGCGTCGGAGCCGTGCAAGGTGCAGCCTCGCCGTTGCCGAAAAGGACCCGCCCGGGCCGTTGCCCGCCTCACCCGAGCCCTCATCTCCTTGCCCCGCCCCTCTGACGACAGCCCCGCGACTGCGCCGGTCGCGACCGCCATCGCCGCCGCGACGCTCGTCGGCGCCTGGGTGGTGCTGACCTGGCCCTGGCTCTCAGGAAGCGTCACCGTGCCGTGGGACGCCAAGGCGCAGTTCCAGCCGCAGGTGCAGTTTCTCGCCCGCGCGCTCGCTGCCGGCGACAGCCCGTTCTGGACGCCCTATGTGTTCTCCGGGCATCCACAGGTCGCCGACCCTCAGGCGCTGATCTTCTCGCCACCCTATTTTCTGCTGGCCCTCGTCAATCCAGCGCCTTCGCTGTGGGCGCTCGACATGACGGCTTATGCGGCGATCCTCGTCGCGGGCTTCGCCATCCTCGTCTACGCGCGCGATCAGGAGTGGCATCCAGCCGGTGGGCTCGTCGCGGCGATCGCCTTCGGCTTCGGCGCCGCCATGGCCTGGCGCATCCAGCACACCGGGCAGGTGCTGAGCCTCGTCTACCTCGTCATCACGCTCGCAGCCCTGTCGCGCGCTCTCGACCGGGCGGAGGCCGGCCGCCCCGGCGGCGCCGCCTACGGAGCGTTCGCCGGCGCTGTGGCGGCATGCATGGTGCTGGGACGCGACCAGGTCGCGCTCATCGGTGTCTATGTCCTCGTCGGCTTCGTGCTGTGGCGGCTGGCCGGGCCCGTGCGGCTCGCTCCCGCTCCGCTTCGTGCCGCGCTGCGCTTCCTGCCGGTGCTGGTCGCGGGTGGCGCGGTCGGGCTCCTGCTCATCGCGCTGCCGGTTGCCATGACGGCGCTCGTCGCGGAAGCATCGAACCGGCCCAGCATCGACTTGACGGGGGCGGGACGCGGCTCGCTGCACCCTGCGCTCCTCGTCACCTTGGCCGTGCCTGACCTGTTCGGCGGGGCCGGCCACATGGCCGACTACTGGGGCCCGCCCAGTTTCGCCTGGACGGGGACCGACCTCTACATCGCGCAGAACATGGGCGTGCTCTACTTTGGCGCGGTGCCCCTGCTGCTCGTCACCTATGGCTTCGTCAGCGGCGCCCTCATCACGGGCACGATCACCTTCCTGACGACGGCCTTCGCGCTGTGCCTGCTGTACGGGCTCGGGTGGTATACGCCGCTGTTCCCCGCGGCCCATGCCCTCCTGCCCGGCGTCGATTTTTTCCGCAGGCCGGCTGATGCCGTCTTCCTGATCGGCGGCATCGGCGCGCTGCTCGCCGGCTACGTGCTGCACCGGCTGGCCTCGGGAACGCTGCCCGTGCGCACCGGCGCGGTCGCCATCACGGCGGGTGTCACCCTGGCAACGCTGCTCGCCGCCGCTGCCATGGCTATCGCGTTCGGGCGGCTCGCGCAGGCGGCCCCGGCGCTCCTCATGTCGGCGGCCGCCCTCCTGATCGCCGGCCTCGTCATGGGGGCTGCGGTCTGGCTGATGCCGATCCGGCCTCACCTTGCCATGCTGATGCTGGCCGCCGCCGTGACGGCCGACCTTGCCATCTTCAATGGCCCCAATACGTCGAACGCGCTGCCGCCCGCCCATTACGAGGTGCTGGAACCCGACAGCCGCAACGAGACGATGCAGTACCTCAAGCAGCGCACGGCGCTTACCAACAGCGCCACGCGGCGGGACCGGGTCGAACTCGTCGGCCTCGGCTTCCACTGGCCCAACGCAAGTCTGACGCACGGTCTCGAGAACACGCTCGGCTACAACCCCATCCGGCTTGCCGACTACGTCGCCGCGACCGGGGCACCCGACAGCGCCGGCCTGCCGGAGAACCGCACGTTTTCTCCGCTGATGCCGTCCTACCGCTCGGCGATGGCCGACCTCCTCGGGCTGCGCTACATCGCCTCGGGCGTTGCCATCGAGGAGATCGACCGCGCGCTGCGGCCCGGCGACCTGCGCCTCGTGCGGCGCACCGCGGACGGTTTCATCTACGAGAACCCGCGCGCCCTGCCGCGCGTCGTCTACGCGACGAAGGCCCGCGCCATCGATTTCGCCGGGGCCGTCGCCAGCGGACGGCTGCCGGACGTCGATTTCACCGATACCGTGCTTCTCGATGCCGCCAGCAACCCGCCACTGCCGTCTGCTGGCACAGAGCCCCCATCCCCGGCGACGGGTGCGGCGCGCCTCGTGCGCTATGGCAACACCCACGTCGTAGTCGATGTCGAGGGACCCGGCGGCTACCTCGTCCTGCACGACATCTGGCAGCCCTGGTGGACGGCCGAGCGCGACGGAGGCGAGGTCCCCATTCTCAAGGGCAACATCCTGTTCCGGGCGGTCGCCGTGCCATCCGGCCGCCACACCGTCACCTTCACCTTCGCGCCGGTGGCAGGGACGATCCGCATGCTGATCGCACGCCTGACCAGTGAACAGCCGCCGGCGAGCGCCGCCCACGGGCACCGACCATGACCCTTCTTGCCATCTACCGTCGTGCCATCGGCCTGCTCGCCTCGGAGTGGCGGCTCGTCGCGTCGCTCGTCGCCGCCAGCATCGCCATCGCGCTCGTGCAGCTCGCCGAGCCGGTGCTGTTCGGCTGGGTGGTCGATGCCATCGCCAAGGGCGAACCCGCCCTGCCGCTCATCGGACTGTGGGCGGTGCTCGGCACGGCAAGCATCGCCGCCTCGGTCACCGTTTCAGTGTTCGCCGACCGCCTCGCGCACCGGCGCCGGCTCGGCGTGATGGCGGAAGCCTTCGAGCAGGCCATCACGCTGCCCATCACCTACCATGCCCGGCGCGGCTCCGGCGCCGTGATCTCGGCCGTGCAGCGCGGCACGGACGAACTGTTCTGGCTGTGGCTCAGCGCGCTGCGCGAACAGCTCAGCGCCGTCGTCGGCATCGTGTTCCTGGTGCCGCTCGCCCTTGCCATCGACTGGCGCATGGCGCTCATCCTCGCCGCGCTCGCCATCGCCTACACGGCACTCAATATCGTCGTCATCGCCAAGACGTCGACGGGCCAGGCGCGGGCGGAAGGCTATCGCTACGGCGTCTCGGGGCGGGTCGGCGATGTCATCGGCAACGTCACTGTGGTGCAGAGCTACGCGAGGCTCGCCGCCGAGGCCGAGGCGCTGCGCGCCATGATCGGGCAGCTCCTCGACGCGCAGTATCCGGTGCTCACGTGGTGGGGCATCCTCACCGTGCTGCAGCGGGCCGCCGCGACGATCGCCATGATCGCCATCTTCGCCGTGGGCGCCATGCTCGCGCAGGCCGGGGAACTCTCGATCGGCGAGATCGTCAGCTTCGTCGCCTTCGCGAACCTGCTGATCGGCAAGCTCGATCAGCTCAGCGCTTTCATCGTGCGCATCCAGCAGGGTGCGCCGGCCATCGGCAACCTGTTCGAATTGTTCGACGAGCAGGCCGACGTGCGGGAGGCCGCCGACGCCAGCGCACTGCCCACGCCCACAGGGCACGTCCGCTACGAGGGCGTGACCTTGACCTTCCCCGGCTCGACACAGGGCGTGACAGACCTCGACTTCGAGGTGAAGCCCGGCCAAACGGTCGCTCTCGTCGGCCCGACGGGTGCCGGCAAGACGACCGCGCTCGCCCTTCTGCAACGGTTGCGCGCGCCCGACAGCGGCCGCATCCTCATCGATGACAAGGATATCGCGGGCGTCACGCTGACCTCGCTGCGGCAGTCGATCGCTGTCGTGTTCCAGGACGCGGGTCTGTTCAACCGGTCGATCGCCGAAAACATACGCATTGGCCGGCCGGACGCCACCGACGCCGAGGTCGAGGCCGCCGCCCGGATGGCGGAGGCGCACACCTTCATCATGCGCAAGACGGAAGGATACGGCTTCATCATCGGCGAGCGCGGGGCTTCACTGTCCGGTGGCGAGCGCCAGCGACTCGCCATAGCGCGCGCCTTTCTCAAGGATGCGCCCATCCTCATCCTCGACGAGGCGACCAGCGCGCTCGACGCGGAGACGGAAGCTCGCATCAAGCGGGCCATCGACAAGCTGCGCGAAGGGCGCACGACCTTCGTCATCGCCCACCGCCTGTCGACGGTCGCGGACGCCGACGAGATCCTGGTGCTCGATGCGGGCCGCATCGTGGAGCGGGGATGCTACGATGCCCTCGTCGCCCATGGCGGGCTGTTCGCGAGGATGGTCGCGGAAGGCGGCTTCACGGTACCGAAGACGATCCCCGGCATCTGAGCCGTTCGCTGGCGCTCGACGCGAAAAAGCCGCCACCCGGCGAGGGTGACGGCTTTCGTTGATCGTTTGCCTGAACCTAGAGCTCAGATCAAAGCTTGTGCGCCATGCGCACGCGCTTCGTCTCCAGGTAGCGCTTGTTATAGAGATGCGGCTCGGTAATGACCGGCACCTGCTCGACGACCTTGATGCCTTCAGCGCGCAGCGCTTCGACCTTGGCCGGGTTGTTCGACAACAGCTTGATCTCGGCGAAGCCGAGGTCGAACAGGATGTCGGCGGCCAGACCGTAGTCGCGCGCATCAATCGGCGCGCCGATCTGCACGTTGGCGTCGACGGTATCGACGCCCTGGTCCTGCAGTGCGTAGGCCCGGATCTTGTTGACGAGACCGATGCCACGCCCCTCGTGATAGGGCAGGTAGATCAACACGCCGTTCGGTGTGTCGACGATCACCTTCATAGCTTCCTGGAGCTGGCGATAGCAATCGCAGCGCAGGGAGTGGAAGATGTCGCCGGTGACGCAGCCGGAATGGACGCGCACGATGGGCGTAGCCGACGCTTGCGCGCCGACACCGCGATTGACGAGCGCCATTGCCTGGCTGTTTGGATCCTCGCCCTGGTATGCTCGCGCCTCGAGCGTGAGCTCGCGGCCGTGAAACTCGATCGGCAGAACAGTCTGAACCGACCAGTCAAGGTCCAACATTGTGGACTTAACCGCACTAGATCTCATGATCGTCTCCAACGGAAATGCCGGGACACGCACCAGTGCCTATGCGATCTGACGTCCATTCAGCCCCGCATGTCCCTAAGGCAGTGACCCTTAAACGGACACACACCCCTGTTCAGTTCCATGCATGGTGATTTGGTCAGGACCGTGACGGCACTTATCCCGCCCCCCTTCAGGCGGTGTCGTGCTCCAGCCTGTCGGAAACGCCTCCCCATCACGGGCTTCCTGGGCGCCGACAGCGACCAAAGGGTATATCACAAATCGCCCGATTGGTGCGGTGCGGCATTGTTGGCGGCATGCGCCAGCCGCCTGCCATGCATCCGTCATCGAAATCGTTGCCGAGGCCGAGAATTCGGCCGAACGGATCGACCCATGGTGATCACGCGCCGCCCATGACGACAGAATGTCGCAGCACTGACAGTGCGAATAAGGCGGTCCCTGGTGCAGCGCCGGCGCCATGGCGCGGTTCCTCTGCGACACTGGTGATTGACGCCGACCCGGCCTCGCCGCACACAGCACGCCCGATGCCCACCACTGCCGCCTGCCCCGGGAGCCGAGCGTGACGTCCTTCCTGACGGTATTCCTCGCCTTCGTCGCGAGCGCGGCCCTGACCCACTTCTACATCCGCGCTCTCGGCGCGCGCGGGCCGGTCGCCGTTCCCAACCATCGCAGCATGCACAAGGGTCACGTCGTCGTCGGCGGCGGACTCCCGCTGCTCACAGCCGGCATCCTGGTGTGGCTCGCGTTCTGGCCCATTGCGACCGGCCCGCACGGGCTCATCCTGCCGGCGATCGCCGGCTTAGCCGCGGTGTCCTTCATGGATGACGTACGGCCGCTGTCGGCGCGCGTGCGCATCTCGGCCCACGCGGCGGCTGCCGTCGCCTGCCTCGTCGCGGTGCCGGACACCGCGCTGTTCCTCGGCGGCGCGGTGCCGTGGCTGGTCGACCGCCTGCTGGCGTTCGTTGCGATCGTCTGGTTCATCAATCTGTTCAATTTCATGGATGGCATCGACGGCATCGCCGGTGTCGAGGCCGCCGCCCTCGCCGGCGGCTATGGCCTCGTCACCGCCGCTGCCGGTGGTGAAGGCCCGCTGTATGGACTGGCGCTCGCCATCGCAGGGGCGGCGGGCGGCTTCCTCGTCTGGAACTGGCATCCGGCGCGCGTTTTCATGGGCGATGTCGGCGCTGTGCCGCTCGGTCTCATCGCGGCCTGGCTGATGGTCGACCTCGCTGTGCGCCACTCGCTGGCGGCAGCCCTGATCCTGCCGCTCTATTTCGTCGCCGATGCCACCATTACGCTCGTGCGGCGCTTTCTCGCCGGAGAGAAGGTGTGGGAAGCGCACCGCTCGCATGCCTACCAGCGCTCGGCCAAGGCGGCGGGTTCACACGCGATCATCGTGCGGCGGGTGGCGGCGGCGAATGCCGCTCTCGTCGTGCTGGCGCTTTGGGCGCTCGCGCAGCCGGTCCTGGCACTCGTCATTGCGCTCGGCGTGGTCGGCCTGCTCATCGGCTGGATGGAGGTGATCGCCGCCAGCGCGCCAGATGCGGCGCGCTGAGCGGCGACCGGTCTCGTCGCAAAACTCTGAACACTACGCCGATCAGCGATAGGGCACGTAGAGGTCGACGAATGGAGCGCGCACGTGCACACCGCCATAATTGCGGTGCACGTGGGCGAACGGTGCATCGACGACGACATCGCCGTGCGAGCGATAGCCATGCGAGCGGTACCCGTAACGACGCGACCGGTCATAATGGCGGGCAGAGCGCCGCTTTTTCTTGTAGTGGCGATGGCCGACGGTCACGAGATCGGTGCGCGAGGTCGCCTGTTCCAACACGGGCTTTGGCGCAATTGGCGCAGCGAAGGCCGCGGCCGGCAGCGTCGCCGTGACGGCAAGTGCGCCCATCATGGCGGCGGCGCCGGCGACGAGGGAAAAGCGCGTCAGATGTGCAGAGCCAAACATTCTGTACTCCATTAACGGGCCGCTCGGATAAGCGAACGCCCCTCGTTCAGTTTGTAGCGATATCAACAGCATAACGTCGGCGCGCTGCGTTCGTTGCTCAGCGCGTCAGTACGCCACGGGCGATGAGCGCGGCGGCGCCGCAGGCGATGCCGACTGCCAGCAGCGGAACGAGAAGCTCGATCCAGTCGAGCACCATGCCGCGCGCGATGCCGAGGCCGGCGAAGGCGGGGCCGCCCTCGAAATAGGCGAGCCAAAACCCGGCCTGGACGAGGCCTGCGAGGATCGCCGGCGCCGCGACGCCCAGGATCGGCCAGCGCGACAGACCAACGGCGCCAAACCGCCGCCACAGCAGAACGGACAGCAGAACCGTAAAGGTGACCAGCGTGATGGCCGCGCCGTAGAACTCGAACCAGCGCTCACCGAGCCCGATCAGCAGGGCGAGGCCCAGCAGTGCCGCCGCCGCGATCGACAGCCCGGTCGCCATCACGAAGCTGCTCGCCGTCATGGCGCCGCCCATCTCCTATTGCCACGCACAGAGCCTCGGTGCGCGTTGCCGGTTAGCACTTGTCATGCCGCCGTCAAAGCGCTTCGTTACGCGAACGATAGGCGGGTACGGCCCGGCGAGGGGATAGTCATGTCGTTCAGCGCGCGGGCGTTCGTCGCGATCGTCTTCACTGTTCTCGGCCTCAGCTTCGTGGCCACGACGGCGACCCTCGTCTACGAGTTCGGCATCGTCGAGCCGAAGGGCGAGTGGTTCGCGCTCGCGGCCTTCTACAGCCACCTGTTCGTCTTTTTTCCGATCTTCGGCCTGCTCGCGCTGTGCGCCTTCTACATACCGTCGTGCGCCTTCACGGACATGTACTGGCGGCATGTTCCCTACGGCCAAACCCGCTTTGCCATTGGTTTTGCCGTGCTGGCCGGCGCTTCACTCGCCATGGGCTGGCAGCTCGGCGGCGGCTCACTGCGCTCGATCTGGGAAGCAAAGCCCGGCGTGCTCGTCGCCGACCAGGGCGAGCCGGCCGGCTGCCTCGCCAATCAGCAGCAGTCCTGCCGGCGCGTGCCGGTCCTCGCCGCCGTCGCGGACGTGCGCGAGAAAAGCTCGGCGCGTACCGGCATGACCCAGTTCGTGCGCGACTGCCAGCAGGACCCGCTGATCGAGACGCCGCCGGAGGCGCTCGCCAAGCGCTACTGCTTCGTCACGCGCACGCGCATCGACGCCGCGCTGTGCTGCGATGCGCAGCTCGCATTCGCGACGACCATGCAGAAGATGACGGCCGAGCCGGCTGACCGGTCGATGACAGGCTTCGTCCACAAGCTCACGCTGCCGTTCAAGATCTTCTTCCTGCTCGTCGTGATGGTCATCGCCCTGTTGCTCGCCGCCCGGCGCCACGGCATCGCCGAGCACTACCGGCCGTGGATCCGCAAGATCGAGCGCGGCGTGCTGGTCGGCGCCTTCGCGATGCTGTTCCTGCCCATCATGAACCTCGCCTTCCTGCAATCCTCAGGGCTCCTCTACGGCACCGCCGTCGACAGCAACTACCGGTTCATGTCGTGGCCGCTGATGATCGGGTTCGGCTGCTGGGCGCTCGCCCTCCTGTTCTTCTTCTTCCGGGATTCCGACAAGGACGTCGAAACCGTGGGGCGCGTCGCCGGCGTCGTCGGCTCGGCGCTCGCCATCTCCAACTATGGCGTCATCATCGACCTGTTCGCCCGCTACGCCGGCGCGGGTGGAGCGACCTGGAGCTTTGCCATGCTGGCCGTCATCGCGGCTGCTGCCGGGCTTGCCATCCTGATCCAGCCGAAGAAGAAAGTCGCGGAAAGCTGAATGCGGCCAAGCTAGAGCATCATCCGAACGAATGGACCCGCTCCGGCGCGTCGTCGTTCGGTTAAAGATGCCCTAGAATCATGCATCTAGTGCAGTCTCATCCGATCGAGCGATCGCTTTGGCGATCGCGTTTGATCAGATACTGCTCTAGCCGTCAGCTGCCCTGCAAAGGCACCACCAATGCCAGAGCGCGCCAATCCGATCGATCGCGACGGGGCCCTCGCCCTCATTCGCGCCGCCCTCATCGAGCGCAAGATGACGCAGGCGGAACTGGCCGACGCCGCCGATTGCCACGAGAAGACCGTGCAGAACCTGCTCGCCGGGCGCAGCGTGCGCGAGCAGACCCTGTTCGACGTCGCCATGGTGCTCGGCCTCGACTACCAGAAGATCCGCGAGGCCTGGACGGCAGCACCGGGCGCCCTCGGCCCAGTCGACCGGGCCGGCACGGGCGGGCACGTCGCGCCCGTCTATATGGGTGCCTACACGCGGGCGGCCGTCGACCACGTAATCGGTGACTACGTGACGCTGCGACCCTCTTTCAGCAGGACGGGCGTCATCGCCGCCTACCGCACGGTGATCTCGTGGGACGGCGAGTGGCCGAGCCTCGTGTTCGAGGAAAGTGAGCGGCCGGACGCGGCCTATCAGCACCGCGGCCGGATCTACGTGCCGGCCTCCTCCATGTTCATCCACCTCGTCTCGCTGACGAAAGGGGCAATGCGCATGATCGTCCTGTCACAGCTCGACCAGGGCGGACGCATGCGCGGCATCATCAGCACGCAGACGCGGCAGGGTGCCGTCGTGCAGCCCGTCGCCGCTCCCATCGTGTTTTGCCAGCGGCACGGCGGTTCGCCGTCCGCGTTCGGCGAGATCGATGCGGCGCACGCCTCGTTCACTGCTTATGCGGCATTACTGGCCGAAACGACGACTGAGGGTTATGCGCGCTTCGTGCCAGGGGTGTGAAGAGGCCCCGCACAGGCGCCGGCAGCGCTCAGGCCGTCTCGGAACGCTTCGTGGCAGGCGAGCTGGCGCCATTTTCTAAAGCGCTATCCATCGGGCCGGACCGTGATGGAGCCTCCGATGAAGCAGCCCCAGCCGACGCGGATGGGGTGGCCGGCGCCGCCGTTGCGGCCGGATCGGCGGACAGGAAACGGCCCGGCAGGTCGACCGTCTCGCGCTGGCCGACCGCTGGTCCCTGCCGTTCGAGCCACTTGCCTGCCTCCGCCTGGCCCGCACCGAACAGATGGCGGAACATCTCGAGGTCCGGCTTCACCTTGCTGTCGGGGCGGAGCTGTGCGGTGTAGCGACCCGCCTCGATCATGTGAAAGCGGTGATCGGCAAGCCGGACCACATCGCTGCCGCCGCCGAACCACGGGCGCGGAGCGCGCCGCGCGGTTGCGATCACCTCGATGTCGCGCAGGAGCGGTGCGTTGAAGGTCAGCCGGTTGGCGTGATCGGCGATCTCGCGTACGCCCGTGGGGATGCCGAGCTTCTCGACCGGGTTCAAGAGCACGAGCAGCGTATCGCCGACCCCGCTCTCCTGCACCAGGGTGACCAGATCGGGGTTGGCGGAGAAGCCGCCGTCCCAATAGGCCCGTCCGTCAATGACGACGGCGTGGTGCAGCGTCGGCAGGCAGGCGGAAGCGAGAATCGTCTCGATGGTGATCTCGTGGCGTCGGAAGTGGCGCGGCCGGCCCGTGGCGATATCGGTCGCGGTGATGATGAGCCCGACGGGCGCCTTCATGCGCAGCGCCTCGAAGTCGATGTTCTCGGCAAGCAACCGGCGCAGCGGATCGAACCCCATCGGGTTGAACTCATAGGGCGACCAGAGACTCGCCATGTGCGCCATGGTCGGCGACCGGGCGAGGCTGAACAGGAACGGATTGAGGCGCAGAAGGTCAGGCACGCCGGCGCGATAAACCGAATCCCACACCGCCTTGAGCCGTGCCCGGGCGCCGGCGCGACCGCCCTCGGCGAGTCCGGCGGCGAGAGCCACCGCATTGACCGCTCCCGCGCTCGTGCCGCTGACCCAGCCGAGTTCCAGGCTTTCGTCCTCGAGCAGACGGTCGAGCACGCCCCAGGTGAAGGCACCGTGCGCGCCGCCGCCCTGAAGCGCCAGATTGATTCGCCGCGCCCGCTTGAACAGTCCCACGTCTTATCCCCGCTGCGGCTAACCGCCTTGAGCATCGCATTGTGCACGGTCCTGGCGCGACCCCCGCTACTGTCGCAGCACGTGCGATGCGCGCATCGTTGGGCTAACGAAAGGCGGCGCTCCCGATCTTCCTGACGAGGCGACAGCATGCCCCACCCCGCGCTGCGCTTCGCCTTGCGCGACGCCGTGAGCCTTGCTTCCGGTGCGGCCAACGAGGATCGTATCGGCTTCTGCGATCCCTTCGCCTGGGTGATCGACGGGGCGACGGACCTCGTCGATGCGCCCCTCGGCCCGGGCCCGACGGACGCGGCGTGGTTTGCAGCCGCTGTCGACCAGCACATCACAGGGCTCGCGGCCGGTATCGCGCGTGACAAGCCGGGTGGTAGCACGCTCCTCGATCGCCTGCCGGAATCCGTCGCCACCGCCACTGCCAGCGAGTTTGCTCGCCGACAGAAGAGGCCGCCTGCCGAGCGCTGGGAATACCCTTCCGCCACGCTGCTGGCTGCCGCTCTCGACACGACGGGGGCGCTCGAGGTGCTCAGTCTCGGCGACTGCACGCTGTTGATCGCGCGCGGCAGGCACGTCGAACGGCTCGGCGCCGACGCGGCCGATGTCGGCGACCGCGCCGTCGCCGCCGACGTGGCCGCCTTGCAGCGGGCGCGGCCGATGCCCCAGGCCGCAAGCACGATACGGCCCGACCTGATGCCCTCGCTCAGGGCGCGGCGCGCGCACCTCAACACGGAAACGGGCTACGGCGTTCTTTCGATCGTGCCGCCGCCCCCGCGCTTCGTCGAGCGCAAGCGCCTGGCGCTGAAGGCGGGCGACTTCGTGCTCGTAGCCAGCGATGGCCTGATGCGTCTCGTCGACGTCTACCGCGCGCACAGTGCGGGAAGCCTCATGGATGCGGCCCGCTCGCGCGGACTGGCGTTTCTCGCCATGGAAGCGCGCGCCATCGAAGAGGCCGACGCGACGTGCTCTGCCTACCCCCGCGCCAAGGCGCGCGACGATGCGAGCGGCCTCTTTCTCGAGATCGTTGCCGGAGCAGCTTAGGTCACCGCTCGGCGCCGCCGACGAGGTCGGCGAAACGGAAGGCGAAGGTGTCGTAGTCCTTGCCGTCGATGCCGGCGAGTCTCAGCGTCACCTTGCGGCCTGCCCAGTCGATGTCGACAAGGCCGAAGTTCTCCTGGTGCACGAAGCCGCTGAGCGTCTCGTCGTTGCGCGCGTCCTTGGGTGGTCCGTAGGGCCGGTTGAGAGAGCTGGTGGTCAGCTCCGGCAACAGCCGCCCGTCGGCCAGCGCACGGGCGTAGACGACGCCGAAATGGCGGTCGCCCGACACCAGAAGCGTTGGCGCGCTCGATTTCGCGGCGATGAGATCGACGAGGCGCTCGCGTTCGATGGGCAGGTTGCCCCAGCGCTCGAAGCCGTGTCCGTCGGCCAGCACCTGGACCGATGAGATGACGAGACGCAGCTCGGCTGGTTCGGCAAGCCGCGCCTCGAGCCAGTTCCATTGCGCGGAGCCGAGCATCGTCAGGCTCGTGTCCTCGACCGGCTCGTAGCGCCCCCAGTGTGGAAAGCTCGCCGACTTCTGCCTGAAGGCGGAGCGCGCCGAGCGCGTGTCGAGCATGACGAGCTGGACGCGCGCGCCCGGTGGCCCGTAGACGCGCGCGTAATGGATGCCGCCGCCGTCGGGGCGCTCGGGGGCCATGCGCCAGAACTCGTGGAACATCTCGGTCGCGATCGCCTTGTGCGGGAAGGCCGCGCCCTGATCGTTGCCGCCGTAGTCGTGGTCGTCCCAGGTGGCGAGGAACGGCATCGCCGCGCGGGCTTCCGCCAGCTCCGGGTGAGCGGCCTGATCGCGGTAGGCGGCGGCGAGCTCAGCGCCATCGGGGCTCTTGATATCGCCGTAGACGTTGTCGCCGATCATCAGGAAAAGGTCGGGACGGGGAGAGAGACCGAGCACGCCCTGCCAGATCGGCTGCGGGTGCTTCTGGTGCAGGCACGATCCGATGCCGATGCGCGTGAGCCGCGTTGCGGGATCGAGCGTCTTCCAGGGCGTGGCTGGCGCGATGCCATGGCGCCCTGCAGCTGGAGCCGGCGCGGGCGTGGGCGTCGAAGGCCCGGGTGTCGTGGGCGCGGGTGCCGCCGCGGCCCGATCGCGCGGAGCCGGCAGGAAATCAGGCGCGGCGCGATCCGACGACTTGGCGGCCTCGTCGCGCGGGCGGCGCTCGGCCGTCGCGGCCGGAGGTGTGGGCGCATCCGGCTCGCTGCGTTGTGCGACCTCGGGGGACGGAGCGGGCGATGGCGATAGGCGCCCAAGGACGAGCAGTGCGCCGATCAGCAGGACGGCAACCGGGGCGGCGATGATCGCCAGCGTGACGAGCGCACCGCGACCAGCCGGGGCATCGGCGGACAAGCGCCGGTCGAGAACGCCCGTGCGGCGCGGCGGTTCGGGTTGGTCAGCGGGCGAGGTGTTCATCCGTCTGAGCGTCTCGCCATGATCGTGGCCGCCGTCAACCGCAAATGAGCGCAACTAGTGCGCCCAGGTCAGCCACCAGTGCCTCGCCGCGCACGGCGATGAGGTAGAGCCCGCCCGCGATCAACAGGCCCAGCACACCGTTGACGACGTAACCGACGCCAGCAGGCATGGCCTCCGGCTCGGCAGAGCGCGTGGCCATCGTCGTCGGATGCTCGCTCTGCCGCACGCCTCGTTCCTCCTGCTTGGCCCCGACCCGACGCACAAGAGCCGCCGGCGTGACCGAAGCCGCGACCGACGTCGGTCGCCGCGCCCCTTCAGGTCACGCTTCAGGCCGCCGCCGGTTCGGCCATGCGCGCAACAGGCCGCTCCGCGATCGGCAGGTGCACGAGTGCTGCGAACACACCGAGCGCGACCGATATCCACCACATGGCATCGTAGGACTGCAAGCGGTCATAGATGGCTCCGCCCAGCCAGACGCCGAGGAATGAACCAATCTGGTGTGACAGGAAGACGATGCCGTAGAGCATCGTCATCCAGCGCGGCCCGAAAAACGTGGCGACGAGCCCGCTCGTCAGCGGAATGGTCGACAGCCACAGGAGGCCCAGAGCGGCGCTCAGCGCGATCACCGTGAACGCCGTCATGGGCAGATAGAGAAAGCCGAGGAACACGACCGCTCGGCCTGCATAGATCAGCGAGAGGCCGATGCGCTTGGGCAGGCGCCGGCCCCACTGGCCGGCGAGCCACGTACCGATCAGGTTGCCGAGGCCGACGACGGTCAGCCCCCAGACCGCCACCTCGGGGCCGAGGCCCTGGCTGGCCACATAGGCCGGCAGATGCGTGCCGTAGAAGACGACATGGAAGCCGCACACGAAGAAGCCGGCGTTGAGAAGCCAGAAGCTCGGATGGCGGAAGGCTTCGGCAAGCGCGGCCCGCGCGTCCTGCGGCGGAGCAGCCGCTGCGTTCGCCGTCGCCGCAGGCCCGGCCGACAAGGGGATGGCGAGCGGCAGGATCAGCATGGCGGTTGCTGCGAGGACGAGGAGGCTCGTCTGCCAGCCGAGCGCCTCGATCAGCACGTGCGTGTAGGGCAGGGCGATGAGGATGCCGATGCCCGAGCCCATGCCGACCGATGCGATCGCCGACGTGCGCTCCTCGGGCGGTGCGGCACGCCCTACCGCGCCGACCACGGCATTGACACCGGCCCCGGCGACGCCGAGGCCGAGGAACACGCCCGACAGATAGAGGCCAGCCTCCGAGCGGGCGGCGTAGAGCAGCAGGATGCCGATGGCCGTGGCGACGGCGCCGAACACGACGACGTAACCGGTGCCGTACTTGTCCGAGACGATGCCCGTTACTGGCGCGGCGAAGCCCCAGACCAGGTTGGCGATGGCAACCGCGAAGGCGAACACGGCGTAGCCGAGGCCCAGGTCGGTCGACACGGGCACGAGATAGAGGCCCATCACCTGGCGCAGCCCCATGCCGATGCCGGCGACGGCCGCCGCCGACAGGATGACGAGCCACAGCGGCGAGGGCAGGCGCGACGTTGCGGCTGTCATGACTTTGCTTCCATGCGGGCAAGAGGCCGGGCGAATGCCTGGAGCTTAGGCCGGAAACCCGCTGTGCTCCGAGCGCGCGTTGTGCATAGCGGCCATGCGCCACGTGACGGGTCGGCGGCGATGGGTTCGCACCGTGCGGCTACGTGACCGGGCCGGCGAGCCGCGTACGCTCGACCTCGACGACCTCGCCCGACGGCGTCAGGAGCCCGCGTCCGACGAGATCGATGACGGGGCTGTCGCCCGGACGGCTCAGCTCGATCAGGTTGTAGCGGGCGAGGTCGGCGTGACCATGACGGGTGCGGGCGGACGAAGCCGACGCAACACCGACGACCGGGATGGGGCCGGCCGGCCCTGCCGTCCAGACCACGCTGTTGCGGTGGTTGTGGCCGTGCAGCACCAGCTCGGCCCCGGCGCGGGCGAGCATGGCTTGCAGCGGCACGGCATCGGCCAGCGCGCGCCGATGGGCCGCCTGTCCCGGCAGCGGTGGATGATGGATGAGCAGGACGCGCAGGTACCCGTCGGCGGCAAGCGCGCGCAACTCGGCTTCGAGCGCCCGCAGTTGCTCGTCACCGAGACGGCCGGCGGCGACGAACACGGGTGTGGGGATTGCCGAGTTGACGCCGACGAGCGCGATGCGCCCATAGCCTCCCGCAAAGCGCCGAACGAACGGGAACGGCGGGGGCTTCGCCGCAGAGGTCGCGAGGGCGCCGCCGGACGGACCGGCGGGACCCGAGGTGTAATGGTCCGCCCAGCGGCCTATGCCGACGGCGGCGGGCAGCGGCACGTAAATGTCGTGGTTGCCCGGCACGACGCTGACGCGATCGGGCGGGCCCAGTTCGGCGAGCCACGCGCGCGCAGCCTCGTATTCGTCGGGCAGTCCGAGGTTGACGAGATCGCCCGTCACGGCGATGTGGTCCGGCCGATGCGCCGCCAAATCGGCGACGATGCGAGCCAGCACGGCTGGATCGTGGTCGTGGCGCCGGGCCGTCTGCCAGTTGAGCTTGCCGAGGATGCGCTTGGCGTTCCACAGATGCGGGGGGAGGGCTGCGACGCGCGGCAGATGCACGTCCGAAACGTGGGCAAGTCGCAGGGGCGCGGGTCGGACCATCAGTATCGGCTGCCTGTCGGGTGGACGTGGTTTGTCCGTTAGGGGGCGGTGGCGACGCGGGAACGCAGTCGACCGACGCAATTCGAAACGTGAGGCTAGAGTGGCGCACCGCACGGCGATAGCCCGCATGATGCAGGCCTACTGGCGCATGACGCGCTCGCTGACACTCGGCGCGCAGGGCTGCATCCTGGATGGTGAAGGGCGCGTGCTCCTCATCCGGCACACCTACCGGCCGGGCTGGCACTTTCCCGGCGGTGGCGTAGAGCGAGGTGAAGCGACGCTCACGGCATTGACGCGCGAGCTCGACGAGGAGGCCGGCGTCGAGCTGACCGGTCCGCCGCGCCTGTTCGGCATCTACACGAACTTCCGCGTTTTCCCGGGCGATCACATCGCGCTCTTCGTCGTACGCGAGTTCGTGCAGCCCGTCGCGCCCGTGCCGACGCGAGAGATCGCCGAGCACGGATTTTTCGCGCGCGACCGGCTGCCCGAGGGCACGATCACGCCTGTGCGCTCGCGGCTCGCTGAAATCCTCGACGGAAAAGCCGTGTCGGCGACGTGGTGAGCCGGCGTTGCGGGGAGATGGGATGCCGGGACTGCACCGGCGGGGTTTGCGGGGCAGAGCCGCCGAGGCGCGCCGGCTGGACCCTGACACGGCACCATGATAGAGGCCGCGGCCATGTCGGATTTCGTAATGCCACCGATCGCGGACGGCGCGACGCTGCGTCCAGCGCGGCTTGGCGACGTGCCGGACATCTCCCGCCTCCATGCCCGCGCGTTCGGCCCTGGACGGTTCGCCCGAACCGCTTATCGCGTGCGGGAAGGCGCGGCACTCGTCTCGCCGTATTGCCGCGTGGCGATCACGGCGGACGGGGCCATGGCGGCTGCCCTGCGCATGACGGCAGTCGAGATCGGCGGTCGGCCGGGTGCCCTGCTGCTCGGTCCGCTCGCCGTGGCGCCCGAGCTTGCCAACCTCGGCTTCGGCCGGGCGCTCATCGCGCAGGCTCTGGCGGCGGCGCGCGCCGACGGCCTCGCCCTCGTCCTGCTGGTGGGTGACGTCCCCTATTACGGCCGCTTCGGCTTCACACCCGTGCCGCACGGCCACATCATTCTGCCGGGGCCCGTCAATCCGGCGCGCCTGCTCGGCCTTGCGCTGAACGAAGGCGCGCTCGATCAGTTCTCCGGGCTCGTCACGGTCAGGCGCTCGAAGCAACAGGAACCGACAGCATGAGTGGCACGCACGTGAAAGGCGAGGCCGGCGGCCCGCTCAAGCCCCTGTCCTACACGCAGAACCTCGAGGACTATCATCTCTCGCTGGCGTTCGCCGGTCAGGAGGGCGGCGTCTATGTCGATGTCGGCGGCGGACATCCCATCGGCGACAACGTGTCGATGTGGTTCTACGAGCGCGGCTGGTCGGGGATCGTCGTCGAGCCGCAAGAGGCGCTCGCCCGCCTCTATCCGCACGTGCGTCCGCGCGACACAGTACACGCGGGCCTCGTCGGCGCGGCCGAGGGCGAGGCGACCTTCCACGTCTTCCCCAAGCTGCATGGCCTGTCGACCATGAACGCCGCCAACGCGCAAGGCTCGAGCGTGCATGGGGATGCCTATCGCACCGTGACGCTGCCGGTCACCACGCTTGCTGCACTGTTCGACGCGAACGGCGTCGGCCGCATCGATTTCCTCAAGATCGACGTCGAGGGTGCCGAGGCCGACGTCATCGCCGGCAACGACTGGTCGCGCTACCGTCCCGCCGTCGTCGTCGTGGAGGCCATAGCGCCCGATACCAATGCACCCGCGCACGAGGCGTGGGAGCCGATGCTGATCGAGGCCGGCTATCGCTTCCGCCTCGATGACACACTCAATCGCTTCTACGTCGCCAGCGAGCGGCCCGACATTCTCGAGCGGCTGCCGGAAGCGCGCGGCGACTGGTCGGCGGTCACGCACATGTACGAGATCGGCAAGGCGCCCGACAACCCGCGGCATCCCGATCACGAGCTGGCCACTGCGCTGACCCGCGCCTTCTGGGCAAGCCTGCCGACGATGGACCGCAGGCTCCTCGGCGAGCTTCTGGCACGCTCGCGCGGCCTCGGGACGGATAGCCCGGAAGCCTCAGACCTCGCCGAGGAGATCGGCGGGGATGCGTTGCGTGCCGCGCTCGCGCGCATCGCCTGCGGCTACGATGGCGGGCAACTGGGATGAGCGGGATCAGCACTGCTGTGCAGGTGCCAACAGTCGTGCTAAGCTAAGCTATGTCAAAAATGCACGAGCGAATTTCAATTGATCCTGCCATCATGGTGGGCAAGCCCTGCATCAAGGGAACTCGAATTACGGTCGAGTTGATCCTGCGCTGGCTTGCAGCTGGCCATACTCCGGCAGACGTCATCGAAGCGTACCCTCACTTAACTCTCGAAGACATCAATGCAGCGCTGGATTATGCGGCTGATCAGGTCGGCACGCCTCGTACTGAAGCCGCTGAGTAAATGCAGCTTGTTGCGGACGAGAACGTTCCGCCATGCTTTGTCGAGCGACTGAGGTCAGACGGCCACAACGTTGTGGCGGTTAAGGATGTGCTCGCTGGCGAGCCCGACACAGTCGTACTGACATCGTCGAACACGCTCGGCTTCGTGCTGATTACATTCGACAGAGATTTCGGCAAGCTTGCCGTCGCACAGGGCCTTCCCGTCGTCGGTGTTATCTTGCTGGAAACCGAACGATTATCGCTTGGTGCACAGACCGATCACGTTTCAAAGTGCTTGGCGAGCATTTCCACTCGGTGGGAGGGCTACTTCACCGTCATCGAACCGAGCCGTATCCGACAACGGGAGCTATAGACGGGACGAAGGTCAACCTCTTGCGTGGTTCCTCACCCCTCGAATGGATCGCGCATCAGGATGGTGTCGTCACGCTCGGGGCTCGTCGAGAGCAGCGTGACGGGACATTCAATCAATTCCTCGATCTGCTTGACGTACTTGACCGCCTGCGCCGGCAGGTCGGCCCACGAGCGGGCGCCGCGAGTCGATTGCGACCAGCCTTCGAAGACCTCGTAGACCGGCTCGACGCGGGCCTGCGCGTTCTGCCCGGCCGGGAACCTGTCGATCACCGCGCCATCGAGCCTGTAACCGGTGCAGACCTTGATCTCTGCAAAGCCGTCGAGCACGTCGAGTTTCGTCAGTGCGAGGCCGTCGATGCCGTTCACCCTCACCGACTGGCGCATGAGGACGGCGTCGAACCAGCCGCAGCGGCGGGCGCGCCCCGTCACCGTCCCGAACTCGTGGCCGCGCTCGCCGATGGCGCGGCCGACGTCGTCCATCAGTTCGGACGGGAACGGACCTGAGCCGACGCGGGTCGTATAGGCCTTGGCGATACCCAGCACGTAACCCGGCACGCGCGGCCCGAGGCCAGAACCCGTCGCCGCCTGCGAGGCGACGGTGTTCGACGACGTCACGAACGGATAGGTGCCATGGTCGATGTCCAGAAGCGTGCCCTGCGCGCCCTCGAACAGAATGCGCTTGCCGGCGCGGCGGGCCTTGTCGAGCAACTCCCAGACGCAATCGACGTAGGGCAGGATGCGGCCCCTCACCTCGGCGAGCTCGCCCATCAGCGCATCGCGTTCGATCTCAGGCTTGCCGAGGCCCCGGCGCAAGGCGTTGTGGTGCACGAGGATGCGCTCGACCTTGGGTCCCAACGTATCGAGGTTGATCAGGTCGTTGACCCGGATGGCCCGGCGGCCAACTTTGTCCTCGTAGGCGGGGCCGATGCCGCGCCCGGTCGTGCCGATCTTGCCGGCGCCGGCGGCCTCCTCGCGCAACTGATCGAGCTCGCGGTGCAGGGGCAGGATGAGCGTCGCGTTCTCGGCGATGCGCAAGTTGTCGCGCGAGACGCGCACGCCCTGACCGGCGAGGCGCTCGATCTCGGAGGAGAGCGCCCACGGATCGATGACGACACCGTTGCCGATGACGCCGAGCTTGCCCTCGCGAACCACGCCGGACGGCAACAGCGACAGCTTGTAGGTCACGCCGCCGATGACGAGGGTATGGCCGGCGTTGTGGCCACCCTGGAAGCGCACCACGATATCGGCGCGCTCGGACAGCCAATCGACGATCTTGCCCTTGCCCTCGTCGCCCCACTGGGCGCCGACCACCACGACGTTCGACATCTCGCCCTTCTAGCCCTTCCGACACATCAAAGCCCCGGTAAATCACCGGGGCTTTACGGCAGTATAGTCTGCGCGATCGCCAGGGGAAGTGCGGCCTCGTCGACCGCAGCGACGGGCGCGCCGCGCCTCAGCGACCGAACTCGATCTGCTTGGCCGCCGGCCAGGCGATCCTGTAGGCGAAATCGATCGCCTTCTCCTCCTCGGCGGCGAGCGTGAAGTCCCACGCGATGACACCGCGCTTGCCGTCGACATCGCTGCGCGACGGCGCATTGCGCCCCGTCAATTCCACCGTAACGGCATCGTTGCGCGAAGCTGGCACCTGATCGAGCACGCTGACCGCGACCGACCGCTCGTGCAGGTTCTTCACGGTGATTTTGTACTGGCGCGCATCGGTCCGCGAGGCGGAGATGATGCCGGATTCGCCCTTCTTCTCCTCGGCGATCGTATAGCGCACGCGCACGAGATCATCGACGCCGAAGCCTAGCTCGTGCTCGTCGCCGCCGGCGATCAGCGGCAGCCGGCCGGTGCCGACGAACGTCCCGTCGCGGAACAGCGATACGGCGCCCGGCAGGAACGGAGCCTGCGGCTGCGCCTTGAACTTCACGTACAGGTAGGCGCGGTCGTCGACCTTGGGCACCGTGCGGATCGTCACCTGCGGCTCGCTCTCCTGGCGGGCGAGCTGCACCCGCTTGGCTTCACCGGTCGCCGGCACGCTGACCGCGCCAGGCACGCGATAGAGCGCCTGAAACGCGCTCGTCTCGACGACGGCCTCGGCGACGCGGGCTGGCGCGGGAGCGGCCATCCTCGCAAGCCCGCGGGCGCGTCCCTCCGCCTGCGGCTCGGCGTCGGCCTCCGCTGTGGTCGCCATGCGGTCGTCGAGGGGAGCACCGCCGGCCGGGGCCTGGGTGACGGGCGCGGCGGGGCGGGGCGGCACCGGCTCCCTGATGTCGACGGTCACGGGCTGCAGGTCGGGGGCAGCCGAGCCTGCCTTGGGCCGCGAGGTCGACAGCGTCAGCTCGACGTCGGACCAGGCTTCGCCGGTCGACTGCGTGATGGCCGCGCGGCGAATGAACTCGAGCTTCGGCACGCTCGTCTTCGAGCCGGTCGCAAGGCGGGCGTCGTAGAACGGCTGCCACGCCGCGCCCGGCACCTGATAGCGGATGATCAGCGTCGCCTCGAGGGCGGCGTCGGCATTGGCATGCACCTTGATTTCGGTGCGCTCGTCCTCGACGGGGGAAAGCTCGCCGAGCTTGGCCTCGACGTCGGCGATGGCGCGATCGAGATCGCGCAGGCGCGCACGCGCATCCTGCTCGGCCCGGGAGACCTCGGTCATCGACTTGCCGATGAGACCGAGCAGCCCCGGCCAGTCCTCGGCCTGGGGGGCGGCGGTGAGCGGCGTTCCCGGCGGCGGGCGGTTCGGAAGATTGGCGAGATTGCGCAACAGCGTGCGCTGCACCTCTGCCGTCTCGGTCTCCGCCTCGATGAGGGCGCGCCGGTCGCGCATGGCCTCCAGCTCCGTTTCGAGCCGGCGCTGCTCGCTCGCCTGGGCGGCTGCGTCGGCACGCGGGATCGAGAGGCGCCGGTTGTCGACCGAGCCGATCTCGAGACCGCCCGTGGCCGTCGCCTCGACGCGGATCGAGCTTTGCACCGTCTGTGCCGGCAGATCGGGCAGCACGATGGTGTGCTGGCCCGGCTCGAGCTTGACGGTCGCCCGGCGCGTCACCTCCGCACCCATTGGAAAGACGGTGACGGCCACCAGCTTGGAGGTCGCCTGCACGTCGGCGGCGAGAACCTGTCCGGGCAACAACCCAGCCAGCACGAGGGCGGCAACGGCGACGCGATACATAGTGCTCTCCCCTTGAACGGCCAGGCAACCGCACATGGCCTGCCCGGCACTAACGCTCGGCGTTATGCCGGGATTGAGCGGAATTGGCGACAGGCGTCTGCCGAAGCGGTTGACGCGATCTCGCCTCAGAAGGCGAGGCGGCGGGCGCGCACCACCTGGGGAAGGGCTGCGACCTTGCTCAGCACCTCGTCGCTCACCGGAGCGTCGAGCGCAACGATGGCGATGGCGTCACCGCCGGGCGCCACGCGGCCCAGATTGAACGTCGCGATGTTGACGCCGGCGCTGCCCATCACCATGCCGAACTGGCCGATGAAGCCGGGCTTGTCCTGATTGCGAACGAACATCATGTGCGGGGCGAGGGCGAAATCCATGTCGATGTCGCGCACCTGGACGATGCGTGGCCGGCCGTCGGAGAACACGGTGCCAGCGAGCGAGCGCTCGTAGGTATCGGTCTTGACGGTGAGCTTGACGAGGCTCTCGTAGGCGCCCCCGCCGCCGGAAGAGTTCATCTCTTCGATCAGTATGCCGCGCTCCTTGGCGATGGCGCCGGCGGCGACCATGTTGAGACCCGGCATCGAGTGGCGCAGCACGCCAGCGACGGCGGCCGCTGTCAGCGGCTTGATGTTGAGGGCGGCGACCTCGCCCAGGTACTCGATGCGGATCGCCTTGATGGCGACGTCCGTCAACTGGCCGGCGAACGAGCCGACCTCACCGGCGAGCCTGACCCACGGCGTCAGGCGCGGTGCCTCCTCGGCGGAAATCGAGGGAAAGTTGATGGCGTTGGTGATCGCGCCCTTGATGAGATAATCCGACATCTGCTCGGCGACCTGGAGGGCGACGTTCTCCTGCGCCTCGTCGGTCGCTGCGCCCAGATGCGGCGTCGCGATCACGTTCGGCAATCCGAACAGCACGTTCTCCTTGGCCGGTTCCACCTCGAAGACGTCGAGGGCGGCGCCGGCGACGTGGCCTGCGCGAAGGGCTTGTGCGAGGGCGGCCTCATCGACCAGCCCGCCGCGCGCGCAATTGACGATGCGCACGCCCTTCCTGGTGCGCGCGATGTTGTCGGCCGACAGGATGTTTCTCGTCTGCGGTGTCATTGGCGTATGGAGCGTGATGAAGTCGGCGCGCGCGAGGAGATCGGCGAGTTCCACCTTCTCGACGCCGAGCACCTGCGCGCGCTCGGGCGACAGAAACGGATCGTAGGCGATGACGCGCATCTTCAGGCCCTGGGCCCGGTCGGCGACGATGGCGCCGATGTTGCCGCAACCGATGACGCCGAGCGTCTTGTTGAACACCTCGACGCCCATGAAGCGGGCCTTTTCCCACTTGCCGGCGTGCGTCGAGGCGTTGGCCTCGGGGATCTGACGGGCCAGCGCCATCAGCATGGCGATGGCGTGCTCGGCCGTCGTGATCGAGTTGCCGTAGGGCGTGTTCATGACGATGACGCCCTTCGCGGTCGCCGCCTTCAGGTCCACGTTGTCGACGCCGATGCCGGCGCGGCCGACGACCTTGAGGCGGGTCGCGGCGGCGAGCACTTTCTCCGTCACCTTGGTCGCCGAGCGGACGGCGAGGCCGTCGAACGCGCCGATCATGGCAGCGAGCCGATCCTTGTCCTTGCCGAGGTCGGGATCGAAGGTGACGTCGATACCGCGATCGCGAAAGATGGCGACGGCGGTCTCCGACAGTGCGTCGGAGATCAGGACTTTGGGGGCGGGCATGGGAGGATCCTCGATGTTCGCGAGCGACGTGTCTGGATAGAGGTGCTGTAGATCGTTTCAGCGTCAGCTGCGGCAGCCAAGTCCCTCACCGGCCTGCCGGCCACCTCTCCCGTCCCGGGAGAGGCGACGCCTACTCCGACCTCGGCGCTCCACTTCCTTCTCCCGGCGGGAGAGGGTGGCCCGGAGGGTCGGATAAGGGGACGGAAGCCCAGCCTAAGCCGCTTTGGCGAGGCTGGCCTTGGCGCTGGCGAAGGCCCAGTCGAGCCATGGCAGGAGGGCTGCCACGTCGGCGGTCTCGACGGTCGAGCCGGTCCAGATGCGCAGTCCGGGCGGGGCATCGCGATAGCTGCCGATGTCGTAGGCGATGCCCTCCCGGTCGAGCACATCGGCGATGGACTTGGCGAAGGCAGCCTGCGCGTCCGACGGCAACGCGAGGACGGCAGGGTCGACGATGCGCAGGCAGATCGAAGTGTTCGACCATGTCGCGGGATCGACGGCGAGGTTGTCGATCCAGGCCGTCGCGGCGACCCAGTCGAGCAGCACCTTGGCATTGGCATCAGCGCGGGCGGCGAGTGCCGTCGCGCCACCGAGGCTCTCCGCCCAGGCGAGCGCATCGAGATAATCCTCGACGCACAGCATCGACGGCGTGTTGATGGTTTCGCCCTCGAAGATGCCGGCGTTGAGCTTGCCGCCCTTGGTCAGCCGGAACAGCTTGGGCAGCGGCCAGGACGGACGGTAGCTCTCCAGCCGCCCGACCGCGCGCGGCGACAGGATGAGGATGCCGTGGGCGGCCTCGCCGCCAAGCACCTTCTGCCAGGAGAAGGTGAGGCAATCGACTTTTGGCCAGTCGATCGGCTGCGCGAAAGCCGCCGACGTCGCATCGACGAGCGTCAGGCCCAGCCGATCGGCCGCGATCCAGTCGTAGTTCGGAATGCGCACCCCCGACGTCGTGCCATTGGCGGTGAACACCAGGTCGCGATCGCAGTCGATGGCCGACAGGTCGGGCAGATGGCCGAAGTCGGCGACCATGGTCTCGAGACCGGGCAGGCGCAGTTCCTTGACGGCGTCGACGACCCATTCCTTGCCGAAGCTTTCCCAGGCCAGCACCGTGACGGCACGGGGCCCGAGAAGGCTCCACATCGCCGCCTCGAAAGCGCCGGTATCGGAGCCGGGCATGATGGCGCAGACATAGTCGGCCGGCACACCGAGCACGGCCTTCGTCTTGTCGATGGCGAGCTTGAGACGGGATTTGCCGATCTTGGCGCGGTGGGAGCGGCCGACAGGTGCGTCGGTGAGGCTCGCGGGCGCCCAGCCGGGGCGCTTGGCGCACGGACCGCACGAAAAGCGCGGATTGACCGGCCGAATGGCCGGGCGCGTGATGGTCGTCATGCGACTATCCTTCCAGATAGATGCCTCCCGTTGGGGGGAGGTAGCCCACTCTCCCGTCTATAGATCGCCGGGCCGCACTGCAACGGGAACTTCCTTCGAGCCTAATCGACATCACCGAGCCGTCTTTCCGATTGCAGACCCGCACATGCAGACCCATTGCCGAGGCGGCCAGCCCGCCGCGCGGGTGGGGCCTCGCCTACCCGCTCGCTGCACGACGATGGCCCGCCGGTGGCAGGTCGCGCACCCCTTGGAGTGAGGGCTTTCGTCGCCGATCGCGCGATTGGCGCGGGGGCGGGGACATTCTACTTTCGGCGCAAAATAGTGCCGGTCGGTCGAGGGCAGAAACGCCTCGTCTAGCCGCGTGCGCGAACCGCGGGAGGCGACAGCCGTGAAGAACAAAGTGATCTCCGCCGACGAGGCCATTGCGCTGATTGGCGATGGCAACGTCATAACGACGACGGGCTTCGTGCAGAGTTGCATTCCCGAGGCGCTGCATGCGGCGCTGGAAAAGCGCTACGTGGCGACGGGCCACCCGAAGGCGCTGACGCTCATCATGTGCGCCGGCGCCGGCGACAGCAAAGGCCTGGGCACCGGCCGCCTGCATCATGACGGCCTCCTCAAGCGGGTCATTGCCGCCAACTTCGGCCGCATGCCGAAGGTCGCCGAAGCCGCCGCCGCCGGGCGCATCCAGGGCTATAACCTGCCCCAGGGCGTCATCTCGAAGCTCTACCGGACGTGCGCGGCTGGACAGCCGGGCCTGTTCTCGCGGGTCGGCCTGCACACCTACGTGGACCCCCGGCTCGGCGGCGGCAAGGTCAACTCGGCGACGACGGAGGACATCGTCAGCCTCGTCGAGGCGGAGGGCCGGGAGTGGCTGTTCTACAAGTCGACCCCGATCGACGTCGCCCTCATCCGCGCGACGAGCGCGGACCCCTCGGGCAACCTCAGCATGGAGAAGGAGGCGCTCACCCTCGATGCGCTGGCCCAGGCCATGGCCGCCCACAACAACGGCGGCATCGTCATCGCGCAGGTCGAGCGCATTGTCGAGCAGGGCTCGATCAAGCCGAAGGACGTCAAGGTTCCCGGCATTCTCGTCGACTGTGTCGTCGTCGCCGAAAGCGCTGAAATGCACCGCATGAACTATGGCACGCTGTATAACCCGGCGCTGTCGGGCGAGGTGCGCGTACCGGTCGAGGCGATCGCGAAACTGCCCCTCGACGAGCGCAAGATCATCGCGCGGCGCGCTGCCTTCGAACTGCCCCTCAATGGCGTCATCAACCTCGGGGTCGGAGCGCCGGACGGCGTCGCCTCGGTTGCCGCCGAGGAGAAGGTCACGCCCTATCTGACGATGACGACCGAGGCCGGCGCCATCGGCGGCGTCCTGGCCGGCGGCTCGGCGTTCGGCTCCTCGGTCAATGCGGCTGCCGTCATCAACCAGAACGAGATGTTCGACTTCTACCACGGCGGCGGGCTCGACCTGACCTGCCTCGGCATGGCCGAGTGTGACGAGGCCGGCAACGTCAACACGAGCCGCTTCGGCGGGCGCCTCAACGGCTGCGGTGGGTTCATCGACATTTCGCAGAACTCGCGCGCGGTTGCCTTCGCGGGCACGTTCACGGCGGGCGGGCTCGAGATCGCCATCGAGGACGGCAAGCTTCGGATCGTCAAGGAGGGCCGGGCGCGGAAGTTCGTCAAGGCCGTCGAGCAGATCACGTTCAGCGGTCGCTTCGCCGCGGAGCGCTCCCAGCCGGTGCTCTACATCACCGAGCGCTGTGTGTTCCAGCTCACGCCGGCCGGCCTCGAACTCATCGAGGTGGCGCCCGGCATCGACATCGAGCGCGATATCCTCGCGCAGATGGATTTCGCACCGCTCATCAACAAGCCGGTGCCCATGAACCCGCGCATATTCCGCGACGAGCCCATGGAACTCATGGCCGACCTCATGAACCTCAAGCTGTCGGAGCGCGTGAGCTACGACGCGGAGCGCAACATCCTGTTCCTCAATCTCGAGGGATGGAGCGTGCGCAAGCGGGCCGACATCGAGGATTTGAAGCGCATCTTGGTGGAAGCGTGCCGCAAGGCTGGCCGGCGCGTCAACTCCGTCGTCAACCACGACGGCTGCCGCATCGCCGAGGACCTCTACGACGACTACGCCGACATGATCCAATACATGCTGGAGCACCACTACCTGACCTCGACACGCTACACGACGAGCGCGTTCATGCGGGTCAAGATGCAGGAGGCCCTCAATCGGCGTGGGCTCGCGCCGCACATTTTCGAGCGTGCCGAAGACGCACACCAGGCGCTCGAGGAAGCCCGCGCCGTCCAGGGCTGATCGCCCCGGCGTACAGGCTTAGCACCGGCCATCACAGCGAAACGGCGGCACTCGCGAGTGCCGCCGTTTTCGTTTGGGGTCGAAGTCATCGCGATCGCGATAGCATTCAAATGTCACTGCCCAATTCACGGCAGGGCCCAGACATGCAAAAGGGCCCCGTGAGGGGCCCTTCGCGATGCCTGGGTCTCAGGCGGCCTTGACGCCGAAGACCGGCGAATTCTTAACCTCCTCGTGACCCTTCGTCGCCTTCCGGGCGACACCGATGTAGCGAACGCGGCCTGCAACACGGGCCTTCTGGACACCCAACTCACCGAAATCACGCGAGAACTTCGGGAACGCTAGGGGCTCCTTCTGCAGCTCCTCACACCATTGGCAGTAGTCTTCGAAAAGCTCCGTTGCAGTGACGCTCGAACCATCCTGGGTCTCGATCTTCTCCTTGTAGTAACGCTCCACATCGCTCTCAGGAGCGACCAGTCTCTGCGGGGCGGGCGAGGCAACGACCTTGTTGGCGTTGTCGTTCGCACCCGAACGCGGCTTGTCGATCTGCACGGGGAGGGAAGCAGCGCTTCCGCCCGCCACCGCTGCCGCAGCGGTGCTGACCGGCACAGGCACCATCTTCGGTGCGGCCGGGATACGGCGGTCGTCCAACCGCCACTGGCTCATGGCCACATACAGACCGAAGCCCGAGCCGACTTCCAGAAGCACAGCTACGAACAACACCATGGCGAGCTGTACCTGCTCGACGGAGTAGCCCGACAGCTTGGCCAGGACGTGGGCCTGCGGGTCGGCTTCCGACATCGCATGAGCGGTGTCGACGCCAGACAGCTTCTGCTGCGTGGCAGCGATGCGCGCTTCGAGCGCGGTCGCCTGTTCGGCGGAGGCCATCTCCGCCTGGAGGCCAGCATACTGCTGGCAGAGCGTGCGGCCCTGCGGACCCGTCACGTTCGTGCAGCCCTCGGTGACCTTCCAGACCTTGTTGGTCTTGAGGCCCTCGATCTCTGCGGCGACCGTGGCGGCCGGCCGATGCTCAGGCACCCAGCTCAACTGATCCTTCGCACGAGCGAGGTCGGCACGCAGGTCCTGGTAGACCTGCTTTTCAGCCGAGCGGTCGCTCGCAACGTCGAAGCGGTTGAGCGCGGCGTGTCCGAAGGCCGACGTGAGCGAATAGGCGGTCACGACGGTCCAGACGAGAGCCGAGGCTGCGGCCTGGCTCCACGCCTTGTTTCTTATCGCGGCGAAAAAGAAGAACGGAACGAGAGCCTTCAAGCAATCTGCGGCGGCACTTGCAGCGCCGTAGATCTGGCCATCGATCGGGGTTCTTCCCAAACCATACCCGAAACTCCAATTCATCGCCGCTGATACGGCGAGTAGCACGCAGGCGGCTAGGACACCCAGTACGCCTAGAGCATGTCTCATTGCCCTCTCCCTCGAAAACGGGCAGGCCCCCAACGCGAAACGGACCAGCCTTCGCAACTCGGCCTGTCGAGAGGACAAACAGGCGCCCGGCTCAGTATTGTTCTGTTCTCTTGCAGCGTCGCCATCTTGGCCGCTCCCTGAGCATCCGGACTCGTCCCCAAACGAGAGCCGGAGGGATTGGTGAGTGTGGCAGATCGGTTGCAAGCCGAACCGGAGCCCAGTGCTCGAAATCGACACTATCCACCGCTGTGTTCGCCGCTTGAACGGTGCTGTGGATGACTGCGCGTCTCGAACCCGGGCCTTCACGAAACTTACGCAGCACAATGCCCCTCAGCGGGAAACGCTACGCGATTCGTAACTGCCTGTTAAGCAAGCACCGGGATTCACGTGGATTCTCGATGCCATGGCCCCGTGAGGCAGGTAGCCAGCGGGACGAGCAAGCCGACCTCTGTCAACTGCTTGTCCCGGACATGACTCGGCTTTTTCCAACTGGCGTCCACAGACCGACAGGCCAGTGGGGCCACCTTTTCCACATGCGCGGGGGGCTCGATTAATGTTGCGCGTCAGCAACAGTCGGTACCGTAACCCGAGTGTCAGCTTCCCTTAAGCGAAAACCGAGCTGCCGAAATTCTGACAAAGTTGTGCCTTGGCGCGCTGCCGGGCGGGGGGTATAAAGTGTGCAGATGGCGGTGCAACTGCGGCCGACGAGCGCTTCTGGGAGGTGGCCTCCGACGCAGCCGATGCACCTAACGGCGCCGTTGCGCCGTGGGGCTCGCGGCGTGCCGCCGGAAGCCCGGCCAGGGGCCTTACTCGGCCCGGTCCCTCTGGGGCGAGGCGTGTCATGCGTGGTTTCACCGGTCTCTTGATGTTGGCAACGGGCTTCGGCATCGGAGCGTATGCCTACTACCCTGACGCCATCGAGCAGCATGTCCATCTGGCACGTGTGACGCGCATCCTGACGCCGGTACCGACCACTGCGGTGGATGGCGAGAGCGGCCAGCGCAATTTCTCGCCGGGCGGTTCCCTGTTCCAATCGGGCTCGCGCGATGGAGCAAACACAGCCGCGGCCGGCGAAGAGCCAGCAGGCGTCGCGGTGGCTGGCCGGCAGCTCGTGCGGCCCGTCGCTTCGTCGTGGCAGACCGTGGTGACGCCGGCGATCGGGGTGCCGACGGGCGAACGGCTCAAATCGGCGCGTCCCGCCGATGACGGAGCACGCTATACGCTCGTGCGCGACCTGCAGCGCGAATTGCGCCGCGCGGGGTGCTACGGCGGGGAGATCCACGGAAGCTGGACGCAGGCGACGCGGCGCGCGCTCGGCGAATTCATGCGCCGGGTCAACGCCGCGCTACCGGCCGAGGAACCCGATTACGTGCAGCTCGCGCTCGTCGGCGGCCATCAGGGTATCGTGTGTGGCGTCGAATGCGCGCAGGGCGCCGTGGCTTCTGCCGGCGGTCGCTGCGTGCCGGCGCAGGAAGTCGCGCAAACCGATGGCGCCCACCCCGTCGTCGCTCCCGTTCCGATGCTGCGCTCGACGGGCCGGCAGGCCATCCTGCCGGGCGCGGGTGCTCCGGGCGACGGCTGGTCGGTCGGCACGACGGTCGTCGCAACGGACGCACCCGTCCCGCGGCCGCGACCCGCCGACCCGCTGCCGGGCCGCATGGCGATCGGTGCAGCCGTCGACGAAGCTGGCGCTCCTGGCAGCCCGCGCGATGGGACGGCACGCGGCAACGTCTACGCCGACCCCAACGCCGCAAGCCGCGCCGATCTTCCGATCGAGCGGGACCAACGCGCTGCCCGGCGTGACGTGCGCGAGCAGCAGCGCGTGCGCCGTGCCTCCGCTGGAAGCCAGAGCAGCCGTCGCCGCGCACTTTTCCGGCAGGCCTTCGGCGACGCCTTCAACTGAGACGCCTGCGACGCACGGCTCGTCGTGATCGGTCGGCGAAGCACACCCTCCGGGCCCGGGAGTTCTCGCTTGCTCAACGTCGCTGACACCTAGCGCGTCGCGGGCAGCCATGCGGCTGTCGCGCCCGCCGCCGGCGTGCGCTGAGCTCCGAGCGCTGAGTGCTGGTCGCTCTCGTTGCTCGGGGATGGCGGCGCTGAGCGTCCGCCCCGTCGCTACGCAACCGCCGTCAGACGCGGCGTGTCACGTCTCGGCCGCAGACGTCTCGGCCGCGAGCCATGCCAGGAACGGTGCCGCGCCATCGGCGACGTCGATGCGCAGGATCGCCGGCGTCTCGTAGGGGTGGCGCGCGGCCACCGCTGCGCACAGTGCCGGCCAGTGACGGCTCATCGATTTCAGGATCAGGACGACCTCGCTCGCGCGCTCGATCTTACCCTGCCACCGATAGATCGTCGTCATGCCCGGCAGGACGTTGGCGCACGCCGCCAGCCCCATGGCCACGGCGCTCTCGGCAATGGCCCCAGCCACCGCCACGTCCGGGCAGGTCACGTAGATCAGGATGGGCTTGTCCCCGGCGGTCATGTGAGCGACCCTCGCAGTCAGGTTCATCGAGAGAACAGCATGCCAGCTTCCGCCCGACCGTTCGAGCGCATCGCCTTCGTCGCCTCGGAAGTTGCGGAGGCGCGCGAGGGCCTCGCCCGGCTCGCCCACCGCTACGGCAACGTGCCGGCGACGGAGGCCGACGCCATCGTCGCCCTGGGCGGCGACGGCCTGATGCTGCAAACCCTGCATCGCTACATGAACGACCGCATTCCGACCTACGGGATGAACCGTGGCTCGGTCGGCTTTCTCATGAACGAGTATCGCGAGGACAATCTCATCGAGCGGCTGAACGCGGCGCGTATCACCGGCATCCACCCGCTCGCCATGCGCGCCTACGACCGCGAGGGACGCGCCTACAAGGGGCTGGCCATCAACGAGGTGTCGCTGTTCCGCCAGCGCTATCAGGCGGCCAAGCTGAAGATCTCCATCGACGGGCAGGTGCGCATGGAGGAGCTCATCTGCGACGGCGTGCTCGTCGCCACGCCGGCCGGCTCCACGGCCTACAATCTGTCGGCGCACGGGCCCATCCTGCCGATCACTGCGCCACTCTTGGCCTTGACGCCGATCAGCCCGTTCCGGCCGCGGCGCTGGCGCGGCGCGCTCCTGCCGAACACCGCCGGCATTTCGATCGAGGTGCGCGAGGGCGACAAGCGGCCGGTCAGTGCGGTCGCCGATCACGACGAGACGCGCGATGTCGAGCGGGTCGAGATCGCGCAGGCGCGCCACATCGAATTGCTGATGATGTTCGACCCCGGTCACGACCTCGACGAGCGGGTGCTGGCCGAGCAGTTCCGGTATTGACGCTCAGCCGTTTCGGCCTCGGTTCGCCGCACGGCTCCGTAGGCAGCGTCTACTCCTGCGGCCACCACGTCACGATGTCGGCGAGCGCGGGGCGGTCGCGGTCGGGTTGCGGGGCCGCGTTGGTGCCGATGTAGACGAAGCCCGCGACACGCTCGTTGTCAGCGAGCCCCAGCGCCGAGCGGACCATTGGCGAATAGGCGATCCACTCGGTGATCCAGGACGTGCCGTAGCCCATCGCATTGGCCGCAAGGCACAGGTTGAAAGCCGCTGCGCCCGCCGACAGAACCTGCTCCCACTCGGGTGCGCCACGCACCTCGGTGACGCGCGAGACGACGGCGACGACGACGGGGGCGCGCATGAAGCGGGCGCGCTCGGTTGCAAGCCGCTGCTCGGAGGGCTCCATCCTGTCCTCGACCTTGCAGGCGGCCACGAACGCCTCCCCGATGCTGGCGCGGGCCGTGCCGGTGAAGACGATGAAGCGCCACGGCGCGAGCTTCTTGTGATCGGGAACACGGGAAGCCAGCGCGATGAGCTCTTCCAGTTGCGCGCGATCCGGCCCGGGCTCGGCCAGGAGATCGGGCTTCGCCGAGCGGCGGGTCGCGAGCAAACGGAGCGTCGCCTCGCTGCGCGTGGTTTCGGTCATGGCTTGGTCCTCGGTGACGCGACCGCCCGGCCGCAAGGTCTTTGCCCGCCTCGCTATCGCAAATCGAACTCTGCTACAATTCGGGTGAACGCGGGGCGGGGCCCCGCAGGCCGACAGCGGGGCGAGGTCATCATGGGCGGCAGGCTTGTCGCGGGCGCGAGGCTCACGAAGGCAGGGCGCGGACCGGCATGGCGTGTGGCGGGCACTATCACGTCGGCCGTTCTTGCTGCGGCCGCGGGCATGGCGACCGTGCCCGGCCTCGCTCAGACGGCGGCGGAGCCGGCGACGGCGGTCGTCGTTTTCGATGCGTCGGGCTCCATGTGGGGCGAGCTGCCGGGCGGGCGCGGGCCCAAGTTCGAGGTCGCGCGCGAAGCCCTGCGGCGCAGCTTCGGGACGACGCCGCCGGGGCGCAGCGGCCTCGTCGTGTTCGGACGGACCTGTGCGGCCGCCGAGGTGGCGGTGGCCGCCGGTGCCCAGCCGGTCGATGCCCTGCTGCAGCCGCTCGACCGGCTGAACCCGCGCGGCAAGGGCCCGCTCGTGCAGGGGCTGCGCCAGGCGGCGGGCGCGTTCGGTCCGGGCGACCGCGGCGGCGTCGTCATCGTCCACGACGGCAACGACAACTGCGGCGAGGACATCTGCAAGGCAGCGCGAGAGTTCGCCGCCGCGATCCCCGGCGTGCCGGTAAGCCTCGTCTCGCTCGGCGTGCCGGCACCAGAGAAGATCGCGACGCGCTGCGCGGCCGAGATCACGGGCGGCAAGGTGTTCACCGCCGAGACGCAGGCCGAGATCGGGCCGGCCGTCGAAGCCGCCGTGCGCCTCGCGCTGCTCGGTGGCCGTCCCCCGGCGCCGATCGCCGCACAGCCGCGCGATGCGGCCCAGCGAGGCCCCCAGGCCGGAGCCGGCAATGAGCCGCAGCGGCCGGCCGACGGTCCGCCGCATCTCGTCGTCAGGGCCTTCCTCGGCGATGGCCAGGTGCCGATGACCCAGCCGCTGCGCTGGCGCCTCTACCGGGCGAGCGACCTCGTCAAGCCGATGCTGGACATCGTCGAACCGCGCTTCGAACTGCCGCTGGCGCCGGGCGCCTATGTCGTCGACGCTGCTGCGGGTCTCGTGGCGGGGCGCCGGGACATCGTGGTCGCCGAGCGCGGCCCCACGCTCGTCGATCTGCGGCTCGATGCGGGCAGCCTGGCGCTCGGACGGGAAGCGGACAGCAAAGGCGCGGGTCTGCCGGCGACGGTGACCGTCAGCCGGCTCACGGGGGGACGCGCCGAGCCGGTCGTCATCAGCCCGACGCTCGCCGCCTCGCTGGTGCTGCCCGCAGGCCGCTATCGCGTCGACGCGGAGCGCGGCTCCACGCGGCTGTCTCGCGAGATAGACGTGGCCGCAGGCCAGCACGTCGATGCGGGCCTCGAACTCGCCACCGGAACTCTTCGCCTCGGCGTCGTGGCCCGCGGCGGCCAGCGCGTCGAGGAGGCGCTGGTCGTCGTGGCGACCGACGATCCAGCTGCGGCTGGCGGCCGGCGCGAGATTGCCCGCGCTGCCGCCGGAGAGGCGACATTCGCGCTGCCGGCCGGTACCTACTACCTGTCAGCCACGGCAGGCGCTGCACAAAGTTCCGACCAGATCGCCATCGGGGCTGGGCAGGCCGTGGAGCACACCATGGTGCTCGACACCGGCAGCGTCACCGTGGAGGCCGTCGCCACGCTCGGCGGGCAGGTCGTGCGGCTGCCGGCGCGCGTCCTCGTCAGTGCGGCGGCACGGCCGGACGTCGTCATCGCCTCGAGCCCGATCGCCAAGGCGACCTTCCGGCTCGCACCAGGGACGTATCGCGTTCGCGCCGAGATCGGCGCGCGCAATGTCACGGCGACCCGCGATGTCACGGTCGATGCAGGTACCGCGCTGACGCTGCCCGTCGAGGCGAAGGCCGCCGAATTGCGCCTGGTGCTCGCTTCGGCCGGGGCTATCTCGTACGCCGAACGGTACTGGGAGGTGCGCGACGCGGGCGGAGCCGTCGTGTGGCGATCGAGCCATCCGACACCGGCTGCCGTGCTGGCGCCTGGCCGCTATGTCGTCAGCTGCGAGACTGGCGGGCGCAGCCTGGAGAAGGCAATCGAACTCGTTGCCGGACGCCGCGAAACCGTCGAATTCGAACGCTGAGTGATGCAGTCGCCTGCCCACCAACCGTGCGTGAGCCAACGGCCCATGATGTGGAACCGCGCAGAGTCGCAGCACCCCTTATCGAACGCTCCCCCGAGGGGCGGCTCGCTGGCGGGCCGCGCGCGGTCCGTGCATCGCCTTGCCCGTTGCTCCCTCACGCTCCTGGCTGCGACGGGTGCCGTCGCCTTCGCGGCGCCAGCGTCGGCGCAATCAGGCAACACCAGCGGCTGGGATGCGGGCCTCGCCGTCGATCCACCAGCGGCACCCGGCGGTCCGACCGGGCCGGCACCGGGTGGCGGCGATCCTTGGGCTACGACGCCAGGAACGGCTGGGCCGGGGGCGGCGCCATCCCCGAGCGAGACGCCGCCTGCCAGCGAGGTGCCGAGCGGGCAGTCGCAGGTGCGCCTCGTCGCGCTGATGACCGACGAGGGACAGCGCATCGACAGGGGCATCGTCTGGCGGGTCTTTCGCGAAGCCGATGGCGCGGGCGCCTTGAAGCTCGTCGCAACCAACCGGCAGCCGAGCCCGCAACTCGTGCTCGAGCCCGGCGTCTATCTCGTCAACGCCGCGTTCGGACGGGCCAACCTGACGAAGACGATCAGTGTGGAGCCCGGTGTCAGCAGCACCGAGCAGTTCGTCATCAACGCGGGCGGGCTCAGGCTCACAGCCCTCGTCGGGCAGAGCGAAGCTCCAAGCAATTCTGTGCTGTACGACATCTACGAGGGCGACCAGAGCCAGTCGGGCGAGCGCACGCTGGTGATGTCCGAAGCACGCCCGGGCGTCATCATCCGCCTCAATTCGGGCCTCTACCACATCCAGTCGACCTACGGCGATGCCAACGCCAAGGTCGCCGCCGACGTCTCGGTCGAAGCCGGCAAGCTCACCGAGGTCGCTCTCCAGCACGCCGCCGCGAAAGTCACGCTGCGGCTGGTGACGCGGCCCGGCGGCGAAGCACTGCCGGATACGCAGTGGTCGATCGCGACGCCGGAGGGCCGGCTCGTCAAGCGCAGCGTCGGCGCGTTGCCCACGCACGTTCTGGCGCCGGGAGCTTACGTCGTGACGGCGAGCCACCGCGGGCGGCGCTTCGAGCAGGCGATCCAGGTCAAGGACGGGGAACTCGCCAGCGTCGAGGTCGTCAGTCGCTGAGGCGGCTGGCGCGCCACGGCGTGCTGACAACAACGTTGGCGCCGCGTGAAGCGGCGCTGAGGCATCAAATCGAAGACGATGGCGAAGGATGCCCGAAGCGCGATCACGCAATCGCGCCTCGCAAGATCAGGGACGCGCGAGATCAGGCTTCGGAGCCGACGCTCGTGCCCACGAGCGCGCCGGAAGGCGCGCCGTGATCGGCAGCCTTGTCGGCCACGGCCGGCTGGCGCTGCTGCGCGAGCCTGTTTTCGACGCGCTGGATGAACTCGAGCGAGCGCTCGACGACGACGTCGCGCTGCCGATCGAGCGTGATGACGTGATAGCTGTCATCCAGGATGACGCTGTCGACGGGGCCGGCCACCATGCGCTGGAGGCGCAGCGCGTTGTCGAGGTGGGACTGGTCATCCTCGCGCGGATGGGCGACGAACATGGGCAGGCGCATCGATCCCGCCTCGCGCTTGACCGCGCTGACGAGGCGCAGGAACTCGAACACCGTAACGCCGGAGCGCGCGTAGACTTGGCCGAGCGTGCGATTATCGGCGCTGTAGGCGTCGATCATCATCTTGCGCAGCCGCTCGTCCTTGATGCCGTAGGGCGCGCGCTGCTCGAAGCGGAACAGCCGGCTGAACCAGCGCGTTGTTACGAGGCGAAACAGATTGAACGCCTTCGGGATGGCCCAGCCGTTCGGCCACAGTGTCGGCGCCAGCGCGAGCACGCCGGCGATGCGATCCTGCCGGCGGCAGGCGAGACGCAGCGCGAGGATCGAGCCGGCGGAAAGGCCACCGACGAAAACGGTGTCGCAGGATGCCTCGAGCTCTTCGAAAGCGCGCTCGACTTCGGCGTACCAGTCCTGCCAGCGCGACAGGCTGAGTACGTCCGTGCCGTTCGTCATGCCAGGCAGCATCGGGCAATGCACGGCGTAGCCGGCGCGGGCGAGCCCCTGCGCGAGATACTTGAGTTCGAGCGGAGTGCCGCCCAGGCTGTGCACGAGCAGCACACCCGTGCGCCCGTTGCCGAGTTTGAAGCCGCTCAAGTACGCGCTAGAATTCTGCTTCATCTTCATGCCGTTATCTGCACTCGCTGATACGCAGGCACAATGCTTTACGGCAAAGCTCGCCGTTTTGCAAAGCCCGCTTGGTCAGAGCATTTCCGGAGTTGCCTCGGCGGGAGGCCGAGGCAGGACGGGGTTTTTCGTGTCGTTCCCGGCGGCGATGATGCCCTGGCTTGCCGCCGAGGCACTTCAGCCGCCCGCTGTCTTCGCAGTGCTCTTCCGACGGCCGGAGGCCCGACGTCGGAATAATTCCGCACTTTTGTTCCTCAAGTTGCGCATGGAAGCGATAGGTCACCATGACGCAACCGCGAAAGGCGATATCGCACCGCACAATCGCACTATCTTGCCGTGAGACCAACCAATTATGTCAAGACTTTGGCTCGCCCACCTGCCAGCGCCTGACAAGCTCGTCAGCCGTTCGTGAACGAGGGTAGAGGTGAAAAGCTAACCAAGTCTCGCCGACCGGGCGGTACGCCGACAAAGCGCGCTGACGCGCAATCACACGCGAGGCGCCAGCGGCTTCAGGACGGGCCTTGCTCGGTTGCAGGCCGTGCCGGCTCGAACCGCGCGACCGCCACATACGCCGACAGGGCTGCCGCTAGGGCGACGAGATACGGCGAGGACAGGGCTCCGGTCAGCGCGCCGAGCCCCCAGACGCTGGCGCCCGTGACAAGCGCGGCGGCCGCGCTCCATGGCCCGCCATAGCGCGTGAACAAGCCGAACAGTGCGGTCACGACGAGGCCGGCGCTGCCGAAAGCGGAGGCTGTCTCGACGAGGTCGTGGATCGATGTCGACCAAAGCGCGATGAGGCAAGCAGATACGCCCAGAACACCGACTGTCGCGCGCGTCAGATAGAGCCGCGAGCGCTCGCCGAGGTCGCGGGCGATCGGCTCCAATGCATTGCGGGACAGGATTGCCCCGGAGGCGAGGAGGGCGGAATCGACCGTCGACAGGATCGCCGAGACGATCGCGCCCGTGAAAACGATGAACAGAACGCCCGGCAGGTAACGCTCCGCGAGCCGACTCACAACCTCCTCGGAATTTTCCAGCCCCGGCACCAGCGCCGGACCGACGAGACCCAGGTAAACGGGCACGAGACCGACCAGAAGGTAGATCGCGCCGCCGACGATGCAGGCCTGGCGCGCGGTTTCCGCCGAGCGGGTGCCGAGCATGCGCGAGATCAGCTCGATCGAGACGAGCGTACCGCCGATCGGGATCGCCCATTGCTCGATCATCTCGAAGACGCCGAGCGAACTGCCCGTGCTGTAGCTGAGCCGCTCGGAGGGAATGGCCGCCATGCTCGCCGCTATGCCTCCACTCTCGCTGGCGACCAGCACGAAAATGATGGCAAGTCCGAGAATGATGACGGCGCCTTGCAGCACGTCGGTGTAGGCGTCCGCCAGCAAGCCGCCGACCGTGGTGTAGGCGACGATCACCGCGGTCGCGACGAGGATGCCGGTGGCGAGTGAGACGTCGCCGGTCGCGGAGGTGACGACGCCGAAGGCGCGAATCTGGGCTGCCGCCCAGATGATCGGCCCCGGCAGGATCAAAAGAACGGCGAGGCGCTCGACACCGACCGAATAGCGATCGCGGAAAAAGTCGCCGAACGTCGCGTAGCCGCGCTGCCACAGGGGGCGCGCCATGACGAGGCCGGCGACGACGAGGGCCGTGGCGTAGCCGAACGGGTCGATGGTCGCTCCGGTCAGGCCCTCTTCGTAGACGGTTCCGGCTGCGCCGACGATGGCCTCGGCGCCAAACCACGTGGCGAAAACGCTGAACGCGCCGACGAGCAACCCGATGCGCCGGCCGGCGTTGATGTAGTCGTGCTCGTTGGCGATGCGCCGGCCGACCCAGACGCCGATGGCGAACTGCAGGGCGACGTAGGCGGCAATGGCCATGAGGGTCGTGTTCATGTTGGTCGCCGCACCGTTTCATTCGACTGCCGCACCGCCTCGACGCGCGCCGCTGGCCGCATCCTGCACACCGCATGGAAGGAATGTCACTGTTGCGAGTGGGGCACCACGCTATAGTTGCCGCAATGGCTCGGTACGGTTGAACCGTTGTTCAGACGCGCCGCGTGGCGGCCGGCAGGACAGCAATGGCCGTCCGACCGGCCGGCAGGCGCTGCCCCTGTTGCGTCGGGTCGTCCGGCGACGGCCCGAGATGGAGAGATCGACGTGGTGAAACCGCTGCGCACGGTCGTGTCACTCCTCGTCAGCGCTTCAATCGTCCTACCGCACGGCACTTCAGTTGCCAGGGCGCAAGCGAGCCAACTGACACGCGCCGAAATGGCGGACTGCCAGGCCACCGACGAAGCCACCTTCCGTGCCGCCATCGAGAAGGTCACGATCCGGGCGCTCGAAGCCGATCTGTCGGGCGTGGACTACGAGGCGATCGTTGCCAGCGAATGGCGCAAGGGGGGCCTGTCGGACATCATCGACGCGCGCGTCGACATCGCCGTCGAGGAGGTGCGCAAGAGCACGGGATGGGGCACGCTGCTGCAATCGCTCGCTTCCCAGGAGCAGGCGCAGAAGCTCACCACCGACGTCGCCGAGCGGGTCTATCGATCGGATGCCGTGACGTCTGCCATCGAACGGCTCGCCATCGGGGTCAGTACGGTCGTCGGGTCGAGCATCGAGCAGGCGAGCCTGACGGCGGCCGAGCCGGCGCTCAGGTGCCTCAACGCCTACCTCGGCCCGCGCTACGGCGAAGCGATTGCCCAGATCGTCGGAGGCGAAGCGGGCAAGGAGTTCACGTTCGAGGCCGGCAAGGGCGGGGAGATCTCGTCGGGCACGGTGATCAGTGAGGCGAGCGGCGGATTGGCAGGCGCGGCGATCCTTCTCGTGCGCCGGCAACTCGCCAATCTCGCCCGCAACGTCGGCGCCCGCATCGTCGGCAGCGTGCTCTCCCGCCTCGTCTCGGTGGTCGCCGGCGGCATCGGCCTCGTGCTGATCGCCAAGGACATCTGGGACCTGCGCAACGGCATCCTGCCGATCATCGCCAGCGAGATGAAATCCGACGCGACGAAGGAGAAGGTGCGCGAGGAACTGGCGCACGCCATCGCCGAACAGATCCGCATCCATGTGCGCGACATCGGCAAGCAGTCGGCCGATCGCGTCGTCAGCGTCTGGCGCGAGTTCCAGTCGGCCCATCTCAAGGCGCTGGAGATCGCCGAGCGCAACGCGCCGTTCCGCCGCTTCATCAACTCCATCGGCCCCGACAAGCTCGGCCGGCTCGACGAGGTCGTCTCGCTCGTGCTGCCGGCGGAGGGTGAAGCCGGTCTCATCGCGCGGCTCGAGAACGGGAGCCTCGCGCAGGCCGTGCGCGAGCTGCCGGAGCCGGGCATGGCGATCGCGCGCGCGACGCGCTCCATCGAAGCCGGACTCAAGTGGACCGCGCTTGCCGGTGCGCGTGCGGCCGACGTCGTCGCCTACGGCGTACACCTCGAGACGACGCCGGAGACGTTCACGCCCGCGACGCTCGTGCGCATCCTCGACCTCGCCGACCAGGCCGTCATCACGCGGCTCGCCACGCAGACGCGAGAGGCGCGCGAGACGCTGCTCGAACTGGACGACGGCGCCTTGAAAAGCCTCGCCAAGAGCCTCACGGCCGCCGAGATCGGGCAGCTCGCACGCTATCTCACGGGGCTCGAGGCGAAATCGCGCGACATGGTGCTGCGAGCCGTGGCGGCCAATCCAGCGCGCATGCAGGTGCTGGCCTCCGATCGCGTGCGCAGCGCGGTCCTCGCGAGCGCCGACCAGCAGGCCGCCGTCGAGATGATGCTGCGGGTCAACGCGCCGTTCGATCCCGTGCAGACCTATCGCGACATGGAACTCGTATGGTCCGGGGATGTGAGCCCGACGCTGATCGTCGACAAGCATCCTTTCACGCTCGCGGCCCTCGTCGCGCTCATCGGCATTCTGGTGCTCGTCATGCTGCGGCTCGTGGCCCGGCCCGCGCGCCGGGAGCAGACCGCCGAGACGGATGCCTGAGCGCGAACCGTCCGGTTCGTCCGAGTGCCGAGGTCGTCGCCGGCGCGTGGGTCCCGCGCCAATGAGTTGTGACTTTGCCACAGGGTAGCGCCGGCGCCGCGATGTCATCGCAGCGCAACCTTGCTATAAGCGCGCCCGACCGGCATGCGCAGGCTCAGCGCAGCACCGCCTGCCGGGTGGCGATCCACAGCGAGGGGACTGCACGACATGGGACTGAAAGCACCGGGTATCTTCACGTTCCTGACCGTCGTGGTGATCACCGTGACCGTGCTGATCGTGAAATTCTTCAACGCCGAGATCCCGCTCGTCGACCAGAACGAGTTCTGGTTCCTGCTGGCGGCGCACGTGCTGCTGTGCCTCGGCTGCCTACTGCGCGGCCTGTAGAAAGCTGGGCTGCGGGGCATGTTCACGCAGGCGAACACGTGGACGTGGCCGATCCTGGCGGCGGCCATATCGGCGGCGCAACAGGCATATGGCACGCCACTATGGCACGATGCAAAAGAGGCCCGTTCTCAATCCCTTACGCCGCAAGCTACTCCTGAAAACCGTGTGCCGTTCTGTCGCGCGGCAGAGGGCGCTCTGGTCGGCTCCGGCCCGCTGTGGCGATGCTCGTAACCATGACAACGATTTGCTCGAAGAAAGCTCAGCTCGCACGTCGCCTGCGCCACTCGGCGAGCGGGATCGCTGCGGCTGTCATGCTGACGCTTGCCGCGGTCACCGTCATCGTGACGAGTTTGTACTCGAAGGCGAGCCAGGAACGGCCGGCCCACGCCAACGCAGGCACGCCGCAACAGCCGTCCAACTGAGCCGTGCGGGAGCGCCGGGCGCAAACCGCGCGCCCCGCGCCGACCGGCCATCAGGCGTCAATCATCGAGCGGCTGCGCCGGCACGAGACCTCGGACCGAGTTGCCGAGGTAGACTGGCTCTCCACGCGCCAAGTCGTCGAGCGTAAGCCTGCCTTCCACGGCACGGCCCTCGGCAATCAGACTCGCTCGCAATGTTCCCGGCAGGAGCCCGGCGGCAAGCGGAGGCGTGACGAGGACACCGTTCCGCTCGACGAAGATGTTGGTGCGGCTGCCCTCGGCCAGATCTCCGTTCTCGTTGAGATAGAGGACCTCGTCGGCACCGCGCAGCGCGTTATAGTGCGCCCACTCGCCGTCGTAGAGGTCGCGGCGCGTCGTCTTGTGATAGAGGAACTGATCTGCGCTCGACAGGCGTGTCGGGGAGACGATGTAGCGCATGATGGTGGGCGCGCGCGGCGCTGGCAGAGCTGACGTCGTGACCGCGATGCGGCCGTCCTCCGCCAGCGTCAGCCGGACGCGCGAACGCTCGCCGGGCTTGTCGGCGACGGCCGCGTCGAGTGCAGCGACCACCGCTGATCTCTCGAATGGAAAGCCGAAGTAGCCAGCCGATGCTGCGAGTCGCGCAAGGTGCTCATCGATCAGCCAGAACCCGCTCCCGGGTTCGTAAAGCAGCGTCTCGAAGAGCTCGAACGGACGCGGCGGATCGGTCAGGAACTTCATCTTCAACAGGCATTCGTCGTATTCGCGGGCGCCATCCGAATCGTAAACGACGCCCGAGCCGATGCCCATCTCGCCGGTTCCGTCGCGGCGAATGACGGGCGTGCGAATGGCGACGTTGAGTTGCGCCGTGCCGTCGGGCGAGAGCCGGCCGATCGAGCCGCAATAGACGCCGCGCGGACCGCTCTCGAGCTCGGCGATCAGTTCCATCGCGCGTATCTTCGGCGCACCCGTGATGGAGCCCGCCGGGTAGATCGCCTCGAGCAGACCTGTCAGCGAGACGTCCTCGTTGAGCACAGCGCGCACGCCTGACGTCATCTGGTGCAGCGTCTTGAAGGTCTCGACCGTGAACAGGTCGGTCACCTCGACGCTGCCGACCTCCGCAACGCGCGACAGGTCGTTGCGCATCAGGTCGACGATCATCAGGTTCTCGGCGCGCTGCTTGGTGTCGGTCGCGAGCGTGCGGCGCTGCGCCTCGTCACCGGCGGTCGTCGCAATGCGTGATGCGGTGCCCTTCATGGGGCGTGTCTCGATGGTGCGCCCCGATTTCAGGATGAACAGTTCGGGCGAGGCCGACAGAACGGTGACTTCGCCCGTATCGACGATCGCTCCATAGGACACCGCCTGCTTGGCGCGCAGGTCACGGTAGAAGGTCAGCGGCGAGCCGGTCAGGCGGAAGCGCGCCTTGAACGTGAGGTTGAGCTGATAGATGTCGCCGGCGCGGATCAGCTCGATCGCGCGGTCGAAGCGGCGCACGTAGTCCTCGCGAGACCAGTCGAGACGGATGTCGCTGAACTCGTGGCTGACGCTGCGCGTCGTCTGGTCGAGCCATTGCTTGACCTCGGCGTTGCCGAGCGCGCGCGGCCGCCGATAGAGACCGAACCACACGAGCGGCACGTCGCGGCTTTTGGGCAGCAGATGAGCGAGGCGCGGCTCGAGGGCATAGCCGAGCTCGTAGGAGAAGAAGCCGGCTGCCTCGAGCCCTCGGGAGAGCCCCCGCTCGATGCGCGCGATGGCGTCGCTGAACTCGTGCGGCTCGCGGGCAACGACGATCTCGACGGGGTCGGTATAGAGCAGCGACGGGGCTCCCGCGCCCGAGCTGTTGTCGAGCAGGACGAAGGCCTGGCTGAGGTCGGGGGTGGAGATCGCGGCGGATGTGTCAGCGCCGTCGACCGGCGTCTTGGCGAGCTTGTTCATCGTGTCCTTTATCGCGTCTGGCGGTCGGCCGATAGGCGAACGAGATGAACAGTCCGACTTGTCGACGGACCGGCAGCCACAGTGTGCTCACCGAGCCGAGCGACAGCGGCGAACCGGCCCGTCACGGCCTCATTCGGCGAGCCGAGCGAGACGAGCAGCAACGGCGCGCCGCGTGCCGGCGCGTAGCCGCGCGTCATCTGGAAATGATCAGTCGGATAGGGGCCCGCCTGCCATGCCAGCACTGGGATCGCGCTCGTACGCAGATAGTAGAGGAGTGCCGCCGTCACAGGCCGGTCGTCGGTCAGCACGGCGGCGTAGGGCTCGCCTGCCTTGCGTGCGCGCTCCACCTCCATCTGCACCACCTCGGCCACGTTCCGCCAGCCCAGCGTCCGCGCGAAGGGATCGGGGCCGAACGGCGGGCTGGCACGGCCGGCGAGCGTCGTGCCGGCGATGACGAGCGCGACGACGGCGAGGTGGACGGCGAAACTGGCCCGCATCCAGCCGAAGGCCCGGTCGCGGAGCATGGTGGCCACAACGAGGACGCTGGCGGCCACATAGGCGGGCGCGGCCCAATTGGCGTGCGCGCGCGAGACGAAGGCCTGCGCGAGAATGACCGCGATGAGCGGAACGGAGAAGCACAACAAGAGCCGGTCGGCCTCCGCCAGCCGACCCTTCGTTGCCCGCCAGCCGATGACGAGGAGCGCGCCGAACAGGATCGGCCCGAACACGCCGAACTGAGCGGCGAAGAACTCGGCGGCCTTGCCCGGATTGACGAGGCTGCCACCCCATTTGGCGTTGTCGGCCGTGTGCGAGAAGGTGGCGAATGCGTTGGCGCTGTTCCAGGCGATGTTGGGCGCGATGAGGAGCGCGGCGACGGCGAGTGCTGCCCACAGGCGGGAATCGCGCAGGAGCCAGCGGCTCGTCGGTGTTGCCACGAGGTAGACCGCAAGACACATCACGAACCACGCCATGGCGTACTTCGCGTTGAGGCCGAGGCCGAGTGCGACGCCGAGAGCGAGGCTCGGCTGCCAGGACGAAGCCCCACCCGGAGAAGCCTGCCCGACCGTGGCGGCACTCGCAGCGGGGCCGGTCCGCAGCAGTTCCACCAGCGCGGCAAGCGCCACCGCCCAGGCAGCGAGCAGCGGCACGTCGGTCGAGATGATGCCGGCGGATACAGACACGCCTGGCAGTGTTGCATAAGCGAGGGCGGCGAGCACGCCGACGCTGGCGTCGTAGAGGGCGCGCCCGAGCCAGAAAATGGCGAGCGCCGTGAGCGTGTGCAGCACCGGCGAGGCGAGCCGCACGCACATCTCACCGTCGCCGCACAGCGCGGTCGTCGCTCCGATCAGCCAGGCGATGAGCGGCGGCTTGGAATAGTAGCCGAAGGCCGGCTCGGTGCTCCAGAACCAGTACTGGGCCTCGTCGAAGAAGAGGTCGGTGCCGTTGAGGTAGAGAGCGACCAAGCGCACGGCGAGCAAGGCGACAAGGGCCAGGAACAGGGCTCGCACCAGCGCCGCCCCGGCGGCCGGGGCCAGCCGCGTGGTGCTGCTCGCGGGGCCGGTTTCGCTCGGCAGGAGCGGCTTTGTCTCGTGTCGCATGGCGCGCAGCAAAGCCTCATCGATGCCAGAAACGCAAGCGGGGGGATTTGATCCCCCGCCCTGTGCTGCCATGGCGGTTGAGCCCGGCGGGCCGGCGCTGATAGGGTGCCGCGCCGTCAACCGGCGCGAACAGGAGTGTCCATGCGCGTGACCGTCGTCATCCCAGCCCTCAACGAGGCCGGCAATATCGGCCGCCTCGTCGGGGAGACGTACGCGCACGTGCCAGCCCAAGTGCTGGCGGAGGTGATCGTCGTCGACGACGGCAGCACGGACGGCACGGCCGAGGAGATCAAGGCCCTGATCGCGGGCGGCGCGCATCCCGGCTTGCGTCTCGTTCGACATCAAGCGCGCGCCGGCCAGAGCACCGCGCTGCGCACCGGCATCCTCGCAGCCACCAGCCCCGTCATCGCGACCATGGACGGCGACGGCCAGAACGATCCGCGCGACATCCCCAAGCTCATCGCCGAACTGGGCGCGCCGGGCTCGGCCGGCCCGGCGCTCGTCAGCGGCTGGCGCACCGTACGGCGCGACAGCGGCTCGAAGCGGTGGGCCTCGCTTGCCGCCAACAAGATCCGCGATTTCGTGCTGCGCGACGACTGCCCCGACACGGGCTGCGGCATAAAAGTGTACTGGCGGGAGGTGTTCTTGCGGCTACCCTTCTTCACCAGCATGCACCGCTATCTGCCCGCCTTGTTCCAGACCTACGGGCAGCGCGTCGCCTACGTGCCGGTGAACGACCGACCGCGACAGGCGGGGGTTTCGAAATACAACAACTTCAACCGGGCCATCGTCGGGTTGTATGATCTCATCGGCGTCACGTGGCTGCGCCGGCGCACGCGCGTGCCCGTCATCGTGGAAAGCGTGCCGCCGATGGGCGAAGGCGGTGGCTGAGGCTCATCGAGTAAAGGTCGAGTAGAAGGTGCCGGCATGTGTCGGCCCGCTCGTCGAGCGCCCGGCGTCGGCCTGGCATCGAAGCTCGCCGGGCGAGCACTGCCACAACGTCACGCCAAGACCCTGCGGCATGTGCCGAGGGCCGCAGCTTCGGATCGCCGCCGCCAACGGGCGGCCTGAGGAGTGTCATCGCAATGGACATCGCAGCCAAGCTGTCGGCGTGGTGGGCGCAGACCCCGACCACGGAAATCGTCTGGCTGGCGATCGGCTTTGCGGCGCAATTGCTGTTCTCGATGCGGTTCATCATCCAGTGGCTGGCGAGCGAGCGGGCGCGGCGCTCGATCGTGCCGGAGACATTCTGGTATTTCTCGCTGGCCGGCGGCAGCCTGCTGTTCGCATACGCGATCTACCGCATGGACCCCGTCTTCATGCTGGGTCAGGGCATGGGACTGCTGATCTACGCGCGCAACATCCACTTCATCGTCACGGGCAAGCGCGAGGACGCAGCCGCCGCGCAAGCGTCGGCAGCCGCGGAGGGGAAGGACGAGACGGCGGCCAAGGCCTGAGACGGCCACGGCCTAGTGCTCCGGCCCGACCGGGTGAGCCTTGCGGCGCGACACAGCGTGCCGGCGGGAGGCCGCTCCGGCATCACCTCGGCGGTGCCAATAGGGGTTGAGAGCGCGCGGCAAGCGGTTCGGCATGGCCTGCAAACAAGTCCGCGATGCCCCCTTCACATCGCCAAAGACTGTGCTATAGACACGCTCTTCGCCGGGCATGCCCTGCGATGAACGCACGCTCGGCGCCCTGCCTGTGAGCCTCCCCCATAGAGGTCGTATCGGCGGGCCAACCGGCAGAGTGCACACCCGGATAGCGCTTCCGACATGCGCACTCCGTCCTTGAAGAGGGCGGTCCGGGTTCGTTTGGTGACGCGGGGTGGAGCAGCCCGGTAGCTCGTCAGGCTCATAACCTGAAGGTCGTTGGTTCAAATCCAGCCCCCGCAACCACCGATTCAGCCACCCCTGTTTCCGGGGTGTTCTCGACCAGAAGCGCGGCAAGGTTGCCGACAACCCGCAACTCAACCGCGGCGGGGCGTTCGGTCGGTGTGACTTTGATGTGATCGATGAGATCGCGAAGGATCGCGATGGCTTCCCGCGATGCGGCGTCCCCTTTTGTCAGGGCTTCGTGAATTCGCGCCACTTTGGCGCGGTAGCGCTCACTCGCCTGCGGATGGATGGCGATCGGGGTGCTCTCTCTACCAGAGTCAAGCTCAGCGTTGATCCGGTCCTGCTCTGCCTCCAGCTCTGCGAGCTGACGGCCGAGCGTTTTGCGGTCGCCGTGGCCGTCCATGACCATCTCAAGCACGTTCTTGATCTTGCGCTCGACCGCACTCAGCTCGCGCGTCAGGTCGTTCCGTCTGCGATGTCTCTCCTTGGCAAGTCGGTCACGCTCGATCCTATAGGTCTCGACCGCCTGGGCGACGACGTCGGGGGCCAAGAGAAACTTCTCCAGCGCCGTCAGAACCCGCTGCTCGACGTCGGACGTCCGGACCGTTCGGCGGTTGGTGCAGCCGTTGGAGTTCTGGAGCGTCGAACACCGCATATAGCCGTCGCGCACGATACTGTAGCTGCCGCCACAGCAGGCACATTTCAACAGGCCGGATAGCAGCCGCTTCGGACGGCGTTGGTGATGGAGCTGGGGACCACCTCGCTCAGCGCGGCGGGACTGGACACGAAGCCACATCTCCTCGTCGATCAGCCGCAGTTCGGGGACTTCCTGTCGGAGCCACTCGCTCTCGGGGTTCTCTCGCGCAACGCGCTTCCCCGTCGCCGGGTCTTTGAGGAACCTTTGGCGGTTATAGACAATCGTTCCTCGATAAAGCTCGTTGTTCAGGATGCCGTTGAGGCGCTTCGGATTGCCAAGCAGGGCGGAAGCGTTCCAGAGCCCTCCGCGCGGGCCGGGCACCTTCTCCCGATTGAGATCGCCGACGATGGCCAGTGGCCCTTTGCCTTCGGCGTACTCTCGGTAAATGCGCCGTACGATCTCGGCTTCGCGCTCGTTCGGTGCACGCAGCCCTCGGTCCTCGCCGTTCTTGACGATGTCGTAGCCGTAGCTCTTGCCACCCGGAATTCTCCCTTCCTTTACGCGGCCGATCTGGCCGCGACGGGTCTTCTGTGCGAGGTCCTTGAGGAAAAGCGCGGACATTGTGCCTTTGAGGCCGACGTGGATCTCTGAGATCGCGCCATCCGCAAGTGTTTCGACCTGGATACCAAGGAAGCACAACCGCTCGTAAAGCGCCGCGATATCGGCCTGGCTGCGTGAAAGGCGATCGAGGCTTTCCGTCACGATCACATCGAACTTGGTCTTCGCCGCGTCGCTCACCATCCGCTGCAGTCTGGGCCGATTGAGCGTCGAGGCGCCGGAGATGGCCGCGTCCTGGTAGATCTCGACAACGGTCAGGCCACGGGTCTCCGCGTATTTTCTGGCGAGTGCGAGTTGATCTGCGATCGAGCGCTCGTCCTGCAGATCGCTGGAAAAGCGAGCGTAGAGTGCAGCGCGCATCTGGGACCCTCCGCAAGCAGAAGCGGGCGGAAATACCGGGGGCAATAGGCATGCTCAAGTCAACGTTCGACTGTCACCCGGCAATTCTTCCGACTCATCGTCATCTCGATGAAGCTCTGCATCATCCTCACGCGCGGCTTGTCGCGCAAGCGCATGCGCGAGCATAAGGATCGACTGCAGCGCACGATCCAATTGAGGAGCGGCAGTCAGCGCGCTTGCATGCGTCTTCCCGCTATCGTCTGTTGCGCTCGGCTTCACGGATCGGTTCCATCGAGTCCACTTGTTGGATTCTCGCTGGAGCCCAAGTCGCGCGGAACGCCATTTCGCGGTGAAACGCGTGCAGATTAGTGCAGAGTGACGGGCTCTGACACAGAACGCTCGAAACGTGGATTCGTGGTGTCACGCGTGCAGATTGCCGTAGGTCCGACATGATACTCTCGGCGTCCGCTCAAGTCTGCCGCTTCAATAGCTCTTCCGGCGCGACTTTCAAAACCTTGGCCAGCGCCTCCAGGGTGTCGACCGTCGGCGCATTCTCTTCGCGCTCGATCATGCCGACGTAGTTGCGATTGAGCTCGGCCTGACCGGCAAGCTCCTCCTGAGAGAGCCCGCGGTCCTGCCGCAGCCGTCTCAGGTTCTGAGCCACGATCCGCCGGAGTTCCATGGGCGGCAGCGCAGCCCATCGCCATCCGCCGCTCCACCTAGTATACTAGTGAATCGGATGGCGAATGGCCGATGCGATGAGCGACCTGACCGACACTGTGCAGGTCCAACCGGAATTCCGGCTGGATGAGCGACGCGAGGGCTACATTGCCGCGCTGACCGAAGCGGGTGGTGCCTCTCCGGTCGTGGCTATCCGCATGCCTCGCTCGATTGTTGATCGGATCGTGCTCGATGCGGCGGAGCTGACCTTGGAACTGCGCCCGGATGGATCGGTGGCGGTATACGCCGATGCAATCGATCTGGGAACCCTGGCCTCGGTCCCCCTGGTGCGGCTCGTCGCCGAGGCACTGGCACAGATCGAGCCCGAGGATGCCGTCGTGGAACTCGCGTCACTCGTGACGGCGCTGGAGTTGGCGCTGGCTGCAGCCCGGCACGAGCGCGACCGGAAAGCACCACGCACCTGAACGGCGTCATGGCATCCTGAACCAGAGACGGGTCGTAGCACGCGCTGGCGCGTCGATCTCGATCACGTGCGGAACCGTCGGGGTGGACGCAGCGCCAACGAGGACTTCCACCGCGAGGACGGCGCACAGCGCCGCCGAGCTGAGAGCCGCCAATCTCCAGCTGTGTGCCTGCCCGCGCGCCAATGCGACGTGTCGCGCGTAGACCAGCTGTGCTCGTGCATAGGCAGGCTTTCGGCTTGCGCCAAGAACCGGGCGATGCCCGACGGACCTTCCTGCGACGTATGTGGTCGGTCGCGTCAATGGCGCGGAAACGATGAACCAGACGAGCGCTGCTAGCTCCAGGCCGGCGGTAGCACCGAATGCAACGCGATACGCCTCGACGGGTGGTCCTGTCGGTTCAGGCGGCCATAGGTCGATGATGATGCCCGTCGCCGCCTGCAGCCCGAAGGCCGCACCCACGTGCAGCAGGTTGAGCACGCCGTTGGCCTGACCCGAGATATCTCTCTCGGAAAGTAACTGGCCAGGATCGCGTAGCTCAGCACGGTGGCCGAGCCGACCGCACCAACCACGGACCAGATTAGATAGCTCGGCAGATCGATGCCGGCGACAAGCGCGAGCTGGCACGCGATCGACAGAAGCGCGATTCCACCGAACAGCACCTCGACGGGATGACCGGCTCGGCGAAGCCTGTCTGCGCTCCACCCGAGCAAGAGCCCGCCGACGGCAAGTGCGAGCGCCATCACCAGAACATGCTGCACGACAGCGGCACGGGACAAGCCATCGACCCGAGCGAGCCAAGCAGCAGCCCACAGACTCTGCATCGACCATGCCGCGCCGATACACAGCGCGGATAGCGGTGCGAGCCGCAAAAACCGGGTATCGAGCATGATCCGTCGCAATGTCGCTGGCGCATGTGGCTGGCGTCGCGCCGATTCCTGCGGATCGGGCACTATCAGCGCCATCATCACCGCGAGAACCACCGTCACAGCGGAAAGGAGCCCGAGCAGGTAGCGCCAGCCGATGCCGTCGGCGAGTGCCTGGGCTGGCGCGGTCGCCGTGACGGCGCCGAGAGCGCCGAGCATCAGCAGCCAGCCGTTCATTGTCGCCTGCCGCTCGCGCGGGAACCAAATCGCGATGGCCTTGATGCCGGACATCAGCGCGGTGCCGACGCCGAGGCCGATCAGCGCGCGGCCGATCATCAAGCTGAGCATGCCGCTGGACATCGCGAATACCGCAACACCGGCAGCGGCGACGACGAGGCACGCGCTCTGGACACGGCGGGGACCGTAGCGATCGAGGAGCACGCCGACGGGTAGTTGCGCTGCCGCCATGGTCAGGAAGTACGCCGACGTCAGCAGCCCGAGCTGGGCCGGGCTGAGCCCGAGTTCAATCGCCAGCTGATCGGCGATGACGGCATTGATGGTGCGAAACAGGTAGGACAGATAGAAGCCGGCGGCGAACGGCAGCAGCACGACCGCGATCCGCCAACGGAACGAACCGTTGGCCGGCGTCATGTCTCCCGCTTCTCCCGGCGCCACAGCATCGGGAGCGCGCCGTCGTCGCTATTCTCCATGAGAGCGGCGCGGATCGGTTCGGAGAACGAGGGATCATCGAGGCGGATGCTCAGGTACGACCCATGGTCTTCGGATGACTTGCGCCAAGCCGCACCGATCTCCGTGGTTCCCACCAGCACCCGGAAATCCGGTGCGCCCTGCGACTGCTTCTGGTCGTTGGCGACGATCCGTACCTTGGCATTGACAGTCAATGTGCGGATCGTGCCGGCATAGCCGTCCTTGTCCGCCTTGAACGTTCCGATCACAGGCATGGCATTTCCTTTCTTCGGTCGGCGTCAGTCGCGGTAGGGCGAGAGGATCAAGTCCTTGTGGACGATGATCCGAAGTGGCCAGCCGGGCCGCACGGTCAGTGTCGGCTGCACGTTGAGCTCGCGCTCGATGAGGCGCTGGCCGGCGCGGTTGGTGGTCTGGCCGGTCGATTCCCGCAAAGCCCGCACGAGATCGCTGTCGCCGCTACCGGAGCCGAACGCCAAGCTGGAGCCGACGCCGAGCACAGTGGCGAGACCGATGCCCTTCAACAGCTGCCAAGTGTGCAGATCGACGCCGTCCTGGAGCCCGGCATAGCCGGCGGTGTCGGTAGCCGGCAGGTTGTCGATCTGGAGCGAGGAGCCGTCGGGGCGGATGATGCGCTGCCAGACCAGCAGCGCTCGCTGCTGACCATGCGCCACGACGCTGTCGTAGCGGCCGATGAGCCGCGAGCCCTGCGGGATCAGCAGGAAGCGACCGCTGACGCTGTCGTAGATGTGCTCCGTCACCTGCGCGATTACGAAGCCCGGCAGGTCGGCGTTGAGGCCGGTGACCAGGCTCGCGGCGATGATGGTGCCGGCCATCAACTGGTAGGGCGATACCGGCTTCTGCAGCCCATGCGGATTGTAGATCTCCTTGTCGGGACCGGCTTTCAAGAAGGCGAGCTTGCGGGTCTGGTCGGTGGGGTCTGTGCCGGGCGTGGTGCCGTCGATCTGGGCGCGCAGTCGCGCGGCGGCTGTTGCGGCCGCTGTCGCCGCCTGATCGACGTCGGCACGTGCAGAGGGCAGAGCCGCTGCAGTGGCTGAACTGTGCTGCGGCTCGGTCGGGGCGCCCTTCTGCTGCAGACGAAACATCGGCGCCGATTCCCGCGCCTGGGCCGCGAGCCGTGTTAGGCGGACCTTCTCGGCCCGTTCGAGCTCGTTGGCGGGATCGGGCTCTGTCAGCACCGGAACGCCCGGCGCCAAGCCTGACTTCGAAGCATTTCTGGCCGGCTTCTCACCGGATACGCCATCGTAGCTCAGCGGCAATCGTGCGAGACCATCCGGCGTCGCCTTGCGCTCGACGGTGATCAGCTCGGGGCCGACAGCGGTCTTGCGCCAGTTCGGCGGATCGAGCGCGACGAGGATCAGGCCTGCGAGCAGCGCCAAGCCGATGCCGGCGACGGCGATCAGAACGCGCCTGTTGATGCGGGTGACACGCCGCGGCCTAGTGCGCAGCTCCAAAGGCTCCGGCGGCGGCGTCGGTGTCTCTGGTGCCGGTTGGTTGGTCGAGTCGCTCATTCCCGGCGCTCCTTCCGGACCGCATCGGTCCGCACGATGCGTACAACCTGCTGCGGCGCGGTGCCCAATCGCAGCTCAGCGGCGGCGAACAGCCGGTCGACGATGTAGAGCGCGCCCTTCACCCGGTAGTTGACTAGAGCCGGCTTGCCGTCGGCGCCGATGACGAACAGCGGCGGCGCCTCCCCCTGCTTGAGACCAGAGGGGAACTGGATGAACACCTTGGCGCCGTCGTCGAACACGCGAACCGGCTTCCAGGGCGCCTCGCCTTCGATGCGGTAGCGGAACTGCATGGCCTCGACATCGAGGCCGATCCCGGCCGGCGGCTCCACACGGTCGCGGAGGTCGGATTGGCCCTTCAACGCAGTCAGAGCGGCCTGCGGATAGGTCCACGACACCGACGCCATGTAGGTCTCGGCGGTCGCATGCAGCTCGAGATAGTAGCTGCGGCGATCGGTGGTGATGACGAGGTTGGTCGTGATCTCAGGCGCGATCGGCTTGACGAGGATGACCTCCTTGTCGGACAGCGCGATCAGCTTGGCGAGCACGTCGGCGGTGCGCGCGCCGCTGGCGTCATGGGTGATCATCGGGCCGTCCGGTTCATTCCATCCCAGCAATTGCCGCGCGGCCTCGCGCTCGGCAGCGAACGCGGTCTGGCTCGGCAGTGCGGACAGCGCCGTGGCAATGGCCTCGCTTACGGCCTGCTGGCGCTCGGGCTCGATCCGCCACCGAGATGCGCCCGCAATGACGTGCGCCAACATCAACCGCAGCGCGATCCTGGGCGCGTTGGCAACGGCGAGCCGCACGGCGCTGTGGCGCACGAGATCGATGTAGTTGCCAAGCGGCGCACTCAACTCCGGCCGCTCGGGGCGCGCGGCTTCGTCGGCGCTTTCGTCGCCGGTCTCGTCGACGGCCGAGCGCAGCGCCTTCCGCGCCTCCGCGCTCGGCAGCAGTCCCTTGTGCACCGTGACGCGGCCATTGGGCTCGACTTCGATGAAGGCCGCGCCGCCCTTGGCCTTGGGTACGGGCTCGTGGCCCCACGTCTGGAAGCGCTCAGCCGGGCCAACCACGTGCACGGCCTGCCAGCCATTGGCGGTCAGATCATCCCGCAACTCGGCAATGGCGGCGTTCTGCAGCTTCCAAAACTGCTCGGCATCGCAGAAGAACCGCTCGTCACCGAACAGATCGCCCTTAATGTCGCCGCGATACTCGGCCTCGTCGAACAGCGCGGCTGACGTGGCAATCTCCGCGCCGCCGAGCAACCACGCTTTCAACTGCCAGCGCGGCGGCGGTGCGGCGTCCGGATCGCGCAGTAGCGCGACATAGGCCTTCTGCCGCTCCTTCGTGGCGAGCGTCAGCAGCTTCAAAGTCTCGCCGTCGATCTCGCCCGCGCGATAAAGCCGATGGATATCGGGGATCAGGCGGGCCAGCGCCAAGCGGCGGCGGACGACGGCGGGCGTGATGCCGAACGCGTCGGCAATCTCGTCCTCGGTGCGACCCTTGGCGAGCAGCGCGGCAAAGGCCGTGTACTGGTCGAGCTCATCCATCGGCAGCCGCTCGACGTTCTCGGCCAAGCTCGCCTCGATGGCGGTGGCGTCGTCGTCGGTCTCGATCACGATGCAGGGCACGTCGTCCAATTTGTCGGCGTCGGGCTCGACCTCGCGTGCGATTTTTTCCAGAGCCTTGAGCCTGCGCTTGCCGCCGACGACCTCGAAGCCGTCCGTGTTTTTGCGCACGATCAGCGGTTGCAACAGGCCAATCGAGCGGATCGACGCGGCGAGGCTGTCGATGGCCTTGGGGCCGTGCTTGCGCACGTTCAGCGCGGACGCGTGAAGGTCGCCAAGCGGAAGATGGGTCAGGGAATGCGGCATGACGTGTACTCCTTACGTGAGAAGGTGTGGAACGATGGTGTGGCGGGGTGGTCAGTAGTCGCTGGCGAGCATCAGCGTCAGGACGCGGACGACACCGGGCGCGAGCGGGTCTTTCGCGCCAAACGTCAAGGAGGCGTCGGCGTAGGTGTCGATCTTGAAGAAGAAGCGCTCGCCCGCGTGCTCGAACGCCCCGAAGTCGTGCTCCCCATAGGGATCGTTGTCGGCCGTGAAGTCGTCGAACCGGCGCAAGGCGAGGATTGCGGCGGCCAGGGCATCGGGCGGCAGCGCGGCTACGGCGGCGGTCATCATGACGTGACCGCCGAGCCGGTCGCGACGCAGGGCATCGTTGCGTGAGGCAATCTCGGCCGCGCGGGTTGCGTCGACTCCGGCGCTCGCAGTTGCAGATGTCTGGGCTTGCTGCGTCATGGCTCAGTCCTCCTCGATCGGCTCGTCGGGCGGATAGGGATCGGCGGTGAAGATGCGCGGTTCGAACGCGGCGCGCTTCTCGCCCTCGCAGACGTCGCAGACGAACGCGCAGAAGATGTTCATCGCATCGCGATGCTCGCGGCGCGGCTCGCCGGAGCCACACCGGCACAGCTTGGCAATTGGCAATCCACTCGGCATGGGCTCTCTCCTTTCTGTGGTGGATGGGACGTGCTCGGCCGTTCCGGCGCACGGGTGCGCCGGTCGGCAGTGCTAGTGATGGGTCTTGATCAGGCGGCGCGCTGTTGCGCGGCGGCGCTTGGCTGCAAGCTGTCGAGGTAGGCCACGGCCTCCTGCGCCTTGGCGGCGGCGGCGAAGATCGCCCGGGCGTCGGCCTGCATCACCTTGATCCAGTGGTGAATATAGCGGGCATGATCAGGATGCGGCTCACCGCTGATGCCGAGACGGGCACAGATGAAACATGCCGCCGTTTCGGCGATGCACTCTTCCATCGCATACTGATCGTCACCGAATCGCTTGCCGAGCTGGCGGTTGCACCGGCTCGGTGCGGACGTGTAATGCGCTGTCTCATGACTGAGCACGCGATACCACGCATCGGTGCGCGTGCGTCCGTCCTTGCCCAGGAACCGCGCCTCGTCGGGCATATGGATGGTGTCGGTCGATGGGCGGTAGCAGGCCTGCGAGCCGCCGACGATCACCTTCGCGCCGGTCGCGTCGAAATAGGCCTCGGCCGCTGCGATGCGCTGAATCGGATTCGGCGGCAGCGCGGTCGCGGGCGTGTATCCGTCGACCTGCTCCGCGGCGAACACCCAATAGCCGCGCGCCATGCGGCGAAGCTCGGTGTCGCCGTCGCTGCTGTCGCCTGCGCCGTTGCCGGACTTCGCTGCATCGTTGCCGATCCCGGATCGGGGTCCGGGACGAGCCTCGAACTCGCGATAGAAGACTATGGGACTCGCGCGTTCGCCCTTGCGCACGTGCGCGCCGATGGCGTTCCACTGTTTCAGCGTCGCCCACTCGCCGGACTCGTAGCCACGCTCCAGCGCCGACACCCACAACGACAGGATATTGATGCCCCGATAGGCGGCCTGCGTGGTGGCGTTGATCGGCAGCGTCGGATTGAAGCCGCCGCGCTGCCAGGGCAATACCGTATCGCCCGGATTGGATTCGATGGCCGCGAGGATTTTCGCGGTGATCGTCTCGTAGATGTTGGATCGTGATTTCGCGCTGCTGCTTTCCATGACTGCGTGGGCCATGACGCACACTCCAAAATGGAACCGATACCCTGAGAAATTCAGCGCTGATCTCAGTCTCAAAACACTACCATAAGTTCTGTTTTTGTTCTAGCGCTTTCGTCGGTTTTATGAGGCGTTTTCAATCACATAATGTTGCAGTCGCTATCGAAGTCCCGGCGACGATTTCGACCGGAAAAGTCCAAGGCACTTCCCTTGGAAGTGCTCTGGCGCGTTGCCGTGTGCCTGCCTCGCGGAGCCGTCCCTTGCCCCCGGCCCCGTCAGGGGGGACGGCTCCGCGAGGGAGGCACGCGGGCCTGCCTCGTGGTGAGTCCGGCACGAGCGCGTGGGCGCCGTGATCGCGTGCCCGACGTCGCCGTCGCTGACATCATTGTCCGCGCCATGGGATCGTCACCGAAGGCCGAGACCCGCGTCAGCGGGGCTCGGGTCCGCGGCCCCCGTGATCGTCAGCCATTCCGTGTGATCGTGGCCCCCGCGGACTAGAGCCCGGCCGCGGCCCCCTTGGGCCGCGGGGCGCCATGCGAGTGCTCTGCAGACTCAATCGCTCTGATCGGAGCCTACACATTGAGCGTGATCGGCAGAACGGCCACAGCAGTGCTCATCCTCTCAACATTACCGGATTTTGCCGCCCTTAAGTGATCAGTTCCCCCATGACCGTGGAATGAGATAGTCCGTATCTCCGCGCCAGTTCTCGACCAGTGCGACATTGGCCTCCTCGCCCCAGGCGGTCTGATCGGCGTGCTCAAGAACTATGATCTGCACCTCGCCATTGAAGCTTCTGTGAGCCCGCGCGATGGCCGCGAAGATCTGCTTCGTCCTACCGAGATCGTCGAGCTTCTTTCGCCGCGCTCGCTCATCCACGCCGACTGTCTCCCCGCCAGTACTCTTTGCAATGTCGTCGAACGTTTCGCCGGGGAAATAGACTTGGCTCGGCTGATCGATCACCAAAAAAGTCGGTACCGGGCTCGCTTTCTTGCGGCGCAGAAAGGTGCCATGCAGCGCGAGCAGGGTCGCCAGATGATAGCCCATCCAGTTCTCGCCGCTGCCGATCTCCCATAAGAAATCTGCCCTTCTCTGTCCGGCCTGGACGAACTTGAGATTAAGCTCCCGCTCATCGAGCTCCGGCGTGCCCCCGGCGCCCACGATCCCCAATGTCTCGATGAACTTGAGGATGTAGCCGGCGATCAACGCTTGGATGCCATCGCGCTTCGACTTCTGTCCCTCGACATCGAGCTCAAGTCGCAGCGCGGCGATCTGCTCCTGAAGCGCCCGCAATTGTCCCTCAAGACCGTCTGCGCCCTCTAGATTGCCCATCATTCTGAGGGCCTGCTCGGTATTGCCGATGAACCGGTAGACGCTCTCAAGCGTGCGCGCGAGCCCGCGTTCCTCGTCGGCCTCTGCCTCGATGCCGATGCGCAATTCTCGCAATTCGAGCAGCCGGCGCTCATCGGTGATCAGTTGTGCTTCGATATTAACGATCTCGGCGTCTACGACCGGTGCGGCCTCGACCGTGCCGGCGGTCAATTCCTGCAATTCCCGCAGGGGCTGATCGAGTGCCGCCAAAGCCCGCCGCGCGACTTCCGTATCAGTGCCGCACAGCACGCAGTGATCCTTGCCGACAGCATCCTTGAGCCAGCCAACACCATGTGTGCGGGCGGTCTGCTCGGCAAGGATCGCGTCGTAGTCATCAACCGATGCGCGCAGGCTCCTCAGTTTCCGCAGCCGGCGCCGCGCTGAAGAGATCTTGCCGTCCACCTCCTTCTCCTGCCGCCTCACCTCCTCAAGTCGTGCCACGGCCCCCTCGACTCGGCCGACTCCCGGCAATGATCGGCCGCCGGCCGTCACCATAGTGCGCAATAGATCGACGATGCGATCAAGGTCGGTGGGCGCGCCTCCCGCCGGAAGAAGATTCAACTCCTGTGCCCGATAGAAGGCGCCCTGCAAATTGGCCCGCCAAGTCTCCACGCCCGCGCGCCGAGCCCTGAGGCGCTGCTCGATCTCTCGTGCCTGTCTTTGCAGCAGGCTCATGCGGTGCAGCCGCAAGAGGTCGTCGTTGGTGACGATGCCCAGTGCCAGCGGCAGAACGTTAGAGAGTTTGCGCTTGTGATCGCTCGAGTCCGCTTTGAAAAACATCGTGTAGGGATTAGCGACGATGTGCTGTGGCAGGAAGTTGAAGGCGGCCATGTCGCGGAAGGAGGCCCGCTCTGAGAACCCATCAGTCTCGTCAGGACTCAAACGCAGATCGGACAATCCCGCCAGGCGATCCATCCTGCTCTTGAACTTATCGACTTTCTCGTTCGCCACCGGCCGTGCGGGAAGCGCCGTCGCAAGCTCGTAGTTGGCAGCAACCCAGTAGTCGGAGGCGACCTGGCGGCTTGCCGGCTTCTCCCGAGCGACCATCATCGTGCCCTCGGCCGTCTCGATCACCAAGCCGTACCAGGCCGCCAAATCCCTGATCTTGCCGACGGGGATCGCGCACGTGCCGCTACCCAGGACATAGTCGATAATGGCGACGATCGCGGATTTGCCAGTGGCGCTCCACCCCGTAATGACGCCGACCTTTTCAACATTGAACGCGATCACGCGTGGCGCTTGCCGCACATCCTGGGGCCACACGATTAGTCTATGAATCTTCAGCTTCATGGATCACAACTCGATATGGACCCACCTGGCCGTCAACCGCAGCGGATCTTCGGCCGCGTACCAGGCTCCAAGTCGACGCGCACACGCGAACAGCTTCGCAACCGGCATAGCGGCATCCCGCAGGCTCAGCGGCAATTGCGTGCCAGCGGCGGCAAAGCCTGGAAACCGGCCGCCTTCAACTCTCATCAAGAGCCCTGCTGCACAGCCCACTTGTAGGCCCTCGAGGGCAGGCAAAGCATTGTCATCGAGGCGTCTCTGCAGGCCGAACAGCATATCCGGGCACTCGGCAACGGCCATCTCAAGGCCGGTATCGAAGCGCATGCGATGCGTCCGTTCCACCGTCGCCTCGTGGAAGATCATGGCGGCTCCAAGCAGGAACTGCGGCAGCTCCGGCGCCCGTCCGCCGCTGTACTGGCCATGGCAGCGCGCCAAATGCCAGAAAGCCCGCGCCGTCAGCGCCGGGTTGCGCAGAATCCGCTCCTCGTGGTCATGCTGCATCGTCGCTCTTGTTGTCCGACTGGAAGCCGGGGCACCACCACACTTCGTCGGTGTCTGCGAGGCGATGATAGTGACCCGACGTCATATAGAGTTCCCGGCAATCGTGCCCATTGATCGGTTCGTGGTGATCGTACGTCGTCCGCGCGAGAATGGCCTGGCCGATCGTGCAATTGGGCTTGTCGGTATTCTCCCGCCTCACCATCCGCGCAATATTGGCCCACCGTTGCTGGAGCCGATCGCCGCGTTGCTTCCACTCGTCCGATGGAATGCCTCCTTCCTTGGCCAGACGCCACTTCTCTGCCGCGAACTGCAAGAAATGATCGATCGCCTGCACAACGTCATCGCGCTCCGCGTCGATGCGGACCAAGTGGTCCACGAACCGACGTGCCATGGCGCGCGAGCGATCGGTTGGCGTGACTGGCACGTCCGATGCCGGCCGCGGAAGCAAACGGCGTTGAACCAGCGAGCGCTCGAGCTCCCTGCACTGCCTGATGAACGCCTGGCGTGTCACAACACCGGGCTGCCCCGCGCGCCACGAAACGAGCAGCGTATCACTGAGCCAGCCTGACAGCCCCAACAGGACAGCGTTCTGGTCCACGGTCTCGTCCAGGGCGGCACCGCGGACGATGGCGTTGCGCCAGTCGGCCGAGGTTGGACCGTCGACGATCTCGATTGCCGATACCAGCGTAGCGAGGTCCACATCGTCCTCTAAAAGCACATCGTCGATACACGTCTGCAAGGTCGACGAAGCGCGAGACTTACGCCTTCGAGCACCTGCCGCCCGCAGCGATGCGACTATCTCGGCCGGCCCCACCTCGCCCGACGGCATATGCTTGATCAGACGCGCGATCCCACCCGTGACCTCGGTGTTTACCGCAAGCAGATAGCGCCCGCAGGCTGATCCTGCGCGCCGCTGACCCACCCAGATCTGCAAGGTCCGCCACAAGGCCCGACTTCGGTCGCCAACGACTTCTCGGCCCCGGCTGACAGTATGCTTGTCCTGTTCCTGGGCGACGAGTCGATCATCCCTGAAGCTTGCCACGTCGTCGACGTGTTCGATGCCGACAGCGTCGATCTCGGGGCTGGCCAGATGGCACAGCGCGCGCTCAAGCTGGAATAGGCTACCAGCAAGGCTGGCGCCCGCGAGATGCTTGGCCTTCGAGCGCTTTACCACGGCGCAGCTCCGAAAACGGTCTGATTCGAAGCTTTCTGAACGGCTGCTTAAGCGTCAACGCGAATTTGGGCGCTATCCCCGCATTTGTGGCCAAAAGTGAGAGATCGAAATCTGGCAGGTCTTGAGAGTCTTGCGGAAGTGGTCATAGGAACATTTTGGAGCCGAGTGCCCGGTCGTGCACGACTACCGCTTCTCTTCATTAGGCTGTGGAAAATGCTTCTCCTCCTTGCGCATCGCCGTGCAGCCGGAGGCATGGTGCGGCGACCGACCTGACGGAGCCGGCAGCATGGCCGCAAGATCGAAGCTAACCGTGGACAGTCTCGCCAAGCTCGGCGCCAGGCGGCTCGCCGAGATCCTGATCGCGGAGGCCGGGCGCAACCGCCAGCTCAAGCAGGCGGTGCAGATGGCGCTCGCCGCGGAGACCGGGTCCACCGAGGTCGGCCAGCAGATCCGCAAACGGCTCGCTCATCTCGGCCGCTCGCAGGCCTTCGTCAAATGGGAGAAAGCGAAAGATCTGGCGACCGAGCTCGACCGCCTGAGGTCGGCGATCGTCGAGACCGTCGGCGCCACCAATCCCAAGCTCGCCGCCGATCTCCTGTGGCAGCTCATCGACCTTCATGCGTCCATCTTCGAGCGCCTCGACGACAGCAGCGGGCGCGTCGGTGAACTGTTCAGATCGGCATGCCAGGATCTCGGGCCACTTCTCAAACGCGTCAAGATCAGGCCGGAGGAGCTCGCGCCGATGGTGCTGCAGCGGATCATCGACAACGGTTACGGCATCTACGATGGCATTGTGCTCGCGCTGAACGACGCTTTGGGACGCGAGGGTCTGAACGCGCTGCGTCAATTGCTCGAAGAGCGCCGCCAGGCACATCTCGTCTCGGAGAAACGGGCCGCGATCCTACCCGGTCGTTTCGACATCACGCTGAGCGGCCTGCTGCTGGCGCTGCGCGACATCGCCGACTGCGAGAGCGACGTCGATGCGTTCATCGACACCTACGAGGGCTTCGACCTCACCAATCCGGCCTATGCGACCGAGATCGCCGAGCGTCTGCTGCGCGCCGGCCGACCGGAGGAGGCGCTGCGCTATCTCGACCAGGGTGCGCCCAACGAGCGGAACCGGCACTTCAAGGAGCTCGACTGGAGCGATGTCCGGATCGGCGTGCTCAATGCGCTCGGCCGCAAGAACGATGCTCAGGCGCTGCGGTTCTCACTGTTCGAGCGGCATCTGAGCGCGCCTCATCTCAAAGCTTATCTGAAGCAGCTCGGGGATTTCGACGACGTCGAGGCGGAGCGTGCCGCCCTCGCGCAGGTGGAGCGCCACGGCAACGTGCATGCCGCGCTCGCCTTCCTGATCAACTGGCCGGCGCTGGATCGCGCGGCCCGCCTCGTCGATGCTCGCTTCGCCGAGATCGACGGCGATCTCTACGAGTTGCTCGACCCGGCGGCCTCGGCTTTGGAGGCAAAGCACCCATTGGCATCGGTGCTGCTGCGCCGGCGCCTGATCGATTTCACGCTGCAGAAAGCGCGCTCGACGCGCTACCGCCATGCGGTGCGGCATGTGCGGGAGATCGAGAGCCAGCAGTCCGACATCGCCGACTACGGACGGCACGAGAGCCACGCCGACTACATGGCTCGGCTCAAGCGCGACCACGCGCGCAAGCCGGCGTTCTGGTCATTGCTCGCGGCATGAGGCGCGGTGCTGGTCTCAGGATCGCGGTCCCGCGCGCTTCGTCGTCGCAATGCAGTTGACGAGGTTGATTGCCGCCAGAATGGCATACTTCACGGTGTCATCCTTGACGTCAGTGAGACCGGCTCGCTGGATCGCGTCGTAGACATATCATCGTGGGCACAAGGACGGGATCATGACAAATTTGAAGTTCTTCGAAGTCGTTTCGAATGCCAATCTTCTAATGGGAGTAAAGGCTGTTTGGGGCCGATCAAGCGCGCCGGTCATGTGCTTCGGATCTCGCGGTGACCTCGTTGCCAAAGATCGTCTGCACTTTGCACTTGCTCGGGGGACCGCAGAAAGGGCGGTCAGGCAGCCGTTTATCGTTGCCATTGGAGGTGGGAAATAAGTTCCGGATGAGTTGCGAGGCCATGTGTTGGAATTGGTTCGTACGTGCGGGGTTTACGGCGAAACAACAGTTTTCGTCGAGAACAATTATCTCAGGGATCGGCTAGTTCAATGGCCTGTTGCTGTGGTCGCCACTGAGACGTATCGCATTGTTGGCGAGCCGCGATTGACCGAAGACTTGGGTTTTCTCGATCGCAAGATTCTGTCAAATGCTTTTGACGCTGTAATTCGACGTGATGATGATATTGACGCTCTCTGGTTGGCTCTGAAGGATTATGAAGTCGAGCGTCGTTGGGATGTTGTGCCGCCTCTCGGGTTTTATGATGAGGGGAAGGTTGTCTTTCGTTGGTCAAGCTTTCCGACGTTGGTGAGTTCAAAGGCGGAAGGAGAGAGAGTATGGCAATTGTCCAGAAGAGCCGAGCGAGACGCTAACCTCCGGCGGGAAGTTAAGCGTCGAAACCGCGAAGCGAACGCGGGAGAGTTGGTCTGCGAGTCTTGTGATTTTCGTGATTCCTTGGACTCAATGTTCGATGCGCATCATCGGATACCCCTGGAGGCTGGCTACCGGGTGAGCCGACCAGACGATCTCGCAGTGCTTTGCCCAACCTGTCATAGGTGGGCTCACTCAAAAGCTGATGACAAGTTGGCTCCTGTCCCTGTTGAGGAACTCGCGCGCTGTTTCAAGGCACGTACACGAAGTCATCAAAACTGAGCGATAGCAGGTAAGTCCCGTTACAGCCTAGCCGCGCAAGCTCGCCGCGCTTGTCGAAACAGCGCCGCAGTCCGTGGAGGATGACCATCTTGTCCCAGAAGGTACGCTTGGGAGTGGCGGAGTCGGGGAAAGCAGATTCCGCTTCGATCGGCGGACGATGGCGGAATTCCGATATGTCCGAAACAAGTATACAATTTTCGGACAATGCGCCGTTGCTGGGACGTAGACCGTCGCTGGTCAAGCGACGCCGTCTGTTTGCACTCGTCGGGCGAGCTGCAATGGCGCGCCGGTCTCAGGCCCTCCGTCGCCTGAATGCAGGAAGTACCGATTCCCCGGCCGCACCAGCCCCAGGGTGTCACGCAGCGTCGAGCCCGGATACTCCCGCCGGAACAGGCCGCGCCGTTGCAGCTCCGGGGTCACTTTGTCGACGACATCGTCAAGGCCCTGTGGCAGGTACGGGAACATGACGTTGAAGCCGTCACAGCCGCGCGCTTCTAGCCACTGCTCCATCTCGGCGGCAATTGCGTCCGGCGTGCCAACGAAGGCGAGGCCGGCGTAACCGCCGAGCCGCTGCGCCAGCTGGCGCACTGTCAGGCCCTCACGCCGCGCCAGGGCGATTGCGAACGCGCGGTTGCTCTTGCTGGCATTGCTCTCGGGGATCTTCGGGAGAGGCGCGTCTGGATCGAATGTTGTCGCGTCACATCCAAGTGCGACCGACAGCGCGGCGATCGCGCTGTCGGCGTGCACCACGCTGTCGAGCTTCGCGCGCTTCTCCCGCGCCTCGTCGACGCTGTCGCCGACCACGACGAGAGCACCCGGCAGAACTTTGATAGCATCGGGATCGTGGCCGGCACTGGCGGCGCGACCTTTGACGTCGGCGTAGAACGACTGGGCCCCGGCCAGCGTGTCGCACGCGGCGAATACCACCTCGGCCGTCTCGGCTGCGAACCGGCGCCCATCGTCGGAGGCGCCAGCCTGCACGATCACAGGCCAGCCCTGCACGGGGCGGGCAATGTTGAGCGGCCCGCGCACAGAGAGATGCGGGCCCTTGTGGTCGAGAACGTGGAGCTTCTCCGGATCGAAATAGACGCCCGCTTCCTGGTCGCGCACGAAAGCGTCGTCAGCGAAGGAATCCCACAGCCCCGTGACGACGTCGAAGAATTCGCGCGCGCGGTCGTAACGCTCGGCGTGCGGCACATGCTGCGCCAGACCGAAGTTGAGCGCGGCATCGGGGTTGGCGGTGGTGACGATGTTCCAGCCGGCCCGGCCGCCGCTTAGATGGTCGAGCGAGGCGAAGCGTCGGGCGATATGGAACGGCGCATCGAAGGTGGTCGACGCCGTGGCGACGAGGCCGATCCGCTCGGTGACGGCGGCCAGCGCGGACAGCAGCGTGAAGGGTTCGAACGAGGTGACGGTGTGGCTGCGTTTCGAGGGCAATGGTCCACGGCGCGATGGTGATCGTGTCCTGCCGGCGCAGCACGGCGTGCCGGCCGGTCGGCGTGTCGATCGCGCGCTCGTAGACGCCGGTGACGCGCTCGCCGGGCCGGCTGATCCGGACCTCGACATTGTCGGCGCGACCGATCTCGGCGGCGATGCGCTGCAGCTCGCGCTGCCGCAGCTGGGCCGGTGCCGAGGGGCGCAGCTCGAAGCGGCCATCGGCGGTGGCGCGACCGAGATCCTGCGCGATCAGCCACTGACGGCGGGCCTCGAGATCGCGCGCAGCATCGCCACCGAAGCCGCCGCGCGGCTGGAGTGTGGAATCGCCGGCAGCGACGATGCGATCGAGCCAGGTCGGGCCGTCGTAGCCCGACAGCGTCTGGACATCCGCGGGGGATAGCACGGCGAGCCGTGGCGCCGCCTGCGGCTTTCCGTCGAGGCGGTCGGCCGAGATGCGCACCACGTCACCTCGACGTGGCGCCTTGTCGGGAGTCAGGCGGCCGAGCTCGACGTAGTGCACGCGGCCGTCGATGCCGTCGACGACGGTCCAGGTGCGATCAGTGATTTCGTCGATCATGCCGACGCCGATGACCTTGCCGGTGAGCGGGTGCCGACGGCTGCCGCGATCGAACACGGCATAGCTGCCTGGCATGCGCTCGACGCCGGCCTCGGCCAGCGCGCGCTGCATCATCTTGATCTTGTCGGCGCGGTCGCCGAGCCGGCGCAGCTTGACCTCGATCTCCGGATCGAGCGCCCACACGCCAGCTTGCTTCTCGGCGGCAAGCCCCATGCGCTCAAGGGTCCGCAAGCGTCCGACCCGCATGGTGTGGCGCGCAGCGTCGGCCTCGTCGCGCCCGGTCAGCACCAGCACGTTGTCTTTGGCGCGGACGAACAATGAGCGGTCGAGCCGCGTCAGCCGCTCCTGGCCGACCTCGTTGCCAAGCTTGGCGAGGCGCTCGAGCTCGGTCTCCGGACCGAGCTCCAGGGTGACGAGGTCCTGGGCGCGGGCGCGGATGCCGTGGCTGATGTAGTCGCGGGCCATGACGAGGTCCCGGCCCTGCGCGTCGCGACCGCGCACGACGACATGGGTGTGCGGATGGCCGGTGTTGAAGTGATCGACCGCGACCCAGTCAAGCGTGGTGCCGAGATCCTGCTCCACCTGCCGCATCAGATCGCGGATGACGGGCTTGAGATCGGTCAGCCGGGCGCCGTCCTCTGGCGCGACGATGAAGCGGAACTGGTGCGGGTCGTTCTCCGAGCGCTCGAGGAACGCGTGCGCGTCGGCATCGTCGCCGGCCACGTCATAGAGCCGGCCGGGCGTGCCCTCGCGCGTGGTGCCGTCGCGCAGGACGTAGCGCAGATGCGCCTGTGCCGGTCCGATGTTGCCGCCGGTGAGGCGGCTGTAGCGCGCCTTGACGATCACGCGCCGGGCACCGGGCGTGAAGAGACCCGACGCCGAGATCGCGCCATGCGCAAGTCCGCGGCGATGCGCGTTCGGATCGATGTGGCTGTTACGCCGCAGGGGGCGGGCGGCATTGCGCGCAGCCTCGCCGATCACGCGCGTAGAATGGCGAATGGCTTTGGCGTTGCCGTCGTCGCGAATGCGGCCGAGCCGGGGTTTGAAGTCGTCACTGGACATGGCGCACTCCTGCAATTGCGTTTTGCCGCAATCGACATGTAGAGTGATCGCCAACTTGCAAGATGGGACCGAAAACACGCTGTCGCTTCAATGGCTTGACCATTGATTGACGTATGCATTGAACTGCGCATGCACAAAATATACGAATTAAATCAATGTATTAAATCAGCCGCAGCACGTGTTCTTTATCTTGATATCCCCTCCCCTCCCTTCAATCTGCCCGGAAATACACTCAATACCTCAAGGGCGCGGCCTCGTTATCTCGGGTTCGAATGAAGCCGGGACCTGAGAATCGACCCGACGTTGAATGAAAAACGAGCCCGTTGTCATCAGAAAAAGCAGAGATAACGGCTTCGCAAAACCGGCTCTGATCAGTATCGGAAACACGCAGGCGGACGATGATAGCCGCCAAAACCGCAACGCAAAATGTGGCAGCCGCGACACAGTCAGACCAGTGCCTCGAGATGCTGGATACGAGCACGACGAGGGCCCATTTCAAGCGGGACCAGGTGACGGGCCCAATGCCGATGTCGCAGCACAAAGTTACTGAACCGGAGGCTCGACGAGCGCCGGCGAAGCCACCGCCGCGGGGCGGGTGGGTGGGCTCTTTCTTTTGCCACAACGCAAGGCGAGCAGAGGCATGCGAAGTGCCCCGCGCCGTCGCCGGCGCGGGGCGTCGCGGACCTCAGTCCTGCGGGTTCCAGATCAGGGCGTAGACGTTGGGCTCGGTCTGGCCCGCGGCCCGGCCGAGGTTGGCGTAGAGCGTCCGCGACCCGAGCTCGGGTGCCGCGATCGACAGCGCCACGTACTCCTTGCCGGAGATCTGGCCGGTGCGGATCCAGCCCGCGCCGATCTCGATGCCCTGACTCAGCACCCGATAGTCCGGCTGGGTGGCCGCCGACTTGTCGGTGACGGGCAGGATGACGATCTCGGCCCGGACGGAGAGGGTGCGCAGCTCGCCCTCGTAGCGGCCGTCGTCGCGCTTGGTGACGGATCCGATGGTAGCCATGATGTGGTCCTTTTGGTTGATCCGGCGGAGGTCCATCCCCCGCCGGTGCGCGACCCTCGTGGCGGGCTGGAGCCTGAGACACCCGGAGGGCCGGAACGCAGTGGAGGAGCCGGCTCTTTGCCGGCTTGTCTCGAAGGCGACGCCTGCCACACCGTCGCGTATCAATCGGCGGGGTGTGGCGTCCGCACACACCGATGGGATCAGCCGGAGCGCGGTCGAACCAACCAGTACGCGAACGGATGCGACCTGCTGTGCGTGAGCGCCCGTCCGAGGCGACGCAGCACGCCGGCACCGATCGCGCGCAGTTCCGGGCGGTGCCGTCGCGAGACGAGAGCGACGCGCGCAATGCCGAAGTGGTGGCTTGGGTGCGATGCCGACGCTTTGCCGAAGCAGCGTACCGCCAGTGCTGGGTCGAATGCTTGTTGCAGCGCGCATTCGTGGTCGCAGCAGTAACGCTGTTGCGATCGAAGCAATTCGCTCACCGCGAGTCCCGCGGGAGTGATCGTCACCCGGATGGGCCGAGACGCCGGCACTGCGCGCACGGCGGCTCGGTGGCGCGGCCGGCTCTGCCGCGCCATAGAGCACGACCGGCCTTGGCCCTCAGGCCGAGGCCGGGCCCGCCCACCGTCTTTGTCTTCCATTGATCGCAACGCTGAGGATCGGAGCCATACTGGTTCGCATCGATGCACGCCGTCTCGCAGCGCGGACTGTTTATCTTGATCGATCCGAACCAACGCGCAGCGCGCAGCTGCGCTACCGTGCAAAACCGTTCAATGACGAGTGATCCACACGGGATAGGCAATGCCGACGATGGCGGATGACGCGACGCCCCCGAAATAGCGGCTGTCGACGTTGGCCGGGCGAACTGCCGAGCACGAACAACTGTCGCTGGCGCAGCCGCAGACACCCGTGCCTGCCCGGCGGCGTGCGGCGCGCGCGATCACGTGCACGCTGCCGTGCAGCAGCGTTCAAGGACGAATGATCCACAGAGGATGGGCAATGCCGACGATGGCGGATTGCTCAACGATGCCGAAATAGCGGCTGTCGAAGCTGCCCGCGGTGGTGCCGAGCACAAACAGCTGGCGCGGGCGCAGATGTAGACAGCCGTGCCAGCGCGGCAGCGCGCGGTCCGCGCGATCACGCGCGCGCGCGATCGCGGCCGGCCGGCCGTTGATCGAGACGGTGACGCCAAAGCGGCAGACACGGTCGCTGGCGACGCCCGCGACGCGTTTCAGGACAGGATGATGTGCGGCGAGGTATCCCCGCGATACGGCAATGGCGTTGGCGGCCGGCGTCAACCGGACGACGACGATGTTGCCCATTCCGTCGATCTCGATCAGCCATTCCGACGCAATCCGATCAGCTATTCCGGGCGATGCCGATCAAGGGCGCGTGGTGTGCATGACGGCTCCGTTGGTGTGATCGGGTGACTCTCAGTGTTCGCGTTCGGCGTCAAGGCGCCGCACGTGGTTGTCGTGCTCTTCTCGACGGATGGCCGTCCCCGAAGTCGACGGGAGGGACCCGCGCGTGTCGCGGAGCGCCTCACTTCGCGCAGCGGCATGCGTCGTGCTGGAAGCACGCCTTCGGCGTGACGGAGGGCCCTGTTGACCCTCGGGGGCGGGCGGGCAACGAGCGCTGTCCGTCATTTCTTGCCTCCCTTGGCCGGCTTCGCTGCGGTCGCGCCGTTGGTGCCGTTGCTGGCATCCTGCGCCGCGCTGTCCGTCACCTCCATCTCGCCGGCCTTGATCTTTCGGATCGAGGGGCCGTCGAGGGCGAGGCGGTAGGCGTTGTGCACGAGGCGGTCGAGGATCGCGTCGGCGAAGGTCGGCTCGCCGATCACCTCGTGCCAAGCCTCGACGGGAAGTTGGCTCGTGATCAACGTCGAGCCGCGGCCGTAGCGGTCCTCGACGATCTCCATCAGGTCGCGGCGCTGGTCGCTGGTGAGCCGGTCCGGTCCCCAATCGTCGAGGATCAGGAGATCGACGCGGGTGAGCATGCGGAACTGCTTGGCGAAGCGGCCGTCGCCGTGCGCGAGCCCGAGATCGGCGAACAGCCGCGGCACGCGCGCGTAGTGCACGGAGTGCCCTTCGCGGCAGGCTTTCTGTGCCAGTGCGCAGGAGAGCCACGATTTGCCGACGCCGCATGGGCCGGTGACGAGCAGGTTGCGGTGCTCGACGATCCAGCGGCATGTCGCGAGCTGCTGGAACAGCGCCTTGTCGAGCTTGCGCGGCACGCGATAGTCGACGTCCTCGATCGAGGCCTGGCCGTGGCGCAGGCGCGCCGACCTGAGCCGCGTCTCGAAGCGCTTGTTGTTGCGGCTCGCCGCCTCGCGGTCGAGCAGCAGGCCGAGCCATTCGGCGTGACCGAGATCGCGCGCGTTGTCTTGGGTCTGCAGCTCGGCGAAGGCGTCGGCCATGCCGTCGAGCTTCAAGGCGCGCATCAGGTCGATGGTGGGGTGCATGAGCATGCTGTCTCCTCAGTGGAAGTAGGTGGGGCCGCGGATGTTGTCGTGCGCAATGGCCGGCCCGTCCGCGGCGTGTGCGGGCCGATTGCGATCGTCGTGCCGGAGGCGCGACAGATCGGCATTGGTCTTGAGGATCGACAGGACGGATCGGTAGGAGCGCGCGCCGATGGCAAGCGCATGGGCGCAAGCCGCCTCGAAGCGCTCGCGGCTGTACCCCTTGGCGAGCCGGATGATGCCGATCGAGGCGCGGAAGCCCTGCTCGGGATGCCGCCTCTCAGCGATGATGATCTCGATCAGCGCCGACGTGCTCGGGCCGATCTCGGCGGCGCGCCTCGTGATGCGCTCCGGCGTCCACTCGGCGTAGCGCCGGTGGCTCGACGGCATGTGCTCATCGATCGTGGTGTGCTTGCGGTTCGACGAGGAGCGCACGTGGCTCGTGATGCGCCGGCCGTTGTGGAACACCTCGACCGTACGCGCCGTGATGCGCGCCCACATCTTCTCTTTGATGAGCGCATGCGGCACCGAGTAAAAGTGCTTCTCGACCTCGACGTGATAGTCGAGCCCGGCCTTGACCTCTTTCCACGCGGCAAACTCGTAAGGTTCTGTCGGCAGCGGCTTCAGGGCCGTGCGCTCGACATCGTTGAACAGCGCTGTGCGACTGGCACCGAGATGCCGCGAGACCTTGTCGTTGAGCGTCGTCACGCACGCCGCGATGGCCTCGTTCAGCTCGGCGAGCGAGAAGAACCGCTTGTTCCTGAGCTTGGCGATGATCCAGCGCGTGGCGAGCAGCACGCCCGCTTCCACCTTCGCCTTGTCGCGCGGCTTGTTGGGCCGCGCTGGAAGAACCGCGGTGCCGTAATGGCTCGCCATCTCCTCGTAGGAGCGGTTGACCGCCGGCTCGTAGAAGCACGCTTTGGTGATGCCGGACTTCAGGTTGTCCGACACCGTCATGCCCGGCACGCCGCCGAAGAAGCCGAACGCACGTGTGTGCGAGCCGATCCAGTCGGGCAGCGTCTGCGTGCGCGTCGCCTCGGCGTAGGTGTAGCTCGACGCGCCGAGCACAGCGACGAACAGCTGGCAGGCGTGGACCTCGCCGGTCATCGCGTCGAAGATGTCGATCGTTGTGCCGGCGTAGTCGACGAACACGCGCTCGCCCGCGATGTGCGTCTGCCGCATCGTCGTCGTGAGCTTGCCCTCCCACACGCGGTAGAGCTCGCAGAACCGCGAGTAGCCGTAGCTGTCGGGATGCGCCGCGCGATGCTCCTCCCACAGCAGCTGCAGCGTCACACCCGGCCGCTTCAGCTCGGCGTACATCGTCGGCCAATGCGGCAACGGCCGCTTGTCCTTCGGCACATTGGCCGGCGGCGGGAACAGCAGCGCCCCGAGCGCGGCATCCGTCATCTCGTCGGGCAGCGGCCAAACGATGCCGGCGCGCCGTGCACGGGCCAGATAGTCAACGACCGTGGTGCCACCGATGCCGAGGCTCGCACCGATCCGACGGCTCGGCAGCCCGGCCGCCTTCAGTCGCAGCAGCTCGCGTAGCTTGCGCATGGGTAATCTCGCTCCGGGCATGCCGTGCTCCCTGTTGAAAGGGAGCCGACGCCATGCCGATTCGCTCGATCACCAACGGGCGCCATCACGCCCTTCCACGCTCTCCACACCCATGCCGACGTTGATCGGGATCGCCTGGAACGGCTGATCGGGATCGATCGGAACGCTTGATCGGGCGGCCCTGGAACGCCTGATCGGGATCAATCGGAATCACTGATCGGCATGGGCCGGTGCGGGCAACGATGTCATGTTCGCGCGGTGATCGATCCTGCGACAGCAGGTAGAGACCGCGCGGCATGCTTGCGGTCAGATTGACGACGAGATGGCGATGGACCGCGGCGATCGGGATGGCGACCATCATCACGGCCAGAATCATTGTCGCGAGCAGGCTCGTCATGCGCCCTCTGGCTCGACGAATGTCGGCGCGAGCTTTTCGACCAGGTCACGAGATCATCGTGATGATAGATGATCCGCCCTCCGTGCTTGCGATAGACCGGGCCGACACCACGACCGCGCATGTTGTCGAGCGTGCGCGGCCGAAGGCGGAGGAACCGCGCGGCTTCCTCGAGCCTGTAATAGGGCGAGGCCGATGAGGTGGTGGTTGGGATGGGCTTGAGCTTGGGCATGACGGCTCCTCTCGAGAACAAAAGACGCCGCGAAATTGCAGATGATAACGAAGGCTGAGAAGGGGCGTTTACACGCCTGCCGTAAACGCCCCTTTTTGGGCCAATCATCGCAGAAGTGCCCGATAGCCGCCGTTCATCAGGCGCTCCCCGCGCTTGATCGAACGCTTGACGCGATCTTTCATCGTTTCGGACGGGTCCGACCATTGGGCGGCAACGGCCGCTTCGCCATAGATGACGCGTGCGATCTCACGACGGGTGGCGCCGGCACACTTGCCGTCCAGCGCGATCAGCGCATCGCGGAGCTCGATGCGGGTGACGGGTCGCGACTTGGCTTTCGGTGCGGCCTTGCCGGGATCGGGAAACAAGATCTCGGTCAGCAGCGCGAATTCGTCGATTGCTTTCGAGACGCCGCTCATACTGACCGTCGCGAAGGTGAGGCGGACCGGTCCGAGCGTGGCCAGCGCGCCATCGACATTCAGGCCGATGCGCTTTGTGTCCGTCTTGAAGATGAAATGCTGGCCGCCTGCGGAGTTGATGCAGAGATGCGTGTTGGCTGGCAGTCGCTCGATCCGGAAGTCGGCGTCGACCAGGGCGCCGGCGCGGTCCGCCACCGCCGGCAGCACGACGAGCCAGTCAGGGGCGAGCCAGACGACAGGCGCATGGGGCGCGCGGATCGAAGGGGCGACGAAAGCTCGACACCTGCCAGGCTTCTGCGCGGCGGCTATGGCCTCGCATTCGAAACATCACAACGCCCGACGTATGTCGGACTGGTCGCGCCCGTCGAGGCCAGTCGAGTCTGACAGCGCGCTGATAGGCGGGGTTGCGGCGGAGGAACTCCCAAGCGCAATCGGGCTCGTCGAGCGTCAGGACGTAGTCGTAGGCGCTGAGCGGGGGTGGCCACGCGGGCCCGACGTAGAATCTCCGGCACGACATGACCGGCTCACGCAGAAGAGCTCGACAAGCTCGCGGTCTGCGGACCAGACAACGCTGCGCCGTTGCACCAATCTCGTGTTCACGAGGGCGCGGGCACCGTTCGGAGCCTGGAACGGCGCCGCCGCGAACGGCTGATGGCGCTGATTTCCATGCTCCGAGATTATATCAATTTGATCTGCCTTTCAGTCGAAACCCCGAAGAACGGTGAAGGCTATGTTATTGATGCAACGCACAATTCAAAGCACTTGCATCCGCGACCTCGACAGGTTGAGGCCGGGCGCTGCCGCCACACAACACACCCTGCTCATTCTCACGATCAGAATTCCGACAGTAGCGACATCAGCTGTTGTTTTGTCGCCGAGGACGCTGACCCCTCGGCCCATTCCATGATCATCTGCGCTGTCGTCATTGGCACCACGCCGGCTTGCGTCAGCCGGTCGATCGCCGGCTGCTTCGTCTCGGTGAGAAAGTGCGGTGTCGCATCCAACAACACGGCAACGTCAATGCCCTCGGCGTTCGCGGCCAGCGCCGTGAAGGTGGCGGTGCACTCGAGCCAGAAGCCGCATAGGACAAGGCTGTTGCGATCGGAGGCGGCGATTGCCAAGCCGAGCGGGCTCTCACGCCATTGAATTGATGTCGGCGGCAGGTCGTGCGTGTTGGCGGCAATGATTGGCGCGGCAAGCACGTTCCAAGTTTTGGCCGGTTCGAGCGTGCCATTGCCGGCAAGATGGGTGGGCACGCCGGCCAGTTGGGCCGCGCGGTGCGCCGTCGTCAGTTTGTGCGTAGTCGCGCCTCGGCTAGTAGAATCGATGCGCTCCAGATGCTCGGGCCTTGGATCAAGAATGAGTAGAATGCTTTCAGCCGGCTTCAATAGTGGCGGCATCTCGAAGTGCTCCCTGTTGCAATGTCGGGACGAGATGGCTGAGGCGATAGAGGACGATCCAGCGAGCAATGTGGCGGCAGCACAAACGACGCACACATGCATAGCTGGGTTGCGCAGAACACGTTGCGTTGCTTGGCCAGGTACCTCCGGCATGCACGACCTTTCCGTCGACCATGACCCCGGGCGTGCTGACGACCCCGAGTTTGGCGATCTCGGCCATATCGGTGACCTTCTCGATATGGACATCGACGCCGATGTCCTTGGCAGTGTCCTCGATCAGCTCCGCGGTCATGACGCAGCGCTTGCAGCCCGCCCCAATACTTTGACGACTTTCATCGAAGACCTCCTCACGCGTTGGAACAATCAATCAACGGCAGCAAGAGCCGTTGCCGTCGTCTTTCAGACCGGCCGAATTGAAGATCCTCGACGCCGGGCAAAGACCGGTGAACCCTAGTTGCAGGAGATTTGCGCGGACGAAGGCGCGTGACGTGATGCCAGATGACAAGCAGGGCTGTGATCGCGGCAAAAGCGACGCCGATCTTCCGCAGCTGCAGGGCGCGTTCCATCGTCATCCGGTGGCAGTGTGGGGTTAGTCGCGTGCCAAGGCCAGCGCGATACCCTGGCCGCCACCGATGCACATGGTCACCACCCCGCGTTTCAGTCCGTCGCGCTGCATGGAGTGAAGAAGCCGCGTCGTCTGTAGCGCGCCGGTAGCGCCGATCGGGTGGCCGTGGGCAATCGAATTTCCTTCCACGTTTACGATGTCCTCGGGCAGGCCAAGATCCCGCATCACGGCGAGGGCAATGGCCGCGAAAGCCTCATTGATCTCGAAGCGCTCGACATCGCCAGTTTTCCAGCCGGCCCGATCGAGGGCCTGCTTCACGGCCGGGACCGGGCCAAGACCGAACATACCGGGCTCGACCGCGCCGACGCCCCAACTCACCAGCCGGCCGAGCGGCTTCACGCCCTTCTTGTCTGCCCAGTCCAGATCGGCGATCAGCATCGCGGCGGCGCCGGCGTTGAGGCCCGGTGCATTGCCGGCCGTGATCGTGCCCTCCTTGCGGAAGGCCGGTTTGAGCTTGCCCAGGCTTTCCGCCGTCGTCTCGGGGCGGTTGTGCTCGTCTTTTGCGAACGGTTGCGGTCCCTTACGGGACTTGACCATTACCGGCGTGATCTCGGCGTCAAACTTGCCGGCCGCCTGAGCCGCTGAGAACCGTTGTTGGGAACGGAGCGCCCATGCATCCTGAGCGCCACGCGTGATCTGGTACTTCGTGACAAGATCTTCGGTGTGCCAGCCGGAATGCTCGCCGGAGAAGGCGTCGTTGAGCCCGTCCTGCAGCATGGCGTCATAGATCTGGGCATTGCCCATCCGGTAGCCCCACCGGCCGCCGTACATCAGGTAAGGCGCGGCATCCATGTTCTCCATGCCGCCCGCAATGGCCGTGTCCATGAGCCCGAGCCGGATCTCGGCAGCGGCAGTCGCGATCGCCTGGGCACCTGAGCCGCAGACCCGATTGACAGTCATCGCGGGCACCTCGACCGGGATGCCCCCGCCGATAGCCGCTTGCCGCGCCGGGTTCATCTTGTTGCCAGCCTGGATGACGTTACCCATGACAACTGTGCCAACGTCCTTTCGATCGATCTTTGAACGATCGAGGCACGCCTTGATAACGGTCGCACCCAACTCGACGGCCGGTGTGTCCTTGAGCGTGCCATTGTAGGTTCCGATTGCGGTACGAACCGGCGAGCAGATGACGATTTCACGATTTGCCATTGGAAAACTCCTCTCGTACGCGGTGATTGAACCCCAGCAACCTATGCTTTCCATTCGCTAAATTGATCATACGCACGCATGGCGTCGGCTCCGTACACAGCGGCCGGTCCGCCGCCCATGTAGAGTGCCAACGCCACGGTCTCGGCGACCTCCTGGCGGGTCGCCCCGTGCTTGTGCGCCATTTTGGTATGGTAAGCGACACAGCCATCGCAATGAACGGCGATGCCGATCGCAAGCGCCATAAGTTCCTTCGTTTTCGTATCGACAGCACCTGCGGCAGTTGCGGTGGTCGAGAGAGCAGCGAAAGCCTTCATCGGGTCGGGTGTGCCGTGCCGCAGTATCCCGATGCCACTGATCACCTCATCTGCGATTTTCGCGAAATCCTTGGCCATAACGAACGATCCTCCATTCCATGATAATCTCTGCTAGCGCGCTCGGCCTGACTCGGTATTGACCGAATTCAAGCCTGCAGCCGTCACACGACATTGTCCGGTGCGAGGCGGCAGTCAGCGCCATCGCCGCGCTCGATCTGCAGCGTGGCATGGCCGATCCCGAACTGATGCTCCAATGCCTCGGCAGTATTATCGAGGAACTCGTCGTCTGGTCTGCCAGCGGGCATGACGAGATGGGCCGTCAGTGCCGTTGTTGTGGTGCTTAGGGCCCAGATGTGCAGGTCATGGACACTTGCGACACCGGGCTGATTTCCCAGCCACTCGGAGACCGCCTGCTTGTCGATACTCTGGGGCACTCCATCGAGGCTGAGATGAAGGGCAGACTTCAAGAGGCCGAACGCTGACCACGCGATCACTGCACTCAACAATAGGCCCGCCGCTGGATCGACCCATGTCCATCCGGTTGCCAGAATGACGAACCCGGAAACCACGACGGCGCCGGACACGGCAGCATCGGCCGCCATATGGAGGAACGCCCCCTCGATGTTGATGTCGTGCTCGCGCGCACGCATGAACAGGAAGGCCGTTCCCGCATTGATGGCGATGCCCAAGAGAGCAACCCACAGTACGGTTCCGCCCGCGACCTCGGCCGGAGCCGAAAAGCGACCTACGGCTTCCCAAGCCAGAGCACCAACGGCAATCATAAGCGCCACGCCATTGACGAGTGCCGCCAGAATTGACGTTCGACCCAGTCCGTAGGTATGCCGCGCGCTCGGCGTCCGACGGCTCAAGGCAACCGCGCCCCAGGCGAGAACCAGGCCGCCGACATCGGTCAGATTGTGCGCAGCGTCCGCAAGGAGCGCGAGTGAACCGCTGACAAAACCGAAGCCGGCTTCGACAATTACATAAGTTGCGTTGAGCCCGATTGCCCAGGCAAACGCCGGACCAAAATCGCGAAGCACATGGTTGTGGTTGCCGCTCATGCTACGCAGGTCTTCATTGCTCGGTTGATCATCGTGATATCTGCTCTGAATTCTCCGTATGATGAGCTACTCGGCGGGCGATAAGCTCCCCGTTACGCATCGCGATCACCTCCCCCTCGCGGAGAGGAATCCATGGCTCGTCGTTCAGCGGCACACTGGCGACCAAGGCCACGCTCTGATCGGGGCTATGGATGGAAAGCCCGCTAACGGTTGCGGGGTGTTCTGTGTGAGGACACGCGCGCTGCAGATAGACGAGGCCCGGAGGTTCGACCTTGGACGTCGCTGCTTGCATACGCCGATGGCCGTGTGCGAAGAGAGCATCGCCATCCGAATAGAGGAAATTCGCCGGCCCCAAGGTTCTGAGAGCCATCGCAAACGCAGCGACGATAGACAATCGCTCCTCTAGCGGTGGAATAGTCCCAGCTCTGAGCCAAACGCACTTTATCTGCTCCAAGAGGCCGCAAAAGGCTTTTTCAGAGTCCGTGTCCCCGACAGGGTTGAACTGAGCTGAAGCGAACGCGCGCCCGTCGAAGATATGGGGCAGCCAGCCATTGTGCGCGAATACGTGCATCCGCCCGGCAAGCTCTCGAACGAAGGGTTGTGTATTGCGATAGGCCCGCCTACCAATCGTGGCGGTCCGCACATGGGCCATGACAATGTTGCTGCGGAGCGAATGCTCGCGAATGAATCGGAGCCAATCGCTCTCGCCCGCCGGCTCGGCATCCTTGATCAAGCGGACATCCGGACCCTCGCAATAGGCGACGCCCCAACCATCCTTGAGCGTGCCGGCGACACTGCCGTGGCTGGCAAGGGCGCCGATGGACAGGCTCACTGTTGCCGGTTGGTTGCTGGAGAGACCGAGAAGTTCGCACATGCTCTATCTAGCTCAATGAGCTTCCTTCCGGTCCGGTCTTGCGGGGTTGCTATGCGCCACGGCGTTTGATCTGCCCTTCGAGTTTTGTGGCCTCGGCAACCGTGTTCGAGATGGTGCCGAACTTGCGGACGTTCTCGTGCAGGAGTTCGAGCCTGCGATCCGGCTCGTCCGTATCGACGATCAGCTCTTAGGTGATGCCGACCATCTTCGGCGGCTTGTCCTGCCGAACACCATGCAGTTTGACCTCGACGCCCCTGAACTCGAACTTCAAAATGGGGGCCACGCGCTCGATGCCCTTGATCATGCAGGCGGCGACCTCCGCGAGAAGCAATTCTGCCGGGCTGAACGCGTCCGGCCTGCCATTCACATCCGTATCGAGCGTGACCGTGGCGCTCTTGGTTGTGGCCTCGCTGCCGTGGCTGTCTATGCGGCGAGCCGCTACACGATATTCGAGCATCGGATCACCCTTGGAGCCATTTGGCGAGGTCGGCGCTCTTGGGCAAGCCGCCCGCATGCACGACCTTGCCGTCGATAACGATGCCAGGCGTTGAAGCAATGCCGAATTGGGCAATCGCCGCGTAGTCGGTGACCTTCTCGACACGCACCTCCATTCCGAGCTTCTTAGCCTCGGCCTCGACCATGTCGACTGTGGTCGCACAGCGTGCGCAACCGGGTCCCAGAACTTTGATGTCTTTCATGGCGGTCTCCTTGTGTGTCAGTGGAACAGCGCGTTGAACAGAAAGCCGACCGCGAGAATGCCGGTGCCGACCACACCGACGAAGACCGCGATCAGCTTCAATGTGAGGACCTTCCTGAGGATGATCATCTCAGGCAGGGAGAGCGCTGTGACCGACATCATGAAGGCGAGTACCGTACCGAGCGCGGCACCTTTGCCAATCAATGCCTCAACAACGGGAAGGATGCCGGCGGCATTTGAGTACATGGGGATGCCGATCACGACCGCCGCCGGAACCGACCACCAGGCATCACGCCCCATAATCTGAGCCAGCATTTCGGCCGGCACGTAGCCGTGGATGAAGGCGCCGGCCGCAATGCCGGCGATGATCCACATCCACAACTTGCCGACGATCTCCCGCACGGCTTCAATACCGGCCTTGATACGATCGACGGTGCTGATCTGCTCCTGCGGCAGCTCGACAGCGCTCGCCCGCAGATTGCGGACCCAATCTTCGAGCCAGCCTTCCAGCTTGAGCTTGCCGATGACGAAGCCGCCGATGATCGCGACGGCGAGACCGAAGCCGAGATACGTGAAGGCCACCTTCCAGCCGACCAAGGCGAACAGCAGTCCAAGCGCCACCTCATTGATCATAGGTGCCGCGATGAGGAACGAGAACGTGACGCCAAGCGGAACCCCTGCACTCACGAAGCCGATGAACAGCGGCACAGCGGAGCAGGAGCAGAACGGCGTCAGAATCCCGAGACCCGCGGCCAGAACATTGCCGACGCCTTCGCGCCGTCCTGCCAGCATGGCTCGGGTCTTCTCCGGCGAGAAAAAGCTTCGCACGACACCCATCACGAATACGACGAGCGCCAGCAGGAGCAGGACTTTCGGTGTATCGTAAATGAAGAAGGTGATCGCTTCGCCGAGATGGCTCTTGCGGTCGACCGGAAGCAGCGAGACGGCCCAGTCCGAGAACGGAATCAACTGGCTGTAGAGAAGCGCCCATCCGACCAAGCCGGTCGCAACTGACGCCAGCCAGCGAATTAGCGATTTGGCAATAACGGGTCTGACGGTATGCGCGCTTGTCATACCGACACCTTCTCGCTGTCGTCAACGTGCCCCTGCGAACGCCGATCGCGCTTCTGGCTGGACCGTTCCGCCTCAAGCACGCTCTCGACGATACGAGCAATGGCGGGCGAGACTTGCGGATGGAGTCGGTATCGGACCCACTGCGCATCGCGACGATCCAGCACAAGACCGGCGGCTTTCAGAACGCCCATGTGGCGCGACATCCGAGATTGGGTCGCGCCAAGCTTCTTCATCAGCTCGCAGACGCAAAGCTCTCCACCGCGCTGTAGAAGCACGAGCGCCTGTCGCCGTTTCGGCTCCGCGAGTGCGGATAGAACACCTGTAATCTTTTCGTTACTCACAGCGATTCATGCTCCATCAACTTGATGAAACATGCGCCTTCACGCATATGCGCTCATTGACATCGGTCAATTAACTGGAGCTATGGCGCCGAACGCCCCCCGCAAGAGCACCTCGCCACGACGCCGCGAGATCAGGGGCTCAAAGCACGGCCGTCGAAGTTAGATCCGACACGAACACAGCAGTCGCCTCCGATCTCGATCTCGATGGCATCCGAATGGGCCAGCTGCGCCGCCGGTGTCCCCAGGCTCGGGCGTGATCGTCACGGGTATGAGCCCGCTCGATGAGGATGACGACGATGCTGTCGAACCCGACGCCTCCGTGAGCCGGCGCCAGCGAAAGACCTGGTTGGCATTGACGTCGTACCGGAGCGCCACGATCGAGACCGACGACCCAGGCAGATAGTTCGCAGCCACGATCTCGCGCTTCAGCTCCTTCGGCCAGCGCTTATTGCGACGCCGCTTCCCGCCGTTTGTGTCCACATCCGACATTGTGGGCACTTCCCCGCTCGCGTTGCTCCATAACGAGTGTGCACGACTCGATCAGTGGGCGAGCCGCGGCAAGGCGGTACTCACCGGAGGAAGACACTCCTCCATCACGTCGATGACGCGATCGCAATACGGGGACGGCTTCATGCGGCCCGCATCGTCGAACTCCTGGTAGGCCTTTGCGACGGATGACTGGTTGGGGATCGTCAACATCCGCATCCAGCGGCCCAGCACGCGCATCTGGTTGACGGCGTTGAACGACTGCGAGC
>JANRIT010000049.1:0-29574 GCA_033764645.1 Hyphomicrobiaceae bacterium
TGCCCGTAACGACGTCTGTTGCCGCCCCCCTCGTCGCCTGCTACCACGCATGGCGCGGCGCGACCTGACGGCCGCCCCAATCCGTGACCGCGAGGCACGATGAACCGATCCGCTTCCGGTGCGGAAGCGCGCCAGCCGCCCCTGCCTGCGGATACGCCCTTTCCTGCCCCCTGCCCGCGCCGCATCCTGCTCGTCGTTACCGAGGACTGGTTCGCGCTGTCCCACTTCCAGCCGCTCATCACCACTCTCGTCGCTCTCGCCGACGAAGTCGTGGTGGCGACGCGCTCATCCGGCCGGCTCGGGGAAATCGCCGCGTTGGGCGCGCGTGTCATCCCGTTCGATCTGAGGCGCGCGCAGCTTTCGCCGCTGACGCAGGCGGCCGTCGTACGGCGGCTCGCCCGTCTCATTCGCGCCGAGCGGCCCGACGTCGTCCACGTCATCGCCATGCAGCCCATGGTGATCGCATCGCTGGCGCTGCGCCTCGTGCCCGAGACGCCCGTCATGCTGCACCTGACGGGGCTGGGGTTCCTCGGCATCTCCGAGGGGCGCACGGCGCGCTTCATCCGGCCGGCGGCCTTCGCCGCTCTCGCTGCCATCACGCGGCGGCGGTCGGCCTACGTGCTTGCCGAGAATCCGGAGGACCACGCCTATCTGGTCGCCAACGGGGCGGCCCCGCCCGAGCGGTATACCCTGCTGGGGGGCGCCGGCATCGATCCCGATGAACTGCCGGCACTCCCGCCGCCGGCTGTTGACAGGGTCGTGGCCGCGTTCGTCGGGCGCATGATCAAGCCGAAGGGTGTCGAGGTGCTGATCGAGGCGGCACGGCTGCTGGCGGAGCGGCGCGTGCCGATCGAAATCGCGCTCTATGGCCGCGTCGACGACGACAACCCGGACGCACTGGATGCCGAGACGATCCGCGCCGCCGAGCGGTCTGGGCTTGTCCGATGGCACGGGCACGTGTCGGACATTTCCGCCGTGTGGCGCTGCTCGGACATCGCGGTGCTGCCTGCCATCACGCGGGAGGGCATGCCGCGCGCCGTGCTCGAGGCGGCTGCCTCGCAGCGCCCGCTCGTCGTCACCGATGTTCCAGGATGCCGACATTTCGTCCGGCCGGGCAGGGACGGCCTGATCGTGCCGCCCGGTGATGCCGTAGCTCTCGCTGATGCCCTGCAGCACCTGGCGAGCGACCGCGCCGTCCGCGAGGCCATGGGCGTGGCGGCACGCCAGCGCGTGCTCGACGGGTTCACCATCGCTGAGGTGCAGGCCGGCATACGTGCTGCCTACGGCGCTCTGCTGGCCGCTTGCCCGCCCCGGCGAGCGCAGGCATGAAGGGGCCATGGCCGCACTTCTCTTGAGCCTCAAGGGCATCGCGCTGACGTTCGGCGGGACGCCGCTCATCACGGGCGCCGATCTCACGGTCGCGCCCGGCGAGCGGCTGTGCCTCGTCGGCCGCAACGGCTCGGGCAAGTCGACACTCCTCAAGATCGCAGCCGGCCTCGTCCTGCCCGACGACGGCGAGCGCTTTGCGCATCCCGAGGCGGTCATCCGCTACCTGCCGCAGGATGCCGACCTCACGGGCTTTGCGACGACGCTCGATTACGTCGCCGCCGGCCTCAAGCCGACCGACGAGCGCTACCAGGCGGAGATCGCGCTTGCAGAGGTCGGGCTCACGGGAAATGAGGAGCCGCTGCGCCTGTCGGGCGGAGAGGCGCGCCGCGCGGCTCTCGCTCGCGTGCTGGCGCCGCGGCCGGACGTGCTGCTGCTCGACGAGCCGACCAACCACCTCGACCTGCCGGCCATCGAGTGGCTCGAGAAGACCCTGTCGGCGAGCCGCGCGGCGATCGTCGTCATCTCGCACGACCGGCGCTTCCTCGAGACACTGTCACGCTCCGTCGTGTGGCTCGACCGCGGTGTGACCCGGCGCATGGAGCGCGGGTTTGGCGAGTTCGAGGGCTGGCGGGACCGCCTCATCGAGGAGGAGGAGACCGAGCGGCACAAGCTCGACCGCAAAATCGTGCGCGAAGACCAGTGGATGCATGGCGGCATCTCGGCGCGGCGCAAGCGCAACGTGCGCAGGGTCGCCGAACTCGGCAAGCTGCGCGCAGAGGTGAAGGCGCGCCGCCATCACGTCGGGGAGGTGCGCCTCGAAGCTGCCGACGCGGAGGTTTCCGGCAAGCTCGTCGCCGAAGCACATCGCATCGCAAAATCGTTCGGCGGCCGGCCTGTCGTCGCGGACCTGTCGCTCAGGGTCATGCGCGGCGACCGGCTCGCGATCGTCGGCCCCAACGGCGCGGGCAAGACGACGCTGCTCAACCTGCTCACCGGCGCCATCCCTCCCGACAGCGGCACGATCAGGCTCGGCACCAATCTCGTGACCGTTTATCTCGATCAGCGCCGCGACGATCTCGATCCGGAAATGACGTTGAGCGACGCGCTGACGGGCGGGCGCAGCGATCAGGTCGTCATCAACGGCAAGGCGCGCCATGTGGCGAGCTACATGAAGGACTTTCTGTTTCTCGCCGAGCAGGCGCGCTCTCCGATCAGGGTGCTGTCGGGCGGCGAGCGCGGCCGGCTCGTGCTGGCGCGGGCGCTGGCTAAACCCTCGAACCTGCTGATCCTCGACGAGCCGACCAACGACCTCGACCTCGAGACGCTCGACCTCTTGCAGGAATTGCTGACTGATTACGCGGGCACGGTGCTGCTGGTCAGCCACGACCGCGATTTCCTCGACCGCGTGGCAACGAGCGTGCTTGCTCCCGACGGGGACGGCCGATGGATCGAATATGCGGGCGGCTACACCGATATGCTGGCGCAGCGGGGCGGTGAGGCGCCGCGCAAGGTCGAGAGCCGAGGGGCAGGCAAGGGGGATGCAGCGAAAGCGGCTGGCGCGGACAAGCCCGCTGCGTCAGGTGGCGCGGGGCCGAGCGCGGGCGTGCCGGGCGTCCCAGCCGCCGGCCGCAAGCTCTCGTTCAAGGAGAAGCACGCGCTCGAGACGCTGCCGGCGCGTATCGCTGCCTTCGAAGCCGAGGCGGCACGCCTTGCAGAAAAGCTCGCTCGAGCGGACCTCTACACGGCCGATCCCGGCGGATTTGCCGCGGCGACGGCGGAGCTTGCTCGCGTACAGGCCGAACTGGCCGCTGCAGAGGACCAGTGGCTGGAACTGGAGGCAAAACGGGAAGGGCTCGCTTAGAGCGGTTTCATCCGATCAAGCGATCGCTCGAACGGATGAAACGGTACTGAATTCATAATGCTAGAGTATCTTTATCCGATCGACGACGCGCCAGAGCACGTCCGTTCGTTCGCATGATGCTCCAGGGTCGGCCGGACTGAACTGCGGGCGGCTTGATCTGAAGGTCGGTCACCCCATATCTCGCTCACAATCGAGGTATGGTGCCGGCAACGGGCCACGCGACCCGGCGCCGCTCCATGCGGGACGGGACGACACCCTCGGTCAAGGACGTCGCTTACGATAAGGACCGTCTCGCCATGACCCGCATGGGCCTTCTCTCCAATCCATTGCTTCTCGGCTTCGAAGATATCGAGAGGCTGATCGACCGTGCCGGCAAGGGTGCTGACGGCGGCTATCCGCCCTACAACATAGAGCGCATCCCAGGCGTGGCCGGCGAAGATGGCGACGGCGGCGCGCCGGTCGAGCGCCTGCGCATCACGCTGGCGGTGGCCGGCTTCACCCGGGACGATCTCGACATTTCGCTGGAAGACCGGCAACTCACCATTCGCGGGCGCCAGCAGGACGACAAGTCGCGCGAGTTCCTCCATCGCGGCATTGCCGCCCGCCAGTTCCAGCGCACGTTCGTGCTGGCCGACGGGATCGAGGTGCGCAGCGCCGATCTCGACAATGGCCTGCTCTCGATCGATCTGGTGCGCGTCGAGCCGTCGCGTCTCGTTCGCAAGATCGGCATCGGCGCGGCGCCGCGCTGAAGCGGCCACAGGTGATCCGGCGCGTGTTGCCGCCGACTGGTCCGGCACCCGCGAATCATTCGATGCTGGGGAAGGAACACGCCTGCGCCGGAATGTCGCTGAATTGTAGCCCCTGTCCCGAGTCACACTGGACCCGGCCTTGAGGGGGCTCCTGGAGGAGAAGCGTCATGACGTTGAACCGGGAAGAGAAGATCATCACCACCGCGGAACTGGCCGAACTGGGTGACGGCGAGGTTGCCTACATCCGCATGATGTCGTCGGATGAAGCCCACCGCCTGTTCCCCGCCGTCGAGGGTTTGCCCAAGGGCATCAACATCTACGCCCTGCATGCAGCCGACGGGCGCCCGATCGCGCTGACGGATACGATGCAGGCCGCCCTTGGCCACGCGCTCGAGGACGAGCTGCAGGTCGCCAGCATCCATTGATCGGCCGTCCGTTCTGAGCTTGCTCCGGCGGTCCGGCCGATGAGAGAGCCGCCGCCCGTGCGTTGCCACAGGCAAGCTGGGGAGCCATCGGGTCGGGCTTCCGCCCACGGCTCCCCCTGGTGAGCCGAGCGCTGCGTGCACGTGCGACCCGCGCCGCCGCCGGGCATGCCTCCACCACGAAATCCACCTTTTCGGCACCCGTTATCACGGCGCCCGGCCCAGCCCGTCTGGCTGGCGACCACGGCGATCGGCGCCGTCCTGTCACACATGCGATGGCCAGTGCTGCTATTCTCCAACCGTCTGCCTTGGAAAAAAGCGTTCTCAATCAAACACCTAAACGATCTCGACGAGGACCATCATGGCACGGATTTTCGGAACGAATGCCCGCAACACGTTGAGGGGAACCAATGCTTCCGACCTCATCAAGGCGCTCGGCGGCAACGACGTGGTCGACGGTCTCAACGGCAACGACACGTTCTATGGCGACGCCGGCAATGACATTCTGAATGGCGGCAACGATAACGATCGCTTGTTCGGCGGCGCCGGCAACGACACGCTCAACGGTCAGAATGGCAACGACACGCTGACGGGTGGGACAGGCAACGACCGCCTGAACGGCGGCAACGGGTCTGATACCATCCTGCCGGGGCTGGGCGTCGATGTGATCAACGGGGGCGGCGACTCCTTCAGCCCGTTCTCCTTTGCAGGAATGCAACTGGGCGATTGGTTGTCGTTTGCCGACTCGACCCGCGGCCTCGAGCTCGATCTCGCCTTCGGCTCTTCCAGCTCGACCGGCGACACGTGGACGAACATGGAGAACCTGCGCGGCACGCCGTTCAAGGATTTCCTGTCGCTCGGCAATACGTTCCAGAATGCCGGCATCGTGGCGGGTGGGGCCGGAGACGACTTCATCTTCGGCACGGCCGGTGCCAATGACGTCCTGCAAGGGGATGCCGGCTTCGATAACCTTTTCGGGGTGACCGGCAGTTTCGAAGGCTTCGTCGCGCAGGTCGGGCTGGGTCTCGACACGTTCGACAACTTCTCGCAGGCCGACAATGACCTCATCTACTTGAGCCGTTTGGCCTTCAATCTGTCCTCCGCCGTGGGCGGCGGGCTCGACCCGTCCGAGTTTCAAAACAGCACGTCGGCTTTCACGGCGTCACCGGCCGTGCGGCTCGTCTACGAGACCGACACCAAAATCCTGTGGTTCAATCCGCAAGGAAGCGCGTCGACGAGCGGCCCGATCCCGATCGCCGTGATCGACGACGTGACCACTCTGGTAGCCGGCACCGGCGGCGACTTCCTCATCGTGTAGCTGGAGGAGGGGCCGGGCTGACACCCGGACCCTTCCGCAATGTGCGTTCCACTACTCCGCCGCGTGGCGGTGGCCGGCGACGACCTGGTCGGCCAGGCGGCCAGACAGTTCAGCTAGGTGAGCGAAGCGCTGCGTGAATGTGCCGACGCCGGCCGTCGCCGAGCGGACTTCCACGATCAGGTTCTCCATCTCGGCGGCGGGAATGAGCGCGACGAGCGTATCCCAGCCCGTCCAGCCCTCTTTGGCGTCGTAGCCGAGGATCTGCCCGCGCCGCTGCGGGATCATGCCGTTGATGCGCGCGGTCGCCTCGCTCGGCACCGATATCGCGACCTCCATGACCGGCTCTAGAAGCACCGGCTCGCACTTCGGCATGCCTTCGCTCATGGCAATGCGGGCGGCCTGGCGGAAGGCCATGTCCGAGCTGTCGACCGAGTGGAACGAGCCGTCCTTCAGCGTCACCGCGACATCGACCACGGGAAAGCCGAGTGGGCCCTGCGAGGTGTAGTCGCGTGCGCCGATCTCGACGGAGGATATGAACTGCCGCGGGATCGCCCCGCCCGTGATGACCTCGCTGAACTCGAAGCCCGCGCCTCGCGGCCGGGGGGCGATGGCGAGGACGCAGTCGCCGAACTGGCCGTGGCCGCCCGACTGCTTCTTGTGGCGGCCCCTCACCTCGACGGAGCGCCGGATGGTCTCGCGATAGGCGACGAGCTTCTTCTGGCGCTCGACGGCGACGGCGAATTTGCGGGCGAGGCGTTCCAGCGCGACCCGCATGTGCATCTCGCCCTGGCCGGCGAGGACGAACTGTTGGGTCTCGACGGAATGATCGACGACGAGCGAGGGGTCCTCCTCGACGAGCTTGGCGAGCGCGGCGGTCAGCTTGACCTCGTCCTTGCGGTCCTTGAGGCCGAGCCCGGTGGCGAATACCGGTTCGGGGGCGGCGGGTACGGCACAGGCGGTGGGTGCCGTCTTCGACATGGCGAGCGTCGCGCCGGTCGCGATGCCTTCGAGCCGGCCAATGGCGATCGTGTCACCGGCGCAGGCCGGACCTCGCTTCGTCGCATCCTCCCCCATCAGCCGGAACAGGCCTGAGGCGCGGGCCTCCCTGCCGTCGCTCGAGCGCAGGACCGCTCCGTCCGGCAGTTCGCCCGTCAGGACGCGGGCGACCGAGAGCTTGCCGCCGTGAGCGGAATGAACGGTCTTGATGACGAGGGCGGTCGCGCCGTCGCCGGTGGCCCCCAGGCGGCGGGCGGTCGCGTCGACGAACGGCACCTCGTGGCGCAGGGCCTTCAACAGCCGCCCGATGCCGTTGCCATGTTCGGCACTGCCGAGCAGCACGGGGCAGATGACGCCCGATCGCAGATCGTTCGCCAGGTCGTCGAAGACCCGGTCGGCGGGCGGGATCATGTCGCTGAGAAGCTGCTCCATCAGGTCGTCGTCGTAGTCGGCGAGCTGCTCCAGCATCGAGAAGCGCGCTTCCTTCTCGCGCTCACGCATGTCGGAGGGCAACTCGACGATCTCGGAGGGGGCGTGCTCGCGGTAGACGTAGGCGCGCTCGGAGGCGAGATCGACGAAGCCGGTGGCGATGCCGTTCTCCCAGATGGGTATCTGGCGCAGCACGAGGGGCCGCGCGCTCGCCGGCTGCAGCATCGGGATGACGTCACGCACGGGCGTCGTGAAGCTGTCGATCTTGTTGAGGAACAAGAGGTGGGGAATGCCGCGGTCCTCGAGCTGCTTCAGGATCAGTTGCAGAGCGGCGACCCGCTTCTCGTCGGGCTCGCAGACGACGATGGCGGCGTCGCAGGCGGTCAGCGCCACGGCCCCTTCGTGCTGGAACTCGATCGAGCCGGGACAGTCGATGAATGTGAACGTGTCGCCCAGGAAGGTCGTCTCGGCGACGTTGAGGGCCACGCTCATGCCGTGCGCACGCGCTTCGGGAGAGGCGTCGCCGACCGTATTGCCGTCGACGACGCGACCCTGGCGAGGGATGGCGCCGGTGCGGGCGAGTATGGCTTCCAGCAGCGTGGTCTTGCCCGACAGGTAAGGGCCGACAAGCGCGATGGCTCGCGAGCTGCGGGCTGCGCCTGCGGCCGCACTAGGGGTGCCGGATTGCGCCATGGTATCCTCCATTAGGGCTGGTTCGAAGGGCCCCTTACCAAGGGCCGGCAATCGAAGGGCGAGCAGGCGCGTGCACTGTCCGGCCGCGCCCGCGCCTGGAGGGGCGCAGCGACCTATCGTCGCGCCATCTGCGCTATTGTGCAAGGGGCTGATCACGGCACTCGAGTGGCGCTCGCACCCCAGATTGCGTTCGTCCCCATCGTCACGGCCGCGCAGGCGGCCGTCTCCGCAAGCATGCGGTGGGCAGGGAGGGTACCTGTGGAGGGACGTTGCGGACGTCGCGTACGGTGGGCGTGGCGTGGATGGCCGCCTGCGCGGCCATGACGAAAAAGGAGCGATCCGTGTTCGGACCCAGCCCGCCCTTATCGCGCCGTGCCGGTCGTAACGGCGTAAGAAAGACGGGCTAGGCACGACCCGATGGCCGGGACCGATGATGACATCGGCGTGGAAGGCAAAATGAACACGACATTACATTCGGCCAAAGTGCGGAACTGCGCCTTTACGCTCCGGGTTCCGGCACTTAGCTCACGATCGATCCGATCAGCGCTCGGTGAGGAACCTTGCAGTTCTCGGCCAAACTCGCGCTTGCATTCAGCCTGCTGCTCGCGGTTGCGATCGGCTCGCTGGCGCTTGCCTTCTGGACGGCGCGCGAGGCCGACCGGCAGCTCGAGAGGTCCGAACTCGGCCATCGCATCTATGCGGCCAACCTCGCGCTGAAGGCCGACGCCTATCATCTCTTCAAGGAACTCAGCGACGCGCTGCTGATCGGTGACCGCGACGGCGGCAAGACCGAGCGGCGGCTCGAGGCGAGCCTGCGCGACGGGCTCACCACCATTCGCCGCATGACGGCGGAGGAAGCAGCGTTCGCCGGAAGCGAGAGCGCGTTCGCCAACGAAGCCGCCGAACTCGAGCATCTCGCCGAGATCGAGCGCAAGCTCGACAGCATCCTGCGCCAGTATGCCGAGGTGACCGCGCTGAAGAGCGCGGGCCGGGCGGAAGCGGAGGAGCGCATGCTGCAACTTCTCGACAACAGCGTGGACAGCGCCTTCGCCGGCCTCATCGATTCGGCACTCACCGAGGAATTGCGCGAGGTCGCGCAGGCTGATGCCGAAGCGGCCGCTCTCCTCTACAACCTGTCGCGCACATCGGTGATGGCCGCCGTGCTTGCACTCGTGCTGGCGGCGGCAGGCGTGACGGTGCTGCAGCGCGGTGTGCGCCAGCCCCTGCGCCAGCTCACCGAAGGCGCCGAGGCGCTGGCGGCCGGCCGGCTCGATCACGTCATCGCCCTCAATTCGCGCGACGAGTTCGGCCAGCTCGCGGCGGCCTTCAACCACATGACGGAGGAGGTCGCGGCACGGCAGCGCTCGATCGATGCGTCCCGCCAGGCGCTCGAAGTGGCCGTCAACGAAAGGACCGCGGAATTGCAGCGTGCCAACGCGGCGCTGCGCAAGGCCGATACCGACCGCCGGCGTTTCCTCGCCGACATCAGCCACGAATTGCGCACCCCGCTGACCATCATCCGCGGCGAGGCGGAGATCGCGCTCAGGGCGCGCAGCCCCGATATCGAGGATCTGCACGATGTGCTGCGGCGGGTCGAGGATGCCGCCAAGCATACGGGCCATCTCGTCGACGACCTTTTGTTCGTGGCGCGCCAGGAAGCCGGTGAGGCGCGGCTGCGGCTGGAAAGCATCGACCTTGCCGCATTGGTGCGCAGCGTCGCGGAGGAGGCCGAGCCGCTCGCCGTCAAGGCCGGCGGGCGCATCGTCACCCGCATCGACGTCGAGCCGGCGCGCATGCGGGCCGATCCGAACCGGCTGCGTCAGCTGTTTCTCGTGCTCATCGACAATGCGGTGCGCTACGGCGCGCGCGAGGGCACGGTGCGGGTCGGGCTGGCGTCGAGCCCGCAGGGTTTCATCGTGGCGGTGAGCGATGATGGCATCGGCATGAGCGCGGAGGAGAAAGAGCACGCCTTCGAGCGCTTCTTCCGCGGCGCGGATGCGGCGACCCGCTACGTCGACGGCACGGGGCTCGGCTTGCCGGTGGCCAAGGCGATCGCCGAATCGCACGGGGGCAGCATCGCGATCGATAGCGAGCCCGGGCGCGGCACGACCATGACCGTCCTGCTGCCGGCCCGTCAAAAGCTGGAGGTGGTGGCATGAACATTCTGATCATCGAGGACGAGGCGCGCGTCGCCGACTTCCTGCAACGGGGCTTTGCTGCCGAGGGCTGGTCGGCGACCATCGCGAGCGATGGCGAGCAGGGCTACGAACTCGCGGTTTCGGGTGATTACGACGCGATCCTGCTCGATCTCATGCTGCCCAAGCTGTCGGGGCAGGAGGTGTGCGCTCGGCTCAGGGCGCAGCGCGTGCTGACGCCCATTCTGATGCTGACCGCCAACGATGGCGTGGATGACCGGGTCGAGGGCCTGCGGCTCGGCGCGGACGATTACGTCGCCAAGCCGTTCAGCTTCGACGAGCTCGTCGCGCGCATATCCGCGCAGGTGCGGCGCGCGGCCCAGTTCAGCGTCACCGCCGATCCTGAGCTGCGCGTCGGTGCGCTCGTGCTCAATCGCCAGTCGCTGCTCGTCACGCGCGATGGAGCGTCGATCCAGCTCACGGCCAAGGAGCGGCAACTCTTGGAGTTCTTCCTGTCGCGTGTCGACGTCGCGCTGTCGCGGGAGCGCATCCTGAGCGCGGTGTGGGGAACGACGGAGGACCCACTCACCAACGTCGTCGACGTGTACGTCGCGCGGCTCAGGCGCAAGCTCGGTCCGGACGGCGGCAGCGTCCTCGAAACAGTGCGGGGAACGGGATATCGCCTCAACTCCAAGTCTCTGCAGGGGGCGCAATTATCCGATCAGACGGAGGGTGCGGCGAATTGAGCCGCCCTGCGGGAAACAACTCCCGAAAAGGCGCCGCCCGGCGCCTTTTTGTTTTTTGCAGCGATTTCATGATGTTGACAAAATTCTGACAGGCGCCGGCGGCGCTTCAATTCAGAATCCTGTCATCCAATTCCGATGTAATGAATCTGTCACTTCAATGTAATGCCATGTTAGCGCAATTCGGTGGAATGAATTCCGGCGTTCGACGTTTTCGATGCGAGCCCGGTGAAACAGGCTCGCAATTCAACGGAGGTCTAAAAATGAAAATCACCGGTTTCCCCACCTTCACGGCAGAGAGCGATCTCGTCGAAGTCGGCCGCAGCCGCTCGAACAGCGGCCGTCGCCGGCGCCCGCGTCGCCGGAGGCCGATCCGCCGCCGCCGGCGCGTGGTTCGTCGCTCGCGCTCGCGCACCTAAGGCGATCGCAGACTGACGTGTGACCCGACGGACGGCGTGGCGCATATCTGCGCCACGCCGTTGCGTTGCGAGGGGCGCGCTCGACGCGGATCGCTATCGTCGAACGCACCGCGCAAGCGTGCCCCTCACTCCTCCACGGACCGCCAGCCAGCGTGACGACCGAGGCGGACCGCACGTGCTGAACGGAGCAACCCGACATGATGTCGTCCCGGCGAACACGCACCGTGCTCGAACTGTTCGGGCTCTTTCAGCACCACCTGCTGCCGTATCGCGTCCAGATCGGCTTCATCGCCGCGTTCACGCTGGTGAGCCCGCTCATCGCAAGCGGCGTGCTGTCGCTCATGCAATGGCTCGTCGACGACGTGCTGGTCGGCGGCCAGCTTGCGCTGCTCCCGATCTTCGCTTCCATCTATCTCGCCGCCGTCGTCGGCAAGGTGGTCATCGATCACGTCGAGTCGAGGCTCGAGGCGAACGTGGCCGAGCGGCTCGTGACGGACGTGCGCACCGATCTCTTCGGACATCTCGCGCACCTGTCGCCCGGTTCGATCGGCGAGCGCGGCACGGGCGACCAGATCGCGCGCATCTCCGATGATGCTGATCATGTGCAGGGCCTCGTCCTGTCGGCGCCCATGACGCTGTTCGCCGACCTCGTTGCCGTGATCGTCTTCGGCACGTTCGTCCTGATGCTGAACTGGCAGCTCACGCTCGTCGCGCTGCTCGTCGTGCCGCCATTCATCATCCTGAGCCGGACTTTCGCGCCGGTCATCCGCCGCGCCGAGAGCGTGTCGCGGGCCAAGACCTCGCGCTGGTTCGACTTCATCGAGGAGCGCTTCGCGGCGCTGCCAATGATCCAGTCGCACAATGCGGAAGCGCGCGAGGCGGCGGCCTTCAAGGAGTGCGCCCACTCGGCGCGGCGGGCGGAGATGCGCACGGTACGCGTCGAAGCCTGGTATGCCTCGTTCGTCGAGATCGTCACGGCCGTCGGCGGGCTTGCCGTGCTCGGCTTCGGCGCCATGCAGATCGCAGCCGGCGCGCTCACCGTCGGCGCACTCGTCGCCTTCATGGGCGCGGTCGGCGCGCTGTACGGACCGATCCGCAGCCTCGCCCGCACGGCAGCGCGCTTCCAGCGGGCAGCCGCCGGCGCGCAGCGCGTCGCCGAGCTCATGGAGATCCGGAGCCTCGTCAGCGAGAAGCCAGACGCGGTCGACCTCGATGTCGCGTCCGGTCGCATCGAGTTCCGCAACGTCAGCTTCGCCTACCCTGGACGCGCGCCCATTCTGCAGGACGTGTCGTTCACGGTCTCGCCGGGAGAGCGCGTCGCCATCGCCGGCGCGAGCGGGGCGGGCAAGTCGACGCTCATCAAGCTGCTCATGCGCCAGCACGAGCCGACCACCGGCAGCATCCTCATCGATGGGCACGACATCCGCGACATGACCTTTGCGTCACTGCGCAAAGCGCTCGCCGTCGTCTTTCAGGAGGCCTACCTGCTGCGCGGCACGGTTGCCGGCAATCTCGCCTACGGTGCGCCCGGGGCCGACGGCGAGCACCTGCGTGCAGCCGCCCGTCAGGCCGGTATCGAGGACGACATCGAGGACCTCGAATTGCGCTATGGAACGGGCGTGGGTCCGCACGGCAGCTATCTCTCCGGCGGGCAGCGCCAGCGCATCTCGCTCGCGCGCGCCATCCTGCGCAAGGCGCCCATCCTCGTGCTCGACGAGGCGACGGCGGCGGTCGACAGCGAGACCGAGGAAGCCATCCACCAGGCGATCGAGGACCTGCCCCACGAGCAGACGATCCTCATCGTCGCGCACCGGCTCTCCTCGCTGCGCCGCGCCGACCGGGTCGTCGTCATCGACAAGGGGCGCGTCGCCGAGATCGGCACACCGGCCGTTCTGCTGTCGGGCGCGGGCCGCTACAAGGAGCTGTTCGCCCCGCAACTCGAACCCTTGCGACAGGCGGAGTGAGGCGGCATGCGTTACGCTTCGTTGAACCAGAAACCGCGCGCGTCGATGCCAGAAAAGCCCGTTTGCAAGCCGAAGCGACCCCGACCCTGGCGGCCCGGCCAGCGCATCGACACGCGCTTCACGGTGATCGGCGTCATCGATGACGGCGGGCCGGAGCCCGTCTACATCGTGTGGAACCACGAGACGTGGTGCCCGATGGCCTTGAAGCGCATGACGAGCCCGGAGCGCGCCCGCCGCGAGGGGGGCGTGCTCGACCGGCTGGCGCATCCCAACGTCGTGCGCTGCCTCGGCGTCGTCGAGCCGGGCTACCTGCTGATGGAGTTTCTCGAAGGTCCGACGCTGTCGGCCTTCTACAAGGCGCAACCGGGCGGGCGCATGCGGCTGTCGGATGCCTTGCGTACGGGCGTGCATATCGCGGCAGCACTCCATACGGCGCACGAGCGGGGCTACATCCATTGCGACGTCAAGCCCCGCAACGTCATCGTGACGCCGGGCGGGCGACCGGTGCTGTTCGATTTCGGGCTTGCGCGCGAGCGCGCCGAATGGAGTGAAGCGCGTCTCGAAGGGACCGACCCCTACATGCCGCCCGAGCAGTGCCGCCAGCAGCCGCTCAGCCCGGCGACGGACGTCTACGCGCTGGGCGTCAGCCTGTTCGAGATGATCACGGGCAAGCCGCCGTTCCCCGACGGAACGAAGAAGCGCGAGTTTCCGCAGTTGAGCATGCAGCCGCGCCGCCTGCGCTCTTTGCGACCCGGGGCGCCGCGCGCGCTCGAGGACCTGATCGGTGCTTGTCTGTCGGCCGAGGCTGCGGATCGGCCGGCGCTCGGGGAGGTCATGGTCGGGCTGGCGGGGGCCATTCGCGGCGGTCCGCCCATGTGGCCGGCGGGCTTCTCGCCAGAGGCGAAGCCGCGCGGGTCGAAAGCGCTCGAGGCGACGGGCTGACTGGCGCTGGCGGCCGTCCATCGCCTGGCGCGGGTGGGTGCCAACCTCGGGCGCGATGCACCTTCAGGTCAGTGCCTTGAGCGCGGCGGCGAAGCGGTCGCGCATGACCTCCATGTCGTCCAGCGTGGAGGTCAGCGGTGGCGCGAAGATCGCCGTGTCGCCGACGATCCTGACGTACAGGTCATGATCGTGAAAGGCGCGCTGGAGCAGTTCGTAGCCGCGCCGGCCGGGCCCGCTATCGGCCGTCTCTATATCGATGCCGCACATCAGCCCGATCGGGCGGATGTCGAGGATCATCGGCCGGTGGCGCAGCGTCATCATGATGTCGGCGAAGTCGTTCTCGAGGGCGGCGGCGCGCTCGAACAGGCCTTCGTCGCGGTAGATCGAGAGGGTGGCGAGACCGGCGGCGGTCGCCAAGGGATGACCTGAATAGGTGTAGCCGTGGTAGAACTCCGGCAGGTGGTCGGGGCCGCGCATCAGCGTATCGTGGATCGACGAGCGCACGACGGTGCCCGACAGCGGCACGGCGCCGTTGGTGACGCCCTTGGCGAAGGCGATGAGATCGGGGACGAGGCCATAGCGCTCGGCGGCGAACGCGCTGCCGAGGCGTCCGAAGGCGGTGATCACTTCGTCGAAGATGAGCAGGATGCCGTGGCGCTCGCTGATCGCGCGCAGGCGCTCGAGATAGCCCTTGGGCGGCGGCAGGCAGCCCGTCGAGCCGCTGACCGGCTCGACGACGACGGCGGCGATGTTGCTCGCGTCGTGCAGCGCGACGAGGCGCTCGAGTTCATCGGCGCGCTCGCAGCCCCATTCCGGCTCGCCGATGGAGAAGGCCTGGCGGTCGCGGTCGTAGGTCGTGCGCAGGTGATCGGCTCCGGCGATGAGGCCGGCGAAGGCCTTGCGGTTGCCGGGAATGCCGCCGACGGCGGTGCCGGCCGCGCCGACACCGTGATAGGCGCGCTCGCGGCCGATGAAGCGGGTGCGGCTGCCCTCGCCGCGGGCGCGGTGGTAGGCGAGCGCGATTTTCATCGCCGTCTCGACGGCCTCGCTGCCCGAGTTGGCGAAGAAGACGTGGTCGAGATCGCCGGGGGCCAAGTGGGCGATGCGGTCGGCCAGCGCGAAGGCATCAGGGTGGGCGAACTGAAAGGCGGGCGCGTAGTCGAGACGCTGCGCGGAGCGTGCGATCGCCTCGGCGATCGCGGCGCGGCCGTGGCCGGCATTGACGCAATACAGGCCCGAGGTGGCATCGAGCACGCGGCGGCCGTCGGCCGTGACATAGTGCAAGCCCTCGGCCGCAACGATCATGCGCGGGCGGCGCTTGAAGTCCCGGTTGGGCGTGAAGGGCAGCCAGTAGGCGGCGTGGGGATCTGTCTCGTCCATCGGGGCTGGTTATTGCGGGCTTCGGGAGCGGCTCGAGAATGGTCGTCGGCGGGCCGCATGACGGTGGGCCGAGCCGCCGAAAAGGCACGACCTCCACCGATGTGACGGGAAGATAACAGTGCAACCCCCGAGAAGGTAAGCTGCTTCGATTGTCACTCGGGCCAGCGGGCCAGCGAAATTCGAGCCGGTGGATAGCTCGCTGGTGGACAATCGGGCCGGCCGCAATCCGGCCACGGTGGCGACAAGGGCCGTCCCGAATCTGGGGTCCATTTAGGTCCCGTTAGGGGGAATCGCCGTGGTATCCTGATCGCCGGGCGCCGACCCCTCCCGTCCTGGCGTGATCCTTCAGGAGACGAGCCCGATGCTGATGCGCGTTGCCGACGAGTTGCGGCTCGATGCGATTTACCCCGAACTGGCCGGCGCCCGCGCCCTCGTCACGGGCGTCAGCCGCGCGGCTGGTGTCGATATGGCGCGTGCACTGGCCGAGCACCGGACGCGGCTTGCCGTGGCGGTCGTCGAGCCGTCAGAGGAGATCGATGCGCTCACCGCGCATCTCGCCGAGACGGCGAGCGAGCTTGCGGTGCTCGACGGTGCGGCCAGCACAATGAGCGAGGCGGCGGCGGTCGCCTTCGCGCAAGGCCCGGCACAGCTTGCGTTCGGTGGGCTCGATCTCGTCGTCAACATCATCCCGGCGAGCGCCAGCGACCTCACGCGCGCTGCCGAACGGGGCGACGTGGAGGATTTCGTCGCCGCGACCCTGTTGCCGGCGACGGTTGCCACGCGTGTCTACGCCAACCGCATGCGGCTGACGCTGACCGAGGGACTGGTGCTCAACGTGCTCGTGGCCCCGGCAGCCCACTCCGGTCGCGAGGCGGCGCTGCTCGGCGTTCTGCGTGCAACGCTCGCGGCGATGACGCGGACGCAAGCCCAGAAATGGGCCGAGCAGGGCCTGCGCATCAACGCCGTCGCCCCGGTCGCTGCCGGTGAGGAGGGCGGGTTCGTTCTCGGCGGGGAAGCCGACGTTGCCGCGCTCACCCTCTACCTCGCCAGCCGGAAAGGACGCGGGCTGTCCGGTCACGTGTTCGATGCCAGCACGGGTCGGGGCTGAGGCCGCGCCTCACTGGAGCTCACCGGGGGCGAACCGGTAGACGGTGGAGCAGAACTCGCACGTCACCTCGAGGCCGCCGTCAGGGGTACGCAGGTCGTCGAGGTCGCCCTCGGTCTCGAAGCGCGACAGGAATCCGATGACCCGCTCGCGCGAGCAGCGGCAGCGGTCGTGGACGGCGACGGGCGCCTCGACGGCGACACCCTCCTCGTGAAACAGGCGCACGAGCAGTCGCTCGGGCGACAGTGACGGATCGACGAGCTCGTGACTTTCCACCGTCGCCGCGAGGATGCGGTTGCGCTGCCAGTCCTCGTCGTCGTCACCCGTCAGCGGCAGGGGCTCGCCCTCGGCCTCGGCCGGTGCGATGCCGCCGCTGGTCGCCAGATGCTGGAGCATGATGCCGCCAGCGCGCCAGCGCCAGTCGCGGCCGTCCTCATGGTTCGCGCCGGCCGCGCGGATGCGGCCGACGGCGAGCCGGATGAACGTCGGCAATTGCTCGGACTGGCGGAAGTAGGCATCGGCCGCCGCCGACAGCGACTGGCCGTCGAGCGCGACGATGCCCTGATAGCGCTGCATGTCGCCGCCCGGGTCGATGGTGAAGGCGAGGTGGCCCTTACCCAGCAGCCGGGCCTGGTCGGCGCCACTCAGCCGCTCGCCGAAACCGCTTACACGCTCCGGCTCGAAACCGGCGTAGCCTCGCAGGTGGCCGGGGCTCGTATAGTCGGCAACGAGGAAGCCGAGCGGTCCGTCGGTCTTCGTCTGTGCGACGAGGCGGCCCTCGAACTTGAGCCCGGCTCCGATGAGCGCGACGAGCGCGATCGCCTCGCCGAGCGCGGTTGCGACCGGCAGTGGGTAGTCGTGGCGCGAGAGGATCGTGTCGATGGCGGGGCCGAGGCGCACGAGGCGGCCGGTGATGCTGGCCGCCAGTGTGCGGAACGGCAGCACGATGTCCTCGGCGGCGGAGCCGCCATCCTTCGCGGCGGAGCCGCTGTTCACCGCGCCGTCTTCGCCGGCGCTCGCCGCCGTGTCCTCGTCGCCTGCCACGCTCACAGGCCCCCGAGGCAGTAGGCGAGGATCGCCTTTTGCGCGTGCAGCCGGTTCTCGGCTTCGTCGAAGACGACCGACTGCGGGCCCTCCAGCACTTCCTCGCTGACCTCGTGGCCGCGATAGGCCGGCAGGCAATGCATGAAGATCGCCTCTGCGTCGGCGCGCTCCATGAGGGCGGCGTCGACGGCATAGGGCTGCAGCAGTTGCTTGCGCCGGGGCGCATCGCCCTGGCCCATGGAGACCCAGGTATCGGTGACGACGCAATCAGCACCGGCGACAGCCTTCGCTGCGTCGTCGGTCAGCATGACGCGCCCCTTGGCAGTGCGCGCCCAGGCCAGCACCTCGGGCGGCGGGCTCAGCTCGGCGGGACAAGCGAGCCGCAGCTCGAAGCCGAACTTGACGGCGGCGTGGATGAACGAGACGGCGACGTTGTTGCCGTCGCCCACCCAGGCGATGGTGCGGCCGGCGATGGGGCCCTTCTTCTCCTCGAAAGTCATGATATCGGCCATCACCTGGCAGGGATGGCTCATGTCGGTCAGGCCGTTGATCACGGGGATCGTCGCGGTGTGCGCGAACTCGGTCATCGTCGCGTGGCTCGAGGTGCGCAGCATGATGGCGCCCGCGTAGCGCGACAGAACGCGAGCGGTGTCGGCGATGGACTCGCCCCGGCCCAGTTGCAGGTCGGTGTGATTGAGCACGATCGTTTCGCCGCCGAGCTGGCGCATGGCGACATCGAAGGACACGCGCGTGCGCGTCGACGGCTTCTCGAAGATCATGACGAGGACCTGGTCGGCGATGGCCGGCGGCCGCATGCTCTCCGGCACGCGCTTGCCGGCCGCCTTCAGCCGATGAGCAAGGTCGATGATGCCGCGAAGAACGGCGGGGCTGTGGTCGGCGAGGTCGACGAAATGGCGGACGGTCATGGCGGGCTCCGGGAGCCGAACGGAGAGGGGATCGTCAGGTGGAAGTCGGGCGCAGGCGGAGAAGCGCGCGGTCGAGGCGGGTCAGCGCGTCGGCGATCTCGTCGTCGGAAACGATGAGAGGCGGCAGGATGCGCACGACGTTGTCGGCAGCACCTACCGTGAGCAGGCGTTCGGCCCGCGCCGACGTGACGAGGCTCGACGGCTCGAAGCCCGGCCTCAGCTTGAGGCCGACGAGGAGGCCCGCGCCGCGCACCTCCTCGACAAGGTCGGCGTGCCTGTCCTCGATGGCAGCGAGGCCCTGGCGCAGGCGGGAGGCCTTGCGCTCCACCTCGGCGAGGAAGCCTTCGCCCAGCACGACGTCGAGCACGGCGCTGCCGGCAGCCATGGCGAGCATGTTGCCACCGAAAGTGGAGCCGTGCGTGCCCGGCGCCATGCCTGAGGCAGCTTCAGCGGTGGCGAGAATGGCTCCGAGCGGGAAGCCGCCACCGATGCCCTTGGCGATCGCCATGATGTCGGGCGTGATGCCGGCGTGCTCATGGGCGAAGAGCCGGCCCGTGCGCCCGACGCCGGTCTGCACCTCGTCGAGGATCAACAGCAGCCCGTGCCGGTCGCACAACTCACGCAGGCCGGCCAGACAGCGCGGCGGCACCGAGCGCACGCCGCCCTCGCCCTGGATCGGCTCGATCATGATCGCGGCGGTGGCGGGTCCGATGGCCGCCTCGAGCGCCTCGTGGTCGCCGAAGGGGACATGGTCGAAGCCGTCAGCCGGCGTACCGAAGCCTTCGAGATACTTGGCGTTGCCGGCCGCCGACAGGGCCGTCAGCGTGCGGCCGTGGAAGGCGCCGGTGAAGGTGATGATGCGCCAGCGGTCCGGCGCGCCCTTGGCATAGTGATGGCGGCGGGCGACTTTGATCGCGCCTTCGCAGGCTTCCGCGCCGGAATTGCAGAAGAAAACCGTGTCGGCGAACGTCGCAGCGACGAGGCGTGCGGCCAAGCGCTCCTGACCGGAAACCCGGTACAGGTTCGACGTGTGCCACAGGCGTCGGGCCTGCTCGGTCAAGGCTGCGACCAGGTGCGGATGGGCGTGGCCGAGGGCGTTGACGGCGACGCCGGAGCCGAAATCGAGGTAGGCCTCGCCATCGGCCGTGTAGAGCCACGCGCCCTCGCCGCGATCGAACACGATGTCCTGGCGCGCGTAGGTCGCCATCACGGGCGATGTGGTTGCCGACTGATGGGTGCCGGTCGGCGTCGCTGCCGAATGGCCCCGTGAACCGGCGTCACCGTGACCCGAGGCAACGGAGCCTGAGGCTGCGGGACCATTGGCATCGGGCAGGCCTGCCGCCCGCGGCAGCGGATTGGCCATCGGCCAAGCATCCTTCCGCGACAAACTAAAAAAGGCCGCCCGATCGTCCGGCGGCCATCCAGGACCTTAGGGATAACTGGCCATGTGGCATTCTGTCAACGCGGGGTGGCTGGCGTTGCCGCCCAGCTTCGGCGCCCCGCGGAATCGATCTGTGTCGCTCGGGCCACGATCGAATTGTCAATGGAGTTGAACAAGTCCGAGGCGGCTTGTAGCGCGGACTCTCGATATTGTAGCTTTTCCGACAGACGGCACGAGATGTGGAGTTGTCGTGGTCGTCATGGTGTTGAAGGCGTTGTGTTCAAGTCGTCGCGTTTCAGTCGCGTCGTGGTTTGGCGGTTTCTCCCAGGGCATCAGTTGCGAGTGCACTGTCCGGGTGGTGTTGCCTCCGCCGAGTTCCACGACGGCCGCGTGGGTCAAGCAAGAGCGTCCGTCAGTTCTCGTTCCTGCCACCATGGCGGAGCTGTCGCCGGCCGAGGCCGGCTCGTCAGCATGACATGATGGCGGCGGGTTGCTGGAGGCTCTCGTCTGGCCGCTTTCCAGTGGCGATTGCGTAGCGGGTCGAGCGTCGAGAGCTCAATCAAGCTCTTCGCCCGCCAAGTGAAGTTCCCCTCTGTTGCGTCCAACCCAGTTGCGTTCGTGAGCCGCCCCGCGCGGTCTCGTGTGCCGATCCGCGTGCGCCTGTCGCTCCGGATCGCCGAGACGTCCCGTGTCTGGCCGCTCTGTCCCCCCACTCCGCGCCGCCTCCGGCTGGCGCGACGAACGGTATTGCGCGAAGGAGCTGTCAGCATGTCCTGGAACGATGAGCGAGTGGAGCTCTTGAAGAAGCTCTGGGCGGAAGGACTTTCGGCCAGCCAGATCGCCGGGCGCCTCGGCGGCGTCACGCGCAACGCCGTGATCGGCAAGGTGCACCGGCTCGGTCTCAGCGGTCGCGCCACCACCGTTCGGGTCAACTCGCATCGCCCGCGCGCGCGCCTTGCGCAACAGGCCAAGCGCAGCGCACCCGTCGCCCGCCGCTTCGCCCAGTCCGGCAATCCCACCGTGCGTGCGCTCTACACGCCCGACATCGAGCCGTTCGCGCCCGCCGAGGAAATCGACATTCCGCTGACGCAGCGCAAGTCGATCCAGACCCTCACGGCATCGAGCTGCCGCTGGCCGGTCGGCGACCCGCAAAGCCCCGAGTTCTATTTCTGCGGCGGTTCGGCGGTGACCGGACTGCCCTACTGCGAATGCCACGCCCGGCGCGCCTTCCAGCCGCCGCAGCCGCGCCGTCGCGAGCGCGAGTCCGTCGAGACGGTGCGCGCCGCCATGGGTGCCACCGAACGCCAGTCCGTCGACAGCGAGGCGGAGACGAGCGACGCCTGACGGCCTGGGCGGGGCCGAAGGCGACCGAGTTAAATGCCGCGGGCAGGCACTGCCACGGCAGCGGGGGAGGGCCGGTGGCGCCATGACGGCGACGCCGGCCCTCTGTTTTTTCAGGCGCAGGCGCGTCGCGCCGCGCGGTCGCGCGCGCTCGACGGCTTGCATCGTGCATGCTGCACAGCGCGCAGAAAATGTCGTCACGACTTGAGGTTATGACTTGCGGGCGATGGCCCGGTCATGCCTCCCTGGGATGGGGCGGACGCACGCACGATGCACAATGCAAGATGCAAAACGGGAATTGGTCATGACCATCGAGCGGCACGTGGTGTTCTGGCTCGTCGCGGCCGTGGCGGTCATTGCGCTCATTGGCCTGCTCGATGAGGTGCTGCTGCCGTTCGTGACAGCACTCCTGCTCGCCTACGGCCTCAACCCGCTGGTCGACGCCCTCGAGCACAGGGGACTGCCGCGACTGGGCGCCTCCATCGCGGTGGTCGCGGTGCTCGTCGTCGGCGTGGTGCTCCTTCTCGTCTTCCTCGTGCCGGTGCTGCTGACCCAGGCCGAGCAGCTCATCGCGGCGCTACCGGGCGAGTTGCAGCGGCTGCGCGGCCTCATGCTCGACTGGGCGAAGAGCCAGTATGGCGGCCTGCCCCAGGTCGAGCGGGCCATATCGCAGGGGTTCGATGCTCTCATCGGCAACTGGAACGGCATCGCTGCAACCGCGGCGGCCTCGCTGTGGACGCAGGGCAAGGCGATCTTCAACGTCGTGTCGATCGCGCTCGTGACGCCACTCGTCGTGTTCTACCTCCTCGTCGACTGGAAGCGCATGCTGGCCGAGATCGACGGCTGGCTGCCGCGCGAGCACGCCGATACGCTGCGCGCCATGGGCTCGGACATCAACGCCGCGGTCGGTGCCTTCGTGCGCGGTCAGGGCACCGTCTGTCTGGTGCTCGGCCTGTTCTATGCCTTCGCATTGTGGGCGAGCGGGCTGAACTACGGCTTCGTCATCGGCGCGGCGACCGGTGCGCTCGCCTTCGTTCCCGTGGTCGGCTGGATCGTCGGGGCGGTGACCGGCACCACGCTGGCGGCCCTGCAGTTCTGGCCCGAGGCGTGGCCGGTCGCCATCGTCGCCGGCATCTTCCTCGCTGGCCAGGCGCTCGATGCCGGCTTCCTGAGCCCGACCATCGTCGGCTCGCGCATCGGCCTGCACCCCGTCTGGCTGCTGTTCGCGCTCGTCGCCTTCAGCTATCTGTTCGGCCTCGTCGGCACGCTGGTCGCGGTGCCGCTGGCGGCGGCCGTCGCGGTCATCGTGCGCTACGGACTGCGCGCCTATCTGGCAAGTTCCGTCTACCGCGGTGAGACGGCGGGAGCACCGCCAGTCGTGCCGGCAGACGGCCCTCGGGAGCGGCCATGAACCCCGGCAGCGGCGCGGCGTGCGGCACGGCTGCCGGGCAACGAAGGCACATCGGCATCATGGCGGTCGAACCACGACAACTCACCCTGGATCTGGCCCACCGTCCGGCACTGGGGGCGGAGGACTTCCTGGTCAGCCGCGCCAATACGCTCGCGGTCGATCTCATCGACGGCATGGCGGGCTGGCCGCACGGGGCGGCACTCGTCTGCGGGCCGGCGGGCTCCGGCAAGAGCCACCTGGCGAGCGTCTGGCGGCACCGCACCGGGGCGGCCATGATCGCCGCCAGCGCTGCCGGCCATGACGCGGCTGTACTGTTGGAACAGTCTGGCGCTCTCGTCGTCGAGGACCTCGATCTCGGCATCGCCGACGAGCAGGCGCTGTTCCACCTGCTCAATCTGTGCCGGCAGGGCCGTGGCGTCGTGCTGGCCACCTCGCAAGTGGCCGCCGGCCTGCTCGACATCCGCTTTCCCGATCTCAACTCGCGCATTCGCGCCTTGCCGCAGGCCGTGATCGAGGCCCCGGACGACGCCTTGCTCAAGGCAGTCCTGGTCAAGCAGTTCAGCGACCGGCAACTGCTCATCGAGCCGGCTGTCGTCGACTATCTGGTGGCGCGCATCGAGCGCTCGATGGCGGCGGCCCGGCTGGTCGTGGCGGAGATCGACGGCCTCGCGCTCGCCATGCAGCGACGGGTCACGCGGCAGCTCGCCGGCGCAGCCCTCGACCGGCTCGCGCGGGGCGACGCCTCGGGACAGGGCGAGCGCAACGATACACCCAAGGGACGGAGTGAGGCATGACGACGAGCAAAGGTGGGCCGCGCGCCGGCAAGGCAGCCGGCAGGTCCCGTCAGCCTGCGGTTGCCGGTCTGAAGCCGGCGCGGCGATCGCGCCAATCGGGGCAGGCGGCCAAACCGGCGGAGCCTTCACCTTCGCCGGTGGCCTCGGCGGCGCCGGTCGTCGCACCGATCGGCCCGGCGCGCTACTACAATCGCGAATTGTCCTGGCTGCAATTCAACCATCGCGTCCTCGAAGAGGCGATGAATCCGCGCCATCCCCTGCTCGAGCGGCTGCGCTTCCTGTCGATCTCGGCCTCGAACCTCGACGAATTCTACATGGTGCGCGTCGCTGGCCTGCATCAGCAGATCGCGCAGGGTTTCGTCATTCCCACACCCGATGGCCGCACCCCCGCCCAGCAGATCGCCGAGATCAACGCGTTCGTGGCAAGCCTCGTGCAGCGCAAGCAGGCCTGCTGGGCGGTGCTGCGCGAGGAGCTGGCAAGTGCCGGCATCGTCATCGAGGAGCCGCAGGAGCTCGACGCGGCCGAACTCGAGGAACTGCGCCAGTTGTTTATGGACCAGTTCTTCCAGATCCTCACCCCGATCGCCGTCGATCCCGCCCATCCCTTCCCCTTTATCCTCAACAAGGGGCTGACCGTCGCGGTGCTCATGGAAAGCCGCACGACGGGCAAGATCCAGAACGGCCTCATCCCGATCCCCAACCAGCTCGACCGCTTCTATCGCCTCAAGCCCGATGCGGCGACGGGCGCGATCCGCTTCATCAGGGTCGAGGCCGTGATCGGCCTGTTCGTCGAGGCGCTATTCCCCGGCTTCGACATCCAGAAGCAGGGCGCGTTCCGCGTGCTGCGCGACAGCGACGTCGAGTTCGAAGAGGAGGCCGAGGACCTCGTCGCGACCTTCGAGAACATCCTGAAGCGCCGCCGCCGCGGCAACGTCATCCGGCTGGAGATCGACGCGCGCATGCCCAAGGGCTTGCAGAAGTTCGTGGTCGATGAACTCGAGGTCGGGGAGAACGCGGTATTCGTGAAGGATGGCCTGCTCGGCCTCGCCGACACGACGCAGCTCATCGTGCCCGACCGGCCAGACCTCGCGTTTCAACCCTTCACCATCCGCTACCCCGAGCGCGTGCGCCAGTACGAGGGCAACATCTTCGCCGCCATCAAGGCCAAGGATTTCGTCGTCCACCACCCCTACGAATCCTTCGACGTCGTGGTGCAGTACCTGCGCCAGGCGGTGCGCGATCCGGCGGTGATGGCAATCAAGTGGACGCTCTACCGCACCTCGCGCGACAGCCCCATCGTGGCCGCACTCAAGGATGCGGTCGAAGCCGGCAAGACGGTCACCGCCGTCGTCGAGCTGAAGGCGCGCTTCGACGAGGCGGCCAACATCAAGTGGGCGCGCGATCTCGAGAACGTCGGCGTGCACGTCGTCTACGGCTTCATCGAATTGAAGACGCACGCCAAGCTCGGCGTCGTCGTGCGCCGGGAGGGCGCCGAACTCGTCACCTATTCACATATCGGCACGGGCAACTATCACCCGCAGACGGCGCGCATCTACACCGACCTGTCGCTGTTCACCGACGATCCGGCCATCGCGCGCGACGTCACGCGCATCCTCAACTACGTCACGGGCAACGGCGAACCCGATTCGCTCGAGCTGATGGCGGCGAGCCCGCACGGCATCCGCCGGCGCATCCTCGATCACGTCGCCGAGGAGATCGCCCACGCCGAGGCCGGCCGGCGCGGCGCCATCTGGATGAAGATGAACGCGCTCGTCGATGCTGAAATCATCGAGGCGCTGTATGCGGCGAGCAACGCCGGCGTCGAAATCGATCTCGTCGTGCGCGGCATCTGCTGCCTCAGGCCAGGAGTGCCCGGAATGTCCGACAGGATTCGCGTCAAGAGCGTGATCGGACGGTTTCTCGAGCATTCACGTATCTACTGTTTTGGCCGCGGGGAGGGGTTGCCGTCGCCGAAAGCAGCGGTCTACATCAGCTCCGCGGACATGATGCCGAGGAATCTCGACCGCCGTGTCGAGGCCCTTACGCCCATCAGAAACGAGACGGTCCACGAGCAGGTGCTCAATCAGATCATGGTCGCCAACCTGAAGGACAACCGCCAGAGCTGGAGCATCCTCGCCGACGGCTCGTCGCGGCGCATCGTGCCGGCGGCGGGCGAGGAGCCGTTCAACGCCCACGAGTACTTCATGAACAACCCCTCTCTGTCGGGACGCGGGGAAGCGCTGCGGGAGGACTTTCCTCCGCGCTTCTACAGCGTCGGCAAAGACTAACGAGGAGGACGAAGCGTGAAGGCCGGATTCGCGGTTCATACAGAGCGCGGACGCTTCACAGACCTCGAGCCGATCGCCGTCATCGACATCGGCTCGAACTCTGTCCGGCTCGTCGTCTACGAAGGCGCTGTCCGGGCGCCGACCCCGCTGTTCAACGAGAAGGTCCTGTGCGGGCTCGGCCGCACCGTCGCCACGACGGGCAGGCTCGCCGAGGACGCCATGGAGCGCGCGCTCGTCTCGCTCGCCCGCTTCCGCGCCGTCGTCGATCTCCTGCAGGTCAGCAACGTGCTCGTCATCGCCACGGCGGCGGTGCGCGATGCGACCAACGGCCCCGAATTCCTGGCGCGCTGCGAGAGCCTGTGCCGCTCGCCCGTGCGCCTGTTGTCCGGCGAGGAGGAGGCGCGCGCGTCGGCCTTCGGCGTCATCATGGGTGTGCAGGATGCCGACGGCTTCGTCGGCGACCTCGGAGGCGGCAGCCTGGAACTGATCGACGTCGCCGGCGGCCAGTTGAAGGACGCCGTGACGCTACCGCTCGGCGGCCTGCGGCTCATCGACGTGACGGGCAATCGCATCGAGAAGGCGCAGGCGCTGATCGACAAGGAGCTCGACCGCGTGCCGTGGCTCCAGGCCTGCCGCGGCCGGACGTTCTACGCGGTGGGCGGCACGTGGCGCTCGATCGCCCGCATGCACATGGCCCAGATCGACTATCCCCTGCACGTCATGCACGGCTACGCGCTCACCGCCGGGGAGGCGGGCGCCTATTGCGAGCAGATGCGGCGCGCCAAGAAGCTGACGAGCCTGCGCGGCATCTCGGAGATCTCGCGCGCCCGCCGCGAGGTCCTGCCCTTCGGCGCTCTCGTCATGGAGCGCCTGCTGACCTGGCTCGCGCCGCGGCGTGTCGAGTTCTCGGTGTTCGGCGTGCGAGAGGGGCTCATCTACCAGATGCTGAGCGAGGCCGAGCGGGCCAAGGACCCGCTGATCAGCTTCTGCCTCGATTACGCCCGGCTGCGCTCGCGCTCGGTCGAGCATGCCATGGAGCTGTGCCAGTGGACCGATGGACTGTTTCCGCCTGGCGGCCCGGTCGACGAGAGCGCGGATGACCGCCGGCTGCGCCACGCGGCCTGCCTCCTGTCCGACATCGGCTGGCGGGCACATCCCGATTATCGCGGCGAGCAGAGCCTCAACGTCGTCGCCCATGCCGCCTTGAGCGGCATCGACCACCCGGGCCGCATCTTCCTCGCGCTCGCCATCTACTTCCGCCATACCGGGCTCGAGGACGGCCGCTCGGACCAGTTGTCGGGCCGCCTCAAGGCCGCCGTCAGCCGTGGCGTGCAGAAGCGCGCGCGCATCGTCGGCTGTGCCATCAGGGCGGCGCACATGCTGTCGGTCGGCATGCCCGGTGTCGTGCCGAGGACGCGGCTCGCCATTGAGGCCGACAAGCTCGTTCTCGACATTCCCGCCGAGTTCGCGGCCCTCGACGGAGAACGCCTGCGCCGCCGCTTCGCGACACTCGCCGAACTCATGGAGAAGAGGCCGCGGCTGGTGCTGGCGGGCACTGCGGTGGCGATGTGAGCGCCTCGCGGGTCATCGCTCAGCGGGTGAACGCCGGTCGATTTCTGCGCCATTCGCGGCAAAGCAGGGCCTGCCGCCACAATCGGGTCCAGATGCTGGTTTCACGTTTGCAGGTCGAATTCAGGACTGACGCGGTGATGACCGGCACGGCGCTTCCCCTCCGCCCGGGAGCGGCCGTGCCGAGCGGTGGTGCGGCGCGATGAGCCTCAACGATCCCTATCAGGAACTCGGCCTGCCGCGCACAGCGAGCGAGGATGACGTCCGTCGCGCCTTCCGCAAGCTCGCCAAGGAGAACCACCCCGACCTCAACCCGGGCGATCGCGCCGCCGCCGAGCGCTTCAAGCGCATCTCGTTGGCCTACGAGATCCTCGGCGAGCCGGACAAGCGGCGCGCGTTCGACCGTGGCGAGATCGATGCCAGCGGCGAGCCGCGCCGTGGGTTTGCCGGCGCTGGTGGCGCTCGCACCGGCAACGGCGCTGGCAACGCTTCGGGCAACGGCGGCGGCTTCGATTTCGGCTTCGGCGACATCTTCGAGGAGATGTTCGCGCGCGAACGGCCGGCCAACACCGGATTCAATGGCGATCCGCGCTATCGCGGCGACCGGCGCGGCTTTGCCAGGCGCGGCTCGGACGTGCGCTACACGCTGGAAGTCGATTTCGTCGAATCGATCACCGGGGTGCGCAAGCGCGTCACCATGCCGGACGGCGGCACGCTCGATCTTGCAGTGCCGGCTGGTGTCAGCGACGGACAGGTGCTGCGCCTGCGCGGCAAGGGGGCCGCCGGACAGCAGGGTGGAGAGGCGGGAGATGCCCTCGTCGAAGTGCGCATCAAGCCGCATCCGCGCTTCAAGCGCATCGCCGACGACATCCATTCGGACGCGCACATCACGATCGACGAGGCACTGCTCGGCGGCAAGATCGAGGTCACGACGATCGACGGCAGCGTCAACCTCACGCTGCCCAAGGGCACGCAGCAGGGCCGCATGTTCCGCCTCAAGGGCAAGGGCGCCAAGAACCCGCAGACAGGCGTCACCGGCGACCAGATCGTAACGATCCGCGTCATGCTGCCGATCGAGATCGACGAGGGCCTGTCGTACTTCCTCAGCGAGTGGCGCAAGTCTCACACGTACGATCCGGGTCCGCGCTGAAGCCATCGCCGCCGGCTCGAGGCCCTCTGCCGCTCCCGCCGCTGCGATGCCGCGACCGTCAGAAGCGGCGGCGCAGGGCCCACCGCGCGCTGTCGGACGGCGCGAGCGACAGGCCCTGGCGGGCGAGTGCGGCGGCGAGCGCATCGGGACCGCCGGGATAGGTCATGGCAAGCTCGGCCGAGCGCGGCGACACGGCGACCACCTCGAAGCTGCGCTCGCCGGCGATGGCGCCGAGCTGGTCCTTCATGCGGTACCACTCCGCAGGCGATCCGAAGTACACGTCGACCATGATCGCTTCGCCGGCATTTCCGCTCCACGGCAACTGCGCCGCCGCTGCCGTCGGCACCGGTGCGGCGCGGACGTGCTTCCAGCGGCCTTCGAGGATGCCGAGTGAGACGACTGCTGCCAGTTCCATGGCATAGGCGACGTCGCCCTCGGTGACGCGGTAGCTGCGCGCGAGGGCAAAGCGTCCCACTGCGTCGCGGCCAGCCAGCACGACCTCCAGGCGCTTGGCGGCCGCGTCGTGGGCGGCGGTCGCCACGACGAACGGGCGGCCGCCGGCAGCCCGCTCCACTGCATCGAGGGCAACCGAAGGGTCCTGACCGCCGAGCCCGCCCAGGTCGCCTGCTGCCAAGCCCGCCGGCAGGCGCTCGATGGTGAGCGGCGTCAGTGCGTTGGCGAGGTCGAGCGACCGCCAGATGGCCGGCCAGTCGCCACTCGCTGCGGCGCCACCGATGACGACGGGCGCGATGACGGAGGGCGGGGCCTGCTCGTCGACGAAGGGAACGTTGCGCTCGTGGAGAAGCTGGCGCACGGCGCCGGGCGAGAACGAGAAGTCGAGGGCGGCGATGTAGCGCGTCGCCGAGTTGCGCTCCGAGCGGACGGAGAAGCCGTCGACGAGGTCGCCGGCCACGACATCGCCGAGTTCAGCTAGGCGACCATAGGCCGTGACGGGTACGATGCGCTTGAAGAGCGAGCGGAAGGCTGCGGTCTCGCCATCGGTCATGGCGAGCTTCTTGGCGGTGACGGCGTCGGCTGCCGTCGCCTCGACGGGGTAGTTGGCGATGGTGTAGGCGCGCGAGGCGGCGTGCGCGGCCTGTGGAGCGAGGATCGGCACGAGGCAGACTGCCGTTGCCATCGCGGCTGCGCGGCATGACCAAGCCCCAAACATCGATGTCGCATCGC
>JANRIT010000052.1:0-8597 GCA_033764645.1 Hyphomicrobiaceae bacterium
GGGATGATCCCGCCGGCGACGACGGGAACGTCATTCAGTCCCTCGGCGCGCAGGCGCGCGACCACGTCGCCGACCAATTCGAGGTGCGAGCCGGACAGGACCGAAAGACCGACGACGTCGACGCCTTCCTGCAACGCGGCCGACGCGATCTCGGCCGGCGTCAGGCGGATGCCTTGATAGACGACCTCGAGTCCGGCGTCCCGGGCGCGGATCGCGATCTGCTCGGCGCCGTTGGAATGTCCGTCCAACCCCGGCTTGCCGACCAGGATCTTGGGCGGCCGGCCGATCCGGCGCGCGAGCTCCTGGACCCGCGCGCGCAGCGGCGCGATGTCCGCGCTTGCGGCCGCGGCGCCGGCAATCCCGGTCGGTGCGCGGTATTCGCCGAACACGCGCCGCAGGCAATCCGCCCATTCGCCGGTGGTGACCCCGGCATGGGCGCACGCGATCGACGGTTCCATCACGTTGGCGCCCGCGCGCGCGGCGCTTTCGAGCGCGGCCAGCGCGGCGGCGACTTTTTTCGCGTCGCGGTCGGCGCGCCACTTCTTCAGGCTTTCCACCTGATCGGCTTCGGCCTTCGGATCGACCGCCAGGAACGCTTCCGCGCTGGCCGCCAGCGGCGAGGGCTCGGCCTCGGTGAAGGCGTTGACGCCGACCACGATCCGCTCGCCGCTCTAGATCGCGGCGACCCGGCGCGCGTTCGATTCGACCAATCGGCGCTTCATGTAGCCGCTCTCGACCGCGGCGACCGCGCCGCCCATCGCCTCGATCGCCTTGAGTTCGGCACGTGCTTCGTCGGCGAGCGCTTGCACTTTCGCCTCGATCACGGCCGAGCCGTTGAAGATGTCGTCGTATTCCAGGATGTCGGTCTCGTGGGCGACGATCTGCTGCAGCCGGATCGACCACTGCTGATCCCACGGCCGCGGCAGGCCGAGCGCCTCGTTCCAGGCCGGCAGCTGGACCGCGCGCGCGCGCGCGTCCTTCGACAGCACGACCGCGAGCATCTCGAGCAGAATCCGATAGACGTTGTTTTCAGGCTGCTGCTCGGTCAGGCCGAGCGAATTCACCTGCACGCCGTAGCGGAAGCGGCGCAGCTTCGGGTCGGTCACGCCGTAGCGGTCGCGCGCGATCTCGTCCCACAGCCGCGCGAAGGCGCGCAGCTTGCAGATCTCCGCGACCAGCTTGACCGAGGCGTTGACGAAAAAGCTGATGCGGCCGACCACGGTCGGGAAATCGGCGGCCGGCACCTGGCCGCTCGCCTTGGTCGCGTCCAGCACCGCGATCGCGGTCGCCAGCGCGAACGCCATCTCCTCGGCTGGCGTCGCGCCCGCTTCCTGCAGGTGGTAGGAGCAGACGTTGATCGGATTCCAGCGCGGAACTTCTTTATAGGTGAAGGCGATCGTGTCGGCGGTCAGCTTCAGGCTCGGCGCCGGCGGAAAGATGTGGGTGCCGCGCGACAGGTACTCCTTGACGATGTCGTTCTGGGTCGTGCCGGAAAGGGCGCCGCGCGCGATGCCCCGGCTTTCGGCGAGCGCGACGTAAAGCGCCAGCAGCCACGCCGCCGGCGCGTTGATGGTCATCGAGGTGTTCATGCGCTCGAGCGGGATCTGGTCGAACAGCGCCGCCATGTCGCCGAGATGGCTGATCGGCACGCCGACCTTGCCGACCTCGCCTTTGCTCAGCGGATGATCGGCGTCGTAGCCGGTCTGGGTCGGCAGGTCGAACGCGACCGAAAGGCCGGTCTGGCCGCGCGCCAGGTTGAGGCGATAGAGCGCGTTCGATTCCGCGGCCGAGCTGTGGCCCGAATAAGTCCGGATCAACCAGCCCGGATCGCGCCCCGATTCGGCCGTCTTGCCGCGATTCGCGGGTCCTGCTGCGGGTGCGAACTTTTCACCCTTGGGAGCGTCTTTCTTCGCCAAGGATATTTCTCCAATGCCTTGCGGAAGAGAACTAAATTTCTCTCTTTTCGATAACCTCGCAATAATTTATCAAATTGTGCGTTGCGAAGAAACCATAAAAGATTAACAATCGTTACCTGTCGTTCGGGGCCCGGTGGGAGGACCGGCTCGGGACGGCCGCAAAAATGCCAGGAGGCCAAGAGATATGTCGTCACCCGCGTTTGCCATTCACTCATCGCCGGAACCGATCGTGAAGGATTTGTACGAGATCGGCGAAATTCCTCCCCTCGGCTACGTGCCGAAGAATATGTACGCGTGGTGTATCCGCCGCGAGCGCCACGGCGAGCCCGACAAGGCGATGCAAGTCGAGGTGGTCGAAACCCCGGCTCTCGACAGTCACGACGTTCTCGTCATGGTGATGGCGGCGGGCGTCAACTACAACGGCGTCTGGGCCGGGCTCGGCAAGCCGATCTCGCCGTTCGACGTGCACAAGGCGCCCTATCACATCGCCGGCTCGGACGCCTCCGGGGTCGTCTGGGCGGTCGGCTCGAAGGTGAAGCGCTGGAAGGTCGGCGACGAGGTCATCGTCCACTGCAATCAGGACGACGGCGACGACGAGGAATGCAACGGCGGCGATCCGATGTTCTCGCCGACGCAGCGCATCTGGGGCTACGAGACGCCGGACGGCTCGTTCGCGCAGTTCGCGCGCGTGCAAGACCGCCAGCTGATGCCGCGGCCGAAACACCTTACCTGGGAAGAGAGCGCCTGCTACACGCTGACGCTCGCCACCGCCTACCGCATGCTGTTCGGCCACCGCCCGAACATCCTGAAGCCCGGCCAGAACGTCCTCGTGTGGGGAGCCTCCGGCGGCCTCGGCTCGTTCGCGATCCAGCTCTGCGCGACGACCGGTGCCAACGCCATCGGTATTGTCTCCGAGGACGACAAGCGCGACTTCGTCATGCAGCTCGGCGCCAAGGGCGTCATCAACCGCAAGAAGTTCAACTGCTGGGGGCAACTCCCCAAGGTCAACTCGCCCGAGTACAACGAGTGGCTGAAGGAGATGCGCAATTTCGGCAAGGCGATTTGGGACATCACGGGCAAGGGGGTCAACGTCGACATCGTCTTCGAGCACCCCGGTGAATCGACGTTCCCCGTCTCCGTGCAGGTCGTCAAGCGCGGCGGCATGGTGGTCATTTGCGCCGGCACCACCGGCTACAACCTGACCATGGATGCGCGCTATCTGTGGATGCATCAAAAGCGTGTGCAGGGCAGCCACTTCGCCAACCTGATGCAGGCCGCCCAGGCCAACAAGCTCGTGGTCGAGCGCCGCATCGACCCGTGCATGTCGGAGGTCTTCCCCTGGGCGCAGATCCCCAAGGCGCACATGCGCATGTGGAACAACCAGCACAAGCCCGGCAACATGGCCGTCCTCGTCTGCGCGCCGACCACGGGCCTCAAGACCATCGAGGACGTCCGCGAGGCGAGCGCGGCCCGCTTCGGCGGGTGATGGGAGCGCCGCTTCGCTCACCCGTGCGCTTATGGTCTCTTGCTGCCCTCTCCCCGTGAGCGGGGAGGGAGACGTGGCTTGCCTCTCCCCAAAGCCGCGAGGGGTTTGGGGAGAGGGTCAAGATCAGGGGCGGCCTCGAGACGTAAGGGCGGCCTCGAGACGTTTGGGCCGCCGCGCCGGCACAAGCACTCCTTGCACGCTGCGCATGGCTCGCATGCATGCCATAGCGTTGCCAGAGCATGCCCTGCACTCTAATGCCGGGTGGCCCGCCAGGGGCCGGCGGCGGGCCCACCGCGCGTCGACCGGCCGACCGTTCACCGATCGGCCCGCGCCATGCTCCTGCGCCTTGCGCCCTTCCTGTTCGTGCTCTTGTGGTCGACCGGCTTCCTCGCCTCCAAGGTCGCCGTTCAATACGCCGAGCCCGCCACCCTCATGGCGATCCGCTTCGGCATCACGGCGGCCCTTCTGGCCACGGCGGCCGCCGCGCTGCGTACCGAATGGCCGCGCGGCTCGGCCCTCGTTCACTCTGCGATCACCGGCATCCTGATCCACACCGCCTACATCGGCGGCGTCCTGTGGGCGCTGCGCTTCGGCATGCCGGCCGGCGTCGTCGCCGTCGTCGTCTGCCTGCAGCCGGTCCTGACCGCGATCCTCGCTGGTCCCCTGCTCGGCGAGCGGCCGGGGCTCTGGCACTGGATCGGCCTTGCGGTCGGCTTCGTCGGCGTGCTGCTCGTTCTCTCGCCCAAGGTGCTGCCGCTGCTCGAGGGCGAAATGGGCGGCGCGTTCGGCGTCTTCGCGCTCGGCTCCGTCATCACCGCGCTGCTCGCCATCACCCTCGGCACGCTCAACCAGAAGCGGCACGGGTCGAGCGGCGCTCTCGTCGGCCACACCGCCGTGCAGTACATCGCCGCTTCGGCGGTCGCGCTGATGATCGCCGTGCCGACCGAGACCATGCGCGTCGAGTGGACGGCCGAATTCGTGGCATCCCTGGCCTGGCTGGTGATCGTGCTGTCGATCGGCGCCATCGGCCTCTTGATGATCATCATCCGCGCGAGTGCCATGTCGTCGGTGACGAGCCTTTTCTATCTCGTCCCGGCGGTCACGGCGGCGATGTCGGCGTTCGTCTTCGGCGAGCGCCTGGAGCCGGTCCAGTTCGCTGGCATGGCGCTCGTCATGGCGGCGGTGGCAGCGATCAGACTCCGGCCGGCCGCGGCGTCTGTTCCGGATCGCTCTCCTCCGGCATCAGCTTCTTCAATTCGATGATGCCGCGATTGAGTTCCGCGCCCAGGAGCACGATGATTCCCGTGACCTGGAAGAAGATCAGCGCGACCATGAATTGCGACAGGCCGGCGTAGAAGCGCGAGTAATCGGAGAACTCGAGATAGGTCGAGTAGAGCGCCGCCATGGCGATCCACAGCAGCGTCGATACGATGACGCCAGGCAGCACCTCCCGCACCGTGCGCTTGCCGGCCGCGAGCCACATGTGCACGGCGAGAAGATGCCCGCCGATGACGATGATGGCGAGCGCATAGCGCACGCCGGCGGCAAGCCACGTGGAATCGAACACCGATTTCAGCCACGACGGCTCGAAGCGCGCCGCAAGGCCTGGACCGATGATGATCGCCCACGTCAGGATCAGCATGGACAGCGCGCTCGCCAGCACGAACACCATGCTGCGCAACAGGCACAGCGGATAGGCGAGCGTCTCGTGCTTGCGATAGGCCCCGTTGAGGGCGGCGCGCAGCGTCTCGATGGCGCTGGTGGCGAAGAACAGCGCGATCGCGCCACCGATCGTCAGCAAGTCGATGCGCGTCGTACCCATGATCGCATCGACCTGCGGCGCGAGGCCTTGCGCCACGTCCTTCGGCAGGTTGGCGAACAGGTAGTCGACCGCGCGCTGGGCGAGTTCGGGCGTGCCGAGCAAGCTCGCGAGCCCGGCAAGGAAGAGACAGAACGGGAACAGCGACACGACGAACGAGAAGGCGACAGCGCCGGCCATCGAGAAGCCGGAGTGCTCATAGAGACGGAACAGGGCATCGAGCACGCTGCGCGGCTGATCGAGCAGGGTCTGTGTGTTCACGGCGTCTGGTCCTCCGGCCTTGAGGCCTGCCATGTAGGGAGTGAGCATGCAAGTTGCACGAGCTTGCGCGAGGTTGCACGGGCGCGCCCTCGATGGCGTTTTTTCGTGCTGGCCAGCAACACGAGGCTTAATCGCGCCAACCGCGCCGCCTGTCGCGGTCGCGTGGCAATAGACCGTTAATGCAGTCGATGGTTAACTGAGTGCTATCACAGCGGTCGGACGGCCGGACGGCTGCGAGACTGTGAGGAGTTTGAACGGCATGGCGACCGATCTCGCTGGCGCCCGCCGCGTCGCGACCCAAGCTCTGCAAAGGCTCGACACATTTTTGCGCCGGCGCGCGGCCGCGCCGTTGCCGGAGGTCGAGGCGGCCGACGTTGCCGGAGCCGCCGCCTGGCTCGCGGTTGCCGTCGACCGGCTGGCTGCGACGAGCCCGGCCGACGGAGAACCCGGCGACGAGCCGCTCGTCTCAGCAGAAAGCCGACGGCAGGATCAGCCAGTCGATGCTTCGCAAGCCCTGGGTGAAGCGGCGACCTTCCGGGTCCGTGCCCGGCTCAGGCCGGCGCCGGCACCGATTTCGGCGGACGCGGTGCCGTCGGTGGAAGCGCAACCAGGTGCAGGTGCGGAGCAACCAGCACTCAACGCGCCCGCCAGCGTCACCCCGATCACGGTCGATATCCCCGGGGCAGCCGTCGTCGCTGCCCGCATCGGCGATGCGATGGCACAACTGCGCGATCGCCTGCCGCTCGTGACGGTCCCGGCGATATCGACGGCCACCATGGCCGCTCCCCCGCATTACGTGCCCGCGGCCGCGCCGAACTTTGCCCCCTCCCCGCCCGACGATCTCACCCTGGTCGCCGGCATCGATGCTGCCACTGCCGCCCGCCTCGGCTCCCTGGGCCTGGAGCGGTTCTCTGAATTGTCCCGCCTCGTGCGCGACGACATCGACGAGATCGACGCTGTGCTGGGCCTCGAAGGACGCGTCTCGGCCGGGCAGTGGATCGAGCAGGGCGCGATCCTGGCGATTGGCCGGCCGACTCACGCCCTCCTCGCGGTCGCGCCCTATCGCATGGCACTCGTGCCGCCGCCGCCAGCCCCGCTGGCACCGACGCCCGCATTGATCGAGGCGCTGGCGCGACTGGCGCCGCCACCCGTCAGCGAGCCCGCGCGTGAGTTGGAACAGGCGGGGCATCATGCCCGCGCCGAGGCCCGCGCTCCCGCTGCCGATGTTCCGCCATCAACCCATCAGGTCGGCGACGCCGGTCTGCCGCCGCAGCAGGACATCGGCGAAGCGCCCGCTCCGGTCTGGGTCGACACCGATCCGGCGGCTGTCGAGGAAGCTCGCATCGACATCGTCGTTCCGGACAGTGCGCGCAGCGGTTCAGCGAGCCCCGCCGGTGCGCTCGGCATCGCCATTCCAGCAAGTGAGGCCGATCTCCCCCCCGCGCTGCGCGAGGTCTTGGTTCTCGTGGCGCCGGCCGGCACCGCTGTCGCCGGGAGCGAAGTGGGCAGCACCGGTCCGCGCGCCCACGACGTCGCCGCCGGTCCAAGCGCGCAAGCCCCGGGCTCCGACAACGCCGATCAGACCGGCCAACCGGAGGCCGGTGCGCCTTCGACGCCGCTTGTCGTCACCTATCCCTCACATGCGCTTCCAGCGGTCGCCGAGCCCGAAGGCATGGCGCCACCGGCCGTCGCGGCCGGCTCGGAGCCTGTCGAGGCGCCCCTTGCGACGACCACTGCGACCCCGTTTGCCGAGGCCGTTCCGGCTGACGCCGAAGTGCCCGCCAGCCCCGTCTACCGGCCGTCCGCCCGCGTTCGGCCGTGGATGTGGGAGCGCCTGGAGCAGGAGGCGGAGGTTTCGATCCGGCCGGCGGCGAGCGCGGCCTCGCACGCCGCCGAGGCACCGCCCGCCGGCGCGCCACGCTCGACCGCGCCGGACCATACCAAGCACACGCCGGCGATCCAGCCGCGCAGGGAGCCGGCCGGCACCGAGCCTGTCGGCAGCGATGAGGCAGCGGGCGACTGGCGCCCCCCCGACGGCTTCGCTTTCGAGGAGGCGGCGGTCGAGATCGTCGACATGGCCGAGGATCGCCCGGTGCTGCACCGTGCAGCCCCGCCGTCCCGCCCGGCCCGTGGCGAACCCATGAGCGGACCTCCCGCGGTGCCGGCCTCATCGACCGCCGCCGCCCTCATCCGCTCCCTGATGCGCCGGCCGGACTGACAATCCCGACCCATCCGCCACCTGCGCGGTCTTGTGGCTCGCCGCGCGGCCCGTTCGGCCGGGAGGCGACCACCCGATCGGGGAATTGCCAGCCTGCGTAGCGTTGCTATGGTGCCGTGCAGCATGTGTTTCGTGCAAGCCATCGGGCGCGCTGCGCGCCTCCGCCTGCCTGCGCCGAGCGAAAACGCCAACGATACTGGAGTCACCGATGCCGACCGCCGCCCTTGCGACCGATGCCCCGGACGATCTCGGCGTCGTGCCGGCCGCCCGTCTGTTCGAGCGGACGGGCGCTGTCGTGGCCGACGCGCAGAAGATCGTCGCAACCGCACGGACGGGCGTGCGCGCCCGCATCGAGGCGCTCGGCGGCATCGACGCCGCCCAGCACGTCGCCCACGGCTTCGCGTGGCTCGCCACCACCGCAGAGGGTCTCGCCCAGATGCACGCCTGGGCGAGCCGGCTCGAAGGCGAGGGCCGCTTCGGCGAAATGGAGCGGCTGATCCTCCTCGTCGCCTTCTCCGAGTACGCGAGCCAGATCGCCGGCGGCATCCCGATGAGCCAGGTGGAGACGATCCGCGCCCACGAGCTCGGCGTGCCGCGCCGCGACCTGCGCGCCTTCGAGGACGCCAGCGCCGACGTCATCGCGGCGGGCGCCGACGAAGCCCTGCGCGCCCGTCTCGCCGACCTCATCGCGCTGGCGCAGGGCGCTACGACCTACGGCGATGCCGGCCTCGATGAAACGCACGCCGAGATCCACGAGCAGATGCGCCGCTTCTCGCTCGCCGAGGTCGTGCCGCATGCGCACGAGTGGCACCTTGCCAACGCCTACATCCCGATGGAGATTGTCGAGAAGGTCGGCGAACTCGGCGTGTTCGGGCTCACGATCCCGGAGGACTTGGG
>JANRIT010000062.1:0-37659 GCA_033764645.1 Hyphomicrobiaceae bacterium
CCTCGACGGGGTAGTTGGCGATGGTGTAGGCGCGCGAGGCGGCGTGCGCGGCCTGTGGAGCGAGGATCGGCACGAGGCAGACTGCCGTTGCCATCGCGGCTGCGCGGCATGACCAAGCCCCAAACATCGATGTCGCATCGCACATCACGTCGTCTCCCGCCCTGCTGCGTGCCGCTCGATTGCCCGGTCCCGGCGTACCTGCTAGTGCTCCGGCCGCGCCCGATAGCACACAACAACCGAGCACGGCGAGGTCAAGGCCGACCATGAACGATGCCGCGAGCGACAAGCCGGCCAAGCCCGTCACCTATCGCGACGCCGGGGTCGATATCGACGCAGGCAACGCGCTCGTCGCAGCGATCAAGCCGCTCGTCGCGGCGACGCACCGGGCCGGCGTGATGGGCGCGGTCGGCGGCTTCGGCGGCCTGTTCGATCTGGCGCGCGCCGGCTATCGCGATCCGATCCTCGTCGCCGGCACGGACGGCGTCGGGACCAAGCTCAAAATCGCCATCGAGACCGGCCTGCATCGCACGATCGGCATCGATCTCGTTGCCATGTGCGTCAACGATCTCGTGGTGCAGGGCGCCGAGCCGCTGTTCTTCCTCGACTACTTCGCAACCGGCCGGCTCGATGTGGCAACCGCCGCCGATGTCGTCGCCGGTATCGCGCAGGCATGCAGCGAGGCGGGCTGTGCCCTGATAGGTGGCGAGACGGCGGAGATGCCGGGTCTCTACCACGCGGGCGACTATGATCTGGCCGGCTTTGCGGTCGGTGCGGTCGAGCGCGCGCACCTGCTGCCGCGCCAGGACGTCGAGATCGGCGATGTGCTGATCGGGCTGCCATCGTCGGGGGTGCACTCCAACGGCTATTCGCTCGTGCGCCGCCTCGTCGCGGATGCCGGCCTCGCGTGGAGCGCTCCGGCCCCGTGGGCGGGTGGCGAGACCGTGGGGGAAAGCCTCATTACGCCAACGCGCCTCTACGTGAAGCCCGTGCTCGCCGCCCTGCGCGCTGGCGGCCCGGAGCCGGGCGCCGTCAAGGCACTCTCGCACATCACGGGGGGCGGGCTCAGCGAGAACGTCCCGCGCGTGCTGCCGCGCGGCCGGGCGGCGCGCATCGATCTCGGCGCGCTGCCGGACCTGCCGGTGTTCGGCTGGCTCGCGGCGGCGGGCCATCTCGATGATCGCGAGATGCTGCGCACGTTCAACTGCGGTGTCGGCATGGTTCTCGTCGTCGCCGCCGCGCGTGCCGATGAGGTGACGGCAGCGCTCGTTGCGGCGGGCGAGGCGCCGGTGCGGCTCGGCGCGATCGTGCCGCCCTCGGGTGAGACGACGGAAGCCAAGGGTCAGGGGGTGGCCGAGGCGGTGCAGTACGTCGGCCGGCTGGGGTCGCGCCCGCTCGGCGCTGGCCGCGGGCCTGGCTCATGAGCGGTGCCCTGCCAGCGCTGCCGCCACTGCCGCCGGGGGGCAAGCGTCGCGTCGGCGTGCTGCTCTCGGGGCGGGGCTCGAACATGATGGCGCTCGTCGAGGCCGCGCGCGCGCCCGGCTATCCGGCCGAGATCGCCGTCGTCATCGCCAATCGCCCCGACGCTGGCGGTCTCGCCTGGGCGCGGGGCGAGGCGATCCCCGCCCACCTCGTCGATCACAAGGCGTTCGCCAACCGCGAGACGTTCGAGCGGGCCGTCGATGCCGTTCTCATCGAGGCCGGCGTCGAGATCGTCGCGCTCGCTGGATTCATGCGCCTGATGACACCTTGGCTGGTCGAGCGCTGGCGCGACCGCATGCTCAATATCCACCCCTCGCTGCTGCCGTCGTTCAAGGGCCTCGACACGCATGCGCGAGCACTCGAGGCCGGCGTGCGCATTGCCGGCTGCACCGTGCATCTCGTGCGCGAGGCGATGGACGAAGGGCCGATCCTGGGGCAGGCGGCCGTGCCGGTCGCGCCGGGAGATACCCCCGATACCCTTGCTGCCCGCGTGCTGGCCGCCGAGCACCTGCTCTATCCCGCAGTGCTGGCTGGATATTGCAGCGGGGCGATCACTTTCGACGGCGCGCACGTGCGCTTTGCAAGCACCATGGCAGCCGAGGGACCCGACATGCTGATGGCGCCCGCCCAGCCGGCTGGAAGCTGAGCGTGCCTCGATCAGGACACCAGTTTACCCTGCCCGCGCCAATTCGCTGCACGCCAGAGGCCCGTGGTGGACAGTGCCGCGTGCGTCGGTCTACCTACCGGGTTGGTTTGCATGTGTGTCGACGGGAACACACCTTCGCACGGCAAACCGGCTTAAATCTGGGCCCCACAGCCGAGCGAGCATGCGGGACGCGCGTTCCGGCGGAAGCGGACCAGCGCACACTGGCCGCGCCGCCGCCGGCTCGCGTGCCGGCGCGGCAGCCGTGTCGGCCCTTTGGCCGTGGCGGTCCGCGCGGGGCGCCGCAGTTGTCGGCGTGAAGCCACCGGCGCGACAGCCAAGCTGACGGGAGCCCGTGCCATAGCAGAAGAGACCGTGATGGATACGACCGCGATGGACACTCCCGACCTCGGCGAGGAGAGCATCTGGTTCAAGCTGACGCCATTGCTCAAGGATCCCGACAATCCGATGCGGATCCTGCTGCAGATGGCCGGGCGCTATGGCCCGGTCATCCCCATCAACATGGCCAACCAGCGCGTGCTGCTCGTCACGGAGCCCGAATACTTCAAGCACGTGCTCGTCTCGAATGCCGACAACTACATCAAGTATTTCGACGGGCTGAAGCCGATCTTCGGCAAGTCCATGATCACGCACGACGGCGCGCTGTGGCAGAAGATCCGCATGCCCCAGCAGCCGGCGTTCCACCCGGACGCTTTCGCCGAGTACATTCCCTATTTCAACGCGGCGATCCGCGCCAAGATGGAGCGCTGGCGCGAGCTTGCCCGCACCGGCGAGACGATCGAGATGGTCGAGCAGACCTGGACGCTCGCCGCCGACATGATCTGCAAGGCGCTGTTCGACCGTGACATGCCGTTCAATCCGCACGTCGTGTTCAAATGCGTCAAGACCTACACCGACGTGATGAACCACAAGGCGATCCGGCTCAAGAAGCAGGCCGGCGAGATGGTCGAGGTCGACGACGAGGAGGCCGCGACGGCAAAGGCCATCCACACCTGGTGGAGCGTGCCGCCGGCGGTCGTCGGCGCTGAGCCGCGCGAGGCGCGCGAGGTGACGCTCCTCAAGATGATCGAAGCCAGCGTCGCCGACGCGAGCGTGCCTGAGTTCGACACGCAGCAGGCCATCGACGAGATCAAGCAGTATCTTTGGGCGGGCACCGAGACGACGGCGCTGACGCTGGCGTGGGCGCTCTATCTCGTCTCCAAGCATCCCGAGGCGGCCGACCGGGTGCGGCGCGAGGGCGAGGAGGTGTGCGCGGACCGCGAGCCGACGGCGGCCGACTATTCGGCTCTGGCCTACACGCGCGCGGTCATCCAGGAGACGATGCGGCTCTATCCGCCGGTGTGGAGCCTGATCCGAACCGCGGCCGGTCCCGACACGATCGCCGGCAAGGAGGTCAAGGCGGGCGACCGGATCGTCCTGTTCGGTTACGGCGCCCAGCACAATCCGAAGTTCTGGGACGAGCCCGAGGCGTTCCGGCCCGAGCGCTGGATGGGGGGCGGGGCCAAGAAGCAGGTGAAATACAGCTACATTCCGTTCGGAGCGGGCAAGCGCTCGTGCATCGGCGGGGCGATGAGCCAGGTCGAGAATACGCTCGCACTGTCGCAACTGTTGCGCAGCTTCCGGCCCGAGTACGTCGGCATGGAGCCACCGGGCATCAACGCGACGGTGACGCTGACGCCGCGCGGCGGGCTGCTGTTCAAGATCCGCGAGCCGTCCTGAAGGGGTGGTGTCAGGGTGACGGCAGGTCTGGCATCTGCCGCTTCATGAAGGCGTCGAACATCGGCACGGTGAAGGCCGTGTCGCCGTGGTCCGGGCTGTAGATCATGCCCTTGCGAATGAGGCTCGCCCGCGTCGGGGCGGCCTTCTGCACCTTCACCTTCAGCGCATCGGCGATTTCGCCCGAACGATGCGGCCCCGGCCCAAGCTCGGACATGACGCGCAGATACGCTTTCTCGACCGGCGTCAGGCGATCGAAGCGCACGCGAAAGAAGCTCTGGTCGAGGTTCGCCAGGACGGCGTCCTCCGCCGCGTCGACGTCTCGCGAGCGGATCGGCGATCGGTCGGCTGCGTTCCAGGTCTCGTAACCCCACACCTGCAGAAAGTAGGGGTAGCCTTGTGACCGTTGCAGGATGTTGGCGACGGCCCCGGCATCGATTTTTTCGCCCTCGTTCTCGATGGGCTGGCGGATAGCGAGTTCGGCATCGGCAGGGCTCAAGGCGCCGACCGCCGGAAAGTCGAACAGCCGCTCTGCGTATGACTTGGAGTCCCCCATCTGGCCGACGAGTTGAGGCAGGCCTGCTCCAGCGAAGACGACCGGCAGACGCAGTTGCGCGACGCGGTGCAGGCCCATGATGAGCGCGCCGAGTTCGCTCTCCTTGACGTATTGCAGTTCGTCGATCAGGAGGCAGACGACGGTCGCCCGTGCAACTGCCGCCTCGCCGAGAGCAACCAGCATCTCGGTGAGGTCGCGCTCCAGGTCGCCGCTGTCGGCAACCCCCGTTTCGGGCTCGATGTCGAGGCCGATCTCGACGTCGCCGTGCTTGACTTTGATGTTGCCGATGAAGCTGCGCAGGATGGCGAGGCCACGCCGGACGATGTGGTCGGCAGCGCCGCGTCGGTCGAGGCCGAGGAGCGCCCGGCGCAAGGGCTGTGCGAGAAGCTCGGGCAGCGGGCGGCCCTCGCGCGCCTCTATCGAAACGACCTCGTGGCCGCCGTCGCGGGCCAGTTCTTCGATGCGGTTCAAGAGCACCGTCTTGCCGACGCCGCGCAGGCCGATGACGAGAAAGCTTTTGGCGTGCCGGCGCTGCGCCGCCCGGGCCAGCACGATCTCGGCTTGCGTAATGATGGCGCGGCGGCCTGCCAGCTCTGGTGGCGGCGTGCCTGCGCCCGGCGCGAAGGGATTGCGGACAGGGTCCATCGTGGCAGCGCTCCGGCGCGTTACGTGAGATGCTGCGCCGGATTATAGCAAGGTTTGCAGAGTTAGGTGAGTTAGGCTGGGTTTGTCGGGCAGTGGCAATAGAGAGGGCAACGGTCCGAGAGTTGCGAGCGCAAGGCTGGCTGAGGGGTGAGTGGGTAGAGTTAGCCTCGTTATCTCGCAGGCAAGAGTTCGCAGAGTTACCAGATTTAACCGAAAATATGGTCTTACAAGAGTTAGTATGTTTATGATCGTTAGTAACTTTAAGAGAATTAAGAAGGTTGGGCTGGTTCGCCCACGCTGGTGCCGTCATCTCGAGCCATTGGCTGCCAGATGAAACCGGATAGCGATCTGACCGCCATCACCCGCGCCGGGTCGTGTAGCGCAGCTTGACGATGTCGTCGCCGAACACGACCATGCCGTCGAAGTCGAGGCGCTGCGCACCCGACAGCGCGTTCAGCATCGACAGGCCGCGACCGAGCATGACCGGCACGATGCAGATTTCGACGATATCGACGAGGCCGCCGTCGAGGGCTGCCTGCATGGTCATTGCGCCGCCGACGATCCAGATATCCTTGCCCGTCTCCTCGCGGGCGGCCTGGACGGCGGCCGCCGTACCGCCGGCGCGCACGAACACCGCGCCTTCCGGCAGGCTCCATGGCGCGCTCGAGGTGACGACATAGGCGCGCTTGCCGGCGTAGGGCCATTCGGAGAAAGCCTGCATGAAGTCGAAGGTGCGCCGCCCCAGCACGACGGCGCCGATCTCGTTCATGAAGCCCGTCTCGGTGAACAAGCGGTCCTGGAAGGGCATCAGCCAGGCGGTATCGCCCTCGTTGTCGGCGACGAAGCCGTCCAGCGACGTTGCCGCATAAAGCCGAACCTTGCCCATGGCGACCCTCGCCCCGCTTGCCACCTCGTCCGACTGCGCGCCCGGGCGGGCGCCGCAGTCCGCAGGGGCCTCAGCCGACGATCTCGTCGAGGCGGAAGTTCATGGCGATCTCGCGCTCGGCAGCGGCCGGGCTGTCCGAGCCGTGCACGGAGTTCTCGCCCTTGGATACCGCGAACAGCTTGCGGATGGTGCCGTCGGCGGCCGCGGCGGGGTCGGTCGCACCCATGACCTCACGATAGCGCGCGATGGCGCCCTCGCCCTCGAGAACCTGCACGACGATCGGCGCGGAGGTCATGAACGAGACGAGCTCGCCGTAGAAGGGACGCGCGGCGTGCTCCTCGTAGAACTTCTGCGCCTGCGCCGGTGTCCAGCGCACGCGCTTCTGGGCGATGACGCGCAGCCCGGCCTGTTCGATGACGGCGTTGATGGCGCCCGTCAGGTTGCGGTTGGTTGCATCCGGCTTGATGATCGAGAACGTGCGCTCGACGGCCATTAGGTCATCCCCCAAAAGTGCCCGCTTTGATTGAGATTAGCTGTTTGAGATTGCAGGGCCTTATAGCGGCGCACCCGGGGAGCGGCAAGGTCGCCGGGGCGCGATGTTGTGGCGGCCCGGGCAGGACGGCGTGCCGCTGCGGGCGGTGATCGCCTCAGCCGGCGGCCGGCAGCGCGAAACGAGGCGAAACCTCCTCGGCGACGTAGCGATAGAGCGCGAGGTCCTCGGCGCAATGGCGCTCGGTGAACGCGCGCACGAATGCGCGATCAGTTTCGTCCGTCACGCCCGGTGTGACGTTGCGGCGCGGAGGGGCGCTGTCGGGCAGGGCCCAGCCGGAGGTGCGAGCCAGATAGGCGATGAGGCCGGCCATGTCGCCGATCGTCACCACCGCCTCGTAGCGCTCACGGACCCGGGCGATGGCCGCCGTCGCGGAATGGGGTTCACGGCCGCCCTGGATGAGGCGGCATTGCAGATTGCCGCACGCCTGATGATCGAGGCTCGCGAGCCTCGCAAAGAAGTCCTCCACGGCAAGGCCGCTGAGCTCGGCGTGCAACCGGTGCTTCGGGTTGCTCGAGACGAAGCGATAGTACGAGTAGAGCCGGTCGGCCGGCTCGCGCAGGATGGAGACGTAGCGGAGGGTGCGCCCGGTGAACAGACCATCGCGCCGGTGCGGCGGGCCGACGCGCTCGCCGAACATGCGGTGATAGCCGTAGCCGCGATGGGCGCTGAGGGCGCGGATGCCGGCGGCCTGCTCGGCGGTGAGTTCTCGGGCATCGAAGCCGGCGAAGCGCGGATGATACTCGAGGAAGCCTGTGCCGTAGACCCGGCGCAGGACGTCGTTGAACGCCGTGCCGGCCGCCTTAGGGATGTGGACGAAAACAATGAGGTCCTCGCCGGCGGCGAACTTGGCGGTCGTGCGTGCTGCCGAGGTGGTCAACGCTCGCGGTTTCCTCTGGTCTGCCACGGGCTGGCGTCTGCCACCGCATGGCGCCGCATCGCCGAGGCAGCTGACGGCCGGCGGCGTACGTGAGCGCGCTGACGCCATCGGCCACGCTCGCTCAGCGCTACCCTATAGGGTCGCCCGCGATGCCCTGTCCAATGGCGAATGGCGGTAGGCTGCGAGCGCGTACAGCGTCCACGTGTTGCCGCCGCCCCGTCATCACAATGCCGGCATTTTTCGCTCGATGGGAGGAGCGCGCTGTGCATCGCGGGGCCGAAGTGTGCGGATTGTATCCTTCCAACCGTTGACCCCGCCCGGCGTTCGCTGGAAAAAGAGGCAGGCCGAGAGGACGAATGCGGTCGCGACGCCGGGCTGCCGCAACGGCGGTCGCGGGTGCCCGCGACGCAGCGGAGCCGCAAATCGATCGAGGGTTGCCGGCCGGACGGGATCATGAACGACAGCACGCCCGAAACGCAGTGGTACATCGCCCGGGATGGCAAGCAGCATGGGCCCATCTCGGATGCCGAGATGCGCGCGTTCATCGAAGGCGGCTATCTGAAGGAAGGCGATCTCGTCTGGCGGCCTGGCTTCTCCGATTGGCAGCCGGCCGAGGGCGTGTTTCCGCCCGCTCCCGCTGCGGCAGCGCTGACGTCGATGGCGACCAACGACGCAAAGCCCGCCGACGCTCGCGGCGCCGCCGAGGGTTCGCAAACGCGTTCGGACGACGACACGGCCGATGAACCGACGGTGGGCGAACCGGGATCGCGCGAACGCGGTGCGGACCAGTCGACCGTGGCAGCTTCGGCTCGACACGCTGAACCCACACCCAAGCGAGCAGGCGGGCGCGGCAGCGCATCGGAGGCCACGGCCGGACGGGCTGCCACGTCGCCCGGCACCTCCAACTTCGGCCGCAGTTCAACTCAATCGGCGGCCAGCAGCGCGCCAGCGCGCGATCGTGCCGCCAACCCCGTCGTCGCAGTGGATGCGGTCGACGAGACTTTCGATGCTCCGCGCCGTGGCGGGTTCGGCAAGCGGATCGGTATCGCGCTCGCCGTCCTCATCGTGCTCGGCGGCGTCGGCTTTGCGGCCTACCAGAACCGCGACCTCGTCAGCCAGACCTTCGCCGGCACCGACCCGGGCGATGCGGTCACGCCTGTCGTGAAGGCGGGCGGGGAAACAAAGGTCGCAGCAGCGCCAGCGGCATCGGCTGTACCCGCTCCCGAGCCAGCCAGCCCGCGCGCGCCGGTCGAGCCGGCTCCCGCCGATGCCGCCCCGGCAGCGCCCAGTGGCGGCCAGATGGTCATTCCCGGCATCGTCACCACGCTACCCCCAATCGGTCCTGCGCGTCCCGCGCCACCACAGACGACGGCCGCGCTACAGACGCCCGCCGCGCCCAGTGCGGCCGCACCTGGAACTGCCGCGCCCGGCGTCTCGCCTCAGGTGGTCGATCAGAGCTTCCAGAAATCGCCGCTCTGGGCGCTGATGAAGCGCGAGTTCCCCGAGTGGTATGGTGCGCGCATCGACGAGGTCGCCCAAATGAGCGGGGCGCGCACCGAGACCGACGTATCGCGGCATCTGGTTGGCGAACTCGTCGCCCTGCGCCGGCGCAACGCCGAGCACGCGCTCGCTGCCAATACCGACCGGCTGCGCAGCATCGCGGCGGCCTTCCTGGCCAATCTCAAGCTGCTCTCGGGCCATTCGACGGCGGCGTGCTACACCTTCATCAGCCAGGGTGAATCGAGCCCGGACGTCGTAGCGCTGTTCCGCGAGAAGTCCTACGGCCCCTCGATCGAGGCGCAGATCACGGCCGTGTTCGAGGCCGTTGCCGATGGCCGCAAGGCACCCATCACGCGCACGCGGGCGCAGAAGGCGGAATACGACGTGCTCGCCCAGCAGCTCCAGGCAATGGGCTGGAGCCGCGCCGACCTCAAGCTGTTCGCCTCGCCGGACGAGCTCGCCAAGGCGCCGCGTGAGCAGGTTTGCAAGATGGTGCAGGACTGGTTCGCCGCGCACATCGCGATCTCCGACAAGGGCGTGCAGGAGCGTCTCTTGTTCGAAACGCTGCGTCCGGTCGTGGCCGGATAGCCCGGCGTCATTGCCTCCCCATACCGGTGGCCGCATCTCAGTGTCCCGCGGAGCCGTTGCGGCGAGCCTGCAAGCCCGCAAGCCGGCGTGACAGGCGGCGGCCGAGCGGCTAAATCGGGCCGGCCATGCTACACATCAACGACCTGACCTACCGTATCGAGGGCAAGCCGATCCTCGAAGGCGCGAGCGTCGGCATCCCGACCGGCCACAAGGTCGGCCTCGTCGGGCGCAACGGTGCGGGCAAGAGCACGCTCATCAAGCTCATCGCCGGCGACATCGCGCACGACGACGGCGCCATCCGGCTGCCCAAGGCGTGGCGGCTCGGCATGGTGGCGCAAGAAGCTCCCGGCGGCGAGGCGAGCCTCCTCGAATGGGTGCTCGCGGCGGACGTCGAACGTGCCTCCCTTCTGGCCGAGGCCGACACCGCCACCGATCCCGATCGCATCGCGGCGATTCACGAGCGGCTCGGCGACATCGACGCGCATGCCGCGCCGGCGCGCGCGGCCGCGATCCTCGCCGGCCTCGGCTTCGACGAGGCAGCGCAGGCGAGAGCCTGCCGCGCGTTCTCAGGCGGCTGGCGCATGCGCGTTGCGCTCGCAGCCGTGCTGTTCCTCGAGCCCGACGTGCTGCTGCTCGACGAGCCGACCAACTACCTCGACCTCGAGGGTACGCTGTGGCTCGAGAGCTACCTCAAGGCCTATCCGCACACCGTTCTCCTCGTCAGCCACGACCGCGACCTGCTCAACCGCGCGGTGCAGTCGATCCTGCATCTCGAGCGCGGCAAGCTCACGCTGTATCCCGGCGGCTACGACGATTTCGAGGAGGCGCGGCGCGAGCAGCAGCGCCTGCAATCCCAGCTCAGGAAGCGCCAGGATGAGGAGCGCAAGCGCATCCAGGCCTTCATCGACCGCTTCAAGGCCAAGGCGACGAAGGCGCGACAGGCACAGAGCCGCGTCAAGGCACTCGCCAAGATGAAGCCGATCGCCGCGGCGGTCGAGGACCGCGTCATCCCCTTCGCGCTGCCCAATCCGAAGCGGCCGGTCGCAAGCCCGCTGTTGCGTCTGGAGGGCGCTGCCGTCGGCTACGGCGAGGAACCCGTCATCCTGTCGCGTCTCGACCTCAGGATCGACGCGGACGACCGCATCGCGTTGCTCGGCCAGAACGGCAACGGCAAGTCGACCTTCGCCAAGCTCATCTCCGGGCGCCTCAGACCGCGCGAGGGGCGTCTCTATGGTCTCGAGAAGATCGAGATCGGCTACTTCGCGCAGCATCAACTCGACGATCTGGTGCCCTCCGCGTCGCCCTACGACTACGCCGTCAAGCTCATGCCGGAGGCGACCGAGGCCCAGAAGCGAACCCGGCTGGGAACCTGGGGGTTCTCCGGCGACAAGGCCGATACGAAGTGCCAGAACCTGTCGGGCGGCGAGAAGGCGCGCCTGCTCATCGCGCTCACCGCCTTCCACGGCCCCAACCTGCTCATCCTCGACGAGCCGACCAACCATCTCGACGTGGACAGCCGCGAGGCGCTCGTGCATGCGCTCAGCGCCTACGAGGGTGCGGTCATCCTGATCAGCCACGACCGACACCTCATCGAGGCGACCGCCGATCGGTTGTGGGTTGTCGCCGGCGGCACGGTGACGAGCTACGAGGACGACCTCGACGCCTACCGCGACCGCCTGCTGGCCGAGCGGGGGGCGCGGCCCGCAGCGCCAAACCGGCAGGTCGGGGAGGCGCGCGAGGAGGGCCGGATCGACCGCACCGCCGAGCGGCGGCTCGCCGCGCAGCGCCGTGCCGAGGTCGCGCCACTGAAAAAGATCATGCAGGCCGCCGAAGCGCGCGTGGAGGCTGTGCAGGCCAGGATCGCCGCGCTCGATGCGCGCCTCGCCGATGCAGAGTTCTACGTCCGCGACCCGTCGGGAGCGCGCAAGGCGGCCGAGGAGCGCGGACTGCTCGCCAAAGACCTCGCCGTTGCCGAGGAAGCATGGATGGAAGCGGCTGCCACCTACGAAGCAGCCGCCGCGGTTAGCGAAACGTGACGGAAGGATAGCACCTCATGCGCCTGCTCTACGCGCCGGCCTCGCCCTTTGCGCGCAAGGTTCGCATCGTCGCCGGCCTCAAGGGGCTCGCCGGGCGCATCGCCATCGTGCAGACCGACGCCGGCGCGCAGCCAGCGGAACTCGTCGCCGCCAACCCGCTCGGCAAGATTCCCGCGCTGATCCTCGATGATGGCGTGGCGCTGTTCGACAGCTTCGTCATCTCAGACTACCTCGACGGGCTCGTGGCGGAGCCACGGCTGATCCCGGCGCAGGGCCGTGCGCGGTCGGAGGTGCTGCGGCTCGCGGCGCTGGCCGACGGCATCGTGGAGGCTGCCCTGCTCGTCGTCTACGAGGAGCGCTATCGCGGGCCGGGGCAGCGTTCCGAGGACTGGGTGCGGCGCCAGCAGGACAAGGTGGAGCGAGGCCTGGCGGCGCTTACTGCAGCGCATGCGCAATGGCCACAGGAGCCCGATTACGGGCAGGTGGCCGTCGCCGCCGCGCTGGGCTATCTCGATCTGCGGCAAGGCGGGCGCTGGCGCGCGCTGCACACCGGGCTCGCGGCTTGGCTGACGAACTTTGCGGCACGTGTCCCAGATTACGATGCAACGTCCGCGTGAGGCGCGATCCTGTTTGAGCGGCGGCCGAAGGCGGGCCTCCAGACGCGCTCGCAGCCGACTGCTCAGGCTTCGCCGCCGACCAGACCATGAATCGGGTCGAGCGCCACCTCCAGCATGAGCTTGTCGCAGGCGACCCGGGGCACCTTTCGGCGGCCGTCGACCTCCTCGAACGTCACGATGCCGAAGTGAGCGAGCCGACGGAGGGTCAGCATCAGGCTCGCCTTGGGGCGGCCGGACAGGCGGGCAAGCTCAGCCACCGACTGCGGCTCCACGCGCCGGATGAGGCGGAGAAGCTCGACGTTGCGTTGCGACAAGAGACGCGACAGCGTGTCGAGGGCAGGGATACTGTCCTGCACGAAGGCTTCGCCATCGCCGCCAAAAGAACGCGTATCGGCCAACTCGCCGGCGTGCCCATTGCCGTTGCTATGCCCGTTCGTGTTACCGTTCGGATACTTGCGCGGCGCCATCGGCCTAATCTGCACACGCAAAATCTTGCTCTGTTCCATCCCGTAGACCGCCCCCGAAGGCTGGGCCGAAGCGGAGCCTCATCGCGGGTTACGCGCGGACCACTCGACGTTCGGCGCAATTCTCTATGGCTATGGAACGCGCTGCGAGCGCAACAGGATCACTCGCGCGAGATTATAATGCCACCTCGACGATCAGTAATGCTGATCGCCTGGCCGCACCTGTCGCTATCGAAGCTCAATTTTGTCTAGAGGCGCATAACGTAGCGCTGGCAAACCTGGATCACACGCCATCGCGCGATATTGCGCGGGGTGTCGAAGCGATCCAGGTGCCGCCCTCCACCGGGGCAAGGCCGGCGACGGGTCTGGCCAGAACGTAAACCCAGCACAGCATCGTCGAGGATGGTGTGAGGCTGTGGCCACCCGCATCACCGAGCATCACATCGATTTCGTGGGCCTCGCGCCGGTACTCCGGGTCGGGCTGTCCGGCCACGATGCCCTCGTAGACGTCGAGCCAGGCGAACACGGCTTCCGGGTCGGTCAGCACGAGCACTTCACCGCGCACGTATTCCATCGTGACGAGTGGGTGCGAGCCCCGGACGAGCGGCAGCAGGCCGGGATAATCGCCGAGATCGTAGAGGTGACCGGCCATGCGGCCGCTGCCGAGCCGCCGCGCGCTGGCGTGCAAGCGGGCGCGCTCGTCGGCACCGAGAGAACCCGATGCCGAAGACATCAGCGTCCCGTAGACGAACAAAGTGCGCGGGGCTGCGGTCATGGCTCCGTGGTCCGGGGGCGGCGCTGAGCGATCACCGCCTGCTCACCCAAAATTGGATGGCACGTTATCGGCAGGCGCGTCTATGGCTTGAGCCCTGTGCGGTCAGTGCCGCCCCGCCTCTAAATCACCGCCGAACCAATTAGGGTCGCCATGATCGCCTCGAACACCTTCCGTCGCCTGGTGCACGCGGCTATCGCTGCCATGGCGCTTGCCTGGTCATGTGCGGCTCTCGTTGGGGGTGCCCTCGCCGGCTCGGCACCGGTGTTCACCGGCATCGTCAAGGGTGTCGCCGTCGGCGGCTACGATCCCGTCGCGTATTTCTCCGCCGGCAAACCCGTGAAGGGCGACCCCGCCATCACCATGGAGCATCAGGGCGCCGAATGGCGCTTCGCGAGCGAAGCCAACCGTGCTGCCTTTCGAGCGGACCCGGCGAAATACGCGCCCCAATTCGGCGGGTATTGCGCCTGGGCGGTCAGCCAGGGCTACACGGCCAAGGGCGATCCCAACGCCTGGAGCATCGTCGGCGGCAAGCTCTACCTGAATTATGACAAGCGCGTGCAATCCTCCTGGGAGAAGAACGCGCAAAGCTTGATCAGCAAGGGCGAAGCCAACTGGCCCCGCGTGCTGGCGAAGTGACCGTTCGCCGGTGGCGACTGACGCGGAGCGACCCTTCAAGTTCTCAATTGCGGCTCACCGTCGTCACCGGGGAAGTTCCCGGCTCCCCGGGCAGCGAAAAATCCAAGAGGTAAACCGTCCCGACGTCCGGTCGAAACGAAGGGGCGTGTCGCACGCGGATGCGGATGTCGGTTGTCGGCCCGGTCGTGTCTCCATCATTTACGACGGGGCCCTTGGCGATCAGATATGTCGCTAGCCCTTCGACACATTTCAGCGTTTCGACTGGCGATAGTGGGGCGCTGTTGGCTTCGATTTCCATGAGGCCGAAGTCTCGCATGCCGATCGTGGAAGCGATCGTGCCGCCGTTGCCGTCGCCGGAGAGCTGGATGAGAATCCAGAGCCGGACAGGGAGGGCGCCTTCGGTCTGCAACCGATGGAACTCGCCGCGGTACTGATCGGTCGAGACGATGACAGAACCCCACACGACCGCGCTAGCGGACGGAAGCCGATCGATCAAATCGCGTACGACGAGAGTGTGCTTGGCATGCGCCGTCATGCGATCATCGCCGGACCAACTCGCCTGCACGACGAGGTGTGCGGTGTGCTTGTGCAATGCGGCCGGAGCCTCTGGCCACCACCAAGCCCGGCTCGCCAGATCGAGATACCCGGCCGGCAAGGGGAACTCCATGAGTGCGACGACGACAAGTCCCTTATCGGTGACGAGCAGGGTCGATTTATCGCCGGGGTTCTGAACCGGCTGCACGGACTTATCGATTCCGAGCATCGATCCGAAATGCTCGATCAAGGGGCCGATATCGGGAAACTCCGGCCGATCGAGCAAGATGAAAGCGATGATGCCCTTGGATTCCGGTTGCGCCACGGACCCCTCCGACGATTAGGGTGTTCACCCCGCAATGCGCGAGAAATCAGCGACGGCGATCGTCGCTGCTCGAATCTCCGACAACAGCCTCAGCCTATTGAGCCGCAATGCCGCATCCTCGGCGTTGACGATCACCTTGTCGAAGAAGTGGTCGACGGGGGCGCGCAACTCGGCCAGCGCGCGCATGGCACCGGCGAAGTTCTCGACATCGATGGCAGCCCGCGTGTCGAAGCGAACCTTGGCGATGGCGGCTGCCAATTCGCGCTCGGCGGGCTCGCGCAGCAGCGGCCCCGCCGGCTCGCCTGCATACGTTGCTTTGTCCTTCTTCTCCTCGATGCCGAGGATGTTGATCGCCCGCTTCACGCCAGCGAGCAGGTTGGCGCCGTCGTCGGTGGCGAGAAACTCCGACAGGGCTGCCACCCGCTTGACCGTCAGGGCCAGGTCCTGCTGGCCGGGGAGCGCGAAGACGGCAGCTATGAGGTCATGGCGCTGGCCCTGCTCGCGCATGAACACCTCGAGGCGGCCGGCGAAGAAGCCCATCAGATCGGCGACGAGATCCTCGCGCGCGAGCACCTCGAACGGCCCGGCGCGATCCTCGTAGAGCTTCTCGATGTATTGCGACGTGTAATGAGCCTCGATGAGAGAGGCGAGCGGCAGGCGGATGTCGTTGTCGATCAGAATGCGGATGACGCCGAGCGCGGCGCGGCGGAGCTGATAGGGATCGCCCGAGCCGGTCGGCCGCTCGTCGATCGCCCAGAAGCCGACCAGCGTGTCGATGCGGTCAGCGAGCGCGACGGCGATCGAGACGGGCGCGGTCGGGACGCTGTCGGCGGCTCCGCGCGGCCGGTAGTGCTCCTCGATGGCAAGCGCGATGCGGCGGTCGACGCCAGCAGCCTCGGCGTAGTAGCGGCCCATCAGCCCCTGCAACTCGGGGAACTCGCCGACCATGCCGGAGACGAGATCGGCTTTCGAAAGCTGCGCGGCGCGGCCTGCCAGGTCAGGCTCCGCATCAGCCGCTCCCGCGACCGCACGGGCCAGTTCGTTGATCCGCTCCACCCGGTCCCACTGTGAGCCGAGCTTCTCGTGGAAGGTGATGCCGTGCAAGTCGCTCGCCATCTCGTCGAGCGGCCGCTTCAAGTCCTGTTCCCAGAAGAAGCGCGCATCGGCAAGGCGTGCGCGGATGACCTTCTCGTTGCCGGCAACGATGGCCTTGCCGCCGTCGGCCGCGGACAAGTTGGAGACGAGGATGAAGCGGTTCGCGAGCTTGCCCGTCGCGGGGTCGCGCAGGGAAAAGCACTTCTGGTGCGCTTTCATCGCCGTCGTCAGGCATTCGGCGGGCACGGCGAGGAACTCCTCGTCGAACCGCCCCATCAGCACGACCGGCCACTCCGTCAGGCCAGCATTCTCGGCGAGCAGGCCCCCGTCTGCAATGAGTTCCAGACCGGCAGCCTTGGCGAGCGCGTCGGCGTCCTCCGCGATCATGGCCGCGCGCTCGGAAGCCGGAAGCAGTACCTTGCGGGCCTTGAGGGTCTTGCCGTAGTCGGCGAAATCACGGACGGCGAAGGGGGCGCCGCCGTGGAAGCGGTGGCCGCATGTCGTATCGCCAGCCTCGAGACCCGCAACGCTGACCGGAACGATGGCGCCGCCGAACAGGCACAGCACCGATTGCAGCGGCCTTACCCAGGTGAAGTCGGACGTGCCCCAACGCATGGATTTCGGCCACGGAAACTTGGCGCACGCCTCGCCCACCGTCTCGGCGATGATGACGGCGGCGTGCCGGCCCGGCCGCTCGATGCGGGCGAGATAGTAATCGCCCTTCTTGGCGTCGCTGACGACCTCGGCGGCCTCGATGCCGGCAAGGCCAGTGGCCTTGAGGAAGCCGTCGATGGCAGCGGCTGGCGCGCCGACGCGTGGCCCCTTGCGCTCCTCCGACGTTGCCGGCGACTGGGCCGGTACATCCTCCACGACGAGGGCGAGCCGCCGCGGCGTGGCAAACGACATGGCAGTTCCCGAGGCAAGTCCGCGTGCGGCGAGCCCCGCCACCACGAGCCGCTGCAAGTCTTCGGCCGCCTTGGCCTGCATACGGGCAGGGATTTCTTCGGAAAACAGCTCGAGGAGGAGTTGCGGCATGGCTTCCCGATCGGCGCTTGGGCCCGGCCGCGCCCAGCAGCACTCGCTGTCGGGACGGGGCGCGGGTGTCGTTGCATTGGCTCCGACGCGCCTGCTTCGAGGTCGTCGGGGCACCTGCTCTAGCCCGCCCCGCGCGATGTGTCACTTGATCGCGTCGGGCTCTGGTGGCTCGAAGCGGGGCGGGCAGCAGCTTATGTGAGTCCGGGGACCCGCCGGCCCGAGCCGTGCCCGAGCCGTGCCGGGCCGTTGGCGGCGACTCGCGCCGAGCTTGGGCTGCCCCTCAACATGCAACAGGAGCCTGATCCATGCATCTATCGAGGACTTTCGCGTTGCTGACGGGCGTCGGTGCCGCCCTGCTGGTGGCAGCCGGCGCGTTGGCGCAGTCGTCGCACGACGGCCATCACGGCCATCACGGCCATCACGCAGCCGCCATGCCGGGCAACGAGGCTGTTGTTGCCTTCGAGGCGGTCAACAAGAAGATGCACGAGGCCATGGCGATCGAGTTCACGGGCGATGCCGACACCGATTTCGTGCGCGGCATGATCCCGCACCATCAGGGCGCGGTCGATATGGCCGAGGTCGTCCTGAAGCACGGCAAGGACCCGGAGATCCGCAAGCTCGCCGAGGAGATCATCAAGGCGCAAGAGGGCGAGATCGCCTTCATGAAGGCCTGGCTCGCCAGCCGCGCCAAGCCGTAGCGTCCCTGTCTGCCGGCTCAGGCCGCCTTGCCGCGCGCAACACCGAGGAGCGCGCGCGCGAGAATGCGAACATCGAGCCACAACGACCACGCCCGGATGTAGGCGATGTCGTGGCCGAGGCGCTGCTCGGCGGCGGCGGTGGTCTCGTCGAGGCCGGTCGCTCCTTCCACCTGAGCAAGGCCCGTCATGCCGGGCTTGACCTGGTGGCGATCGGCGTAGCGCTCGAGGGCGAGGGCTGCCGACTCATCGCGGCTGACGGCGTTGGGACGCGGGCCGACGAGGCTCATGTCGCCGGCGAGCACGTTGACGAGCTGCGGCAGGGCATCGATGCCGAAGCGGCCGATGACCTCGCCGGCCGGCGTAGGTGCACCGTCGCCGATGGCCGTCGTGCGCAGGCGCCACACCTCGATGACCTGCTGGTCGAGACCGCGCCGGCGCTGGCGCTCGAACACCGGACCCTTGCTGGTGAGCGCGATCGTAGCTGCGGCCATCATCACGACGGGAGCGCTGACGAGCAGGAGAAGCGATCCGACGATGATGTCGAACGTGCGCTTGACGATGGGCTGCCAGTCCGACAGCGCCTTCGGCTTGACGTCGATGAGGCCGACCGAGCCGAGGCTCGACACCTTGTGCGACAGCACGTCCTCGACGAGGTCGGCGGCGATGTGCGTGACGATGTGCACGCTGACGGGCAGCCGCTCGAACGCCTTGGCGATGGTTGCCATGCGGCCTTCGGCGACCTGTGGCAGCGCGATGATGACCTGATCGACGCGGCCTTCAGCGGCGGCGTGGATGAGATCGGTCAGCGTGCCGGCCACGGCGAGCCCCTCGGGATTGACGCGGGTGTCGTCGGCGCGATCGTCGTAGACGCCGACGAAATGGATGCCGAGGCGCTTTCCATTCAGGTGGTCGTGCACACGGCGCGCGATGCCGCCCGCGCCGTATACGGCGACCCGGCGATCGAAGCGCCCGGCCTCGGTCATGGCACGAAGGATGAGCCGGGATGCGCCGCGGTTGGCGAGCAGCATGGTGTAGGATGCCGATGCCCAGGCCGCGTACCAGACCCAGAGATGCGCGTTCTGGATGGCGAAGGGCAGACCGAGACCGACGACGGCCATCAGCGCGATGAGGAGAGCAGCGAGCAGGCGGCCGGGATGCTCGGGCAGGTCGGCGAGGCGCGTCGTCTCGTACATTCCCCACGATTTCAGGAGTGTGATGCACAACGCGGCCGCGACGAGACCGGACTGGAAGGTGAGCACCCAGTTCGGCGCGATACCGCCATACATGGCGTAAATGCTGACCGGGAGGGCAGCGCCGATGACGACGGCGAGACCGTCGACGGCCATCACGATGTCGGCGGCGACCTGCCGCGACAAGCGCGGCGCGCTCGCCGATGCCATGCTCGGCGCCGTCGCCTGAGCGGCCTTCGGGCCCACGGAAATGGCGGCATTGCTCGACATGAGAGACCCCTTCGATGCGCCCGGACGCCGCTGCGTCCTGCCAACGGAATGGAAGCAGTAGACGCCAAGAGACTGAAAAATAGCTGAATATCGCGGAGGCCCCGAAGCGCTTCAGGGGCCGCGCTGCGTTTCCGCGCGAAACCGCGCGGTGCTTGTCAGGCCCCGTGCGCTGGGGCACAAGCATGCCCTCATCACAAAGTCCAAGAACCGGGAAGGGAAACGCCGATGACGAAGCGTCTGTTGATCACCCGCCGCCTGCCCGCGGCTGTCGAGGCGCGTGCCAATCGCGACTACGCTGTCACTCAGGCCGCCGACGATCATCAGATGACGACCGATGAGATCGTCGAGAAGGCCAAGGGTGTCGATGCGCTGCTCATCACCATCACGGACAAGATGAGGAAGGAGGTCATCGACGCCCTGCCCGAGCACATCAAGACCATCTCCACCTTCTCGATCGGCTTCGATCACATCGACATCGAGGCGGCCAAGGGGCGCGGCATCAAGGTCGGCAACGCGCCGCACGGCGTCACGGTCGCCACGGCCGAGATCGCCATGCTGCTCCTGCTGGGCGCGGCACGGCGCGCGTCGGAAGGCGAGCATATGATCCGCACGCGTTCCTGGCCCGGCTGGGCGCCGCTGCAACTCGTCGGCCGCCGCCTCGACGGCAAGAAGCTCGGCATCTTCGGCTTCGGCAAGATCGGCCGGGCGCTGGCGCAGCGCGCGCGCGGCTTCGACATGGAAATCCATTACCACGACGTCGTCCGCGCCAAGCCCGACGACGAGAAGGGCGCCATCTATCACGAGACGCTCGACAGCCTGCTGTCGATCTCGGAGTTCTTCTCCATCAACGCGCCTTCGACGCCGCAGACGCGCTACTTCTTCAACACGGCCGCGATCGAGAAGCTGCCGCAGGGGGCGATCGTCGTGAACACCGCGCGCGGCGATCTCGTCAACGATGCCGACATGATCGCCGCACTCAAGTCCGGCCGCCTCGCCTATGCGGGCCTCGACGTGTTCGCAGGCGAGCCCAAGATCAACGAGGGCTACTACGACCTGCCCAACACGTTCCTGCTGCCGCATCTGGGCTCAGCCGCCATCGAGGCGCGCAACCAGATGGGCTTCGAGGCGCTCGACAACATCGACGCGGCGCTTGCCGGCAAGGACATGCCGTTCAAGCTGACGTAAGCGGGTGCCAAAGTCGGCGTGCCCTCCCCGAGCGGGGGAGGGGACGAGGCTGCGCGGCGGGCTGCCCCGTGATCAGGCAGCGCGGGGATAGTCGGTGTAGCCCTTCTCGCCAGGGGTGTAGAAGGTCGACTGGTCAGGGGTCGCAAGCGGTGCGCCGAAGCGCAGGCGCTCGGCCAGATCAGGGTTGGCGATGTAGGCTTGGCCGAAGGCGACCGCCTCGGCGGGCAGATCGCGCAGCGCGGCCGCACCGGTCGCGCCATCGTAATTGCCCGCCACGATCAGCTTGCTGCGGGTGTGGCGGCGGGCGAAGGCGGCGACGTCGAACGGCATGGTGTTGGCGGTCGGCCGCATAACGTGCACGTAGGCGACGCCGCGCTTGTCGATCTCGGGCAGATAGTGCGCGTACAGTGCCTCGAGGTCCGTCTCCTCGATGCCGTTGAACTGATGGCCGGGGCTGACGCGGATGCCGACGCGCTCGGCACCGATGGCGGCGATCACCGCGTCAAGCACCTCGAGCGGCATGCGCGCGCGATTCTCGATCGAGCCGCCATAACGGTCGGACCGCTGGTTGACGTTCGAGGACAGGAACTGGTGCAGCAGGTAGCCGTTGGCCGAGTGCACCTCGACGCCGTCGAAGCCGATATCGATCGCCGTTCGCGCCGCAGCCGCAAACTCGCCGGCGATGCGCGCGATCTCGCTCGTCTCGAGCGCGCGGGGGGTGTCGTGCTCGGCCATGCCGGCAGCATCGGTGTACATCTGGCCCGGCGCCCGAATGGCGCTCGGCGCGACCACGTCGGCTGCAACGCCGCGGTTGAGCTTGTTGGCGATGCGCCCGACGTGCCAGAGCTGCACGACAATGCGTCCGCCCTTGGCGTGCACGGCCGCGACGACCTCGCGCCAGCGGGCGATCTGCTCGGGCGTATGCAGGCCCGGCGTGCGCGGATAGCCCATGCCTTCGAAGGACACCTGGGTGGCCTCGGTCACGATCAGCCCGGCGCCGGCGCGCTGGGCGTAGTAGTCGGCGGCGAAGGGCGCGGGCACGGCCATGGCATCGGCGCGCGAGCGGGTCAGCGGCGCCATGACGACGCGGTTCTCGAGGTGGAGCGCGCCGAGCGTCGTCGGCGTGAACAGGTTCGTGGTGTCAACGGCGGCCATTGTGGTGCCCCTCATGCTGAAACGGGAGACGCGGACGCCGGATCGCAGTCCCGGCGCATCCGTTCACCTGAGCTTCCGCGCTTCTAATTCAATAGTTCTGAACTAAGGTATCTATCACGTGCGCGTGATGGCGGACGTGCGAAAGCCAGCAATCGGCCTTTCTCGCGGTGGTGGCGAGTTGTCGCGCCGGCCGGGAGTTGCCGCCCTCAGGTTGACAAGCCAGCGGGCTGCCATCATACATCCGATGCGCCGCTGGCACTCAAAATCAGAGAGTGCTAACAGGCGGCCGCGCGAGCCCGGCGAGTAGCCGACGCGGGTCCTCCCGTCCAGTGGCTCGACTGCCCGATCCATCCAAGGCTGTGCCGATCACTCGGCCGCAACGGAGCGAAACTCCCATGAAATTCCGTCCCCTCCACGACCGCGTCGTCGTCAAGCGTCTCGACAGCGAGACCAAGACGGCCGGTGGCATCATCATCCCCGACACCGCTGCCGAGAAGCCCCAGCAGGGCGAGGTCATCGCCGTCGGCCCCGGCGCGCGCGGTGACGATAACGAACTCGTGCCCCTCGACGTCAAGAAGGGCGACCGTGTTCTGTTCGGCAAATGGTCGGGCACCGAGGTCAAGATCGACGGCCAGGATCTCCTCATCATGAAGGAGAGCGACATCATGGGCGTCATCGAGAAATAACGATGAGGAAGTGAGTTGAGTGGAGTGAATAGTGAGTAGTGTTCGGCACGCTCTATAATCACCACTCGCTATTCACTACCTACTTTACTGCGCCAATCCCCACATCCGCACTCATTAAATCAACGGAGCCAACCCACATGGCCGCCAAAGACGTCCGTTTCGGTCCCGATGCCCGCGAGCGCATGCTGCGCGGCGTCGATATCCTCGCCAATGCCGTCAAGGTCACGCTCGGTCCCAAGGGCCGCAACGTCGTCATCGAGAAGTCGTTCGGCGCGCCGCGCACGACCAAGGACGGCGTGACGGTCGCCAAGGAGATCGAGCTCGAGGACAAGTTCGAGAACATGGGCGCCCAGCTCATCCGCGAGGTCGCCTCCAAGACGAACGACGTCGCCGGTGACGGCACCACCACCGCGACCGTTCTCGCCCAGGCCATCGTGCGCGAGGGCATGAAGTCGGTCGCCGCCGGCATGAACCCGATGGACCTGAAGCGTGGCGTCGACAAGGCTGTCGCCCAGGTCATCGAGCACATCGGCAAGAAGTCCAAGAAGGTGAAGGATTCCAACGAGATCGCCCAGGTCGGCACAATCTCGGCCAACGGCGAGCGTGAGATCGGCGAGATGATCGCGCAGGCCATGCAGCGCGTTGGCAACGAGGGCGTCATCACGGTCGAGGAGGCCAAGAGCCTCGAGACCGAGCTCGACGTCGTCGAGGGCATGCAGTTCGACCGCGGCTACCTCTCGCCCTACTTCATCACCAACGCAGAAAAGATGGTCGCCGAGCTCGACGACCCCTTCATCCTCATCCACGAGAAGAAGCTTTCCGGCCTGCAGCCGCTGCTGCCGGTGCTGGAGGCCGTCGTGCAGTCGGGCCGGCCGCTGCTCATCATTGCCGAGGACATCGAGGGCGAGGCGCTCGCAACCCTCGTCGTCAACAAGCTGCGCGGTGGTCTCAAGGTCGCCGCCGTCAAGGCTCCCGGCTTCGGTGACCGCCGCAAGGCCATGCTCGAGGACATCGCCGTTCTGACCAACGGCCAGACCATCTCCGAGGACCTCGGCATCAAGCTCGAGAACGTGACGCCCGACATGCTCGGCCGCGCCAAGCGGGTGACGATCACCAAGGAGAACACGACGATCGTCGACGGCTCGGGCAAGAAGAAGGACATCGAGGGCCGCATCGCGCAGATCAAGGCGCAGATCGAGGAGACGACGTCCGACTACGATCGCGAGAAGCTGCAGGAGCGTCTTGCCAAGCTCGCCGGCGGCGTCGCCGTGATCAAGGTCGGCGGGGCTACCGAGGTCGAGGTCAAGGAGCGCAAGGATCGCGTCGACGACGCGCTCAACGCGACGCGCGCTGCCGTCGAGGAGGGTGTGGTACCGGGTGGCGGCGTGATGCTGCTCAAGGCCTCCGCCATGATCGACGTCGAAGGTGAGAACGAGGACCAGGACGCCGGCATCAACATCGTGCGCAAGGCACTCCAGGCTCCCATCCGCCAGATCGCGGAGAATGCCGGTGTCGAGGGCTCGATCGTCGTCGGCAAGGTGCTCGAGGAGCGCAAGCAGACGTTCGGTTACGATGCGCAGTCGGGCGAGTTCTGCGACATGCTCGAGCGCGGCATCATCGATCCGGCCAAGGTCGTGCGCACCGCTCTGCAGGATGCGGCCTCGATCGCCGGCCTGCTGATCACGACGGAAGCCTGCGTCGCCGATGCGCCGAAGAAGGACCATGGTCACGGCCATGGCGGCGGTGGCATGGGCGGAATGGGCGGCATGGGCATGGATATGTGATGTCCTTTTGCTCGGCGCTTCGGATGCCCACGTCTCGCTGGAGCCGAGGCCGCGGCGAGACGCATCCGCGCCGGCCATGAACCAATGGAAAGGGCGGCCTTGGGCCGCCCTTTCTGTTTTTCCGGCGCACTTTGCTTGGCGCTCCTTATTCCCACTCGGCATGCGCGCCAGCCAGGACGCGAGTGTGGCGCGACAGCCGCGGCGGGAATGGGAACGTGTCGGCCGGCGCGCGTGACGCAAGCCCGGCGGGTTGCTGGCCCATCGTCGATGTGACCTTATGCAGGGTATGGGGTCTAGCGGGGCGATACCGGCGAGTTGGCGGAGCTTGCGTCGCGTGGCGACGTGGGTGGTGCTCGTCGCGCTCTGCCTGCGCGCGCTGGTGCCGGCGGGGTACATGCCCGGTACCGCCACAGCCGCCGACGGCAGTAAAGCGCTCACACTCGTGATCTGCACGGCCGACGGCGTTCGCAGCGTCACGATCGATGTCCCTGACGCGCCTGCCGATGGCGAGCACGAGCGCCAGGCGAGCGATGGCCTGTGTCCGTTCGCGCTCGCGGGCCCCGCATTACCTGAGCCGCCGGTCGCGGCGGTCCGTGGCCCCTTCCTCGTCCTCATGGGCCAGCGCGTCATACCGACGCCGCGCCTTTTGCTCGCCCGTGTGCCCACCGGCCCGGCGCTCGGCTCGCGCGCGCCACCCCTCCACTCCTGATCGCTGCCTTCGACCTGCCAGCGGGTGCACGTGGCCGAGAGCCCCTGCGCCCGCGCCTCGATGCATCAGGAGTTTTCCATGCTCACCGCGTATCGGCGCCTCGCGCCGCCGCCGGCCGTCGCGCTGGCCCTCTCGACGTCCCTGCTCGCCGCGACCGCCGCAATCGACACCACCTCGGCGCAAAGCGCGGCCGGCGGTTCGCAACCCCTGCCGCCGGTCGATGTCGTGCAGCAGCCGCCGACGCCGTCGCCGACCCCGGCCAAGCCCAAGCCTCCGGTGCCCACGGCTGCGCCTGCGGCCCTCCCGCTCGCCGAGCCCATGGCGGCCGTCCCGGGAGCCGCGGCGCTCGGCAGCTACAATCCGGCCCTCGACCTGCCTGACCTCGCCCTGCCGCCGGGCACGACCCTGACGACAGCCGGCCCCGTCGACGGCTACCGGGCTCTGTCGGCGACCTCATCGACGAGGACCGCGACGCCCATCGAGCGGATCCCGCAGTCGATCCAGGTGGTACCGCGCTCGGTGATCGAGGATCAGCAGGCGCTGTCCATCGATGAGGCCGTGCGCAACGTCAGTGGCGTGCAGGCGACCAACAGCCTGCAAACTCCGGCCTATGATTCGACACGCATCCGCGGCTTCGCGGCAGAGCAATGGATCGACGGCATTCCCGTCTACTATAACGTCGGCAACCGAGACGCCCTCGCCAATGTCGAGCGCATCGAGGTCCTGAAAGGCCCCTCCGCGATCCTCTACGGCGGTGGGGCGGGCGCGCCGGTCGGCGGAGCCATCAACATCGTCTCCAAGCTGCCGACCAGCCGCGCCTCCGGCGAGTTCGGCTTCACCTTTGGCAGCTACGGCTATCTGCAGCCGACCTTCGACATCAACCAGCCGCTGAGCCGGGACGGCACGGCCCTCTTCCGCGTCACGGGCGAGTACACCGCCGCCGACAGTTTCATCGATGCCATCGAGACAGAGCGATACGCCCTGAACCCGACGCTCGTCCTCACGGACAAGGTCGACACCACCTTCACGATCCAGGGCCGTTTCGGCCGCTGGGAGCAGCCGGAGTACCAGGGCCTGCCCGCAACGGGGACCGTGGCCGGCGCAGCCTTCATCGACCGCGATTTATTCATCGGGCCCGACAACCTGCCGGACAGCTATTCGCAGGTGCAAGGCGTGACCGTCACCGTCGATCATCGCTTCAATGATTGGATCGACGGCAGCGTCAAGGCGCGCGTATCGCGGCAGAAGTTCGCCGAGTTCACGCAGACGATCGTCGGAGCCGACAGCTTCCAGGCCAACGCACCATTCGTTGCACCATCGACGTGGGCGCTGTCGAACGTCTACCTCTACCAGGAGCAGGACGAGGTGGCGTTCAATCCGAACGTTCGCTTCAAGCTCGATGCCGGCCCGGCCAGAACCTTGCTCCTCGTCGGCGGCGACTACACGCGCCTGACGGACACCGGCATCCTGACGTCCGACTTGCTGACGGGCGGCGCCGGCTTGGTCGATCTTTCCGACCCGACGTTTCCCACCCCGTTCTTGGTGCCTCCCGACAGCCCGTTCACGACCTTTCAGAAGCCGGGCAACGAATATGTGACGCAGGGCCTCTACACGCAGCTCCAGACCACGCTGATGGAGCGCCTGCACTTACTCGCCGGCCTCCGGCTCGCCAACATCAAGATCGACTACGTCGATCCCGTTGCCTTCGCCGACTTTCAGACTGACACGACCAAGCTGCTGCCACGCGCAGGAGCCGTCGTCGACGTTGTCCCCGGCCTCTCGGTCTTCGCGAGCTACAGTCAGGGCTTGAAGGCGAACCCGTACACGTTCTTCGTCGGCGAGCCGGAGCCCGAGGAGTCCGAGCAGAAGGAAACGGGCGTCAAGCTCAACCTCGGCGGCGCGTTGACCGGCACGCTCGCGGTATTCGAGATCGATCGCAGCAAGGTGCCCGTGCCGGTACCGGGCGGCTTCGCGTCGGCGGCCATCGGCGAGCAGCGCTCGCGCGGCTTCGAGGCGGACCTCCTCTATCAGCTCGGTGCCAACTGGCAGGTGCTCGCGAACTACGCCTACGTCGATGCCGAACTCGTCGAGGCCGCATCCGGCGCATCGGCTGGCAGCAAGCTCGTGGGCGTACCGGAGCATTCTGGCCGCGTCTGGCTCAACTACGGCTTCGACGCCGACATTCTGCCGGGCTGGAGCGTTGGCGCGGGCGTATACGCGGCCGCGGGCTCTCCCGTCGATCTCGCCAACCGTTACGTGACCGAGGACTACTTCACCATCGACGCCAAGGTCGCCTACGACGCCAAGACGTTCTCGGCGGCCGTGCACGTGAAGAACCTGACGGGAGAGGAGTACTTCGTGCCCTACAGCTATTTCAACGGGCGGGTGGCGCCCGGCGAGGAGCGAGCGGTCTACGGAACGGTCAAGTACCGCTACTGATACGCGTGCCGGGGCTGGCGCAACCTGTCGCCAGCCCCTCATCAACGGGAGTAAGTCATGCGCCCTGATCGCCGCGACGTCGGTCTGCTGCTGGCCGCGCTGTGTGCATCGCCACTGGCCCTTTCGAGGACCGCGCACAGCGGCGGGGCTGGCGGCCAGTCCGCCGAGCACGTGCACGACATGTCGGCTTTCCCACCCTCGTGGTATGGATCGGAGAAGATCGCATTTCTTCTCTATCCAGGCTTCACCGCGCTCGATGTCGTCGGCCCGCACTACATGCTGGCAAGCCTCATGGGCGCCAAGGTCTGGCTCGTGGCCAAGTCACCCGGTCCCGTCGAGAGCGACCTGAAGCTCGCCATTCATGCGACGGCGAGCTTCGAGGATTGTCCAGCCGATCTCGATATCATCTGCGTGCCCGGTGGCACCAACGGGACGCTCGAGGCAATGCGCGATGCCGAGACGGTCAAGTTCCTCGAGGATCGCGGCAGCCGCGCGAAGTATGTGACCAGCGTGTGCACCGGCTCGATGCTGCTCGGCGCCGCCGGCCTGCTCGAAGGTTTCAAGGCGACATCGCACTGGGTGACGCGCGAGGTGCTGCGGGATTTCGGCGCCGAGCCGGTCGATGCCCGCGTCGTCATCGATCGCAATCGCATCACGGGCGCCGGCGTGACGGCGGGTATCGATTTCGGGCTGGAGATCGTCGCCCGGCAACGGGACGAGACCTATGCCAAGGCGATGCAGCTGCTTGCGGAGTATGCGCCCGAGCCGCCTTACACGGCGGGAACTCCGGCTGGCGCAGGCCCCGAGATCGCCGGCATGATGAGCGGCATGCTGACCAAAGTCGTCGGGCAGTTCCGCGAAGTTGCACGGTCGCGTGGCAAGCACTGAGGCTACGTCAGCGGGCCTTCCCGGCATGGGCGACAACGGCATCGCTGACGGCGAGCCGCATGCGGCGCATGCGGCCGTCGGGATAGAAGCGCTTGAAGTAGATGAGGCGGCGGCCAGGGCCGAGCGTGCGCATATGGCCGAGCAGGTGGCGATTGATCGCGGCTGAACGCGCGAGCCAGACGAAGATGACGACGCAATCACCGCTGCAGCACTGTTCGTATGTAGGTTCAGCCGTGCCGGCGAGCCAGCGCTCGGCGGTCACCTCGTCGGTCAGCCCCCAGCCGGCGAAACCCGACGGCTTTCCGTCCGCCGAAGCGAACACATACTGCCGACGGTTGATCATGCCGGCGAGCGCGCGCGTCCAGTGACCGAAGCCGAGCCGGGCGAGGCTCGGCTCGGTCATCATCAGGGAGACGGCGAGCCCCAAGGCCCGATACGGGTCAGGGAGCTGGCCGGAGGTGATGGCCGCGCGGTCTGGCCCGATGATGCTGGCAACGTCCTCGGCGGAGAACAGAGGGCTGTCGTCGGACATCTGTGCTGCCCACCCGAGCGGCGCGCGGCGCTACAGAACGAAGTCGCCGTCCACGAGGACGAAGATGCCGACGAGTTCGATCTCGAAGTCGGGATCGACGTTGCCATCGTCTTCCACGTCGACCTGAATGATGGTGCGATTGTTGACCACGTCGTTATCGAACCGGATCTCGCCGTTGGGAGATGCGACGTCGTCGAAAGCTGCCGTCCCTATGAGGGCGAACTCCTGGTCGATGCCATCGCTGAGATTGGCGTCGATGTCGGACAAGTCGATCAGATCCTCACCCTGGACGAAGTCCATGATGACGTCGCGATTGCCTTCGCCGACGCCCGTGTCGGCCTGCAGGCCGTCCTGGTAAATGAAGGTATCGAGGCCCGGGCCGCCGATCAGGACGTCGGCGCCTGCCCCGCCCTTGAGCCGGTCGTCGGCGGCACCGCCGTTGAGGCGATCATTGCCGTCGAGGCCTTCGAGAAGGTCTTCGCCGCCGGCGCCGAGGAGGAAGTTCGAGCCCGTCGTGCCGCTGACCTGGTCATCGAAGTTGGTACCGCGGAAGTCCTCGACGCCAGAAAACGTATCGCCGGTGGCGCCGCCGCTGGCCAGGAAACTGTTGGTCAGTGAAAGCTCGACGCCCTGCTGCGTCCCCGTGTAGTCGACGAGGTCGCGCAGGCCGTTGCCGCCATTGATGAAGTCGGCGCCGGCGTCGGGGCGCATGACGTCGTTGCCGTCGCCGCCGATGAGCCGGTCGTTGCCGGCGCCGCCGAACATAGTGTCGTTACCGGCCTGGCCTATGAGCCGGTCATTGCCGGCCGAGCCGAGAAGCCGGTCGTTGCCTGTGCCGCCCACGATGCGGTCGTCGCCGGGCAGGCCGTTGATGACGTCATTTCCACCCAGCCCGAACAGACTGTCGTTGAGCGGCGTGCCTCTGAACACGTCGCGAACATTCGTTCCTCTGATCACTGCCATGTCAGGACTCCGATTGACTGCAACGGGGACCATGCATCGGGGACGCATGGAATGCGGTCGGACCAGCCCACTCGACCCTGGCCTGACATTCGATCAGTATAGAAACACTTTGGCCCAATTGCAGCGTTGTCTGAGTGCAGTTCATCGTACGCGCGGTACTTCCAGGGCGGCCCGACACAAGAAAAAAGCCCGCAGCCTGGGGGCTGCGGGCCCGAGAGTGGGACTTTTGCTCATGTCATTCAACTCTCGGCGGTTGATGTCCCGCGCGCCGCCGCGGCCGTCCCACTCACCCCTTCGACGCGCACTGCGCGAGCATGCGATCGCGCTCCTGTGCGGCGGCTTTCCACGTGTCCGGACCGACCGAGGCGCACCAGGCCATATGATCGGCTGTGTTGGAGTGCCACGCATCGCCGGCAAAACCGCACTTGCGCCGCTCGTTCTCCTGCTGCTGGCGCAGCGCGGTCGCCCCATACCACTGGCAGCTCGCCTGGGCGGCGGCCAAACCGGGCAGCACCGTCAGCGCCACCAGCGCCAGACCTGCCGCAACCCCAGCCTTGAACCTCATCATCGCACGTCTCCCTGCCGCCTTGCCGGCGCCGGCTGCCGTGCGGCCTGACGGCCACCGGTCCCGGGCCTCCTGCCAGCGGTGCTCCTCACCGTTCGGCGGCCTCACTCTTCAGGATCGACCTTAGACTTGGCAACATGAACCCCCACTGAATGCGCGCGCCACGGGCGGTGCGTGGCGGGGCGCCAACAGACCAGCGGTGTCGGAATGGGGGGCGGGCGGCGTGGTCAGGCCAGCGGGCGCGCGGGGAGCGCGGCGGCCTGGCGCCGCAAGAGGCCGCGCTTGGGCGCGAGCAGAAGCGTCGCGAGGAACAGCGCCATCTGAACGAGGACGATGGTCGGACCGGTCGCGCCGTCGATATGGAAGCTGATGAGCGTGCCGATGACGCTCGCCGTGACGGCGGAAGCGACCGCCCAGCCGAGCATCGCCTCGAAGCGGTCGGCGATAAGGTAGCCGATGGCGCCGGGCGCGATCAGCATGGCGACGACGAGGATGACGCCCACCGCCTTCAAGGCCGCGACAATGGTGAGCGACAACAGCACGAGCAGGCCGTAGTGCAGCAGCCGCACCGGCAATCCGATCGCGCGGGCGTGGGCGGGATCGAAGCAGTAGGCCAGGAGGTCGCGGCGGCGGGCGAGCACGACGGCGAGAACGAACGTGGCGACGAGGCCCGTCTCGATGACATCGGCGTCGCTCACCCCGAGAAGGTTGCCGAACAGGATGTGGCTCAGGTGCTGGTCGGTATCGACCTTGGTGAACAGGACGAGGCCGAAGGCGAACATGCCCGAGAACACGATGCCCATCACCGTATCCTGCTTCACGCGGCTGTTGTCGCCGAGGTAGCCGGTCGCGAGGGCCGCGAAGAGACCCGCGAGGAAAGCGCCGAGCGCGAGTGGCAGGCCGGCGATGAAGGCGAGCACGATGCCCGGCAGCACGGCGTGCGAGATGGCGTCGCCCATCAGCGACCAGCCCTTCAGGATGAGGTAGCAGGACAGCACCGCCGATACGGCGCCGACGAGGACGGCGACGATGAGCGCGCGCTGCATGAACGGGAATGACAAGGGGCCAGTGACGAAGTCGAGAACGTCGCTCATTGCAGCGCCTCCTGGGGCAGTGCCTCCGGGGGCAGTGCCTCCGGGGGCAGCGTCCCGCGGACTGGCCCGGCGGAAGCGGCAGGAGCGAAAGTCTCAACCGGCCGGCTCGTCGCGCCCGCCGTGTCACTCCCTGCCTCGCGCGGGGCGCGGGCGGCGCGGCGCGCTGCGTCGGTGCGGCGCCGCTGGGCCAGCAGGCCGTGCTTGGGTGCCCATACGAAGGCGGCCAGGAAAATGAGCGTCTGCAAAGTGACGATGACACCGCCGGTCGCCCCGTCGAGGAAGAAGCTCAGGTAGGCGCCCATGAGGCTCGTTGCGGCGCCGAGAGCAGCGGCGATGACGAGCAGCACGGGAAAGCGGTCGGTGAGCAGGTAGGCCGTGGCGCCTGGCGTGATGACCATGGCGATGACGAGGCAGGCGCCGACCGCCTGCAGGGCGGCAACCGTCGCGGCGGCCAGGAGGGTGAAAAACAGGACCTGCAGCCGGACCGCGTCGATGCCGATCGAGCGGGCGTGCGCCTCGTCGAAGAACACCGCCATGAGGTCTTTCCAGATGACGGCGAGGACGGCGAGGGTCACGGCGCAGATGACGGCCACTTGCAGTGCGTCCCCGTCGGAGATGGCGAGGATGTTGCCGAGCACGATGGTGTTGACGTCGACGGATGTCGGGTAGAGCGATACCATCAGCAGACCCGTCGCGAAAAACGCGGTGAAGACGAGACCGATGACGGCGTCCTCGCGCAGGCGCGTCTGGCGGCGCACGAAGGCCATGCCGCCGGCCGCCAGCAGGCCAGCCAGGAAAGCGCCGGCGGCATAGGGAAGGCCGAGCAGGTAGGCGCCTGCGACGCCCGGAACGATGGCGTGGGCCAGCGCGTCGCCCATCAGCGACCAGCCCTTGAGCATCAGGTAGGCCGACAGGAGGCCGCAGGTCAGCCCGACGAGGGCGGAGACCCACATCGCCTTGATCATGTAGTCGTAGGCGAACGGGGCGAGGGCCTCGCTCATCGGGCATCCTCCGGCCGTGTGGCGGGCTCGCCGGCGGACCTCGTGGCGCCGGTATCGCTTGCCGTTTCCGTGCGTCCCGGCAGGGCCGGACCGCTGTCACCCTTGCGGCCGTAGAACACCGCCGGGCGCTCGTCGTCGGTCAAGACGGTGACGGTGCGCGTGTCGTCGTCGTCATGCAGGTCGGCGCCTTCGAGGCGGAAGTGGCGCAGAACGCCGCCGAAGGCCCGCTTCAGGTTATCGGGCGTGAAGGTCGTGGCGGTCGGCCCGCTGGCGATCACGGTGCGGCGCAAGAGGACGACCTCGTCGCAGAACTCGGGGATCGAGCCCAGGTTGTGCGTCGAGACGAGGACGAGGTGCCCGTCGTCGCGCAGGGCGCGCAGGAGGGCGACGATGTCCGCCTCGGTCTTGACGTCGACGCCGGTGAACGGCTCATCGAGCAGGATGACGAGGCCCTGCTGGGCGAGCGCGCGGGCGAGGAACACGCGCTTCCTCTGGCCGCCCGACAACTCGCCGATCTGGCGGCGGCGCAGGGCAGTGAGCCCCACGCGCTCGATGGCCTCGTCGACGCGGCGGCGATCGGTATCGGAGGGGATGCGCAGGAAGCCCATGCGGCCATAGCGGCCCATCATCACCACGTCCTCGACGAGCACGGGGAAGTTCCAGTCGACCTCCTCGGACTGTGGAACATAGGCGACGATGTTGTCACGCTGCGCCCGGCGCGGGGCAAGGCCGGCGATCAGGATCGATCCGGCGCTCGGCTGCAGGAAGCCCATGATCGTCTTGAACAGGGTCGACTTGCCCGAGCCGTTGATGCCGACGAGGCCGCAGATGGTGCCCGGCCCAAGGTCGAAGGAGGCGTTGTCGAGGGCGAGCGTGCCGTTGGGGTAGGCGACGGAAACGCCGCTGACCGAGAGCGAGGCGGCGGGCGCGAGAGGCGTCTGCGCCACGGGATTGCTCATTTGCCGAACCCTGCCGCGATGGTCGACACCGTCACCTCCAGGAGCTTGGCGAAGCTCGGCACGGGCCCATCGGCGGTGCTCAGGCTGTCGACGTAAAGCACACCACCATAGCGCGCGCCCGTCTCGCTGGCGACCTGGCGGGCGGGCTTGTCGGAGACCGTGCTCTCGCTGAACACGACCGGGATCTTTTCGGCGCGCACGGTATCGATGACGCGGCGCACCTGGCTCGGCGTGCCTTGCGCGTCGGCGTTGATCGGCCACAGGTAGAGTTCCTTCAGGCCGTAGTCGCGGGCGAGATAGCTGAATGCGCCCTCGCTCGTCACGAGCCAGCGCTCGGCCTCAGGGATCGCCGCGAGGCGGGCGCGCAAAGGCGCGTCGAGAGCGCGGATTTTTTCCGCGTAGGCGTTGGCGTTCGCCTCGTAGACCGCCGCATTGGCCGGGTCGGCGGCGGCGAGCGCTTTCCTGATGTTGTCGATGTAGATGAGCGCGTTCGACGGCGACATCCAGGCGTGGGGATTGGGATTGCCGGTGTAGGGGCCCTCGCGGATCGGCATGGGCTCGATACCCTCGCTGACGCGCACGCTCGGCACGTCACGGATGTCGGCCATGAAGCGCTCGAACCAGCGCTCGAGGTTGAGGCCGTTCCACAGCACGAGGCCCGCGGACTGCGCGCGCACGATATCCTGCGGTGTCGGCTGGTAATCGTGGATTTCAGCCCCCGGCTTGGTGATCGAGACGATGGTGGCGGCGTCTCCAGCTACAGCTCGCGCTATGTCGGCGATGACGGTGAAGGTCGTCGCCACGACGAGCTTGCCGGCGGGTTTGGCGGGCGGCTCGGCGGCGCGGGCTGCGGCAGGCGCACAGACGCCTGCGATCAACACCAGTACGGCCGCAAACCGTTTTGCGATCGAGGCTGGGCGGCCCTGCGGGACCAAGCGAACGGCGCGCGCGCGCGGGGGCATTGCGACGGGACCTCTCGACGTGCGGGTTGAGTAAGGGGTGGCTGGAAGGCGCCGATGGGCGCCGGCAATTAGTGGACACACCTTGGTTTAGTATCGACTAAACAAGTTGTCAATTGCATGCACGGCCGCTAGGTGTGTGTCACAACCATGGGGTGCTTCCGTGATGTCGGCTGGCAACAGGGCGCGAGGCAGCAGGGGCGGGGTCGGTGATGACCACGCCGCGAAGGCTGGCGCGGCGTCTCATCCGTCGGCTCAGCGGCGCGGCGCGCGTGCGAAGCGTGACGTGCCGGACACCGAGGCCGTGACCGCCGACGGCATGCCGGCCGCCGAGCAGCAGGCGGAGCGCTTCAAGCGCGTCCGCGATGCGCACCAGACGGAAGTCGCCGAGGACTACGTGGAGCTCATCGCCGACCTGATCGAGGAGACAGGAGAGGCGCGCGTCGTCGACCTCGCGAACCGGCTCGGTGTTTCGAGCGCCACCGTCAACAATACGGTGCAGCGGCTGATGCGCGACCGCCTCGTGACGTCGAAGCCCTACCGCTCCATCTTTCTCACGCCGGAAGGACAGGCCATGGCGGACGCCGCCCGCGAGCGCCACCGCACGGTGCGCGACTTTCTCGTCGCGCTCGGCGTCGATGCGGAAACCGCAGAAGCCGACGCCGAGGGCATCGAGCACCATGTCAGCGAGGCAACGCTCGCGGTGTTCCGGCGGTTCGTGGCCGGGCGGCGGTGAGGCCTGCACGACGGCGCGCCGCCAACGCCCGACACCTGCAAAGAAATGCTTCTCGCCTGGATCAGGCGGCGTGATGACGCGCTTTGGCAGCCGATCCGCGGGCGGGGCTCAGGCGTTGGTCCCCCAACGTCCACGCTCGGAAGCTCTGCCATGCTCGACATCTCTCTGCGCCTCCTCGTGCTCGTCGCGGCGATCGTGCAGATCGTCTTTCCGTACATCGTGAACCCGTTCGCCGATGGCGCGCAGCCGGTCAGGGCGAGCGATCTCTCGATGATCGAGCCGGCGCGCTATGCGTTTGCCATCTGGGGGCCGATCTATCTGGGTGCTGTCGCCTATGCGGTCTGGCAACTCACGCCAGCCGGGCGCCGCACTCCCGCCACGGCGCGCATCGCGCCGCTGGCGCTCGCCGTCTATGCGGGCTCGACCGCGTGGCTTTCGGCGGTCGAATACGGGCCGCTGTGGGCGACGATGCCGATCCTCGCCGTCATGGCAGCGGCGGCCATCGCCTGCCTCGTGCTCGCGGTCGCGGGCAAGCAAGGTTCGCTCGCCGAGGAATTCGTTCTCGTCGTCCCGTTCGGTCTTTACGCTGGCTGGACGGTGGCGGCCATCTTCGTCAACGTCGCCGAGGTTGCTCCGGGTTACGGATTCGACCGCTTCGGGCTGTCGGCGGGCAGCTATGCCGTCGGCTCGATCGGCGTGCTCACGGGCATCGTGCTCGCGACACTGTGGGCGACACGCGGCAACCTGACGTTCGCGGCAACGGTCGCGTGGGCGCTGGCGGCGATCATCGTGGCTGCCTTCGAGCGCGGCTACGACGGTGCGGTGCCGGTCGCCGCAGGGGCCGCACTCGGCGTCGTCGCGCTGGCAACCCTCGTCATCCGCAGCCGGAGCGGCGGGGCACCGCGTGCCCGCGCCCCCGGCAATCTGCCCACTTGACCCGTGGTGGCCCCGGCGCCAAGACAGGCGCTATGACGACGACACGCATCGAAAAGCGCTTCGCCAAGCTCGCCGCCGAGGGGCGGCCGGCGCTCGTGACCTACATCACCGCCGGCGATCCCGATCTCGAAACCTCCCGCCAGATCCTCGCCGGTCTGCCGGCGGCGGGGGCGGACGTCATCGAGCTCGGAATGCCGTTCTCCGATCCGATGGCCGATGGGCCGCCGATCCAGGCCGCATCCGTGCGCGCGCTCAAAGGCGGCCAGACGATGCGCAAGACACTCGAACTCGTCGCCGATTTCCGCTCGCGCGACAGCGAGACGCCGATCGTCCTGATGGGCTACTACAACCCCATCTACGTGTTCCCGACGGAGGCCTTTCTCGATGCGGCGGTCGCGGCTGGCGTCGACGGGCTGATCGTCGTGGACGTGCCGCCGGAGGCCGACGACGAGGTCTGCCTGCCCGCCGTCGCGCGCGGCCTCAATTTCATCAGGCTCGCCACGCCCACCACGGACGCCGGGCGGCTGCCGGCCGTGCTGACCAACACCTCCGGCTTCGTCTACTACGTATCGATCACCGGCATCACCGGGGCGGCTGCGCCTGTGGCATCCGAGGTCAGGTCGCAGGTCGCGCGCATCAAGGCGGCGACCGACCTGCCGGTCTGCGTCGGCTTCGGCATCAAGTCCGGCGCGGATGCGCGCGCACTCGCCGAGGGTGCGGACGGCGTCGTCGTCGGATCGACCCTCGTCAGGGCGATCGCCGATACGCTGGAGGCCGGAGGTCGCGCCACGGCGCGGACGGTGCCGGCCGTGCACGGCATCGTTGCGGATATCGCCGGGGCGCTGCGCGGCAATGCCGAGGCTCGATCAGTTGCGAGTTCAAGGGCTTGAATGACGAGCGCTGGCGGCCCGAGGGTCGCCTGCGGCGGAGTGCGGCCCATTCGCCCTGTTTTCGCAGGGAGAGTGCGGTCCGGCAGAAAGTGTCCTATAGAAGTATGCCTGGACGGTGTGCGCCCGGGGGCCGGCCGCCGACCTCGAGCGCGGCTGCCGCGCGTGACTGCCGCCGTCAGACTGTCGCCGTCCGAATGTCAGAACGTGGGACCCGATTGGCGTGAACTGGATCAACAACCTCGTCCGGCCGAAGATCCGCAGCTTCCTGACGACGAAGCGGGAGGTGCCCGACAACTTGTGGCGGACGTGCCCCGTGACCGGGCAGATGGTCTTCCACAAGGACCTCGAAGCCAACCAGTTCGTATTTCCGGGCTCGGACTATCACGAGCGCATGGGGGCTCCGCAACGCCTCTCGCTGCTGTTCGACGGCGGCTCGTTCGACAAGATTGCGCTGCCGCCGGTCGTCGCCGATCCTCTGAAGTTCCGCGATGGCAAGCGCTACACCGATCGCCTCAAGGAGGCGCGCTCATCGACCGAACTCGAGGATGCCGTCCTCATCGGCGAAGGCCAGCTCGACGGGCAGCCGGTCGTGGCGGCGGCGCAGGACTTCCGCTTCATGGCCGGATCGCTCGGCATGGCGGCGGGTGAAGCGGTGATCGCCGGCATGATGCGCGCCGTCGAGAAGAAGCGGCCCTTCATCCTGTTCGTCGCCTCGGGCGGCGCGCGCATGCAGGAGGGCATCATGTCCCTCATGCAGATGCCGCGGACGACCATCGCGGTGCAGGCCCTGCGGCGGGCGCGGCTGCCCTACATCGTGGTGCTCACCGACCCGACGACGGGTGGCGTCACGGCCTCCTATGCCATGCTCGGCGACGTACATATCGCCGAACCGGGCGCCCTCATCTGCTTCGCCGGGCCGCGTGTCATCCAGCAGACCATCCGGGAGCAGTTGCCCGACGGTTTCCAGCGCGCGGAGTACCTTCTCGAGCACGGCATGATCGACATGGTCGTGCACCGCCACAAAATGCGTGAGACACTT
>JANRIT010000090.1:0-25101 GCA_033764645.1 Hyphomicrobiaceae bacterium
GGCGAAACGGCGGCCGATTGTGGCGTCGCCGTGAAGGCCGATGAGGTGTGGCGCCAGCGCAACGAGCGGTCCCTGATGAGGCCCGCGATGCCCGCCCTCGGGCGATTGCCGCCACTGGCGCCGTGGTCGAAGCCCCCTATACTCCGCCGCCATGAGCGAGAGCCGACAAAGCCCCAGTGCCGAACCCCGTCCCGCCTTCAGTCTCCCCGAGGGCGAGCCTGTGCCGGTTGCCAAAGGCAGCCACGTCTATCTCGTTGATGGCTCGGGCTACATTTTCCGCGCCTTCCACGCCTTGCCACCGTTGACGCGGCCGTCCGACGGCCTGCCGGTCGGCGCCGTGCACGGGTTTTGCCAGATGCTGTGGAAGCTCTTGAAGGAATCCAAGGTTTCCGAGGCGCCCACCCACCTCGCCGTCATCTTCGATCATTCCGCCAAGACGTTCCGCAACGACATCTATGATCAGTATAAGGCGCATCGGCCGCCGCCGCCGGAGGAGCTGGTTCCGCAGTTCCCGCTCATCCGCGAGGCGGTCAAGGCCTTCAACGTCGCCTCCATCGAGCAGGAGGGCTTCGAGGCCGACGATCTCATCGCCACCTACGCGCGCCAGGCGCTGGAAGCCGGCGCCACCGTCACCGTCGTGTCCTCCGACAAGGACCTGATGCAGCTCATCGTGCCGGGTCTCGTCATGCTCGATGGCATGAAGAACAAGACGATCGGCCGCGACGAGGTGATCGAGAAATTCGGCGTGCCACCGGAGAAAGTCGTCGACGTGCAGGCGCTCGCCGGCGACAGCGTCGACAACGTGCCGGGCGTGCCGGGCATCGGCGTCAAGACGGCGGCTGAGCTCATCAAGGAGTACGACGACCTCGATTCGCTGCTGGCCCGTGCTGGCGAGATCAAGCAGCCCAAGCGCCGCGAGAAGCTGATCGAGTTCGCCGATCAGGCCCGCCTGTCGCGCGAGCTCGTGCGCCTTGCCGATGATGTACCCGTCGCCGTCGAGCTGCCCCGCCTCGGTGTGCAGGAGCCGCTGGCCGCCCCCCTCGTCGGCTTCCTGCGCGCCATGGAGTTCAATACCCTGACGCGACGCATCGCCGAGGCGCTCGGCGCTGAGGTGCCGTCACCACTCGAGGCTTCCGTCGGCCGCAGCGTGCGCGCTCCCACCCCGTCCGGCGAGGCGCCGTCCACCGGTGCCGCCGCGAGCCCGGGCACAGGCAACGCGGTCAACGGGGGCAACGCCGGCGAGGCGGGCATCGGCACACCGGCTGCCGCCGTCGCACATGGGCTCGTCCTCGCGAAATCCGTGCCGGTCGACCACCGCGCCTATGAGACTGTGACGACAAAAGCCGGCCTCGAGGCCTGGGTGGAAGCAGCCCGTGCCGCCGGAGCGGTCGCCTTCGACACCGAGACGACCTCGCTCGATGCCGTGCGCGCCGACCTTGTCGGCATCGCTCTCGCTACAGCACCCGGCCGGGCCTGCTACGTGCCCGTCGGCCACGTCGCCGGCGGCGGCGGCTTCGACTTCGGGGCAGCCGACGGGCCCGAGCAGCTGTCGCTCGCCACCGTGCTCGCCATCCTGAAGCCGCTTCTGGAAGACCGCTCGATCCTGAAGATCGGGCAGAACCTCAAGTATGACGCCGTCATCATGGCTCGTCACGGCGTCCGCCTCGCCCCCATCGACGACACTATGCTGATGTCCTACGCCCTCGACGGCGGGCGCGGCCACCACGGCATGGACGAACTCTCCGAGCGCCACCTGGGTCACGCGCCGATCTCGTTCGCCCAGATCATCGAGCACGCGCCGGGTGCGAAGAAATCCGAGAAGACCTTCGCAGCCGTCCCCATCGACAAGGCGACCGCCTACGCCGCCGAGGACGCCGACGTCACGCTCCGGCTCTGGCACATCCTGAAGCCGCGCCTGGTCGCCGAGCGCATGATGACCGTCTACGAGACGCTGGAGCGCCCGCTCGTCGCCATCGTCGCCGACATGGAGCTGGCCGGCATCAGGGTCGACCGCAACATCCTCTCCCGCCTGTCGGGCACCTTTCAGCAGCGCATCGGCGCGTTGGAGGCCGAGGTGCACGCGCTCGCCGGACACCCCTTCAACCTGGGCTCACCCAAGCAGCTCGGCGAATTGCTGTTCGACAAGCTGAAGCTGCCCGGCGGCAAGAAGACGAAGACCGGCCAGTGGGAGACCCGCGCCGGCCTGCTCGACGACCTCGCCACCAACGAGGAGTTGCCGGAGGATGCCCGCCGCCTCGTGCTGACCATGCTCGAATGGCGCCAGCTCAGTAAGCTCAAGTCGACCTACACCGACGCTCTGCCGGGCTTCATCAACCCCGATACCGGGCGCATCCACACGAGCTACGCGCTGGCCGCCACGACGACGGGGCGCTTTTCGTCGTCCGATCCCAACCTGCAGAACATCCCTGTGCGCACGAAGGAGGGCCGCGAGATTCGCACCGCCTTCATCGCCGACAAGGGCATGAAGCTCATCTCGGCGGATTACTCTCAGATCGAGCTGCGCGTGCTCGCCCACATCGCTGACATCCCTCAGTTGAAGAGCGCCTTCGCCAACGGCCTCGACATCCACGCCATGACCGCGTCGGAAATGTTCGGCGTGCCCGTCGAAGGCACGCCGGGCGATGTGCGTCGGCGCGCCAAGGCGATCAACTTCGGCATCATCTACGGCATCTCCGCCTTCGGTCTCGCCAATCAGCTCGCCATCTCCCGAGAGGAGGCGGGCGAGTACATCAAGACCTATTTCAAGCGCTTCCCCGGCATCCGCGACTACATGGAGGCGACGAAGCAGGCGGCCCACGCGCAGGGCTACGTCACCACCATCTTCGGCCGGCGCATCCACTACCCCGAGATCAATACGAAGAACCCTTCGATGCGCGGCTTCCTCGAACGCGCCGCCATCAATGCGCCGATCCAGGGCTCGGCCGCCGACATCATCCGGCGGGCGATGATCCGCATGCCGGCAGCGCTGGCGACCGCCGGCCTCGACCGGACGCGCATGCTCCTCCAAGTCCACGACGAGTTGATCTTCGAGGCCCCCGAGCGCGAGGTGGCCGCAACCATCGACACGCTGCGTGCGGTCATGGAGGGCGCCGCGCTGCCTGCCGTCGCGCTGAGCGTGCCCATCGCCGTCGACGCCAAAGCCGCCGACAACTGGGAAGCAGCCCACTGAGCCTCATCTCGGGGGGGGGCGGCAGCCGGCTCAACGGCTCTTGCCCGCGATCGGCGTGGGCCCGGGCGACTTCGGCTCGAAGCGGCACAGGTCGCTCGCCGGGCAGCGCCAGCACTCGGGCCTGCGTGCCTTGCACAGATAGCGGCCGTGCAGGATGAGCCAGTGGTGCGCATGGAGCCCGAACTCGGCCGGGATGGCTGACAACAGGTCGGCCTCGACCTCGAGCGGGGTCTTGCCGCGCGACAGGCCAATGCGGTTGGAGACGCGGTGCACATGCGTATCGACCGCCATGGTCGGCTGGCCGAAGGCCATGTTCATCACGACGTTCGCGGTTTTCCGTCCGACGCCGGGCAGGCTTTCCAGGACGTCGCGGTCGGCTGGCACCTCCCCGCCGAACTCCTCGACGAGACGGCGCGAGAGCGCGATGACGTTCTTCGCCTTGTTGCGATAAAGCCCGATCGTCTTGATCGCCTCGCGCACGCGCTCCTCGCCGAGCGCGAGCATCTTGTCTGGCGTGTCGGCCATGGCAAAGAGCCCGCGCGTCGCCTTGTTGACGCCGGCATCCGTCGCCTGCGCCGAGAGCACGACCGCGACGAGCAGCGTGTAAGGGTTGACATGCTCGAGTTCACCCTTGGGCTCGGGCTCCTCATCACGAAACCGTGAAAAGAGCGCGGCGATGGCGTCCGCCGGCAGCATGATGCGTGAGCGCGGACGGCGGCGGCCTCGTGCGGTGCCTTTGCGCGGCTTGCCGCCTCGTTTTTCGCCGGCGGTGGCGATAGCCTCGGCGGCGGGTATTGCGGCGCCGGATCGCGTTCTGCTGCCAACGCGGGACTTGGCAGCGCTGGGTTTGTCGTCTTTCATGTGGGACTGTCGATACGCGGATGGCAACGCGCGGCCTCGTCGAGAGGAGGGGTGAAGCGCGGTGTGTAATGGGAAGGCCAGCAGGGCATGCGGGTGACGGCGGGTCGGGACGCGGCGGAAGGCGGCGAGCCGATGTTCAGTGCGATACTGACCCCTTACAGGTCGTTGAGCAAGCCGGGCTTCTTGGTCCTCATGGCCTTTCTCGGCGTCGTCAGCTTTGCCGTCGGCCTCTACTTTCTGTCGCTCGGCGCCTGGCCCGTACTCGGCTTCTTCGGCCTCGACATCCTCCTCGTGCTCATCGCCTTCAAGCTCAATTATCGCTCCGGCCGCGAGTACGAGGTCGTCCGACTGACGCCCAGCCTTCTGACGCTGACCCGCGTCGATCCCGGCGGGCGTGCGCAGGTGTTCGATTTCAATCCGTATTGGGTGCGCGTCAACCTGTCCGAGCATCACGACGGCCGCACGCGCCTGTGCCTTGCCTCGCACGGCGAGGAACTGGTGTTCGGCTGCTTTCTCACCGACGACGAGCGCAAGGATTTCGCCGGCGTGCTGCGAACCGCCCTGTCGTCGGCCCGCTCCGCGCGCAGCACGCTGTGAGCCTTTTCGAGGCGCGCGCAAGAAACGGGTCGCTGCGCCGCGTTCGATCGGCTTAGGGTCGCGCCGCACGATGAACGCGAGAGAGCCCGACCAATGCCAGACGCACCCGATGACCGGATCGTGATGCCTGCCGCACGCGGCCCCGACGGCATGCTCGGCGACTATGCGGCGATCCGCCGGGCCATCGCCTTCATGACGCAGGTTGCGCCCGCGCAGCCCGATCTATCCGCGCTGGCCCGGCACCTCGGGCTGTCGCCGTTTCATTGTCAGCGCCTGTTCAAGCGCTGGTGCGGCCTCACACCCAAGCAGTTCAGCCAGGCCCTGACGCTCGATCACGCGCGCCGCCTCCTCGATGCCGACGCGAGCGTGCTGGAGGTAGCCTTCGCCTCGGGCCTGTCCGGGCCCGGCCGCCTGCACGACCTGTTCGTCACGCACGAGGCCATGACGCCGGGCGACCGCCGCCGGCGCGGCGCTGGTCTCGACATGCGCTGGGGCGTACACGCGACGCCGTTCGGCGCCGCCGTGGCGGTGGCAGCACCCCGCGGTCTCGCGGGGCTTGCCTTCGTCGACGAGGATAAGGCCCAAACGCCGGCCGACGCGCTCGCCGACCTTGCCCGCCGCTGGCCGGCAGCCCGCCTCATCGAGGACGCAAGCGCCACCGCGGCCGCTATCGAGGCGATTTTTCCCAGCGCGCCAGCGACCGGCCCGCGCCCTGTCCGCCTCGTCCTCATCGGCACCGACTGGGAGGTCCGCGTGTGGCAGGCGCTGATCGACATTCCGCTGGGCCGCGCCGTGAGCTATCGCGATATCGCAAGCCGCGTATGCACGAAGCGGGCGGCCCGCGCCGTTGGCGCGGCCGTCGGTAGGAACCCGCTGTCTTTCGTCGTGCCCTGCCATCGCGTGCTGCGCGCCGACGGGGGGCTCGGTGGCTACCACCGGGGCATCGTGAGGAAGCAGGCCATCATCGGCTGGGAGATGGGCCGCATGCTTGCCGGTACGGGCGGTGACGGCGCATGAGGGCGTTTTGCTCCGGCGCGCCCGCCCTGGCCAACTCGCAGCTCGTTACGCCTTGCGCTTCGGCCTCGCCTTCAGAATGCGCGGCTCGAGCAACTCCCCGCCGGTCTCGACCTTGCGCGACATGAAGATCGCCGCGTCGAGCTTCTGGAAGCTGCGCTTGCGGTAGAAGCGCAGCGCGTCCTCGTTGTTCTCGGCGACCTCGAGCACGATGTGCGTGCATCCCCTGAGGCGGGCGGCGTGCTCGATCTGCTCGAACATGAACGAGCCGATGCCCATGCCATGGAAATTGGGATGCACCGCGATCTCCTCGACGAACAGCGGGCGCATGTCCCGTTTTTCGAAGTAGCGGTGGTTCATCCAGCTATCGACGCCGATGATCTCGTAGGAATATTCCGCGTAGCCGACGAGTTCGGTCTTGTCCGCGCCCCGGATCTCGAACACGAGCTGCTCGATGCCTTCTTCCTCGTAGATGTCGAGGAAGTGCTTCTTGTGCCGCGGGCGCTGGTACTCGACCGTCTCGCGATTGACGTCGCGGAAAACGAGCTTGAGGAACTCCCATACCTTGTTGATGTCACGGCGGTGCATGTGGCGCACGCGCAGGACGATGTCGTCGGCCTCGGCCGCATGCGGATCGATGGCCTCGCCTGCCCGGTTCTCCCGATCCTCGGCGGCCTCGTCCGCGGTCCCGACCGGCGCGGCATGCAGCGACTTTGGCTCGAAGCGCCCGACACGTCTGAGTTTGCGCTCAGCGGCGACCGCTCGCACCTTCGAGCGCGCCCTGCGCGGCTTTTGGCCGTCGCTCATCGATGCCTCACGCCCACGGCCGCGACATGCCGAGTTCGGCCTCGTAGACGGCGATCTTCTCGGCCTTCTGCAAGGTCAGCCCGATATTGTCGAGGCCGTTGAGAAGGCAATGTTTGCGGAAGGGATCGATGTCGAACGTGATGACGCCGCCGTCGGGCCCGCGAATCTCCTGACGCTCGAGGTCGACCGTCCCCGTCGCATTGGCGCCGCGCTCGGCATCGTCCATCAGCTTGTCGACGTCCTCCTGCGCCAGCTTGATGGGCAGGATGCCGTTCTGGAAGCAGTTGTTATAGAAGATGTCGGCGAAGTCCGTCGCGATGACGCAGCGGATGCCGAAGTCGAGGAGCGCCCACGGCGCGTGCTCGCGCGACGAGCCGCAGCCGAAGTTGTCGCCCGTGACCAGGATCTTGGCCGAGCGGTAGGCCGGCTTGTTGAGCACGAAATCCGGTACTTCCGCCCCGGTCGCCGGATCGTAGCGCATCTCGAAGAACAGCGACTTGCCGAGACCGGTGCGCTCGATGGTCTTCAGGAACTGCTTGGGGATGATCATGTCGGTATCGACATTGCGGATCGGCAGCGGCGCTGCGATGCCCGTCAGTGTCGTGAACTTGTCCATCTCGTCCTCGTAAAGCCGAAAGCCGCGCGGCTGTTGACCGCGCCGACCGCACATGATCGCCAGCTCTTGTCTGCCCGCTGGCGCTGGTTGAGAATGGGCCCCGGTAGGTCCACGGCCAATCTTGCGCCGCTCAGTTAAGGCCAGTGCCGGCCACCCGCAAGTCGTCGGCCGTCAGCGCACGTTCGGGTCCGCGAAGCACTTCTGCATATACTCGCAGCGGTGCGAGCCCGACAGGTGCATCATGTCGCCCTTGGCCGGCGAGATGAAACTGCAGACCTCGACGAGCCCCGCCGCATCGAGCCATCCTTGCCGGCGACCGCGCTGCACGGCGAAGCAGTCGGCCGTCTCCTCGTCGGGGCCACGGAACTGGTGCCCGCATTCGTGCGCGTAGATCCACAGCTTGACCGGCGTCGAGACGCGGCCGAGCAGCTTGGGGTTCATGATCAGGAAGCCGGGATAGGCCGCGCCGTAGTCGTCGAGCGCCGGATCGAGCACGGTCGGCCGCTGGCCGCACGATTGGCGTCGCCCGTCGAGGCTGAGACCGCCTGGCGGCAGGATGGTCGCCTCGCCACCGACGTAGGCGACGTATTCCTCCGGCGTCGGGGGGGCGTCGGCAAGTGCGGGCACCAGAAGGGTGCCGACTGCGAACGCAGCGACGGCCAAAGGAGCCAGAACGGCGGCGAGCGTCGACGGCCGCGTGAGGGCCATACGTTGGATCATGTTCGCGTCTCTCCGTCCCCCTACGATGGCGCGAAACTCGAGCCAAGATCAACCCGTCGCGGCAATTCCGAGACGCGGTCACGTTTTGTGCGCCAACACTCCCGAAGCGGAGGTTAATGATCGGGCGCCGAACTGGCCGTCAGCGGCAGTGTCGCCCCATCCGATACCGCCTCGATCGCCTCCATGTCTTCGTCCGAAAGGCCGAAATGATGGCCGATCTCGTGCACCAGGACGTGCGTGACGAGACCGCCGAGGGTGTCACGGCCCTCCGCCCAGTAATCGAGGATGGCGCGGCGGTAGAGGATGACCATGTCCGGGGTGCGCGGGATGTCCGACACGCTCTGCTTGTCGAGGCTCACGCCTTGATAGAGGCCCATCAGGTCGAAGGCGTCCTCGATGCCGAGTTCGTCGAGCACCTCGTCGCGCGCGAAATCCTCGATGACGAACAGGATCGAGCCGCACATGGCTCGAAACTCGGCCGGCAGCCGCTCCCAGGCAAGCTGCGCGAGCTGCTCGAAGTCCTCAAGGCTCGGCGCCAGCATCGGCTCGAGACGAGCGATTTCGGCAGGCGGCGGGCTCGCTTTATCGGTCACGCCGCACCTCGGCGACGAGTACGAGTTCGCGCAGCGAGAACCACAAGTCCCCGTCGCGCTCATGGGGCATCAGGAAGGCGCGCAGCGGACCTGGCGCGAGCAGGTCGCGTCGCAGTTCCGCGGCGACGTCGGCTGCGACCCGCATGCGCTCCGCCCAAGGCGTGAACGCCATCGGCTTGACGAGGACCTCGCTTCCCCGCACGCCAAAACTCGCCTCGGCCAGCAGTTCATGCCACCGCGCTACGCTTTCGACGCGGAAATGTGACGGATCCCGGCGCCGCTCGAAGCTGTCGTAGGCCCGGTCGGCCTCTGCGATATCCACAGGAGAATATTGAGGCAGGCTCGTCGCGTCGGGCGCTACGTTGTCGACGAGGCCAAGGCGGCCGCCGGGGCGCAACAGCCGCGCCACCTCCGCGACGAACGCCGGCAGGTCGCGAAAGTGATGGGCGGCGAGACGGCATGTGACGAGGTCGAAGCTGCCGGCATCGAACGGCTGGCGGGTTGCTTCAGCGCGGACGGTTGCGACGTTGGCAAGACCCCGCTCGTGCGCGAGCTTCTCGGTCTCCGCTAGCATCTCCGCCGTCAGGTCGCTGGCCACGACGCGGGCGACGCTGGGCGCGAAGGCGAGCGCCGTGTGCCCGGCTCCCGTGGCGATGTCGAGCACGTGCCAGTGCGGCTTGGGCTCGGCCATGGCGACGAGCAGCGCCAGGCTCTCCCCGGCCCGGTGCACGTCCGACGTCGCATACTGCGCCGCGCCGAGTCCGAATTGAGCTTCGACGGATGCCGTGCGCGTCATCGCCAGTTGCCTCGTCCGAAAAGAGCCGACCGGACCTACGATTTTTTCGCTGGGTGGGCGCACCACCTCAATGCGGATAACCCCTGATGTCCACGAACCGGCCCTCGATGGCCGCCGCGGCGGCCATGATCGGCGAGACGAGGTGGGTGCGTCCCTTGTAGCCCTGCCGGCCCTCGAAGTTGCGGTTCGAGGTCGAGGCGCAGCGCTGGCCCGGCTTCAACTGGTCGGGGTTCATGCCGAGGCACATGGAGCAGCCCGGCTCGCGCCACTGGAAGCCGGCGTCGAGGAAGATCTTGTCGAGCCCCTCGGCTTCGGCCTGTGCCTTCACGAGGCCCGAGCCCGGCACGATCATCGCATAGGCGAGGCGGCTCGAAACCGTCTTGCCCTCGACGATCTTTGCGACCGCTCGCAAGTCCTCGATGCGCCCGTTGGTGCACGACCCGATCCAAACCACGTCGAGCGGAATGTCGGTCATCCGGGTGCCCGGCGTCAGGCCCATGTAGTCGAGCGCGCGGATCATGGAGGCACGCTTGTTCTCGTTCTCGACCCTGGCCGGATCGGGCACGACGCCGGTGATGGCGACGACGTCCTCCGGGCTCGTTCCCCAGGAGACGATGGGCGGCAGCTTGCCCGCATCGAGCCGCACTTCCGTGTCGAAATGCGCGCCCTCGTCGGAATGCAGCGTCCGCCAGTACTGCATGGCGAGTTCCCAGGCCGCGCCCTTCGGCGCCTTGGGCCGGCCCTTGATGAATGCGTACGTCTTCTCGTCGGGCGCGATCATGCCGGCGCGGGCCCCGCCCTCGATCGACATGTTGCAAACCGTCATGCGGCCTTCCATCGACAGTGAGCGGATGGCTTCGCCCGCGTACTCGATGACGTGGCCGTTGCCGCCGGCGGTGCCGATCTCGCCGATGATGGCAAGGATGATGTCCTTGGCGGTCACGCCGTCCGGCAGGGTGCCGTCGACGGTGACGCGCATGTTCTTGGCTTTCTTCTGAACGAGCGTCTGCGTGGCGAGCACGTGCTCCACCTCGCTCGTGCCGATGCCGTGCGCCAGCGCGCCGAACGCACCGTGCGTCGACGTATGGCTATCGCCGCAGACGATGGTGGTGCCCGGCAGCGTGAAGCCCTGCTCGGGCCCGACGACGTGGACGATGCCCTGGCGCGTGTCGAGCTCGTTGAAATATTCGACGCCGAAGTCGGCTGCGTTCTTCGCAAGCGTCTCGACCTGGATGCGGCTTTCGGTGTCCGCTATGCCGCTGCGGCGGTCGGACGTCGGCACGTTGTGGTCGACGACGGCGAGCGTCTTGCCCGGCGCGCGCACCTTGCGCCCCGACATGCGCAGTCCCTCGAAGGCCTGCGGGCTCGTTACCTCGTGCACGAGATGGCGATCGATATAGAGCAGGCACGTGCCGTCGGGCTGGCGGTCGACGATGTGGTCGTCGAAGATCTTGTCGTAGAGCGTTTTCGGCGCTTGCGAGGTCGAGCTGTGAGCCATGGCGGTCGGCCGGTCTCCGGGGGGATGAACATTGGGAAGGCGCATCGCGACAATGCGACGACGCAGCAAATCTACCGTTAAATAGCCATTCGCGGGCCCGGCGGCAAATGCGGGAGAGCGCGCCTTGCGCCTCAGCCCAGCGCGATGGCCGCGACCGTTGCCCGCAGCTCTGCAATGCCCGCCCCGGTCTCCGAGCTCGTTGCCAGCACGACCGGGAACGCCGCCGCGTGCGGGACGAGCGCTACCGTCGTCGCGGCCTCGACCTTGGCGAGTGCCCGCTCGCTGATCTTGTCGGCCTTGGTCAGCACAATCTGGTAGGCGACGGCGGCCGCATCGAGCATGGCCATGATTTCGAGGTCGTTCGCCTTGAGCCCGTGGCGGCTGTCGATGAGCAGGAATACGCGCTTGAGCGAGCTGCGCCCGCGCAGATAGTCCTTCACGAGCATGGTCCAGGCATCGACTTTGGCCTTCGGCGCCTCGGCGAAGCCGTAGCCGGGCAGGTCGAACAGGTAGAGCCTGCCCGCGCCCAGCGGCCCGGTCGGCTCAAAGACGTTGAGCTCCTGCGTCCGCCCCGGCGTGTTGGACGTGCGCGCAAGGCCCCCCTGGCGCGTCAGGGCATTGATGAGGCTCGATTTGCCGACGTTGGAGCGCCCCGCGAAGGCGACCTCGGCGCGATCGGCGGGTGGCAGGTGCTCGAGGCCGACGACGCCCTTGACGAAGACCCACGGCGCTTCGAACAGCCGCTCGCCGAGGGCGAGGTCCTCCTCTGAGAACGTCACGTCGCTTGCCATGGTCGCGACCGCGAGGGCTGCCTGTGCTGAAGGGGCACGGCTCCGCCCTACCCCTTCTTCTTCGGAATGATGCCCGTCACGGAAGCGAGCGTCTTCTTGATGTTGTCGAAGATCGGCACCTCGGTGCCCAGCCGCTTCATGATGTACCACTGCTGCGCGAGCGAGAGCACGTTGTTCCACGCCCAGTAGATCACGAGGCCGGCCGGGAATGTGGCGAGAAGGAAGGTGAACAGCACCGGCATCCAGTTGAAGATCATCTGCTGCGTTGGATCGGGCTGCGGCGGGTTCAACTGCATTTGCAGCCACATCGTCACGCCCATGATGAGCGGCCACAGGCCGACGTGCAGCATCTCCGGCACGGCGAAGGGCAGCAGGCCGAACAGGTTGAACAGGCTCGTCGGATCAGGCGCCGACAGGTCGGTGATCCAGCCGTAGAAGGGCGCGTGGCGCATGTCGATGGATACGAACAGCACCTTGTAGAGCGCGAAGAACACAGGGATCTGCAGCAGGATCGGCAGGCAGCCCGCCAGCGGATTGATCTTCTCCTTCTGGTAGAGCTGCATCAGTTCCTGCTGCTGGCGTGCCTTGTCGTCCTTGAAGCGCTCGCGCAATTGCTCCATCTGCGGCTGCAATTTCTTCATCTTGGCCATCGACTCGTAGGCCTTGTTGGCCAGCGGATAGAACACGAGCTTGACGATGACCGTAACGCCCAGGATGGCGAGACCGAAGTTGCCGAGCTGTTTGTAGAGCCAGTCGAGCAGGTGATAGAGCGGCTTCGTGATGAACCAGAACCAGCCCCAGTCGACGAGATAGTCGAACTCCATGATGCCGCCGGTTTGCTCGTAGGCCTCGATCGGACCGACCTCCTTGGCCCCGGCGAACAGGCGGCTCGTCACGGCCTTCTCAGCGCCCGCCGGCACAGTCACGGCTTCGCCCAGCCAATCGGTCTGATAGGCCCACTGCTCGGTGGCGGTGGCGCGATTGCGCACGCTCATGTTGGCCGTATAGGTCATCGCCTGGTCGGGGATGATGGCGGCAGCCCAGTACTTGTCCGTGAAGCCGAGCCAGCCGCCCTTGACGCCCGCGAACGACTTGCCCGTCGTTTCGTCCTGCAGGGCCTGGTAGGTGAATTCCTTGAGCCGCTGCGTCTCGCCGATCCAGCCGATGGCACCCTCGTGCTGGATGAAGAACCCTTCGATCTTGGGCGTTCCGTAGCGATAGATGCGCGCGTAGGGGTAGAGCACGACATCCCCGGCCGAGGCGTTGACGACCTCGTCCTTGATCGTGAACATGAACTTGTCGTCGAGCGCGATTGTGCGCTTGAAGGTGAGGCCGCCGCCGTTATCCCACGTCAGCGTCACCGGCTGATTGGTGGCGAGCTTGGCGTCGGCGGGTGCGGACCAGATGGTATCGCGTCCCGGCACCGCCACCGATGAGCCGGCGGGCGCCACCCAGCCGTTTTCGGAGAAGTACGGTAGAGCGCTGTCGGCCGGCCGGAACAGCGCGACCAGCGGGCTCGATTTGTCCGCCTTCTCGTGATAGCCGACCAGCGTCAGATCATCGATGCGCCCGCCCTTGAGGCCGATCGAGCCCTTGAGCGCCTTGGCCTCGATAGGAAGGCGCGGGGTCGGCGCGGCGGATGCCGCAGGCGCCCCTGGCGGCGCGCCGATGCCCGGCACGACGCCCTGGCCGCCCGGCACGACGCCTTCACCGGTCTGCGCCTGCGTGGCTGGCGGTCGCTGCGGCTTCGGCGGCGGGAACAGAATTTGCCAGATGACGAGCACCGCGAGCGACAAGGTCACAGCGAGCAGGAGGTTCGTCGAATTCTCTGGCTGCTGGCTGTTCATCGAGGCCTCGGAAAGATTGGGCATGCGTCGTCCGGGATTGAGGCCCCGATCCGCCGATCGCGCCCCGATATCGGCCATCCCACGGGATGACGCAACAGGTCACTTCAACTTGACGCAGGCGGCGGCCCGCACGCTGGCCGCAAGGCCTGTACGCCGCCGCTGTCACGATTTGCCCCGCCCGGACCGGCCCGGCGCTCCCGCCAGTTGGCGGGCGATCCGCCGCAGAGCCGTGCGGATGTCCTGCACCAGGTCGGCAAACGGCACGTCATGGGCGCGATCGCGGGCAACGATCACGTAATCACACGCACTGTCGGCATCGGCGATCCGGCCGGCGACGGCAGCTTTCAGCCGCCGCCGAATGCGGTTGCGCCGCACCGCGTTGCCGAGCTTCTTCGTCACCGTGAAGCCGAAGCGCGGCTCGGGGCGGGATGCCCCCGGAGCCTCCGTGTCGCCGTCGTCGGCGGAGCGCGGACGCGCCTCCATCACGAACGCGGCGGACGCGTGACGGGCTCCGCCGCGCAGGCGCAGGAATTCGCTTCGCGTCTTGAGGGTGCGCAGGGCGATGGGGAGGGCCCCCGTCTGTTCCGGCTTCACGCGCGGCGATCACATCGAGCACGCACGGATGACCGCCTTCGCCGTCGTCAGGCCGAGAGGCGCTTGCGGCCCTTGGCACGGCGGCGGGCCAGAACCTTGAGGCCGCCCTTGGTCAGCATGCGCTTGCGGAAGCCGTGGCGCCGCTTGCGGACGAGGCGGCTCGGCTGATAAGTGCGCTTCACGTGACGTCTCCAAACTGTCGATCGCCAAGGCCGGCTCTCAGCCACATGGCGGATGTGATCATCGCCCCCGGCCAGTCCACCAGTCCGACAGGCCGCTGCAACAGGCCGGTCCAAGGGAGCGCGGGCACCGCGTGGATGCGCGATCCGGGCGAGGAACCGAGCCCAAATTCGGGAAGTTGCGGCTTATAGAGGCGTGCCGGGGGCAAGTCAATCAGCCGGCATGAGCCGGCGGCCATCAGCCGGCGGCCAAGCCAGCAGCAGCGCTCCGTCCGTTCCCCCGCTCCGCTCACGGCCGATCACGTTGCTCGGGGTAATCTCACGAGTGGTTGAGACGGCATTCTAAAGTGCGTTTGTCTGGATCATGGTGGCTCCGACATCAGGACGAGGACGACGCATCATGGTGAGCGAGCAGACAAGCGTGCAGAGCGGGAGCGGCGGCGATCCCGGCGCACCTGATGGGCGGCTGTCGCGCCGGGCCCTGCTGGCCGGTGGGGCCGTGACGCTGGTATCGGCGTCGGCCGCCTTTCCCGCCTTAACCGCTTTGGCCGACGGCCCGACCGAGCGCTTCATGGCTCACCGCGCCGGCTCGCGCGAGACCGTCGACCACGCCGCCTGGGACGAGCTTCTCAGCGCCTACGTCGTGCCCGGCGCTGACGGTCTCAACCGCGTCGACTATCGCGGCTTCAAGGCGAAGGGGCACGCCGCCCTGAAGGCTTACACCGGGCGGCTCGCAGCCGTCGATCCGGCGACGCTCGACCGGCCGGAGCAGTTCGCCTACTGGGCCAACCTCTACAACGCAAAGACCATCGATATCGTGCTCGACGCTTACCCCGTCGCCTCGATCCGCGACATCCAGATCGGCGGCGGCCTCGTCGGCCTCCTCAAGCAATCGGTCGGCGCGGGAGGGCCCTGGCAGGCCCCCGTCGTCACGGTCAAGTCAACGCAACTCAGCCTCGACGACATCGAGCATCAGATCCTGCGGCCAGTCTTCGCCGACGCGCGGGTGCACTACGCCGTCAACTGTGCCTCGATCGGCTGCCCGAACCTGGCAACCAAGGCCTGGCGCGGCGCCGGCCTCGATACGGACCTCGACGCGGCAGCGCGCGCCTTCGTCAATCACCCCCGCGGCGTGCGCGCCGACAACGGCAGCGTCATCGCATCCTCGATCTATTCCTGGTTCATGGCCGACTTCGGCGGCACCCCGGCTTCCGTCCTCGATCATATACGCCGCTTCGCCGGCCCGGACCTCTTGAAGGTGCTGGCCGATCGCACCGGCATCGACAGCTACGAGTATGACTGGACCTTGAACGACACGACGCCGAGGAAGAGCTGACACCGCGAGCCACCGCTGCAACATGAAGGCGCTCATCATGTCTCCTGCCGACCCCGAAGCCCACCTGCGCCGGACCCCGCCCTCCGCATCCGGAGCGCACCCGCCGGAGGCCGGCCCGCGCAGCGCGCTGGCAACCTGGGCTCCCGTGCTCGTGCTCGCCGCATTGGCCGCGCTGGTCGTGGCGATGGGATGGCACCGCTACCTGTCCTTTGCGACCATCGGGCAGAACTACGGGATGCTGGCCGCCTACGTCAGCGCCAACTTCGCCATGGCAATCGGTGCCTACATGCTGGCCTACATCGCCGTCGTCGCCCTCTCTCTGCCCGGCGGCCTCGTCATGACGTTGACGGGTGGCCTCCTGTTCGGCCTCATCGCCGGCGCCCTCGCGACCGCCATTGCCGCGACCATCGGCGCGACCATCGTCTTCCTGATTGCGCGCAGCTCCCTCGGCCAGGCCATGGCCGCGCGCGCCGGACCATGGCTGTCGCGCCTGGCTGCCGGGTTCCGTGAGGACGCCTTCGCTTACCTCTTGTTCCTGCGTCTCGTGCCGGCGTTCCCGTTCTTCGTCGTCAACATCGTGCCCGCCCTGCTCGGCGTCCGGCTCTCGACCTACGTCACAGCAACGCTGATCGGTATCCTGCCCGGCACGATCGCCTTCACGCTGGCCGGGACGGGGCTCGGCAGCGTCATCGAGGCTCAGAACGCCCTCCAGCAGACCTGCCTTGCCGAGCACGCTGGCCATTTGGCAGCCTGCCCCTATACCATCGACACCAGCGCGCTGGTGACGCCTGAACTGCTGCTGGCCTTCGCGGCCCTCGGCGTCGTCGCCCTCATCCCCGTCATCGCCAGAAAATGGAGCAAGTCCCATGCGGCAGCCTAGCGCCTCGGTGATGGGTAAGTCGGTCCCGCCTCAGACTGGCACCGGCGCCGCGCGGTCCAACGACGGCGGCGCGTCAGGCGCGCGCGGCACTGGCGGCGGCGACGCGATCACGTGCGATATCTGCGTCATCGGCGCGGGCTCGGGCGGCCTGTCGGTCGCTGCCGCCGCGGCTGCCTTCGGCCGTTCCGTCGTGCTCATCGAGAAGCACAAGATGGGCGGCGACTGCCTCAACTACGGCTGCGTGCCCTCCAAGGCCCTCATCGCGGCCGGCAAGCGGGCCCAGACGATGCGCACGACGGCTCCCTTCGGCATCACACCGCACGAGCCCGACATCGATGCGCGTGCGGTGCACGACCACGTCAAGTCCGTCATCGCCGCCATCGAGCCGAACGATTCGGTGGCCCGATTCACGGGGCTCGGCGTGCGCGTCATCGAGGCCCCCGGCCGCTTCATCGACAAATCGACCGTTGCGGCGGGGGACTATCTGGTGAAGGCGCGCCGCTTCGTCATCGCGACCGGCTCATCGCCCTTCGTGCCGCCAATCCCCGGCCTCGACCGCGTTCCCTATCTGACCAACGAGACGCTGTTCGACGTGCAGTCGCGCATCGAGCATCTGGTCATCATCGGCGGCGGGCCGATCGGCCTGGAGCTCGCCCAGGCCCATCACCGCCTGGGTGCGCGTGTCACCGTCGTCGAGGCCGCGAGCGCGCTTGCCGCCGAGGACCCTGAACTCGCCCGTGTCGTCGTGGAGCACGTGCGGAGCGAAGGTGTCGCCATCATCGAGGGCGCCAAGGTCGTCGAGGCGAGCGGAACGCACGGCTATGTGCGCGTCACGGTCGACAGCGGTGCTGCCGGCGGCCAGCATTCGATCGAAGGCAGCCACCTCCTGGTGGCGACCGGCCGGCGGCCCAATGTCGGCGAACTCGGCCTCGACGCGGCTGGCATCAAGTACGACGCCAAGGGGATCACGGTCGACGGCGGGCTCGTCACCTCGAACCGCAGCGTCTACGCGATCGGTGACGTCGCCGGCGGACCGCAGTTCACGCACGTCGCCAACTATCACGCTGGCATCGTCATCCGCCGCGCCTTGTTCTGGGTCCCGGCCAAGGTCGATCCAACGATCATCCCGCGCGTCACCTTCACCGATCCCGAGCTGGCCCACGTCGGCATGACGGAGGCGGCCGCCGCCGCGCGCCACGGCAAGGTCAAGGTGCTGCGCTGGCCCTACCACGAGAATGATCGCGCCCAGGCCGAGCGCGCGACAGCCGGGCACGTCAAGGTGGTGACCGACGCGCGCGGCCGCATCTTGGGCGCTTCGATCGTCGGCGAGAACGCTGGCGAGCTGATCCAGATGTGGGCGCTCGCCCTGTCGCAGCGCATGAACATCCGCGCCATGACGGGCTTCGTCTCGCCCTATCCGACTTTGAGCGAGATCAACAAGCGCGCCGCCTACAAGTTCTTCGCTTATGCTCCGTCGAGCCCCGTAATCCGCAAGGTCATAGGATTATTGGAGAAATTGGGTTAGTTTGCTGCATGGACGGCGCGCCGGTCCGCCGCCCAGGAGATGTTCGTGCCGCACGACGGTCAAGACCCTACGAGGACGTCCAGCGGAGCCGAGGCACCCGCCGGTCGCGACCCTCTCGCGCCGCCGACCGAGGAGGGCCGCGGCGAAGGGATTCCGCGCGCGTCTGCTGCCGCTCCCGCCGCTGCTCGCACGCTTCTGTCCCGGCTGTCCTGGCCCCACCTCGGGCTTCCCCTCAAGCTCCTCGTTCTCACCAGCGTCTTCGTCATGCTGGCCGAGGTGCTGATCTTCGTTCCGTCCGTCGCCAACTTTCGCGTCAACTGGCTGAACGACCGGCTGACCGCGGCCCGCCTTGCAGCACTTGCCGCCGAAGCGGTGCCCGATGGCGCCATTCCGGGCATGCTGCGCATGGAGTTGCTGCGCACGGCTGCCGTCAAGGCTGTCGCGCTGCGCCGTGATGGCAGCCGCCGCCTCGTCCTGCCGCCCGACGAGCCGATGGTCATCGACGCGCACTTCGACCTCCGGCCGATGCAGTCGGAGGTGCCACTCGACGCGGTACTCACGCGCGCCGGACTGATCGGCGAGGCGCTGGCACTGCTCGCACGCGGCACTGAGCGCACCATCCGCGTCGTCGGCCCGCTCGACGGCAAGCCCGACGACTTCATCGAAATCGTGCTGCCCGAGCAGCCGCTGCGCGCCGCCATGCTGCGCTACGGCACCAACATCTTCTGGCTGTCGATCGTCATCTCGCTGTTCACGGCCGCCCTCGTCTATGTGGCTCTGTCCGGGCTGCTGGTGCGGCCCATGATGCGCATCTCGAGCAACATGGTGCGTTTTGCCGAGCGGCCGGAGGACCTGAGCCGCATCATCGTGCCGTCTGGGCGGACCGACGAGGTAGGCGTCGCCGAGCGGGAGCTTGCAGCCATGCAGCGGCAACTTTCGAGCCTGCTCCTGCAGAAAAACCGCCTCGCCCAGCTTGGCCTCGCCGTCAGCAAGATCAACCACGACCTGCGCAACATGCTGGCGAGCGCCCAGCTCATGTCCGACCGGCTCGGCGAATTACCCGATCCTGCCGTGCAGCGCTTCGCGCCCAAGCTCATCGCGTCGCTCGATCGCGCCATCAACTTCTGCAACGACACGCTCCGCTTCGGTCGCGCCGAGGAGGCCGAGCCGCGCCGCGAATTGATGCTGCTGCGACCGCTCGTCGAGGAGATCGGCGACGGGCTCGGCCTGCCGCGCGAGGGGCTGATCGACTGGCATGTCGAGATCGACGACAAGCTGCGCATCGACGCCGATCGGGAGCACCTTTACCGCGTGCTCGGCAATCTGTGCCGCAATGCCGTGCAGGTGCTCGAGACCCAGGCTGCCGGCAGCCTTTCGGTGCCGCTGGCCTCGTCCGCATCGGCAGCGGGCGCCGCTTCTGCCGCAGCGCTGGCCCCCGCCGCCCCGAGCCGTCTCGTCGTCCGTGCACAACGCGAGGGCCGCGAGGTCACCGTCGAGGTGCGCGACAATGGCCCCGGCGTGCCCGAGCGCGCCCGGCAGAACCTGTTCACGGCCTTCGCCGGCTCGCAGCGCAAGGGCGGCACGGGCCTCGGGCTCGCCATTGCCGCCGAACTGATCGCCGCCCACGGTGGGCGCATCACGCTGGCCGAGTCTGGCGATGGACCAGGCGCCACGTTCCGCATCGTCGTGCCGGACCGCGATCCCATGCAGATTTGATGTGGCGGCAGTGCAGTGCGCAGGAGCAACTCGGCGCGCCGCCGCGCCCCGGGCTTTCGCAATCAGCGGCTGCCACCTATATTCATAGCATGGGCGCGGCGACCCGCCACATCACGAGAGCCCCCAGAACACGAGACCCAAATGACCACATCCGCCCGCGCTCGCCCCAAGCTCATGAGCATCACCGAGGCCGCCGCAGCGCGTGTGTCCGCGATCATGGCCGGCAAGCCCGGCGTCGTTGGGCTGCGCCTCGGCATCAAGAAGGGTGGCTGTGCCGGCATGGAGTACACCATGCAGTGGGCCGACGCCGTCGACCGCGTCGACGAGGTCGTCGAGGACAAGGGCGTCAGGGTCCTCATCGAGCCGACGGCCATCATGTACCTGATCGGCACCGAGATGGATTATCGCTCCGACAAGCTGTCGTCGGGGTTCGTCTTCAGGAATCCCAACCAGCAGAGCGCGTGCGGCTGCGGGGAGAGCGTCAACCTCGTGCCGGCCGCGCCCGAACGCCTCGCCGAGGCGAAGGGCTGACGCACCGCCCCGCTCCGCCGCGCCGCGGGCCCCGGTCAATCGCCCGCGATCTCGTGCTCCGGTGCGCTGGCATCCTGCTCGCTTTCCGGACGCGGCCGCCGGACCGGGCGGCGCAGGAATGCCGGAATATTGTCGGCAAAGCCGCCGCTCGCCGCCGATCCTGCAGCGCGGTCGAGCGGCGCAGCGTCCCGGTCCCGACGCCTGTCACCCGCCGGGTTGTTCCGGTCGCCCCGGCCCTGACGCTGCTCACGCGCTGGCGCGGCCTCGGGCTGGGCAGAGGATGCCTCCCGCCGCGCTTGGTCTCCGCCGCCCTGGCGGCGCTGGTCGCCGCGCCGGCGCGGCTCTCCGTCACGCGGCCCGGAGCGTGCTGTCTCCGCCGGCCGGGTCGCCGATGCGCGTGCCTCCGCTTCGACGACGGGTTGCGGTTCGCTGCCGGGAATGGCCGCGGCGCGCTCACGCCGCCCCGCCCGCTCGCGCCGGTCCGGCGCTCCGCCTTCGGCCCTCTGGCCGTCTGCCGCCTGCTCGGCCGGCCGGGGCTCGCTGCGCCGGGGGCGCTCGGAGAAGCGCTCGCCGCTGCTGCGCGCCTGCGCGCCGCCGCGAGCCGGCGCCCGGCCCGCCGGTCCGCCGCGTCCGCGCCGCCGCTTGCGCGACAGGCTGTCGGCGACATCGGCTTCGCTCGGCGCCTCCCCGACCCAGGCGATGGCATCGCCCGTGATCTTCTCGATGTCCTTGAGGACCTTCAGGTCCTCGAAGGTGACGAGCGAGAAGGCTTGTCCTTCCCGGCCCGCGCGGCCGGTGCGGCCGATGCGGTGCACGTAGTCGTCCGATTGCCAGGGCAGGTCGAAGTTGAAGACGTGACTGACGGCCGGGATATCGAGACCGCGCGCGGCGACATCGCTCGCGGCCAGGAACGTGATCTCGCCCGAGCGGAACTTGTCGAGCGTCTCCATGCGCGACTTCTGGTCCATGTCGCCGTGCAGCGCGCCGGCATTGAAGCCGTGCTTGAGCAGCGACTTGAGCAGGATGGCGACGTCGCGCTTGCGGTTGCAGAAGACGATGGCGTTCTTCACGTCGGCAGCGCGCATCAGATCGCGCAGGCGTTCGCGCTTCGCCCACTCCTCGCCGTTCTCGCAGTAGCAGAAGCGCTGCGTGATGGTCTTCGCCGTCGTCGCCGGACGTGCGACTTCGACGCGGACGGGGTCGGACATGAACTGGTCGACGAGGCGCACGATCTCCGGCGGCATGGTGGCCGAGAAGAACAGCGTCTGCCGGCGCGGTGGCAGCAGCTTGCAGATTTTCTCGATGTCCGGGATGAAGCCCATGTCGAGCATGCGGTCGGCCTCGTCGATGACGAGGATTTCGACGCCCATCAGCATGATGCGGCCGCGGCCGAAATGGTCGAGCAGGCGGCCCGGCGTGGCGATCAGCACGTCGACGCCGCGGTCGAGCTTCTTGATCTGCTCGTCCATCGAAACGCCGCCGATGAGAAGCGCGACGTTCAGCTTGTGATTGACGCCGTACTTCTCGAAGCTCTGCTCCACCTGCGCGGCGAGTTCGCGCGTCGGCGCCAGAATGAGCGAGCGCGGCATGCGTGCGCGTGCTCGGCCCGTCTCCAGCCGGGAGATCATTGGCAGCGTGAAGCCGGCCGTCTTGCCCGTACCGGTTTGGGCGATCCCGAGGATATCGCGTCCGGTGACCGCCACGGGTATGGCGGCGGCCTGGATCGGCGTTGGTTGCGTATAGCCGGCCGCTTCGACGGCAGCCTGTACCTTGGGGCTGAGGCCAAGCTCAGCGAAGGTGATGTCGTTCAAAAGTCGCGTGCTCCCACGTCGGTGACGTTTCCCCCAGCCCGAGGGGCTGGCAGGCGCGAGACCGGGAGCGCAGGGGTATCTCTAGTAAAGTGCAGAACAGTGCAGACACGAACTCGAAAAGGGACCAAGCGAAATCATTCGCCCCTGCGCCCGAGCCCGAGCGTGGCGATGACACATTGCACCTGCGAAGGCAAGGAAAACCCTGTCCTCCCGGCGATCTGCCCCTACTGGCGCGCAGCCGGGACCCGGTTCACGGCTGTCGTGGGCGATCAGCTCTCGGCGAGCCAGCCGCCCGCAAGCGCTCCCAGCGTGCCACCCAGTACGGGCGCGACCCAGAACAGCCACAGATCGCCGAGTGCCGATGGGCCGCTCGCTGCCAGCGCGGCCGTGGCACGCGCCGGATTGATGCCCGCTTGCGTGACGGGCAGGCACAGGAGGGTGACGAGGCCATACGCAAGGCCAGCGGCAAGGGCGGGTGCAGCCTCGCCCTTTACCAACGTGGCCGTCGTGGTGATGACGATGAGGAGCACGAACGCGGCCAGCGCCTCGGCCAGAACCGCGCCGACCAGTCCCGACGGTGCCACGACGGCTGCGAGCGTCCGAGCGTCCCCGCCCGGGCGCCCGCCGAGGCCGTCAGCCGAGACGACGGCGACGATCAGTCCTGCGGCGAGCCCGCCGGCAACCTGTGCGGCGACGTAAGGCAGCGCGAAGCGTGTCTCGAAGCGGCCGGCCGCGACGAGGCCGAGCGTCACCGCCGGATTGAAGTGGCCACCGGAAACGGGACCGAAGGCCAGGATGGCGAGCGTCAGCGCCGTACCCGAGGCGGTCGCGAGCAGGGTCGCTGCTGCGGGGCTCGCAACCCCGCCGCTGATGAGCGCCGTCTTGAGCGCCACCAGCGTGGCGAGGACGACGAGGGCCGTGCCGATGGCTTCGGCGGCAAGCGCGCGGGTGGTCAGCATGGATGCTCCAAAGTCGTCGTGGGGAACGAGGCTCGTCGATGCCGCCTCATGGTCGGCGCTCGCGGCGGCAGCGTGGCGGGCAGGCGCATCGTGAGAGATCGCATCTGCAACCTGGGGCCGCGACAATTCCAGTTTGCCGAGCCGCCGCGTACAGTGGAGTGCCTACCCCCGCCGACGCCGTAGCCTGATCTGGACCGCGGCATGATTTGCTGCTCCGCAAGGTAACTCCCGCCGAGAACCACATGCCGATCCCACCGCTCGATACCCTGAAGGACGTCGCGCTGTTCCAGGAACTGACGCCTGGGGACCTTGCGGAGCTGTCGGCGGCCATGTCGCGGGTGACGATACCCCGCGGCGCTGCACTCGTCCGTCAGGGCGATCCCGCCGATACCCTCTATATCGTTTTGAGCGGGCGCTTTGCCGTCTACCGCGCCGGGACGGATGTCCCCATCGCGCTCATCGGGGCCGGCGAGCCGGTCGGCGAGATCGCATTCCTATCGGGGGGCGAGCGTACGGCAACGGTTCTCGCCGAGCGCGACAGCGTGGTCGGGGTGCTGAGCCGGGAAGCGTTCGATGCCATCTGCGCCCGCCTGCCGACGCTGACCTCCGGACTAACGCGCGTGCTGGCCCGGCGGCTGGCGGCGACGACCGCTGGTCGCGCCCGGCCGAGACAGAGCCCGCCGCGCACCATCGCCGTGGCCCGCGCTGGCCAGCATGGCGCCCTGCCGGCATTCGTCGACATGCTGCGCACAGCCGCCGCAGCCGATCCCCGCCTCGTTATCGTCGATCATGACGCTGCCGCCCGCGCAGTGGCCAGCGACGGCACGTTCGACAGTTGCGAGGAGACGCAGGCGTTCAACGACATGGAGGCCGCCGGCCGCACGCTCCTGTTCGTGTGCGATGCCGAGCCCGGCCCATGGACGGACAAGGCGCTCCGGCAGGCCGACGTCGTGCTGCTTGTCGCCGATGCCTCCCTGTCGGCGGCCGCCGATCGCGTCGTGGCGCCGTGCGAGCGGCTGGCGGCGAGCCTGCACCGGCCGGAGAATATCCGCGTCGTCATGTTTCACCCGCCAGGTCGCCACCTGCCCGGCGCCGCCAAATGGCTCGACAGCCGCGATTTTTCTGGCGCCCACCACCACGTCGCGGAGCGCAACGAGGCCGACCTCGCCCGGCTGTTCCGTTTCCTGCTCGGCGGTGCGACGGGGCTCGTCGCCAGTGGTGGAGGCGCTTTCGCGGCTGCCCACATCGGCATGTACGAGGCCTGCCTCGCCGCCGGCCACGACTTCGACATCATGGGCGGCACGAGCGGCGGGGCGGCGATGACGGCGGCGTTCGCGCTGGGCGTTCCACCCGACGAGATCAGCCGGCGCACGCATGACATGTTCGTGCGCAGGAAGGCCATGGCCCGCTGGACGTGGCCCCGCTACAGCCTGCTCGACCACACGGTGTTCGACGAGACGCTCGCCGAGCACTTCACCGACATCGATATCGCCGACCTGAAGCGGCCCTTCTTCGCCGTTGCGACCAACCTCACGCGCAATGAATTGTCGATCATCAGGCGCGGTCCGCTGTGGCTCGCCGTGCGCGCGTCTGCGGCCATTCCCGCGCTATTCCCGCCGATTTATGCGGCCAACGGCGACATGCTCGTCGACGGCGGCTTGCTCGACAACGTGCCGGTGCGGCCCATGCGCAGCCTCAAGGAGGGACCGAACGTGGTCCTCGACCTCGACGTGCCCGCACTCGGCATCGGCGCGGAGGGGGCGACCCTGACGCTGCCTTCGCGCGTCGGCCTCATCCGTCACGTGCTGACCGGCACGGCGCAGTCGGGGCTGCCCGATGCGCCGGGACCGCAGGCCGTGCTGGTGCGCGCGCTCATGCGCGACAACCGCGACATCGCCGGCCTCATCGAGCCTGGCGACATCGCGCTGCGTTTCCCGGTTCCGGCGGGCGCCAGCGTGCTCGACTGGTCTCGCCATCGGGACTTGAGGAACGAGGCGCGGGCCTTCGCGGCCGCGCGCCTCGCCGGAGGTACAGTGGGTGTGTCGCCGGCCGTGGCGGGGGCCGCCACGGTTGGTCACGCCACGCCATCGGCGGACGTGACGGCTACAGAATGAAGTCCGCCGCCGTCAGCGGCTGTGCGCCGACGACGTCGATGGCAAAGTCGGCCCTGCGGTCGCCGTTGGTGTCGGCCTCGACCCGCCAGGCTGCACCAACCTTCTCGATCGTCACCTGACCGGCCT
>JANRIT010000007.1:0-4923 GCA_033764645.1 Hyphomicrobiaceae bacterium
GGCTTCTTCTTTTTGGGCGCGCTCGCCGCGCGGCGCGGCCGGTCCTGCGGCCCGCTCGCCGGATCGAGCTGCGCCCATGGCGCCCACGACGGCGTGCCGCCAGGGGTCGAGTAGCGCTGCACGCCGGTGCGTCCCGCCAGCGGCACCATGCGCTGCTCGCGCAGCGTCAGGTCCTCCGTCGTGCCGTCGATGGCCGCGACCGTGACTTTTCCGTCCTCCGTCCACGTCCATTGCGAGACCTTCTCGCCCTGCCGGTGCGGCACGAGCGCTGCGACAGCGCGCGCGCGGATGTCGACGATGGCCGCGATCTCCGTTTCCTCCGGACCCTGCGTGCCGGTGATGCTGCCGCTGCGATAGGTGAGGACGCCGATGTCGCGGAACGGCGGCTCGCCCGGCCGCCACGCCAGGATTTTCGGCTTGCCCTCGCCGATCACCTCGATCGGCACGCGCACGCCCGGATAGGCATCGCTGGTGGCGACGAAGCGCGCGCCTGCGGCCACGATCTGCCAGCCGTCCGCGCCGAGCCCTTCGAGGGGCCGGTCGCTGTCGCCCGCATCCTCCGCGCCGAGACGCGCCAGCGCATCGCGGGCGCGCTTGAAGCCGGGCCGCAACTCGAGCGCCCTGCGGAAGTGCTCGACGGCGGCATCGGCCTGCCCGGCGAGCTCCTCGCTCGCGCCCCGCGCCCAGAACACCTCCGGGCTGCGCTTGTCGATCGTCTCGGCGTTGTCGAGATCGCGCGCTGCGACGTCGGGCTGGCCGAGCCGGGCGTAGGCATAGCCGCGATAGGCGAAGGCGGTTGCGGATTTCGGCGCGATCTCGATAGCGCGGTTGAGGTCGGCGAACGCGCCGTCGGGCGTTTCGCCGAGCGCCAGGGCGAGCCCGCGCGCCTCGTAGCCTCCCGCATTCGCCGGCGACAATTCGATCGTGCGCGAGAAGTCCTGCACTGCCGCGTCACTGTTGCCGACGGCGAGATAGCCATGACCGCGCAGGAGATAGAGTTCGGAGTTGGCGACGTCGAAGGCGATCGCGCGTGACAGGTCCTCGATCGCCTCCTCGTAGCGCGACAGTTCGATCAGCGCCTCCGCTCGATTGCGATACGCCGCCGCGAAGCGCGCCTCGGTGCCGACCGCTCGCGAGAAATCCCGCATGGCCAGATAGGGTCGGCCCTGCATGAGGTGGGCCGAGCCGCGCCCGGTCAGCGGCGCGGCACTCGCTGGCGCGAGCTTGACGGCTTGTGTGTAGTCGGCGATGGCCGCGGCAAGTGCGCCGGTGCGCATCAGCACGCCGGCCCGGTTGTTGTAGGCGGCCGCGTAACCCGGCGCGAGCACGATGGCGCGGTTGAAGTCCTTGATCGCCTCGTCGTCGAGGCCGAGAGCCATCAGCAGGTTGCCGCGGTTGTTGTAGGTCGGGGCGTACTCCGGGAACAGCTCGATCGCCTTGTTGAAGTCCTCGAGCGCGAGTTTCGTCTTGCCGAGCCGCACGTAGGCGACGGCGCGATCGTTGAGCAGCGTCGCGCGCCGGTCGTTGGGCAGGTCGGCGAGCGACAGCGCCGTGGTGTAGTGCCCGACGGCCTCCTCTGTCTGGCCGCGCTGCAGGGCGCTTGCCGCCTCGCGCTGGCGCAGTGCGGCGACCTCGGCGCCTTGCTGCTGGGCACGTGCGGGAGCCGCGCCGAGAGCCAAAGTCGCGCAGCAAGCCGCCAACGCGCCGACGGCCAGCACTCGACGTGCCAGTGCGGCGCGCGGTTTGTGCTGATGGCGGCGCGTGGCGCGTGGCATCGTCGGTTGCGTCCTCGTCCCCTTGGTTGCTCGCCCCGCCATCCGGCGAAGCGCTCTCGTAGCGGCCATGTTTACCATGTTCGTCGGCGAGGTGTGTGGCCGATCGACGGCAGTGCTCCGTCGCGACTGCGCCTTGCCCGCCCGCAGGTTGCCGGTTGCTCGCCGCCGTCAGCCCGCCTCCATGGCGTACAACCCGGCGAGGACGCGCGGCAGGGTCTCCGGCAGATCCTCGGCGATGAGACCCGGCCCGAACAGTCGTGCTGCCGCGCCGTGCATGTAGACACCCGCCGCTGCTGCCTCGAAAGCCGGCATGCCCTGCGCCATGAGGCCGGCGATGAACCCGGCGAGCACGTCGCCCGAGCCAGCCGTCGCGAGCCACGCGGGGGCGTCGGCAGTGACTGCGACGCGCGCGACCGCGCCCGGCTCGGCCGACTGCGGCTCGGCGATCACCGTTGCGGCACTCTTCAGCACGACGACCGAGTGCGAGCGGCGCGCCGCCTCGGCTGCGCGCTCGAGGCGCGTGCCCGACGTTGCGATGTCGGGAAAGAGCCGCTTGAATTCGCCCTCGTGCGGCGTCAGCACGGGCCGTCGCCCGATCGGCCGCTCGCGCGCGGCACGAAACAGCACGTCGGGATCGCTGGCCAGCGAGGTGAGCGCGTCGGCGTCGAGCACGACGCCAGCGTGCGATGCGAGCGCCGCCCTCGCCAAGCCGATCGTAGCCGGCCCCACACCTGCACCGGGTCCGACGACCACCGCATTGCGTCGCTCATCCGTCAGGAGAGCGGCAAAGCCATCCACCCCCTCGAACGGAGCGATCATGACGGCGGTCGCGTGGGCGGCGTTGACGGCGACCGCATCTGGCTGGCTCGCCAGTGTCACGAGACCCGCGCCGATCCTGAGCGCGCCGCGCGCAGCCAACCGCGCCGCCCCCGTCGCCGTGGCGGGCCCCGACACGACGACGACATGGCCGCGCGTGTACTTGTGGTCGGCTCGTCCAGGTACGGGCAGCGCGCCGCGCCACAGGTCCGGTGCGTTGAGTCGGCCGGCGGGGCGCAGCATGTCGACGACGCGCTCCGGAATGCCGATGTCGGCGACTTCGACGTCGGCGAGCGAGGCTCCGGTGCGGCCCGTGATGTGGCCCGGCTTGAGGCGGAAGAAGGTCACCGCCCGGTGTGCCGTGATGGCCGGCCCGCGTGCTTCGCCCGTGTCGCCGTCGACGCCGCTGGGGAGATCGATCGCAAGCACCGGCTTGCCCGTCGCGTTGATGCGCGCGACGAGGGCTGCGGCCCCGCCATCGAGCGGCCGCGTGAGCCCCGCGCCGAACAGGGCATCGACGATCAGGTCGGCCTCCTCGATGAGCGGGCTCGACAAGGGATGCACGGGGCCCTTCCATCGCCGCGCCATCTGCGCGGCATCCCCGGTGAGACGGCTCCATTGGGCAAGGCAGGCGACGCCGACGTCGTGACCGAAATCCATGAGATGGCGCGCGGCGACGAAGCCGTCGCCGCCGTTGTTGCCGGGTCCGCACACGACCGCGATCCGGCTGCCAGGCCGGGTCATGGCGTGCGCGGCTTCCGCGACGGCGCGACCGGCGGCCTCCATCAGGTCGAGGCTTGCGATCCCGCCGGCGATGGCGAGCCGGTCGGCTTCTGCCATGTCGGCTGTCGACAGAAGCTCGAGCGGCAGGCGGCGGGGCGATGCTTCGGGCACGGATGATCTCCTCGGGCGACGGCGGCGGCATCATGGTGCAGCCTCTGCATCGCTGCCAAGCCCCGATGAAATCAAGTGCAGGATGCCTGAAATTTGATCAGACTGCGCGCGGCGTGTCGCCCGCGGACCGGACACTGCGCCGACAGAGCCTTGTGGGACCACGCGATTAATTCCAGCTAACCAACTGGCATGGGGCGTGCTAACCACGACGCGCGCCCGCCAGACGCGCTTCCCCCGGGTTTCGCGCGCTCGTGGCACTTGGAGGTCGGTACGACAATGAAGAAAATCGAAGCCATCATCAAACCCTTCAAGCTCGACGAGGTGAAGGAGGCGCTGCAGGAAATCGGCCTGCAAGGCATCACCGTGATCGAGGCCAAGGGGTTCGGCCGTCAGAAGGGGCACACGGAACTCTATCGTGGTGCCGAGTACGTCGTCGACTTCCTGCCCAAGGTGAAAGTCGAGGTGGTGCTCGCCGACGAGATGCTGGACAAGGCCATCGAGGCGATCCAGAAGGCAGCCAAGACGGGACGCATTGGTGACGGCAAGATTTTCGTCTCCTCGATCGAGGAGGCGGTTCGCATCCGCACCGGCGAGACCGGTGCCGAGGCGATCTGAGCTGACATCGCGCTGATCCCGACGCCAAGCGGCCCGTCAAGAGGCCGCTTGTTCTATGTCCGAGACCGTACGCATTCCATGCAATAGCTCACAACAGGGGAGCCTTCATGAAAACTGCAGCCGACGTGATCCAGACGCTGAAGGACAAGGACGTCAAGTACGTCGACTTCCGCTTCACCGACACCAAGGGCAAGATGCAGCATGTCACTGCCGACGTGAGCTGCGTCGACGAGGACGTATTCGCCGACGGCTATGCTTTCGACGGCTCCTCGATCGCGGGCTGGAAGGGCATCGAAGCCTCCGACATGCTGCTCATTCCCGATCCGTCCTCGGCCCATGTCGATCCCTTCTTCGCCCAGACGACGATGGCAGTGTTCTGCGATGTGCTCGAGCCCTCGACGGGCGAGGCCTACGAGCGCGACCCCCGTTCCATTGCCAAGAAGGCGGAAGCCTACATGAAGTCGACCGGCGTCGGTGACGCCGTGTTCTTCGGCCCGGAGGCCGAGTTCTTCATGTTCGACGACGTGCGCTTCACGTCCGATCCCTACAACACGGGGTTCCGGCTCGACAGTTCCGAGCTGCCGTCGAACTCGGGAACCGAGTACGAGATGGGCAACCTCGGCCACCGTCCGCGCACCAAGGGCGGCTACTTCCCCGTGCCGCCGGTCGATAGCGGCCAGGACATCCGCTCCGAGATGCTCTCGGTCATGGCCGAGATGGGCGTCGTCGTCGAGAAGCATCACCATGAGGTGGCGTCCGCCCAGCACGAACTCGGCATCAAGTTCGCGCCGATCGTCACCGTCGCCGACCACCTGCAGATCTA
>JANRIT010000012.1:0-1503 GCA_033764645.1 Hyphomicrobiaceae bacterium
CCTCATTCCCCGGCTAAGGCAGGTCGAAGCAGCCGGAACGCGACGCGGGGAGCGTCGGCGAGGGTGCGGGCGAGGTCGGTGGCGAGGCGCAGCAGGGTTTCGCGGGCATGGCGAACGACTTTTCCGACCGTGTTCAGCACGAGGAAGCGCAGTCGCTTGGGCCGGGCATCGTGCATTTCCTCGGGTAAGCCGACCCGCTTGAAGGCCGACAGCAGGTTGTAGGCCAGCACGTTCAGGCGCAGCCACGCGGCATTGGCGCCGAACTTCTGGCTCGGCAGGCACCAGCCGGCGAGTTCGTTCATGAGGACGTCGTGCGTATGCTCGATGGTCCCGGCCTTGAGGCGATGCCAGCGGATCAGATCGAGGCCGTTGCCGCCCGGCGGATCGTTGCGGTTCGTCACGATGGCGAAGTGTTTGACGCTGGCACCATCGCCCAGCAACTCGCCTTGCCTCGGCTTGATGCGGATCGCCAGATAGCGGCGCGGCGTCGAGAACTCCTTCGACCAGTTGCCGTCGGCGGGCACATAGTTGATCTCGGCCCATTCGCGGATCGCATCCGTCTCCTCGCCCGCCGGCTGCCAGTGGCTCTCGGGCAGCGCCTCGATGCACTCCTTGATCTGCGGACTCATGCGCACCGAGATGGCGTAGCGCACGCGGTTCTCGTCCATCCAGGTCATGGCCTCGTGCTCATAGAGAGCACTGTCGCCGCGCAGGCGGATCTCCTCGAACTTGCCCGGCAGCGCCGCCACGGCGTTCTGGATGATGCGCAGGTTGCCCATGCCTGCCGGCACATTGCCGTCGCGGAACTCGTCGGCGATGATGACGTCCTGCTCGGCCCACAGCACCAGCACCGGCTGGTAGCCGCGCTCGCCGTCGTAGGCCCGTTTGGCGGCCCGCTTGGACGAGTGGATCACAGTGGCATCGATATCGAGCGTCGCGGTCTTCACAGGCTTGCGGCACTGCAGGTCGAGGATCAGTTCCTTGTTCGCCGCCGCCAGCCCCTGCAGCGGGGCGCTCTCCGACGGCACCGACGCTTTGCCGTCCTGCAGCAGCGGCAAGTCGTCCTCGTGGAAGGCGCTGAGGAAGTCACGCGCGGTCTGGGCGGCCGGCAACTCATGGCCGATCAACGCCGCCAAGCCCGCGTCCTGGCGAAACTGATCGAAGTCCTCGGCCCTCTCGCCGCCACTCGCCCACAGGGCCAGGAAGCTCTCGACCATCTCCGACGGCGACAGCCCACGCTTGCGCGACTTGAGCTTGATCGTGCGGTCGATGACAGCCGCCATGCCGGTCAGGCGAAACGCCTCGACCAGGCTCGGGATGCCCGCACGCGCCGTCACCAGGCTCGACTCCAGATCGGTATCGATCTCGAAGTTCAGTCGTCCGCTCATCGCCCGCGATCCCTTGCACCCGCCGGGTGAAAGGTACTTGAATCGCAAAAGGCCCGGAAACGCGATGTCGCGCCGAGCCATGCGTCACCGCAAAATCGCTAGCCGGGGTTTGGGG
>JANRIT010000043.1:0-20986 GCA_033764645.1 Hyphomicrobiaceae bacterium
CCGTTCGGCGGCAACATCGAGGGCGTGCGGGCGGCCTCGCTCGCCTACTTCGGCAAGGAGCCGCAGCGGCTGTCGGTCGGCGAAGCGGCGCTCCTCGTCGCCCTGCCGCAAGCGCCCGAGAGCCGGCGTCCCGACCGCTTCGCGGAGGCTGCCCGGCGGGCGCGCGACAAGGTGCTCGTGCGCACGCGCGATGCCGGCGTCATCACGGCGCTCGAAGCCGAACGGGCCATGGCCGAGCCAGTGCCGCGCACGCGCCAGGCGTTCCCCATGCTGGCACCGCATCTGGCCGAGGCCGAGACGGCGCTGCACCCGCGCCTTCCCGTACACCGCACGACGATAGCAGCGGGTCTGCAAGCGAGCCTGCAGGCGCTCGCGCGCGAGGAGGCGCGCCGCATCGGGGAAGGGATCAGTGCCGCGATCCTCGTCGCCGACCACACCACCGGCGAGGTCATCGCGCACGTCGGCTCGGCGGACTATTTCGACAGCGCCCGGCGCGGGGCGATCGACATGACGGCGGCGGTGCGCTCGCCCGGGTCGACGCTGAAGCCCATCATCTACGGCCTCGGCTTCGAAGCCGGCCTCATTCACCCCGAGACGCTCATAGAGGACAAGCCGGCGCGCTTCGGCGCCTACGCGCCGGAGAACTTCGAGGATACCTATCGCGGCACGGTGACGATACGAGAGGCGCTCGGCCAGTCGCTCAACGTTCCGGCCGTGCGCGTGCTCGACAGGCTCGGCGCGCACCGCCTGGTCGGCCGTCTCCGGCGCTCGGGGATCGACGCGCACCTGCCGAAAGGAGCCGAGCCCAACCTGTCGATTGCGCTCGGCGGTCTCGGCCTGACGTTGCGGCAGCTCACCGAGCTCTACGCGACGCTCGCGTCCGGCGGCGATCCCGTGGCACTCACCCATTCGCTAGCGGAGGCCGACCGCGCGAGGCTAGACGGGGGCGGCGCCGGGACTGGCCGTACAGCGCTGCTCGGGCCGGTCGCGGCCTGGTACGTCGGCGACATTCTGAAGGACGCCCCGCCGCCGGCCCATACGCGCGGCGGGCGCATCGCCTACAAGACCGGCACGTCCTACGGCTACCGCGACGCGCTCGCTATCGGCTACGACGGCCAGCACGTCGTCGCCGTGTGGGTCGGGCGCGCCGATGGCGCGGCGACGCCGGGGCTCGTAGGCCGCACGGCCGCAGCACCCATCCTGTTCGACGTGTTCGGGCGCATCAGTGCGCGCCCGGTGCCGCTCGGGCCGGCGCCACGCGGGACGATCCTGGCGCAGGGCGACGGCCTCCCGCCGCCGCTGAAGCGGTTCGGCAGGCTGGCGGTCGCCGCCGATACGCGTGCTGATCCATTCATCGTCGATCCCGTGGCGATCGCGTTCCCACCGGACCGTTCCGACATCGAGATCGATATCTCCGGTGACGAGCCCGTGCTGATCAAGGCCGACGGTGGTGCGCTGCCGCTCACGTTCCTGATCGACGGCGAGCCCATCGCCTCCGAACCGCACCGGCGCGACGTCGTCTGGATGCCGAGAGGGCCCGGCTTCGCGCGGCTTTCCGTGATCGACGCAAAGGGGCGCGCGGACCGCGTCACCGTGCGGCTCGTCGAGTGAGCGCGCCGTCGGCACGCGCAGTTGCCGAGACGGTGGCCGGGCGCGCGCTCAAGCGATAGTGTCGAGGCACACCCCCGCAGCCTGCCATCCCGAGACAGCCTCCCGCCATGCCGAACCTGCCCTCGCCCTACCGGCCCGGCGCCTTCCTGCGTCTGTGGACGCGGTGGTGGCTATTGTGGTCGGTCTTCCTGATGGTCGCGTTCGTGGCGTTCGCGGCTCCCTCGGGATGCCGGCCCGGCACGACGACGACGTCCTCGCCGGATGAACGGCTGCCCGAACTCGGCGCGCGTGGCGACGACATCACCCTCTCGGGCATCTCGTCGGGCGCCTACATGGCCGGCCAATTCCAGTTCGCACACGCCGAGATCGTGAGCGGCGCGGCGATCATCGCCGGTGGGCCCTACGGGTGCGCCGAAAGCGCTTTCACCGGCCTCGTGCCCGGCGCGGGCGGGGTCGCCCTCAATGCCACGAAGGCCGTCTCGGGGTGCATGCTGGCAGCGATGTCGGCGTGGGGGGTGCCAAACCCGGACGCGCTGGCGCGCAGAGCGGGCGAGCTCGCAGCGGCCGGGCGTATCGGTCCCATCAGCGCGGTGGCGAGCGACCGGGTCTACCTGTTCAGTGGTCAGGCCGATACGATCGTGCGTCCACAGATCGTCGCGGCTACACGCCGGTTCTACGATATCGTCGGCGTGCCGCCCGAGCGCTTGACCTTCGTCGACCGCCTCGCGGCCGGGCATGCCTTCATCACGCACGACAAGGGTGGCCGGTGCGACCGGTCGGAAGCGCCCTACGTCGTCGACTGCGACTATGATCAGGCCGGCTCGCTCTTGTCGGCGCTGCTGCCGGGCATCGAGCGGCCTGGCGGACCGGCGAGCGGCGAGGCGATCCAATTCGACCAGACCGAGTTCGACCGTGATGCGGCGAGCGACAGCCTGGCGGCGACCGGCGTCGTCTACGTGCCGCGCCGTTGTCGCAGCCAGGGCGGCTGCCGCATCCACGTCGCCTTCCATGGCTGCGCGCAGGGCCGTGGCGCGGTCGGGCAGGCCTTCATCCGCGATACCGGCTTCTGGCCGTGGGCCGATGCCAACCGGCTCATCGTGCTGTTCCCGGAAGTCGCACCGGGACCGGGCAATCCGCAAGGCTGCTGGGACTGGTGGGGCTATTCAGGTCCGGACTTCCTGACGCGGCAGGCGCCGCAGATCGTTGCCGTCAAGCGCATGATCGACCGGCTGGCGGCAGCGCGCACGGCGGCTTTCGTGACCCGGTCAAACGCCGAAAACTGATTGTGGAACTGGGATTTAGTGGTTGAGGCCCTGCGACAGTGCGGCAATAGGTGTAGGCCTGGCGGGCAATTGCGGTGACATCGCGCGATGCCTAAAGCTCGGCGGGGACGCGGGGGCGAGGGGAGCTGAGCAATGCCGACGGTACGACATGGGGCAGCCGCCGAGCCTCGCCATTTCAATACAGCAGAAGCGGCCGGCGATCGCAGGCGCCGATGGCTCGATGCGGGCGAACGGGCGTTCGCGCTCATCGCACTCGCCGTATCGGTGGGCGCCGGGATCTGGCAGGCGAGGATCGAAGAAGAGAAGTTGGCAGGGCAGGACCGCGCCGCCGCAGCCAGATCGTGGCTCGCCGCCGCGCCGCCCGCTGCGGAGCTGATGATCGCCGGCTATGCGGGCGCGCCATACACCTATCCGAGCCTCGTGCGCGTGCGCGCGCCGGAGGAAAAGACCGACCTTACCGTCGATCCCGTGACGTGGCGCGGCGAGCCGTTCAACGATCCGATCTATTATGGTGTGCGCGTCGTGCGCTGGCTCGGCGAGGGCCGCACCGGGGCCATGCTCGACTTCACCCATTCCAAGGCCATCGCGGAACTCGGCCGCGACGTGATGATGACCGGCACCGAACGCAGCCAGCCCGTACCGTCGACCAACGCGCTCAATGCCGTGTTCAAGCGGCTGGAGTTCAGTCACGGTCACAACATGCTGACGCTCAACGGCCTGATGCGGCTCGTCGACCTGCATCCGGCCCTGTCGCTCTACGGCGGCCTCGGCGTCGGCATCAACCTGCCGCATACCGAGGTGCAGCGCCAAAGCGGCAGGCCCAGGACCTACGAGTACCAGTACACGGGTCCCGTCGCGCAGGGCCTCATCGGCATCGAGTTCCGCGTGCCGCGCATGAGCTACTTCATCGAGTACAAGTTCACCTTCGCGAGCTACGACGCGCCGCTCAGCGAACTCGACGGGACGAAGATCGGGCTGTTCGCCGATCTCTACCGGCAGGCGGCCATGTGGTGGTCGGGCACGGCGCCGCCGGGCGGGCACGTCGAGACGCGGCTCGTCAGCCATGAGGTCATCGGCGGGCTCGGTGTGCGCTTCGGAGCGCCAGGCGCGGCAGCGCCGTGACGGCAACGGCTTACGCTTCGTGCGCGTGCCGGCGCCGTGAGCGCCATCAGCGCCGGGCGGCCGTTCCGGCCGACGACCGCTCGCCTCAGGATTTCGCGCGCGTGGCGTGGCCTTCGCCAACCTTCGATCGATCGAAGCGGGGCACCTCGGATGCGGCGTCGCGGTCGGCCCCCTCGCGCACCCAATCGGTGATGAAGTCGAGGAACGCGCGGGTGCGGGGCAGCATGTGGCGTGTGCGCGGATAGACCGCCCAGATGGCGCTGTCGCCGGTGGTGTCGAACTCCTCCAGAACACGCAAGAGCCGGCCGGTCGACAGATCGTCGGCGACGAGGGCGCGCGACGTGCGCAACAGGCCAAGCCCGGCGATGGCGGCGCGATGGAGGACACAGGTGTCGTTCGAGCGCAGCCGCGGACGGACCTTGATGAGCTTCTCGGCGTTGCGCTTCTCGAACGGCCAGTGCGTCGAGTCCGAGAGCACGAGGCAGGCGTGCTTTTCGAGGTCGGCGGGGGCACGGGGCTGGCCGTGCTCGGCCAGATAACAGGGGGCAGCGACGACGATCTGGGGATCGTCTCCGAGCCGCTTGCCGATCAGCGCGCTGTCGGCCAGCACGCCGCTGCGGATCATGACGTCGATGCCTTCTTCTTGCAAACTGCAGTCTTCGTCGGTCAGAACCGTGCACAGCTCGATCTCGGGATAGTGGCGCAGGAACGCGACGGCGGCGTCCGACGTCGGCCGGCCGGCGATCATCGGTGGCGCGGCGATCTTGAGCCGTCCGCGCGGGCCGCGCTGCGTCCGCTCGATGGCAGCGCTGGCGGCCTCCAATTCCTCGATCACGCGCACGATATGGCCGAGAAACGTCTCGCCTTCCTGCGTGATGCGGATAAGGCGGGTGGTGCGGTCGAACAGGGTGGCGCCGACGTCTTTCTCGAGCGCCTGGATGCGCTTGGAGACCGTGCCCGGCGTGAGGCCGAACTCGGTGCTGACCGTCGACAGGTTGTGAACCGCCGCCACGCGGATGAAGATGCGGAGATCCTGGATGTCCATGGTGCGGATAGCGCGACGCCGAACCCGTGGCACCGCCGCCTCGGCGCGCCCCGCTTTCCTTGCCGCAAGCCCCCTTCTTCGAGTTCGCGCCGCCCGATGCGGGCGGCCCACGCTGCCGAGACCCTGGCACGAGCGAAAGCAGAACAACGGAGTGGGGCGCTTGCGACACGCCCAGCGGCCCCGCCCAACGGCCTTCGTCCAGCCTCAGACGCCGAGCACCCCGCTTGGCGCCATCCTTGGATCACTGCAAAGCTTATCGACGGCTGGCGCTGTGGCAACGACGAAGCGCTGGCTCGCAGGTGAGATGCTGGCTTGTGTATGCAGGACGGCAACATCGCGCCGGGAACGGAGCGCTGAACACGATTTCAATCTTGCGCGTGTCCGAAAAACGAGGGCCGGGACCGGAACATTGCGGTGCTTGTGTGGCCCGTTGAAAATAATTCTGTGGGGCGACTGCGGCGCGGAGGAGGCCCGGCGTTGGCATGGCGTGGAAGCCACCTGCGCGGCCATGTCGAACTCGGTGCAGCGGCTCGACCTGAGACCGCTTGCAACGGCGCGTCGGCGCGGAAGCGCGCGACACTGGGCACGGTGACGGGTGAGCGGCACGGTGAAGGGTGAGGCCGCCGGGCACGGCCGACCCCGCTACCGGAAAGGCGCCGCCAGTGGCGGCTTAAGCGACCCGGCTTCAGTAGCGGCGCAGCAGACGCTCGAGGTAGTCGAGTTCGTCGGTCGGACGATAGGCCTCGCCGAGCCGGCGCCGCAACTCTTCGAGGATCTCGCGGGCGCGCTGCATGTCGATCTCGTCGGGCACCTTGACCGACGTGCCCTGGTCAGGACCTTGCGACTTCTGCGGCCGGCCGAGGGGATCGCGCGGCGTGTCGCCGTTGCGGCCATAGCGCTGCGGGCTGTTCTGGCGCATCTCCTGGGCCATCTGCTCGGCGCCCTTGCGCAACTGCTCGAGTGCCTGCGCCTGATCACGCATGGCGCCTTCCATGTCGCCCTGCTGCAAGGCCTGCTCGGCCTCCTCCATGGACTGCTGCGCCTCGCCGAGCTCGCGACTGCCGTCCATGCCGTTCTGCTGCATCTCGCGCTGGAGCTGCTGCAAGCGCTCGCGCAACGCCGACTGGCGCTCGGACAATCCGCGCTGGCCACTGGGGCCAGCCTGCTGGGACTGGCCGTCACGCCCGCGCTGGCCCTGCTCACCCTGGGGGCCGCGCTGGCCACCCTGCTGCTGGCCACGTTGGCCCTGCTGCTGGCCGCGCTGACCCTGCTGCTGACCACGCTGGCCTTGCTGCTGGCCACGCTGGCCCTGCTGTTCGCCGTCGCGGCGCTGCTCGCCGAACGTATCGTCCATGAGGCGCTGCTGCTGGCCGGCGATGTCGCCGAGCTCGTTCATCATCTGCTGCATCTCATCGCCGGCCTGACCTTCGGCGCTCTGGTTCTGCTGGCCGGACTGCAGGCGGTCGAGCATGTCGCGCAATTCGCTCAGCATCTGCTGCGCCTGATCACGCGAGCCGTTCTTGGCCATGTTCTCGATGTCGCGCATCATGCGATCGAGATCCTGCTGGCTGAGGCGCTGCGTCTCCTGATCCTGGCCGTCCTGGCGCAGCGGGTTGTCCTGCGCCTCGCGCTGGAGCTGCTGGAGATAATCGTCGAGGGCCTGACGCAGCTCCTGCATCGCCTGCTCGACCTCCTCGTCGGAGGCGCCATCCTGCAATGCCTGCGACAGTTTCTCCTGCGCATCGCGCAAGCGCCGCTCGGCATCGGAAAGATCGCCATCCTCGATGCGCAGCGCGACGTTCCAGAGCTGTTCGATCACGCTGTCGAGGCCCGGACGCGTCTCGTCGCGCTGCAGCCGGTAGTAGGCCGTGCGCAGGCCGAGATAGACCTGCACATCGTCGATGAAGCCCTCGGGCTCGAGGGTCAGAGCCGACAGTGCCTTGCGGACGCGATCGCGATTGCGCGAATCCTCGACGAGCCAGCGGCGCTGCTCGACGATGGCACGCGCGAGCGGCTTCTTGAACTGGCGCTGCGGCAGGACGATCTCGCGCGGCTCGCTCGTGCCGACCTTGCCGGCGACGTCGGTCGCTTCCAGCGTCATGGTGACGCGAAGGCCGGCCCATGGGTGGGAGCCGAGCTCCAGGTGGGTGATGGCCTCGCCCTCGCGGGCGTTGACGCGCGGCAGGCGCAGCGCAAGCTCCGGAGGCCGGGAGAGCGGCAGGCGCGGTCCCTTGAGGGCTTGCTCGCCACGTGCCCAGGCGGTCGCCGGGTCGGTGCCGTCATCCGGCACGCGCGCGATGCGCGCCCGCGCGCTCGCCACGCCATAGTCGTCGGCGACCTTGTAGGCGAGCTTCATCGAGCCGCGCCGCGTCGCAGACGGTGGCTCCATCTCGGCGATGGTCGGGGGCGCGTCGGGGATGACGGAAAACGTCCAGGCGATGATCTCGCTGCCATCCTCCAACAGGCGGATGCGGCTCGACCGCGTCAGCGTGTGGCGCACCTCCACGACCTCGGCGACGGCGGCGGCTGGCGTGCCGGCTCGCTCCGCCTCGATCTGCCGTGGCGCTACGCCGTCCTCGTCGATCATCAGGGTCAATGCGCCAATCCCGACACCGCTCGCGCGCGTGACGAGTTGCGAACCCTCCGGCACCTCGAAGAAGCCGGCAGCGTCCGCCGAACCGCTGGCGGCAGGCGCGGGGGCCGCGCCGCGACCACCGTCGGCGAGCAGCACGGGCGGCTTGCCCGTATACGCAGGCGGCGTCACCCAGGCATCGATACGCACAGACGATCCAGCCGCCGGGGCATCGAACTTGAAGGCGCCGGCCAGGCGCGCTGGCAGGTCTCCGCCCGCCAGGGCCGCAACCGCCGTCACGGCCAGCAGCAACAGGCCGCGCAGCGCCCAGGGATCGCGGCTCGGCACATCGGGTTCCGGGCGTGTGACACGCATGCGGCCCATCAGCTCGGCGAGGCGCTGGCGATGGGCCTGCCAGAGAGCCAGGGTCGCCGGATCGCGCGTGCCGGCAGAGAGATTGTCCTCGTAAGACGATGCGGGCCGGTGCGGCAGGCCGGATTTGCTCTCCAGACGGCGCATCGCAGCCTCGCGCGACGGCCAGGGCGTGCGGGCGATGAAGACGAGGGCCGCGAGCGCGGCGATGGCGAAGCATGCCAGCGCAGCCTGATGGACGAGCGGCGGCAACCGAGACCAGGCCTCGAGGGCCGAGGCGAGGACGAACAGCCCGCCGACGGCGAGCAGCACCCACACGCGCGGCCAAAGTGTCTCGAGGAACAGCATCCAAGCCGAGCCGACGACCTTACGCTCCAGCGCGAGGTCGGTCTGGGCCCGCTCGGTCTGATGAACCGGACTGGCGGGGTTTGCGCGCTCCTGCTTTCTCATAGGTGCAGAGCGTATCACGCGACCAGATCGCGACACATGAATTTTCGGAGGGGAAGCGTTCACTTTTTGTTTGCATACAGCACCGCACGTGCCCGCGCCTCAGCGGCCGCCGTCGCGGGCGAGCCACGGTGGCAGGCGATCGAGCGCGATCAGGTCGGCGACGGGAACGCGCGGGCGCACGACGGCAAAGCTCTCGCCGTCGACCATCACCTCGGGCACGAGCGGGCGCGTGTTGTAGGTCGAGGACATGACCGCCCCGTAGGCCCCGGCGGTCATGACGGCGAGGAGGTCACCAGCGGCGAACGGCGGCAGCGGGCGGTCCTCGGCCAGGAAATCACCCGTCTCGCACACCGGGCCGACGACGTCCTGGAGGATCGGCGGCATGGCGCGGCGCTCCTCCGCCACCGGCAGGATGTCGTGATGGGCTTCGTAGAGCGTCGGGCGGATCAAGTCGTTCATGGCGGCGTCGACGATGGTGAAGGTCTTGTCGACGCCTTCCTTCACATAGAGCACCTCGCTGACGAGGATGCCGGCGTTGCCGCAGATCATGCGGCCCGGTTCCAGCACGATCCGCATGCCGAGATGGGCCAGGCATTCGCGCACCACGGCGGCGTACTCGGCCGGCGACGGCGGCGAGCCGGCATCGCCGCGATAGGGCACGCCGAGGCCGCCACCGATGTCGAGGTGGGACAGGGTGTGGCCGTCGGCCCGCAAGGCGAGGGCGAGGTCGGACAACAGACCGAAGGCAGCCTTGAAGGGCCCGAGCTCGGTGATCTGGCTGCCGATGTGCATATGGATGCCGGCGACCTCGATGCCGGCGAGCCGGGCCGCCTTGGCGTACAGCGCGCGCGCCTCGGCGTATGGAATGCCGAACTTGTTCTCGGCCTTGCCGGTGGAGATCTTCGCGTGCGTGCCAGCATCGACGTCCGGGTTGATGCGAAGGGCGACGCGGGCGGTGAGGCCGAGCCCGGAAGCCACCGCGGACAGGGCGTCGAGCTCTGCCTCGCTTTCGACGTTGAAGCCGTGGATGCCGGCTCGGAGCGCGTCGGCCATCTCGTGGCGCGACTTGCCGACACCGGCGAAGATGATGCGCTCCGGCGGGACGCCGGCGGCGCGTGCGCGCGCCAGTTCGCCCCCCGAGACGACATCCATGCCGGCGCCGAGGCGCGCCATGGTCGCCAGCACGGCCTGGTTGGAATTGGCCTTGACGGCAAAGCAGATCAGCACGTCGAGCCCGGCAAAGGCGTCCGCCAGCACGCGGTAATGGCGCTCGAGGGTGGCGCGCGAATAGCAATAGAACGGGGTGCCGACGGCGGCGGCCAGCGTCGGAATGGCGACGTCCTCGGCATGAAGAATGCCGCCGCGATAGGTGAAGTGGTGCATGGGGAAGGCGATCCATCGTGGCGCGCCGATGCGCCAACCTTCCGAGCTATACTGGCGGAGGCGAGGCTGGCGCAATGACGAGGACGGATAGCGATCCGATGGGCGACGCCGGCGACGCGGCCATCGATGCCATCGAGACGACACTGGCCGCCGGCGTGCAGGCTCTCGAGCGAATGCCGCTCGTCCGGCGCCGGCTGACGGCGGCGCGCCGCGACTGGGAGATCGCCTGTGTCGACGACCAGAAGGCCCTTATCGACGCCGCCGATGGGCTCGCGACGTTTCCGTTCGGCCTGATGTTGTGGGAGAGCGCCATCGCGCTCGCCGACCACCTTGCCGAATGCCCGACGGCGCTGTCGGGACGGCCGACACTCGAACTCGGTTGCGGTGTCGGTCTCGCCGGCCTTGCCGCGCGTTCAATCGGGGCTCATGTCGTGCAGACCGACCACAGCGCGGAGGCACTGGCGCTCGCCCGCAGGAACGCTGATGCGCATGGCCTTGCCGATATTCGGCTGGCGCTCGGCGACTGGCGGGAATGGCCTCACCTCGGCAGGTTCGAGACCGTGATCGGCGCCGACATCCTCTACGACGAGGAAGTGTTCGGCGCGGTCCTCCGCGTGCTCGACCGCTCTCTGATGCCTCGCGGCAGGATCGTGCTCTCCGATCCCGGCCGGCCCGCGACGCCACGGTTTCTGGAGCGGCTCGCAGCGGTCGCGGACATCGCGACGACGACAGCGCGCGCGGTACCCGCGCTGGCGCCGACGTCGGCCGGTCAAGTGGTCGTGGTGAGCGTGATCGAGGCGCGCTGGCGGGGGAGGTGAGTGACCTTCAGCGCAGCAGACCGTCGAGAATGAAGCCGTCGTGCTTTTTCTTCTTGCCCGAACCCTCGGCTGGCGCGGCGGCCTCACCGTTCGCGGACACATCCTTCGGCGCGTCGAGCGAGCCCTTGACGCCGCAGCCGGCTGCACCGAGCGCAAGCATCGACGCGGCGGCAACAAGCAGTGCCGTGCGGACCGCCTTGAACTGTGCCGGAAGACCGTCGTTCATACCTGTTCGCCTCGGAGAGTTCGCCCCGGAGAGCATGGGTCGGTGCGCCGGTGACGCGTGTCCATCCCGCGATCCTCCATCCCATGCCTTAGCCGGACTTGACCGCCGTTTCCAGCCGCGCGAGCCAGTCTGCGGCCATTTTGGCGACATTCTGTGGCGCGGTTCCCCCATAGCTCGTCCGGCTCGCGACGGAGGCTTCGACGCTCAGTACCGAATAGACGTCCTCGGTAATGGCCGGCTCGATGGCCTGCATGGCCTCGATGGGCAGGCCGGCGAGGTCGACACGGCGCCGCTCGGCCTCCGCGACGATGGCGCCGGTGATGTGATGGGCCTCGCGGAAGGGCCGCTTCAGCTCCCGGACGATCCAATCGGCGAGATCGGTGGCGGTCGCAAATCCTGCGCTGGCGAAGGATGCCATGCGCTCGGGCACCGGCTCCATGTCCTCGACCATGCCGGTCATGGCCGCCACGGCGAGGCGCAGGCTGTCGAGCGCATCGAAGGTCGCCTCCTTGTCCTCCTGCATGTCCTTGGAATAGGCGAGCGGCAGGCCCTTCATGACCATGACGAGCGACTGGAAGGCGCCGGAAATGCGTCCGACCTTGGCGCGCGTCAGCTCGGCGGCGTCGGGGTTGCGCTTCTGCGGCATGATCGACGAGCCGGTCGTGAAGCGGTCGGACAGGACGACGAAGCCGAACTGCGGCGTCGTCCACAGCACCAGCTCCTCCGCGAAGCGCGACAGGTGCATGGACGTTATCGTCGCGGCAGCCAGCGTCTCGAGTGCGAAATCCCGGTCAGAGACACTGTCGAGGGAATTGGCCGTCGGCCGGTCGAAGCCGAGCGCGCTCGCCGTCATGTGCCGGTCGATGGGAAACGACGTGCCGGCGAGAGCGGCGGCTCCCAGCGGGCATTCGTTGAGGCGCTTTCTGGCGTCGGTGAAGCGGCCGCGATCGCGCGCCAGCATCTCGACGTAGGCGAGAAGGTGGTGGCCGAAGGTGACGGGCTGGGCCGGCTGCAGATGGGTAAAGCCGGGCATGATGACCGCGGCATGGGCAAGCGCCTTCTCGGCGAGCGTGCGCTGCAAGGCGCCGAGGGCCGCGTCGAACGCATCGATGCGGGAGCGGAGGTAAAGGCGGAAGTCGGTTGCCACCTGATCGTTGCGCGAGCGGGCGGTGTGCAAGCGCCCGGCCGGCTCGCCGATGAGATCCTTGAGGCGGCTCTCGACGTTCATGTGCACGTCTTCGAGCTTGCGGCTGAAGACGAACGCGCCGGCTTCGATCTCGCGCTCGATCTCGGACAGTCCCTCGAGGATCGCCGTCACGTCCTCGCGGCGGAGGATGCCGGCCGAGGCAAGCATCTCGGCGTGGGCGCGCGATCCCATGATGTCCTCGCGCGCCATGCGCTTGTCGTAGCCGATGGAAGCGTTGATCTCCTCCATGATCTCGGAGGGTGACATCTGGAAGCGGCCGCCCCACATCTGGTTGGCGTTATGGTCGGGCACGTTGGAAGTCTCCCAGGTCAGGGTAGTCAATGGGTGCGGTCGCGGGGCGGCGGCAGAGCGAGGGTGACGAGGCGGCATGAGTGAGCGCGACACAGCACCACCGGCATCGGACGGAGCGTCGGCCGCAGGCCCGGTGAAAGCCCCGGCGACCGATGCGCAGCGTGGCCGGGCGGCGCCTTTGCGATTCTACTTGTGGGTTGCCGTTGCGGTGGCGCTCGCCGCCTTCGCCGCGGTATACGCGACGGGGCCATCGCCTGACAACGGTTCCTCGGGGCAAGGCGGGGTCGCCCACGCGGAACGGAGCACTGGCGCGGGCTTCACAGCGCAGGCCGATCCACTTGCCGCCTTCGTCCGCAAACCCGAGCGACCGCCAGTCGGTGACGTCGCCTTCACGGGCCCCGACGGAGCACCCATGACGCTCGCTGCGTTCAAGGGCCGCACCATCCTTCTCAACTTGTGGGCGACGTGGTGTGCGCCCTGCCGCAAGGAGATGCCCGACCTCGACCGGCTGCAGCGCGACCTCGGCTCTCCCGCCTTCGAGGTCGTCGCGCTCAGCCTGGACCGCGCCGGCGCCCAAGCGTCGAAGACTTTTCTCGACAAGGTCGGCGTGACGAACCTCAAGCTCTATGTCGACGACACCGGCCGCGCGAGCGCTCCGCTCAAGGTGGTCGGCATGCCGACCACCATCCTCATCGATCGCGAGGGGCGTGAGTTCGGCCGGCTCGTCGGCCCGGCGCCCTGGGACAGCCCTGAAGCGAAAGCACTGATCGCCGAGGCGATGCGCTGAACCGGCGAAGGCGCCTCAGCCGGCAAGGCCGAAGATGCGGCGAACGCCCCAGATCAGCGGACGTAGCATGGCTCCGACGACGAGGCCGATGAGCAAGAGCAGGATCGACTTCGGTCCGAGCTCGCCGAGCAGCGTGGCGAAGGCCGTGTTGGCCTGATCGGGAAAAAACCGCACGAGCAGGTCGGTCAGGAGGTTGAGAACATCGCGCGACAGGCTGACCAGCCAGCCGAAGAAGCTCTGGCTGTAGAGCGACAGGCCCATGTAAACGAGCATCGCTGCGATCACCTCGACGACCAGCATCACAACCACGCCAACGAGCGCCAGGATACCGGCGAACAGGGTCCCGGTGAGCGTACGCTCTTGCGCCATGTGCAATCTCCCTCGATGCGCTGGCCGTGGGCCAGTGCTCCGGCCCCGACATGTGCTTCCCCTCACCGAGCCCTCGCGAGCAAATGTCGGGGCCAAGTGGAGTACCAGTAAATCCATTATCCCAGTGTTGCTTGTGTATCTGACGCCTGGTTCCGCGCTTGGCAGCAACTGGGGACCAAGCGTCAGATGCGCACCACCAGACCTCACTCGCCAGTCCGCTCGTTAGCACCGCGATCCAACGGAATTGCGACAGGCGCGTTGACACCCCGGCGACCGTGACGCAACAACCCGGCGCGAACAGCGTCAAGCGAAACGACGGGAGGAACGCATGAGCCACGAGGACCTGAAGGTGACGATCGAGGCGGCGTTCGAGGCGCGAGACAGTGTCAACGCGTCGACCAAGGGCGCGGTGCGCGACGCTGTCGATGCGGCCCTGAGCCTGCTCGACTCCGGTTCGGTCCGGGTTGCCGAGAAGGCAGCCGACGGGACGTGGCACGTTCATCAATGGCTGAAGATGGCGGTGCTGCTGTCGTTCCGCCTTGCCGACAACGAGATCATCCCGTTCCAGAAGTCGGGCACCTATGCGAGCCGCGTGCATGGCTGGGACAAGGTGCCGCTGAAGTTCGGGGACTGGCAGCCCGAACAGTTTCGCGCCGCCGGTTTCCGCGCCGTGCCGGGGGCCATCGTGCGCCGCTCGGCCTATATCGCGCCCGGCGTGATCCTGATGCCGTCGTTCGTCAACCTTGGCGCTCACGTCGGCGCCGGCACGATGGTCGACACCTGGGCCACAGTCGGCAGTTGCGCGCAGATCGGCAAGAACTGCCACATATCGGGGGGCGCCGGCATCGGCGGCGTGCTCGAACCGCTCCAGGCAGGGCCGGTGATCATCGAGGACAACTGCTTCATCGGAGCCCGCGCGGAGGTCGCCGAAGGGGTCGTCGTCGGGGAGGGCTCGGTGTTGTCGATGGGCGTCTATCTCGGAGCGTCGACCACCATCATCGATCGGGCGACGGGCGAGAAGTTCCTCGGCCGCGTGCCGCCCTACTCCGTCGTCGTATCGGGCACGCTGCCGGGCAAGCCGCTGCCGGACGGAGCGCCGGGGCCGAACCTTTATTGCGCCGTCATCGTCAAGCGGGTCGACGAGAAGACGCGCTCGAAGACGAGCATCAACGAGCTTCTGCGGGATTGAGGGTGGTGGACAGCGGGAATAACCGTCGGCTGTGACCGCTGCGGGGTTGACCCGGCGCACCGAGCCCCCATACTCCTCGCCAAGCACCGGACTGGACAGGAGAATTGCCATGCCGAGCCGAGCCGCGACGGATCGATCGATGGGCCGCACCCGCCGCGTCTGCATGGGCATGCTGGCTGCTGTCGCCATAACGACCATGCCGGCGGGTGCCCCTGCACGCGCCGACAGCTTGCCGCCGATCTGGACGGGGCTTTTCATCGGCGCGCACGGCGGCGCCGGCTGGGGCGAAGCGGATCGCGACATCGGCATCATCGACGAGATCGACCTCGGCGGTGGCCTCGGTGGCCTCAGCGCCGGCTACCTGTGGCAGAGCGGGGCCTGGGTGTTCGGCGCCGAAGGTGAGGCCTCGTGGGGCGCCACCGACGGCAACAACACCCTCTCCGCCCGCACCAACTTGTTTGGCGTACCGGTTTCATCGACGCTCGACGTCGGGGCCGACGTGCAGGCGCTCTATGCCCTCAAGGCAAAGGCCGGCTACGCCGCTGGACCTTGGCTCCTCTACGCCACGGGCGGCGTGGCGTGGGCCGATGTCGAGGTCGAGGCGACCGCCACGGCCAGCATCGGCGGCGTGACCGCATCCCAGTCGATCGGCGGCGGCGATGTGCTCGTCGGCTGGACCGCCGGCGGCGGAGCGGCCTACCGGTTCTCCAAGGGCCTCAGCGCCAACATCGACGTGTCGCACTATTCCTTCAGCGACGACCTCGAGGACGGGGCGGTGTTCATCGCCGATGCCGAAATCGACGTGACGGTGGTGCGTGGCGGCCTGACGTTCCACCTGAACTGACGGCGGAGCCGGCCGGGGACGCGCCATGGCTTATCGGACGCTCGATCCCGCCGCGCTGATCAAGACCCTGGAAACGCTCGAGCGGCGCATCGGCGAGCGCTTTCCCGGCAGCGGGCTTGCCAAGGTATGCGCCGAGCTCGTCGATGTCGCCCGCCAGAGCCGCGGCAAGGTCGAGGCAGCGCGCCGTCCAAACCTGGCGCTCAGGTTCGGCATCTGGACCTTCGTGGTGCTGGGGCTCCTCCTGCTTGCGCTTGTCGCCAGCATCATCGAGGTCAAGGCCGACGCAGAGAACCTGTTCGGCGTGCTGCAAGGCATCGAAGCGGCGGTCAACACGCTCGTGCTGACGGGCGCGGGCGTCTACTTTCTCGCGTCCCTGGAAAGTCGCTGGCATCGCGACCGCGCGCTCGCCGACCTGCACGAACTGCGCTCGATCATTCACGTGATCGACATGCACCAGCTCACGAAGGACCCGGCGCGCACGTCCATGGTCGGCACCTCGACGCCGTCCTCGCCGCAGCGGGAGATGACGCCGTTCGAGCTGGCGAGATATCTCGACTACTGCTCGGAGATGCTGTCACTGGCGGCCAAGATCGCGGCGCTCTACGCGCAAGGCACGCGCGACCCCGTGGTGATCGAGGCCGCAAGCGACCTGTCGCAGATCACGACCAACCTGTCGGGCAAGATCTGGCAGAAGATTACGCTGACGCACCGGCTCATGTCGGACGGCGAGCGGCGCGGCGACCGGACGCTCGGATCGTAAGTCTCCGGCTCGGCACCGAGGCAGCTGCCCGCACTCCGCTCAGTGCGTCGGGCGTTCGCCGAAGACGTAGCCTGCCCCGCGCACCGTGCGGATCGGGTCGCGCTCCTTGCCGCGGATGAGCGACTTGCGCAGTCGGCCGATATGCACGTCGACGGTGCGCTCGTCGACGAACGCGTCGCGTCCCCACACGCCGTCGAGGAGCTGGGCGCGCGACAGGACGCGGCCGGGGCTTTCCATGAGGAATTCGAGCAGGCGAAACTCGGTCGGGCCAAGTCGTACCTCGCGCAGGCCGCGCATGACCTTGTGGGCGGCGCGATCGAGTTCGATATCGAAGACGCGCAGTACGTCGGCCATGCGGTCGGGCGAGGAGCGGCGCAGGATCGCCTTCACGCGTTGCATGAGCTCGGGCAGGGAGAACGGCTTCACGACGTAGTCGTCGGCGCCGGTGGCGAGGCCGCGCACGCGGTCGCCCTCCTCGCCCCGCGCGGTGAGGATGATGATTGGGATATTGCGCGTCTCGGGCTTGGAGCGGATACGGCGGCACAGCTCGATGCCGGAAACCGACGGCAGCATCCAGTCCAGCACGATGAGATCGGGGCGCTCCTCGTCGAGCATCACCTCGGCCTCTTCGCCGGTCTCGGCGTGCGACACGCGGAAGCCCTCGCTCTCGAAATTGTAGCGAAGCAGCTCAGCGATGGGGAGTTCGTCCTCGACGATCAAAAGCCTGGCCGACATGCTCTGATGCTTTCCTCGGGTCTTCCGCGTCTCGAACCCCAGCCCGTGCGCCATCACTCATCCTCCACTCGACACCTAACCGGTGCGTCACGGGCCTCAGGGTTCGTCCTTGATGATCAGGGTCGTGCTCGTCTCGTCGAGCTTGGGCCGTTCGGCGGCCAGCTCCTTGCCGGTGACGAGGAAAAAGACCGTCTCGGCGATGTTGGTCGTATGGTCGCCGACCCGCTCGATGTTCTTGGCGCCGAACAACAGGTGCGTCGCGATGCCGATCGAGCGCGGGTCTTCCATCATGTAGGTCAACAGCTCGCGGAACAGCGAGTTGTACATGGCGTCGATGTTGGCGTCGTCGGCCCACACCGCGTAGGCGCGCGCAGCGTCGCGCGTCGTGTAGGCGTCGAGCACGTCCTTCAGCTGGCCGAGCGCCATCTCGACCATGTGCCTCAGGCCGCCGATGAGGAGCTTGGGGCGCTGCTCGGTGGCGATCGCGAGAGCGCGCTTGCCCATGTTCTTGCCGAGATCGCCGATGCGCTCCAGGTCGGATGCGATGCGCATGGTGCCGAGGATGTGGCGCAGACCCCTCTCGTCGGGGCGCAGCCGAGCGATCATGCCCAGCGTCAGCGCCTCGACCTCGCGCTCCAGCAGATCGATGTCGCGATCCGAAGCGATCACCTGTTCGGCGAGCTTGGGATCGCGCTTCTCGAGCGCGACGAAGGCGAGATCGAGTTGCTGCTCGGCAAGCCCGCCCATCTTGGCGATGATCTTGTCGAGGTCTGCGAAATCACTGGGCTGCGACGGGCGGCCGTGCACGTTCATGCGCTCAACCTCGCATCAGGCTCTGTACCAAGGGTGGCGGCCCGCGAGACCCTTGCTCATCAGCCGAAGCGGCCGCCGATGTAGTCCTGCGTGCGCTTGTCGACCGGAGCGTTGAAGATCTGCGTCGTGTCGCCGAACTCGACGAGCGTACCCAAATGGAAGAATGCCGTCTTCTGCGAGACGCGCTGCGCCTGGGCCATAGAGTGGGTGACGATGACGATGGTGAAGTTGCGCTTGAGCTCGACCATCAGTTCCTCGACCTTGGCGGTGGCGATAGGGTCGAGTGCCGAGCACGGCTCGTCCATCAGGATCACGTCGGGCTTCGTCGCGATGGCGCGCGCGATGCACAACCGCTGCTGCTGGCCGCCGGAGAGGCCGGTGCCCGGGTCGGCCAGGCGATCCTTGACCTCTTCCCAAAGGCCGGCGCGCTGGAGGCTCGTCTCGACGAGCTGCTGCAGCTCGGCCTTCGAACTCGTGAGCCCATGGATCTTCGGACCATATGCGATGTTCTCGAAAATCGACTTCGGGAACGGGTTCGGCTTCTGGAAGACCATGCCGACGCGGGCGCGCAGCTCGACGACGTCGATCTTCGGATCGTAGATGTCGCGGCCGTCGACCTCGATCTTGCCGGTCACGCGGCAGATCGGGATCGTGTCGTTCATGCGGTTGATGCAGCGCAGGAACGTCGACTTGCCGCAGCCCGAAGGCCCGATGAACGCCGTGATCGCGTTCTGCGGCACGTCGATCGACAGGTTCTTGATGGCGTGCTTCTCGCCGTAATAGACGTCGACACCGCGCGCGGTCACCTTGTTGGTGGACGTCACGCCGGCGGCCTTAGGGCTTGTGCCAGCGGGGGCGCGTTCCATGGTGGTCTGCATCGAAGACTTCCTTTGCTCACGCTTTTCTTCGGCCGGGCCGCCATGGGCCCGCAGCATTCGGACTACTTACGCGCCCCAGCGGTCACCAGCGGCGCTCGAAGCGGCGGCGCAGCCAGATCGCAGCACCGTTCATGACGAACAACAGCACCAGCAGGACCATGATGCCGGCAGCCGTCTTGGCCTGGAAGGCGGCTTCGGGAAGGTCCGACCAGATGAAGAGCTGCGCGGGCAGCGCCGTCGCCGACGACGTCCACCCGGTCGGCACGTCGACGATGAAGGCCAGCATGCCGATCATCAGGAGCGGCGCGGTCTCGCCCAGCGCGTGCGCCATCCCGATGATGGTCCCGGTCATGATGCCCGGCATAGCGAGCGGCAGGACGTGATGGAAGACGGCCTGCTGCTTTGACGCACCGACGCCGAGCGCCGCCTCCTTGATCGAGGGTGGCACGGCCTTCAGCGCGGCGCGAGAGGCGATGATGATGGTGGGCAGCACGAGGAGCGCCAGCACGAGGCCGCCGACGAGCGGGGCCGAGCGCGGCAGCCCGAAGAAGTTGAGGAAGACGGCAAGGCCGAGCAGACCGAACACGATCGACGGCACGGCCGCCAGGTTGTTGATGTTGATCTCGATGATGTCGGTGAACCAGTTCTTCGGCGCGAACTCTTCGAGATAGACGGCCGCCAGCACGCCGATCGGCAAGCACAGCGCGAGGGTCACCGACAGCATCAGGATCGAGCCCATCAGCGCGCCGAGGATGCCGGCGAGCTCGGCCTCGCGGCTGTCGCCGGCCGTAAAGAAGATCGTATTGAAGTGCTGCTCGACGCGGCCCTCCGACTTGAGGCGCTCAAGGAAGGTGATCTCGAGGTCGCCGAGCTTGCGGTTCGATTCCGGTACCGTGTAGGTCAGCACCTCCCAGGCGCCAGCGCCGGCGTCAGCAGTCGACTTGAGCGGCAGGATGACAGTGCCGGACGCTTCGGCGTTGCCGATGCGCGAGAGCTTCACAACGCCGCCATTGATGGCGACCAGAAGGCTCGGCAGGCGCTCGTCGAGCGTTTCCGCTACGCCAGGCTGATTGACCCGAGCGTCGAGTTCGGCGATCTCGGCCTTGATGCGTTCGGCGCGCGCCGCGTCACCGCGCTCGGCGCGACGCAATTCGACCTTCAAGCCTTCGATGCGCTCGGCGAGGTCACGCTTCACGCGCACGAGGTCGTCGGCGAAGTCATTCGAAGAAGTCAGGATCGTGATTTCACCGGTCGCCCCGCTCGGCGTGCCGATACCGCGCGCTGGGAAGCGCTCGATTTCGGTCTCCGAACCCTTGAGGTAGAGATCGGAGTCGTCCGACAGCAGGAAGCGGGTCTTAACGGTCGTGCCGATGAGGCTCGGGTCGGCCGCCAGCAGTTCGCGCAGATCGTTGGCGGCGCCGGAACTCAACAGGCCATCGAGCTTGCGGCGCGGCACCCGCCCCTCGACGCCCGGCACGGTGGCACGCAGTGCATCACGCGCCATGGTGAAGTAGTCGGCACGACGGATCACGGCCGGGTCTTTCGTACCCTGCGGGTCGACTGCGTCTGCGGAGACCGGCACGTCGAGGACCAGCGAATGGGTCCAGAACGCGGGCAGGCCGCGACGCACGATGTCGGTGACCACCGAGATGACGAAGATGGCCGTGATGCCGAGTGCGATGGCGCCGTAGGCACGGAACAATGCTTCCGAGCGGTAGCGCTTGCGTACCCGCGCCTTGAAGGCATCGGTGGTGACGTCGCTGGGCGCGAGCCCGGCGGGCGTAGTGGCCGACATGTCAGTCATATTGCTCACGGTACCGTTGCGCGATGCGGTTCGCGATGAAGTTCAGCATCAAAGTGACGAAGAACAGCACGAAGCCGAGGGCGAAGGCGGCCAGCGTCTTGGCACTGTCGAACTCCTGGTCGCCGACGAGGATCGTCTTGATCTGCACCGTGATCGTCGTCACCGCGTCGAGCGGATTGAACGTCAGGTTGGCGGCGAGGCCGGCGGCCATGACGACGATCATCGTCTCGCCGATGGCGCGGCTGATGGCGAGCATGAAGGCAGACACGATGCCCGCGAATGCGGCCGGCAGCACCACCTGGGTGATGGTCTCCGACTTCGTCGCGCCGAGCGCGTAGGCGCCATCGCGCAGCGACTGGGGCACGGCGTTGATGACGTCGTCCGACAACGATGAGATGAACGGGATGATCATCATGCCCATGACGAG